>JBDUEK010000064.1:0-35075 GCA_040002495.1 Ferruginibacter sp.
ATTTTTAATTTTTAATTTTTAATTTTTAATTTTTAATTTTTAATTTTTAATTTTTAATTTTTTGTCCCGGCTTTAGTTCATTATTCATCTTCATTTGCGTCGCACTCTTGTACATTTTATCATTGGTCAGCGTTGCTGATAAAGTATAAGAGGGCGACGCAACAATGCTGCTATTTATTCCGTTGCCGGGACAATCATTTATCTCTATAACTATTTTCTTCATTCAACATCTAGCATTCAACATTTATCATAAATACACCCGGCATTCTATTCAGTCCGAAGGCTTTTTACCGGGTTTGCTACCGCTGCTTTTATTGCCTGGAAACTTACTGTTAGCAGTGCTATTAAAATAGAGGTAACACCTGCCCCGGCAAATACCCACCACTCTATCCCTACCCGGTAAGTGTAAGTTTGAAGCCAGCTATCCAATGCAAAATATGCGATCGGTGATGCAATCAGTAACGCTATTACTACGAGTAGTAAAAAATCTTTGGACAGCAATGTTGCAACCGAGGCAACGCTTGCTCCCAATACTTTTCGTACACCAATTTCTTTGATCCTGCTTTCGGCTGTGTATGCTGCCAGGCCAAATAAACCAAGACAGGAAATGAAAATAGTAAGTCCTGCAAAAAGCGACGCCAGTGTACCAGTGCGCTGTTGTGCCTGGAATTTTGTTGCGTAAGATTCGTCTACAAAAGCATATTCAAACGGGTAATCCGGATTGTATTTATTAAATATATTTTCTGCTTTAGCAAGATTGGCTGCAGTGCCACCGGCTTCACTTAGCTTAATATGCATGATTTGAAAATTCTGGTAACCCGGACCGCAAATCAACATTGGATTTATTTTTTTATCGAAAGGAGATTCAAGAATAAAATCTTTTACTACACCAACAATATGATAGCTTTCATTATCGCCCGATTTGATGGATTGACCAATTGGATCTTTTAAACGCATGGCTTGTACTGCGGCCTCATTCACCAATACAGCCGAACTATCAGTAGGATAATTGTAGATGTCTATATCACGGCCGTCTTTCAATTTAACACCAATTGTTTTTACAAAATTGGCATCAGTACCCAATCTTACAAAGTCAATTTTTTTATCTGCCTCCGTGCTACCCGGCCATGAAAATCCCCAGGCATCGCTATAGCGCTTTGTAATTGGATTGGCAGATTTTGTAACAGACGTTGCGGTTCCGGTTTTTAATAATTCATCTTTAATGGACTGATAATGCTTTTCAACATCGCCCTGCATAAAAGCAAAAATCAGGCTCTCCCGGTTGTAGCCTGCATCCCTGTTTTGAACAAAATCTATCTGGTGTTTTATTATGATGGTACCAATGATTAATACAATAGCAAATGTAAACTGCAGTACCACCAATACTTTCCGCGGAGTAATGGCTGTATTTACTTTTTTAAAACTGCCCTTTAATACTTTTACCGGTACAAAAGAAGACAAATAAAATGCAGGATAACTACCTGCAACAAAACCGGTGAATACGATAAAACAAAGCGCTGCTGTCCAAAAATAAACATTGCCATATTCAATGTGGAGTTGCTTTGCCGTAAGCAGGTTAAAGCCAGCCAAACTTAGCTGTACCAGCAACAGTGCAATTATAAATGCGATTACTGAAAGTATCATACTTTCACCTATAAACTGGCCAACCAGGTTGTACCTGTAAGCTCCTGCTACTTTGCGGATACCTACCTCTTTGGCCCGCTTTTCACTGCGTGCCGTGGTTAGGTTCATGAAGTTGATACAGGCAATCAACAAAATAAATATCGCAATTACGCAAAATAATTTCACGGTGGTTATTTGTCCGCCCACCAGTTGCCCGTTATCATCTTTATCATATAAATGCAGCCTGCTTACGGGATAGGCAAATACTTTTTCTGTCTCTTCGGAATGGCTGGTAGTAATATCTTTTACTTTGGCGTTGAACTTTTGAAGGCTTGCACCGGGTTTCAGCAAAGCAAATGTGCTTACAGAATTATTACCCCAATATTGATCATCCCAATCCAGTTGCTTCATGAATGACCAAGGCAACAGGTATTCAAAATCGAACGATGTTTTGTTATCAAAATCTTTTAAAATACCGGTTACTTTAAAATTTGCAGTGCTATCTACTCTAACTGTTTTGCCGATGGCATCTTCATCGCCAAATAATTTTTTAGCCAGTTTTTGAGTCAGCACAATACCGGAAGGACTTGCCAACGCTTGCCTTGCATCTCCTTTCAACATTCGCAAATCGAACATGCTGATAAAGCTGCTATCTGTAAATGCACCACGCACATTCAAATGTTTGTCACCGTCACTTAATAAAAATGTGATACCGGTTAATCGTGCAGCATCGGCTACTTCCGGATAATCTTTCTTTAACGTGGGCGCCATAATCTTAGGCGTAGATCCCCATGCATGTTCGGCTCCATCAAACTTATCGCGGTTAAACATTTTATACAACTGCGCCGATTTGGGATAGGACTGATCGATGTTCAATTCATTTTCTACCCAAAGCAGTATCAGTATTGCACTTGCCATACCAATGGCTAGTCCTAAAATATTCATGGAAGCAAATGCCTTGTTGCGAATAAGGTTTCTCCAGGCGATTTTTAAATAATTTTTAAACATAAATTTTGATGGCTGATGGCTGATTTTTTGATGGCTGATTTTGTTAGATCGTTTGTTTTGTTGCTGCTTTTATTTTCAATACCAGTTATTACTTTTTTATTTTTGATGGCTGATTTTTTGATGGCTGATTTTGAAAGAGCTATTGCTTTGTTACAGTATGCCTTTTTTTCATCAACAGTTAATAGTTTTTTATTTTTGATATTTTATGATTGATGATTGATGTTTTTATCGTTGATATATTTATGTTTGATTTTTAGATTGGATGTAATTGTTTAGCCATGCTGGAAAAGTACAAGAGGGCGATCCCGAGTTCCGCCGTGCTCGTCGGGACAAGTGCAACGATGCTGCTATTTATTCCGTTGCCCGGACAATCATTTATCGCTCTATCTATTTTCTTCATTTATCATTTAACATTCAACATTTACCATAATTCATAACAAACATCAGACATCAAAAAATCAACCATCACACATTCTATTCCGTCCGCAGGCTCTTCACCGGGTTTGCCAATGCTGCTTTGATGGATTGAAAACTAACCGTAATAATGGTAATTACAATTGCCAGTAATGCTGCTATTAAAAATAACCACACCGTTATGTTGATGCGATATGCAAAGTCTTCCAGCCATTTACTCATTATGTACCACGCAATGGGCGATGCTATTACAAAGGCCAGCAATACTAATTTTAAAAAGTCTTTTGATATTAACATGGCAACGCCTGCAACACTTGCTCCTAATACTTTCCTTATCCCTATTTCTTTGGTTCTTTGTTCTGCGGTAAATGTTGCAAGCCCAAATAATCCGAGGCATGCAACGAGGATGGTAAGCCCGGCGAAAATTGCCAATATGCTGCCTGCTCTTTGTTCGGCCTGGTAAGTGGCATTAAACCTTTCATCTAAAAATGAATAGCTGAATGGTTCCTGTTGTGTGCTTTGGTCCCAGTCTTTTTTTAGTGTGGCTAACAGGCCCGCAATATTTTTTGTATTTGCTTTTACAATGATGGTTCCCTGCCCATCGCCCTGCACCATTATGAGTGGCGTAATTTTTTGATGCAGCGATTTAAAATGAAAATCTTTTACAACTCCTATCACATGATAGGTAGTTAATGTACCATCGTTGCTGGTATTGGAAATCGTATGTCCAACCGGGTTATTTTGCCAGCCCAGCATATTTACTGCAGCTTCATTTAAGATAACTGCGGTTGAATCTGTTATAAAATTTTTTGAAAAATTGCGACCCTGTTTTAATTCAATGCCCATTGTTGAAATGTACTGGTCATCCACTTCGTACCGCAATGTTTTTACCAGCTCCGAACTTTTGCTATCGGGGTAAACCATAAAATTGTTGTTATTGCTTGGCCCCGCTGGCAGATAACTTGATACACTTACTCCGGCAATGCGGTTATCTTGCTTCAATTCTTGCAAAAAAACATCGCTGTTTTTTCCGAGCAACCAGGTTTCGGGAAGCACCAGTACCTGGTCTTTATTGTACCCTAATTTTTTATGTTGGATATAGGAAAGTTGTTTGTAAACAACGGCCGTGCTTACGATTAAAGTAATGGAAATAAAAAACTGGAACACCACCAATCCACTGCGCAGGCCAATGGTTTTATTGCCCGAACTAAACTTACCTTTTAACACAGCCACGGGTTTAAATGCTGAAAGAAAAAACGCCGGGTAACTGCCTGCCAATACACCGGTAACGATTCCAAATAATAACATACCCGGCAACAACCAGGGATTTTGAATAAACGAAACGTGCAGATCGGTACCAGCCAGTTTATTAAACACCGGCAACGCAATAGCTACCAATATGGTTGAAATTAATAAAGCAACTATTGATAGCAAAACCGACTCCACCAAAAACTGGCGCATCAATGCGGCCTGGCCAGATCCCAGCACTTTGCGTATGCCTACTTCTTTGGCTCTTTTACCTGCACTGGCTGTGGACAGATTTGTAAAATTAATACCCGCAATCAACAGCATAAACAATGCAATGGCACTAAAAATATATACATATCGGATATCACCAGCCGGTGACAGATCGTAAGTAAAATCGCTGCGTAAATGAATGTCGGTAAGTGGTTGAAGAAACAGGCCAATATTATTGCCGCTTTCCCTAAACTGGCTGATGGTCATGCCCATTGCTTTTAATAATTGCGGGCCAATATATTTATCAACGGTAGCCGGCAATTTTGCTTCCAGTTTTTTATAGTCATATCCCTGGGGTAATACCAGGTAAGTATAAAATTCAGACTGCATCCAGGAAGAGGAAGTTGCTTCCGGCAAGCCAGCCATGGCTGCAAAAACGTCAAAACGAAAATGGGAATTCTCCGGCACTTTATCTATAACACCGGTAACCTTGCAGGGTGGGTTATTGCTATCTTTAAAACTGATTACTTTACCCATCGGATCTTCGCTGCCAAAATATTTTTTTGCGAAAGCATTGGTAATAACAATGGTATTGGGTTGGGTTAATGCAGTTGCAGGATTACCTTTTATTAATGGCAATGTAAATACAGAAAAGAAGTTGGAATCTACAAAGGCAAACTCATCTTCTTTAAAAGATTTGTCACCGTAAATCACCCTTGGCCTGCCTGCACCACGAATGCGTGTGGCTTCCTGTACTTCGGGGAAGTCTGCTTTTAATGTTTGAGCTACAGGCGGCATCACGGTAGATTCCTTAATGTCTCCACCCTGCATTTTTCCCTGGAAATATACCCTTACGATGCGATCAGCTTTTTTATTAAACCGGTCGAAGCTCAATTCGTTTTGCACATACAACATGATCACCAGGCAGGTGGCAATACCAATTGCCAAACCTATAATATTGATTGCTGTAAAACCTTTGTTTTTCCAAAGATTTCTTAAAGCGATTTTAAAATAATTCATAACTGTATTTATTTAATTCATTTTCATAATTCATATTTCATAACTGCTGATAGCTATTTCAGAATAATTTATTAGCAAGACTGAAAGTTTTGTTCCGATTATTAGCTTGTCATACAATTTGAAGACAGGCGCATTTTAAATCAGCCATCAAAAAATCAGCCATCAGACATCTACTCCGTTCTCAAGCTATTAACCGGATTTGCAACTGCCGCTTTTATTGCCTGGAAGCTAATGGTGAATATTGTAATGATAACCGCCATCAAGGCTGATGCTAAAAAAACTCCTGCGCCAATATTGATCCGGTAATTATAATTCATTAACCAGTCGTGTAAAAAATAATAAGCAATCGGTGATGCAATTACACAACTTATAAAAACAAGCACAATAAAATCTTTCGATAACAACATCCACACCTGCGAAACCGATGCACCTAGTACTTTGCGTATACCGATTTCTTTTGTGCGTTGCTCTGCCACATAAGCGGCTAATCCAAAAAGCCCAAGACAGGAAATAAAAATGGCAAGCCCTGCAAATATCCCTGCCAGTTTTCCGATCAGCATTTCAAGGTTAAATTTTGCAGCATAGGCCTGATCGGCAAATGAATAATTATAAGGATAAGCAGGGCTATATTTATTAAAGATGGAAGTTAATTGAGCGATTGCCTTGTCCGTTTTTATATTGGGAGATAATTTATACAACACAACATCCTGCGGCACCGGTTTGCAATAAAACATAGTGGGATCAGGCGTTTTAAAAGGAGAGATCATCAACGCATCTTTTACAACACCGGCAATGGTATATTGCTGTCCATACAATTTTACGCTTTGACCAACAGGGTTTTTAATGCGTAGCCGCTTTATTGCTGTTTCATTAAAAATTACACTGGTTGAATCATTTGCACTTGCAAAATTTCTTCCCGCTACAATATCCATCCCGATGGTTTTAAAATAGTCTTCCGTCACAAAAATATTTCCCATCTCTACTGTTTCGCCGTCATTCTTTCCGGGCCAGTAATCCAGGTCAGTATGCCACCATACACCGGTGGCAGAACTTGTGGTGGTGGTTACTGATTGGGCAATGCCTTTTTGTATCAACTCATTCTTAAGTGCAGTGTAATTCTTACCCAGGTCGCTATTCATGTTTGTTGACATCAGCCTGTTTAAATCATAACCCGTTGGCCGGGCTTTTGCATACTTTACCTGCTGGTAAATAACAACCGTACTTATGATGAGTGCAATGGAACAACTGAATTGTATAACTACGAGCGCCTTTCTTGAAAGCGATGCAGACCTCCCGGTTTTGATGCTTCCTTTCAAAACTTTTACCGCATTAAATGAAGAAAGATAAAAAGCAGGCCTGGCTCCTGCAAGTATGGCTGTAAACAGAATGCAACCAATCATCAGCAACCAGAAATACCCGCTTAAATACGGGATGCGCATTTGCGTTTCGGTGAGTGCATTAAAAGATGACAACGCCAGTTGGGCAAACAGCAACGAAAAAATAAAGGCAATAAATGTTAATAAAAATGCTTCCAGTAAAAACTGAATGACCAGGTCTTTTCGCTGAGAACCAATTGCCTTTCTTACACCTACTTCTTTGGCTCTTTTTTCTGAACGGGCTGTTGTAAGATTAATAAAATTGATACAGGCAATTAATAACACCAATATGCCGATGATGGAAAACATATTTACATATTTTAAAAAACCGGCAGTGTCTTTTCCGTTTATATAATTTGAATACAGATACCAACGCTCCATAGGCTGAAACGTAATGTATGAACTCATTGCATTTACATTTCCTTTCTCTGTATGTTCAATATTCCTGATCTTCGGTGCAACCTGTGCGTAAGAAATGCCGGGTTTTAACTTTATGAAAATCTGCATGTTATTTCTGCTAAAAGAAGGTGGTCCGTCGGTGTTTATTTCCGGGTGCGTTTGTTGTATATAGGTAGTGGGTACCACAAAACTGAAATCCAGTGATGAGTTTGCAGGAACATCTTTTATGATGCCCGTTACTTTTAAATCATTTTCATTGTCGAACCGAACTGTTTTGTTGATAGGATTTTGATCTCCAAAAAGAACCTTCGCCATTTTTTGCGTAAGCACAATTGAATAAGCATCTGTAAAAACGGTGCCTGCATTTCCTGCTATAAACTGGTATTGAAAAATTTTAAAGAAATCCGTTCCTGCTATTGCACCATTGGCATACAATTTATTGTCCCCTACCATTAATCCATGTTGATCCATCCAGTCAGATTCAACCACGTATTGTATTTCCGGAATTTCACTACGCAGTGCTTCGGCCAGTTTTAAAGAGGCGGTTTGAAAGGTAAGCGTATCGCCATTGCTGTTAAAATTGCGTTGCACCCGGTAAACAGATTGGTACTCAGGCAGAAACTTATCATAAGAGTATTGGTTGTACACCCAAAGCCCAATAAGCAATGCCACAGCCATTCCTATCGCAAGCCCCAATACATTCAGCATACTGTAGCCAATGGTTCTTGTCAGATTGCGCCAGGCTGTTTTGAAATAATTTCTCAGCATAATAACTTAATTTATAATTGTCATTATTATTTTTTTGTACCCGGCATTTATTCATTGTGCATCAACTGTGGCGTCGCACTCTTGTACATTTTTTTTTGATCAACATCGCTGTGAAAGTACAAGAGGGCGACGCAACGATGTTCCTTTTTATTCCAATGCCGGGACAACAATCATTTCTTAAAAAATATCATTCTCTTTCTTCATTCAGCATTCAACATGCAGCATTCAACATAACTAAAAACATCAGCCATCCTATTCCGTTCTTAAACTTTTTACCGGGTTTGCTACTGCAGTTCGTATAGTGTTAATGCATACGGTGAAAATTACTAATAGCAAAATCAATAATACTGGTAATGCAAATAGCCACCAGCTAAGTTCAATTCTGTTGGCAAAATTTGCCAGCCATTTTTTTGCTATTATATAAGTAACAGGAATACCGATTATTATAGAAATTAGTACGGTTTTTATAAAGCTGTTTGACAGCAAAACCAGTATGTTTATGACACTGGCGCCAATAACTTTTCTGATACCGATTTCTTTTCTTCTTTTTGATACCATGAACAATGCCAGCCCAAACAACCCCAAGCAGGCGATTAGTATTGAAAACCCCGTAAGTACAGCAAATACAGATTGAAAACGTTCATCTGATTTGTACTGCATGTTATACGCTTTGTCCATAAAAAAATATGAAAATGCAGTAGCCGGGAAAATAGATTTATATGTTTCCTGTACCTGGGCTATTTGCTCTTTGGGATTATTGTTTAAAAACTTAATACTTGCATACGAGCCAAAATAATTTGAAAACTTATGTATGATTGGGATAAAAGCAGATTTGGCAGATTCCTGGTAGTAATTTTTTAATACGCCACGGATGGTCCAATCGCTTCCCCAAAAATTAAGCTTTCTGCCTACTGCTTTTTCTGCATCCTGGATACCCCATAGTCGTAAGGCTTCTTCATTTACGATCACTTCTTTTTTATCAATACTGCTTGTTTTGTCAAAATTATTTCCGGCTTTCAATTTCATTCCCATTACAGGTATATAATCCGCATCAATATCTGTCAGGTAGAAATTGTAATTATTCTCACTAATTTTTTCTGAAAGATTAATACCGGTTGTGGTACTCATTTGGCCGGCCATTTGACCGGGAACGCATCCTGAAACCGATACAGATTTTATGTTGGCTTTTGCTAACAATGCCTGTTTGAAAGCATCATATTTTTCCCGGGAACCATTTTCTGCTGGAGCTTTTACTACAATCGTATTATTTGTATTTACACCCAAATCAATACTTCTTAAATAACTCAGCTGTTCGCTAACTGTAAATATTTGTATTAATAGTATTACCGTAATAGTGAACTGCACAACCACCAAGGATTTTCGGAGCAGTATTCCACGGGTGGAATGGGAAAAGCTCCCTTTCAATACCAAAGAGGGTTTAAATGATGACAATACAAACGCCGGGTATAAGCCGGAAAGAAAAACACCGGTTATTATAAAAGAAATCAGCATCTCCCAAAAGAACATATTTTGATAAATATCAATTCCTTCTGGTAGTCCGGATAGCGTGATAAACTTTGATTTTAAAAACCAGCTGATCAACACGGCAAGAGCTCCTGCTAATAAATTCATCACCAACGACTCTATCAAAAATTGAATTTTTAGTTGGTGCTTAGTGGAGCCGACAACCTTTCGTATACCCACTTCTTTTGCACGGTCAAGTGCTTTTGAAGTAGCCAGGTTGATATAATTAACAAACGCACTGATAATAATCAGCAATGCTACTGCCAATAAAAAATATACAGATGTGGCGTCGCCATTCGGTTCTGGTTCAAAAGTTTTTTTTGAATAAAGATGAATATCACCGATTTTTTGACCTATAAAACGAGTTTGTTTGATTTTCTTTTCATCTATTAAGCGTTTACTAAAACCAGCCAACGATTTTGTGAAGTGGCTATAACCAGCCTGCTTATTCAGCAATACATAAGTGAAAGTATTATTCCCATTCCAATTGTCTTCTTTTTCCCCGTATTCCGATTGCAGCACCGGATCCGACAACAACGTGGCATAAGAAATAAGCATATCAAATTTCAGGTGCGTATTCGATGGGCCATCTTCAACAACGGCTACAACTTTCAACAGCGTTGGGCCTTTACCAAATTGCATTTCTATTGTTTCTCCCACTACATCTGTGCGATTAAAATATTTTAACGCGGTACTTTTTGTCAAAACTGCCTCTCCAGGGCGGGCAAAAATCTTTTCAGGAGTGCCGTTAATAAAATGGCTGGTAAATATGGAAAAATAACTGGTGTCAACAGCATAGACTCTATCTATTAAATTGTTTTTATCTCCAACCCGTACATTAACAGAAGGTTCACCCACCTGGTAAGCTCTTGTAAAATTTTCTACATCGGGTAATTCCGATTTTATTTTAGGACCAATAGGTGGATATGTTTCGCAATCCTGTGCAGTTATACTTTCTCCATCCATACGGTCAGTAGTAAGGCGTATAATTCTATCTGCATTGCTATTGGTATTTTCATAGCTGAATTCGTACCTGGCATACATTACAATCAATAAACAAACAGTAAAACCGGTAGCAAGACCAAGTAAATTAATGAGGGCAAACCCTTTATTTTTTATAAGGTTTCGCCAGGCGATTTTAAAATAATTTTTTATCATTGGATGAATAATTAAAATTCAGGAATGTAAAACACTTAGTTCGTTTTTGTCTTCTGCCAGGAGAATGTCATTACACATTGGTTGAATGATCACATTGACACTTTCACTCAGTCCGCAAACTCTTCACAGGATTTGCTACTGCTGCCTTTATTGCCTGGAAACTTACAGTGACCAACGCAACACAAATAGCAATAGCCGCAGCCCCAATAAATATCCACCAGCTAATGGCCGATTTATAAGCAAAATCTTCCAGCCATTTATTCATCATCCAGGCTGAAACCGGCAGCCCTATTATAACCGCAACCAATACCAATTTTATAAAATCGATTGATAACAAGGCGGTAATACCGGCAACACCGGCGCCCAACACCTTACGAACACCAATTTCTTTTTTTCGCTGTGCAGTTATAAAAGTTGCCAGGCCAAACAGGCCCATACAGGAAATAAATATGGCCAGTAAAGCAAATCCATCGGCCAGTTTACTTACTACTAATTCACTTTTATATAACCGGTCAAACTCCAGATCGGAGAATTGATAGGTGAAAGGAAATTTCGGATTCAGGTCTTTACATATTGCCTGCAGGCTACTGATAGCCTGTTTTGTTTCACCCGCTTTGGTACGCACCAGGATTGTTCCCCAACTCCAGTTTTCATCCAGCCTGATAATGAGTGGATCAATTGCCTGGTGCATGGAACTAAAATGAAAATCCTTTAACACACCGATGATCTTCCCGTTTCGTTTGCCCCATTTGATTGACGTACCTACCGCATCATCCAGGCCCATTTTTGCGGCAGCCGTTTCGTTGATTAAAAACGCCGTAGAGTCCGAAATAAATTCTTTCGAAAAATCTCTGCCCTGTGCCATTTGTAATTGCATCGTTTTTACAAAATCATACCCCACCACGCCATCTGCAAAAGAAACTGAGAGGTTTGGATCTTTACCCGGCCACTCAATACCACCGGCATGGTGCTCAATGATAGTAGGCGAATTGCGCATTTTAGAAATACTTACAAATGCAGGGTTTCGCAACAATTCGTCTTTAAAAACGGAATAATTTTTAACGAGGTTACCTTCAATAGGCACATACACCAGGTTCTCCCGATTATACCCAATATTTTTACTTTGTATAAAATTTACCTGGCGATAAATAACCACCATGCCTACTATTAAAATGATGGATAAGGTAAACTGAAAAACTACCAATCCTTTTCTGAAGAACGCAGCGCTCTTGCCAAAGCTTAATTTCCCTTTTAATACTTTTATTGGCTTTAAAGCTGAAAGAAAAAAAGCAGGGTAAATACCGGCAGTAAAACCAGTTAGCAAAAGCAAGCCAACAAAGCTACCCCAGAACAATGGCTGACTAACAGGAAGCGTCAGTTGCCTGGAAGTAATCATATTAAAAGCAGGCAACAACAGCAATACCAAAACCACCGCCAGTATAGCCGAAATAAATGTAATCAGCATTGCTTCACTCAAAAACTGCCCGATCAGTGAAGAACGTAAGGCTCCTATTACTTTTCGTACACCTACTTCTTTTGCCCTGGTTGCAGAGCGGGCCGTAGCCAGGTTCATAAAATTGATACAGGCAATTAACAGAATAAAAATAGCAACCCAGGTAAACAATTGCACATACTGTATTCGTCCGCCATCAACTACCCCATTTTTAAAATTTGAATACAGGTATCTTTCGGTGTAGGGTTGCAAGGCAAGCTCAGTTACTGAACTTTTGCTTCGTTCCGTATAGCGATAAATAAAATCTTTTATGTTGGCCTGCACTTTTCCTGGTACAGCATCTTTACGCAATTGCACAAAAGTTGAGGGACTGGTATTACTCCAGTTATTCACCCAGTTATTTTGCTGTACAAAAGCAGGCCAGCTTCGTAAAAAATCAAATTGCTGAGATGAGTTGGCAGGCAAATTTTCAAACACGGCAGTTATCATCAAATCTTCTTTGTCCTCGAACCGGATTGTTTTTCCAATGGCATTTTCGGGTCTGTCAAAAAACGATTCAGCCATTTTACGGGAAACAGCAATTGCCTCGGGGGCTACCAGTGCATCAGTTGTTGAACCGTACAATAATGGATAGCTAAACATGCTAAAAAAATCGTTGCCTGCAAAAAAGCCCTGCATCTTATTTACCTTTTCACCAGCTTGTAAAGTGGTTAGCGTACCAGGAGCAGAAACATATTCGAACCCACTTGCATATTGTATTTCAGGAATAACTTTTTTTAGTTCATCAGCCAGCAGACCTTGTGTTGTATAACCGGCATCCACCTTGCCATCATAGTATTGGCGTTCGTAAACCTGGTACAACTGATCCCCATTTTTGTGAAAACTGTCCACACTTCTTTCATCCTGCACCCAAAGCATAATCAGCAGGCTGCAAGCCATGCCCAATGCCAGTCCTAATACATTGATAGCCGTAAACGATTTATGTTTAGCTAAATTTCTCCAGGCGATTTTGAAATAATTTATTAGCATAATATTTTATGTCTGATGTCTGATGGCTGATGTATGATGTCTGATTTTGAAAGACCACTTGTTTTGTTACGATATTTATTTTCAATACCAGTTTTCAATTTCCTGTTAAAATTTTATTTTTTTATTTTTCCGTATTGCTTTGAAAGTACAAGAGGGCGATGCAACAATGTTCATCTTTATTCCAATGCCTGGACAATAATCATTTCTTAAAAAACACCTCATGCTTCATTCAACATTTTGTATGCATCATTCAATGTCGTTTACTTTGTCCTAACCGCCGTCAGGGTTTGCAACCGCTGACGGGGTTACATTCATCATTTAACATTAAACATTTACCATAATCAAGGACATCAGCCATCAGACATATTATTCGCTTCTCAAACTCTTAACCGGGTTTACAACAGCGGCTTTCAACGCCTGGTAACTCACCGTTGCCAATGCAACAATTAATGCCAGCACACCTGATAACAGGTACACCCACCAATGAATATCGATGCGATAGGCGAAATCCTGCAACCAATGTGTCATAGCATACCACGCAATTGGAAATGCAATAACGGAAGCGATTAAAACGAGCTTTAAAAAATCTTTTGATAAAAGCGTTACGATGCTACCCACGTTGGCTCCCAACACTTTCCTTACGCCGATTTCCTTAATACGTTGTGTAATGGAAAATGCAGATAAGCCGAACAGTCCAAGGCAGGCGATAAATATTGCAATGCAGGAAAATGTGGTAAAGATGGTTCCCTGCCGCTGTTCTGATTCGTACAGTTCTTTAAATTTTTCATCCAGGAAGGTGTACTGACAAGGTGTTTCAGGAAGAAATTTTTTCCAGGTAGTTTCCAATGCTGTTAATGCCCCGGGAATATTGTTACCGGCAACTTTTACAGTAAGACTGTTGAAACGTGACCACTTCGGAGCAGTGGGAGGGTTTGCCAGGCAAACCGGCACAATTTCCTGCCGCAAAGATTCAAAATGAAAATCGCCTATCACGCCTATGATACGCCCCTTGAAATCGTCGTACTTGAATTCTCTTCCAATGGCTTCCTGTGGCGACTTCCAGCCAATTGCTTTTACAGCAGCTTCGTTTAAAATAAAATTAGTGGTATCCATGGCGAAGTCTCGTGAAAAATTTCTACCGGCAACAATATGTACACCATAGGTTGGTATAAAATCATAGTCAGCCGCCAGGTATTTTATATCTGTTTTAATGGGCCGCATCGAATCTCCCGACATGGTAGATGCACCGCTGGCATCCAGTAACCTGCCGGTTGGTATACGGGAGGAACGGGCTACTTCTGTAATGGCCGCATTGCTCATTAATTCGTTCCTGAAAGTTTCGTATTGCGTATTGATGGAATTGCTGTAGGGAAGTGTAACAAGATGTTCCTTATCGTAACCCAAAGAAGTTTGCTGCATGTACTTCAACTGCTGGTACACAATAATTGTGGTAAATATCAATACGATTGAAATGGCGAATTGTACCACCACCAACGCCTTTCTAAAAGAAATGGTACTACCTCCGGCTTTAAATAATCCTTTCAAAGTTTTAACGGGCTGAAAAGATGACATAAATAATGCAGGGTAAATACCAGATAAAATACCCACCGCAAATGGAGCCAATAAAATTGGAACCAACACCTGCCATTTCAATAAAATAGTGGTAGATAAATGCTGGCCCGAAATTGAATTAAGCCAGGGCAAGAAAAGAAATAATAATAAAAACGCTATCGACATAGACATCCATGATAACAATACCGACTCATTCAAAAATTGCAATATCAATTCTTTCTTCCGGGCACCAATTACTTTTCTTATACCAATTTCCTTTGCCCTTAGCGCCGAACGGGCAGTGGACAAATTCATATAATTGATACACGCAATCAATAAAATGAAGAAGCCTATTATTGAAAAAATATATACCCGTTTAATATCGCCATTTGCTTCGGCCTCGTAATCGGTGTGGGAATACAAATGAATGTCCGTTAACTTTTGTAAATCCAGCGTGGTAAATTTTGAGGGCGTTTTTCCGTCGTATTGAGATTTATCCATTCGCTGGTTTAGAAACGCCGGAAACCTTGCAATCATCTTTTTTGTATCGTAATGGTCGGGTAACAACAGGTAAGTAAAAAATGAATTATTACCCCAATTGGTTTTTAAATTTTTATCACCATATACCCTTTCATCTTTTAGCGTATTAAAAGAAAATAGCACACCGGGATGCATGTGCGCATTGGTGGGAAATGATTTATAAACGCCGGTAACTTTTACATCAAACTGATTATCGGCCCTCAGCGTTTTATTGATCGGATCTTCGTTGCCAAAATATTTTTTTGCTACCTCTTCAGAAAGCATCACAGAAAAAGGATCTTTCAATCCTGTTTTTGGATCACCGTGAATTACGTCAACGGTAAAAACATCGGTGAAATTTTCATCAGCAAAATATACATCCGGCTCGTTGATTATTTTTTCATTATACCTGAATGTTGTAACGCCGGTATTCAGGAGCCGGGTCATCTTTTTTATTTCAGGAAAGTCACCAGGAAGATAATATCCAAACGGTGGTGAAACGGTACCGAGTTTTAATGAAACAACTCCATCTTCATTATTAAATGTTCGGGTTATCCGGTAAATATTCTCCGCATTTTTATTGTACCGGTCGTAGCTTAATTCATTTAGAATATAAGTAATAATCAGCAAACAACAGGTAAGGCCCACTGTTAAACCAAACAGATTAATGAATGAAATAAATTTATATTTCATCAGGCTGCGCCAGGCAATTTTAAAGTAATTTTTTATCATAATAACTTAATTATTAGCAATCCCTTTTTTGAATGTACCCGGCATTTATTCATTGTGCATCAACTGTTGCGTCGCACTCTTGTACATTTTATCATTGGTCAGCTTTGCTGCTGCAGTACAAGAGGGCGATGCAAGGATGTTCATCTTTATTCTAATGCCTGGACAATAATTATTTCTTTAAAAAACATCTCATGCTTCATTCAACATTTTGTATGCATCATTCAATGTCGTTGACTCAGCCCAACCGCCGTCAGGGTTTGCAACCGCTGACGGGGTTTCATACATTCAACATTTAGCATTAAACATTCACCATAACTAAAGACACCTGCTTACACCAAAATATTTTCTGTAACGGTTTGACCATCCAGCATACGGATAATGCGATGGCTATAGCGTGCATCATGTTCACTATGTGTAACCATTATAACCGTAGTACCCGCTTCATTCAATTCTGTTAGCAGTTGCATTACTTCGTTACCATTGCTGCTATCGAGGTTACCTGTTGGTTCATCGGCTAATATTAGTTTAGGTTTATTTACTACGGCTCTTGCTACGGCTACACGTTGCTGTTGTCCACCACTTAACTGTTGCGGATAGTGATTTCGCCGATGCATGATCTGCATTTTATCCAATACATCTTCTACACGTTTTTTACGATCCGCAGGTTTTACGCCAGTGTAAATCAATGGTAACTCTACATTTTCAAATACGGTTAGCTCATCAATCAGGTTAAAACTTTGAAATACAAAACCAATATTATGCTTACGCAAATCGGCTCTTTTACGTTCATTGAACTTAGCTACTTCTATTCCGTTGAAGACAAAGCTTCCTGCATCCTGGTCGTCTAACAATCCTAGTATATTCAGTAAAGTACTTTTACCGCAACCCGAAGGGCCCATGATGGCAACGAATTCTCCTTCTTTAATTTCGATAGATAATTTACTAAGCGCAACGGTTTCTACTTCTTCCGTGCGATAGATTTTTTCGAGATCCTGAATGTGTATCATATTATTTCTGGTTGATGATTAATTTATGTAAAAAGTAATTATTGTAATAGTATAAACTGGCTGATTGGCATCAAAGGATATTCATCTTCCATACCACAATGTATATTAGATCCGCATCCGTTTTCAAGAATAGCTGCCTCAGATGCACATTTCATATAATCAGTACTTTCTTTCTCCTGTGAAGATGTAACGAAACACATCGTTAAAAAGACAAGTGCGATGATTTTTACAGGCCGTTTCATAAATGATTTTTTAATATTTTTATCAATAAGCGTTGTTTGGTAATTCGTAAAACACTGCATTAAAATGAAATGATTATTTATATTTTCTTTTACTCTTTTTTAAGTACCAGTTCCTGGATATTTCCATAATTTTCGTAACTGCTGGTGATCACTTTATCGCCGGGATGTAAGCCTTCCACTACTTCATAATAATCCGGGTTCTGACTGGCCAGTTGTATATCAACTTTATACGCCATGGTGCCTTTTTCATTTACTTTAAATATCCAGTTACCGCCTGTTTGCTGGTAAAACCCACCCTTGCTTAATAATATTGCTTTACGCTCATCACTCAGGGTTAAATGTATCTGCAGTGTTTGCCCCCTGCGTATACCCGGAGGTACACTGTCATTAAATTCCATGTCAACCTGAAAACGGCCACCGGTAACCTGTGTGTACACTTTTTTAATAGTAAGTTTATAATCTTTTCCTCCCATCGGGCAGTTAGCAGTTAACCCAATAAATACCCTTGAAATGTAATGTTCATCAATATTCACCCTTGCTTTAAATCCGCTCATCACATCTAATTGTCCAAGGCGTTCGCCTTTATTTTTACTCTGGCCAATTTCCGCATCCAATGCAGTAAGCTGTCCATCAACAGGAGCTCTTACAATCAGGTCGCCTACTTTTTTACGCATCAGTTCAAGTGTATTACGCATCCGTTCGTACGACTCGCCGGCCTGGCCCACCTGCAGTTTCATAGAACTTGCATCCTGCTTAATAATATCGTCTGCCAGTTTTTTTCTTTTCACCTGGTAGTTGTACATATTAAGGCTCGACTCATACTCCTGTTTGCCGATTACTTTTTGGCCATACAATTTTTTATTCAATTCATACACCCGCTCTGCTTCCTTTAATGCATTGTCAACATCTGCCACCTGTGTTTGGCGGTTCATGGAGTTTTGTTCGGCAATATTTTTTGTATTCTGCATTTGCGTCAACACATTAAAAACAGACGTTTCCTGGTTAGCAAGACTCAGTTCAAGGTCGGTATTACTTAACCTTAAAATGGGTTCACCTTTTTTCATCACAGCTCCATCTTCCACGTACTTCTGTTCCACTCTTCCACCTTCTATTGCATCCAGGTAAATGGTAGTTACCGGTAATACAACCCCATCAACGGGAATGAATTCCTGGAAGGTTCCTTCCTTTATTTCGCTGATGGTAATCCGGTCGGTAACCACATTTAATTTTGAATTGCCGGTTGAATAATAAACGCTTGCTCCAATGAGTGCAACCAGTGCCAACGACCCGCCGATCAACATGATTCTTTTGCTGTTCCAAAACTTTTTTTCAATTACTCTGTCCATGATTTTTCTTTGCAGATTTTACTTTAATGCTGTTATTAATTCTTTTGCTGTTGATAATTACTTCATTTCCGCTACTACCTTATACAATGCTGTGCCAAAACGTAACTCGTTATATTCCATCTGATTGTAAAACAATTTAACAGTTTACTGTTCGGTATCGGACAACAAGTGTTCGGTTTTGATACACTTTATTTTTAACCCCTTTACCTGCCGTTTCATCATCTGTTAACCGGGCATTTAATAAATTATTGCTATGTTAGATATGTTCAACTTAAATGTTATTACACGAATTATTACGAATTACACTAATTCATCAATAAAGTAAAGTAATCCGTGTAATTGTGTTTTTAAAATTCGTGTAATAAAACAAGTCATTCTACACTTAACTTAACACTAGTAATTAAAAACATTTCTTCTTTGTAGCATCGGCCTTCTTTGACGTTGAATGTTCCAAAGTTGAGCAGCCGTAAATGTTGGCGCTTTTTTTTCAATGTTGAAATTTGTGTCGAGGGTTTCGTTAACAATGGTTGTTAAACTGATTACCTGTTGTACGCCTAATTGATTGAAGATGGTTGTTGACTTTTTCATGACTGTAAATTTTAATGGTTTAAATAATTTTGATTGTTTGATTGATTGTTTTGTACGATATCCTTATACAACGATGTGCCAAAACCTTAATTGACTATTTTTCAATAACTTAGAAAAAATGAAGAAAAACTAATTGTTCGCTTTTGATACAATTGTTATCCGTTTATGATACAGTTATAGCGGACACTTATGAGAAGCATCGTATTTTTTAGAATTCTTCTTTATTTTTAATGAAAACAGGCATGAAGAATTTTCGCCTGCCAGTTATATCCGGTTATTGCTCCGGTAAAATGCATTGGTAAAAAATGGAGAATAAATATTTTAAATAGGGGTATAATTGTATTTTGCTGAAATATGACAATTACCGACAACCTTGCTACAATTATTAAACCGGCCAGGGATACAAAACAGTAAACTATGAATTTAAGAAATGCAAAAATTTTGGTAATTGATGATGATACCGATGTACTAACGGCGGTAAAACTTCTGTTGAAAACAGAAGCGAAAGAAGTGGTGACTGAAAAGAATCCCGAGAACATCAAACACTTGCTGGCAGCCACTAAATTCGATTTGGTAATGCTTGATATGAATTTTAACAGCAGCATTAATACCGGCAACGAAGGCATTTTCTGGCTAAAAAAAATTAAGGAAATTGATGGAGATATGGATGTGATTATGATAACAGCCTATGGAGATATTGACTTAGCGGTTCGTTCCTTAAAAGAAGGTGCGTCTGACTTTATGATTAAGCCATGGCACAATGAAAAACTGGTAGGTACCATCACAGAAATATTACAGAAAAAAACATCTGGTAAAACTTCACCTTCCTTAAAAGTTGCCAACGATTCTGTTATTGGCAACCAACTGTTAGGCACAAGTGAAGTAATGCAGGAAATATTTTATAAGATTGAAAAAATTGCACCTACCGATGCCAATGTATTAATATTGGGCGAAAACGGTACCGGTAAAGAGTTGGTGGCGCAGGCCGTATATCAAAAATCATTAAGAGCAAAAAAAGCATTTGTAAAAGTAGATGTGGGCGCCCTTACCGAATCATTGTTTGAAAGCGAATTATTCGGTCACAAAAAAGGTGCATTTACAGATGCCCGTGAAGACAGGATCGGCCGCTTCGAGTCTGCCAATGACGGCACTTTGTTCCTGGATGAAATAGGCAATATCACTTTACAACAGCAAGCTAAATTACTAACGGTATTGCAGGGCCGCCACATACAAAGACTGGGTACCAATGAATCTATCCCGATTAATATCCGCCTTATTTGTGCCACTAACCTGCCGCTTGCAGAGCTGGCCAATGAAAACCGTTTTAGAAAGGATTTGGTGTATCGCATTAACACCGTTGAAATAACGATACCTCCTTTAAGAAAAAGGAAAGACGACATTATTATGCTGGCCAAATACTATGCAAAAATTTATGCCGATAAATACATAAAACCTGTGCCCGATTTTGATTCCGCCTGTAAAGAAAAACTACTCAGCTATAATTATCCCGGTAATGTACGTGAGTTGCAATACAGTATAGAAAGGGCCGTAATAATGGCTGAAGAATCAGTACTGCAGGCAGGCGATATTATTTTTTCACCGCTTGAGTCAACCGCACCTGCTACAGAAGTTGCCGGGGATCTGAAGTTGAGCAACATGGAAAAAAATACCATTTTAAAAGTAATAGAAAAACATAGCGGTAATATTTCAAAAGCCGCCAAAGAACTGGGCATTACCCGTACAGCACTTTACCGTAGACTCAGCAAATATGAAATTTAAAAAATTTGAATGGGCCTTATCCCTCAGGATATTACTGCTGCTTATTTTACTGAGCGGGATAGCCTTGTTAATTGCAAGACAGGCTTACCCTTTTGCCGTTTTATGTGGAGTGGCATTGATTTTCCAGGTACTGGACCTTTTTAAATTTACCAATAAAAGTAATGCCGAACTACAACAGTTTGTAGAGAGTGTTCACTACCGTGATTTTTCCCGCAGGTTTGACGAAAAAAATGCCCCGGCATCATTACAACCTATGCGTAAAGGTTTTAATGAAATCAATACAACTTTTAAAACCATCAGTAAAGAAAAAGAAACCCAGTACGTGTACCTGCAAAATATCCTGGAGCTGGTAGACACAGGCATTTTATCGTATGAACATGAAACCGGTGATGTAATGTGGATGAATGAAACGTTGAAAAAATTATTCCAGGTTCCATATATCAAAACGATTCATGCATTAAAAAAAAGGGAAGAACATTTGTATGCAGATATTATGGCTATTAACCCCGGTGAAAATAAGGTGATTCCATTAAAGGGTGATAAGTCGATCGTGAAGGTATTGATGAGCGCCACCGCATTTCAAACGGATGGCAAAAAATATAAACTGATTGCGTTTCAAAACATCAATGAAGCATTGGAAGAAACAGAATCAAAAGCATGGCAAAAACTATTGAGTGTAATGACACACGAAATCATGAACTCAGTTGCTCCTATTTCTTCGCTGGCCGATACATTAAAAAATCGCCTGCAATTAGCGGTGCCCGACCTGGATAATAAAACGGGTTCGGTAGATGACCTGGAACTTGGCATTGAAACCATTAAAAGAAGAAGTGAGGGCCTGTTGAAATTTGCTGAAACTTACAGGAACCTGAATAAAATAAATACGCTTACGGTAAAACGCATTTACATACGTGACCTTTTTGAAGCCATGCACAGCCTGATGCAGCCAACGCTGGAAAAGAAAAATATTGAACTGGAAATTATACTAAAAGATCCCGACCTGATGCTGGAGGTAGACGCCACCCTGATAGAACAAGTGCTGATTAACCTGGTGGTAAATGCAACTGAAGCTGTAAAGGAAAAGAAAGATCCAAGGATTATGTTGTCTGCCTATATCACACCAAAAAATAAAGTTGTTATTAAAGTTGCAGATAACGGAAGTGGTATGCCAGAAGAATTACTGGAGAAAATATTTATACCTTTTTTCAGTACCCGAAAAACCGGAAGTGGAATTGGACTAAGCCTGTGTAAACAAATTATGATGTTGCACAAAGGCACCATTCAGGTACAAAGTGTGGAAGGTGAAGGCACCGCATTTTTGCTTTACTTTTAACGATAAAAGTTTTGCGATTCAGAGAGTAATAGAAGCACTAATTACAAATGCTCTTTTTGAATATGCACTTCAACCGCCTCTTCTTCATGGTTTACTGCCACATAAGATAATGGCAGCGGCTGATGCTCTACCACATGCTTATACAAAACTTCATCAACCGCTTTTTCGCTTTTTGCAATTACTACCGTAGCAACCGTGTTACCAATCATATTGGTAATGGCACGTGCCTCACTCATAAACCGGTCAACGCCCAGTAATAGCGCCAAACCCTCTACTGGTATCACTTTAATAGCCGTTAAGGTAGATGCCAGTACAATAAAACCACTACCCGTAACACCTGCTGCACCTTTACTTGTAATCATCAATATACCAAGAATAGTAAGCTGCTGCCCCATGGTAAGATCAACATTAAAAACCTGCGATAAAAAAATAATACAGAGGCTCAGGTAAATGGTAGTGCCATCCAGGTTAAAACTATAACCGGTTGGAATGATGAGCCCGACTACACTTTTTTTGCATCCGGCTGCTTCCAGCTTTTGCATAATATTGGGCAGCACGGCTTCACTGCTGCTGGAACCGAGTGTAATTAGAATTTCTTCTTTGATATACTTTAATAGTTTCCATAAACTAAAACCATTGTACCTGCAAATTAAATTGAGTACAACTGCTATGAATAAAAAAACAGTGATGTAGAAAGTAAGCATCAACTTACCCAGCAATAACAAACTACTTGCTCCAAACTGGCCGATGGTATAAGCCATGCCACCAAATGCGCCTATGGGCGCCAGGTGCATAATGATCTTCATGATATTAAAAATCACTTTACTGATTTTATCAAAGCTGCCAATCAGGCTTTTTCCAAAAGGGCCCAATCGGGTGAGTGCTGCACCAAATAAAATACTGAATAATAATATTTGTAAAATATCCCCTTCTGCAAAAGACTTAAAAATGTTATCCGGAATAATGTGTGCAAAAAAATCAACCCAGTTAAGATCTTTTGCTTTGGACGCAAATACGGCCACTTTATCTTCACCAACATGCGTGAGGGTAATGCCATGACCCGGCTGTACAAAATGGCCGACCATCAGGCCGATAATTAATGCCAGTGTTGTTACCAGCTCAAAATAAAGCAAGCCTTTTCCACCAACACGGCCAACTTTCTTCATATCGCCAGCACCGGCAATACCGAGTACAACCGTAAAGAAAATGATGGGCGCAATCAGCATTTTGATCAAATCAATAAACTTTTCACCGATCATTTTGCCGGTTGGAGCAAAGGACGGATAAAGCCAACCTACCAGTACGCCCAGCAGGATACCAATGAGTACCTGGATATATAAAATTTTCAAATACTTCATACGCTTGATTATGAAAGGAAGCTTGATTAAGGCGTTGTAAATTTGGGTGCAAAGTTTTAGAACAGCTGCAACCTATGTATTACTTTCGTGTAATAATAAGCCAATTTAAAACTAAATATGAATAAGGTGAAATCTACTTTCGTTGAAACCATGCGCTGGTTTGGCCCAAATGACCCTGTAAAATTATCCGACATCAGGCAGGCTGGTTGCACGGGTATAGTAACAGCATTACACCAAATACCTAACGGTGAAGTTTGGCCGCTTGAAGCTATCCATGAAAGAAAAGCTATTATTGAAGCGGCCGGTTTAAACTGGGATGTAGTAGAAAGCATACCGGTGCATGAAAGTATAAAAACACAAACCGGAGACTTTCTTCAATACATCGAAAATTATAAACTAAGCATCCGCAATCTTGCGGCCTGCGATATTAAAACGATCACCTACAATTTTATGCCGGTGCTGGATTGGACAAGAACTGACCTGTCATTTACTACCGCTGATGGCAGCAAGGCACTTCGATTTGAAAAATCCGCATTTATTGCTTTTGAAACATTGCTATTAAAAAGGCCGGGGAGCGAAAATGATTATAGCACAGCCGAACTGGAGCAGGCAAAATTGCGCCTTGAAGGCATGAGTCATTCAGAAAAATATTTGTTGGAAAGAAACATTATAGCGGGCCTGCCTGGCAGCGAAGAAAGTTTTACGCTGCAGCAATTTCAACTGGCACTGGATGCGTACAAAGGCATTGATGCTGCTAAGCTAAAACAACATTTATTTTATTTTCTGCAACATGTTATACCGGTGTGTGATGAAGTTGGTGCAAAAATGGTTATTCACCCGGATGACCCGCCCTACCCGATTCTTGGCTTGCCTCGTGTGGTAAGTACCGCCAGTGATATCCGGGATATTTTACAGGCTGCACCTTCACCCAATAACGGACTTTGCTTTTGTACCGGATCGTTTGGTGTAAGGCCCGATAATGATTTGCCTGCGATGGCGGAGGAGTTTGCCGACCACATCAATTTTGTTCATCTGCGCAGCACTAAAAGAAATGAGCAGGGTGATTTTTATGAAGACAACCACCTGGAAGGCGATGTGGATATGTATGGCGTGGTAAAGGCATTGATATCCGTTATGAACAAGCGTAGCGTCAGCATTCCAATGCGGCCCGATCATGGCCACCAGATGCTGGATGACCTGCACAAAAAAACCAATCCCGGTTATAGTGCTATTGGTAGATTAAGGGGGTTGGCGGAATTGCGTGGATTGGCTTTCGGAATTGCGAAAATGGCCCACGGCCAATAAAGGGAAATAGCCCCCAACCCCTAATAGCCCCCAACCCCTAAAGGGGAGTTTTTGCGCAGCATGCATTTAATTGAGCAGATTATTTGAGTTAACCTATTATGCATCTGCTATGCTGCTTCAAGAAACCTATATCAACTGTTGTAAAATAAGTACCAATTGAAAACCATTGCCCAATAAAGATCTTTAGTAAAAGTGTGCGACGCCACCGAAGCTGAGATACAAAAAACTGCTGGGCAACAAGCAAAATAATTATTAACCCAACAGCAATTATTATTAAAAACGAACTGCCTTGATTTTTCCCGAAGCTATGGTTGCAACACTTCGGTAATGACTTTTCCGATACATCCATTGGGCATTTGAATCTGTAGCATAGCGGCAATGGTGGCGGAAATATCTGTCATGTAGGTTTCGCGGTTTGTCTTGCCTGGCTTTACATTCCAGCCATAAAACAATAATGGAATATGTGCATCGTAGGGGTTCCACAAACCATGGGTGGTGCCGGTTTTTGAATAGCCGTCAAAATAGCCCGGCTTAAAAGTGAAAAATATATCGCCGCTACGTTTTGGATTATAACCGTTACTGATCATTGATTTTTGCGGCATGGGTAAAGTAGCTGACGCAATATTATTTGTTTCAACCGCATCAATAATGTAAGGCTTTTGTTTTAATAATTTTATGAGCATTGCTGATACATCTGCAACATTTTTACCTGCTATTTCTATAGCTGAAGTATTGAGGTACAATTGGTAATTCTGTAAAGAAACTACTCCATTTTTTACACCAAATTGTGCTTCAATAGCATCATTGCATTCTTTCGTTAAATCACGATCCATTACAACACCTGCCGGAATTTTATGTTCATTTAAAAAACCAGGCACATGAGCCGCTCCATGATCTGCAGTAAGAAAAGCCAGGTAATTGCCTATGCCAACTTTAGCATCAAGGTAAGTTAAAAAATCAGCAATGTCTTTGTCGAGGCGAATGTACGTGTCTTCGATTTCAATTGAATTGGGGCCAAAAGTATGGCCGATATAATCTGTAGATGAAACGCTGACTGCTAAAAAATCGGTTACAGTGCCGGTACCTAATTGTTCATTTTGAATGGCATCTTTTGCAAAATCAAATGTGTACGTGATGCCATAAGGCGTAGTTTTGAATGATTCGTATTTGCCTGCTTTAATGGCTGAAAGTTTGTGCGGAAAAGTGGTAGACTTTTCTCCGGAAATTGAACCTTCATAGGGTTCTTCATCGGGTGTACTAAGGTCGTATTTATTGATGGGCATTAGGGTGTTCCAATCTTTCGACATATACTTGCCCGGTAAATCTTTATCATTAAAACTGTTTACCCAAGTTGGTAATTGTTTCATATAATAACTGCTGGTGATCCACTTGCCTACCGAACCATCGTACCAGTAAGCAGCGTTGGCGCTATGGCCCGCAGGCAGGATAGCACCCCTGTCTTTTAATGAAATACCAATTACCTTACTTTTAAAATTATTGCTCAGGCGCAGTTCGTCTGTAATGGTTGTTGCCCATAAATTATCGGGGCTCATTTCGCCGGCTACTGATGTACTGCCCACGGTTGAAACGGTTGAGTCGTCTGTGCAGTAAACAACGGAGTTGGTAGTTCTATCGTACCAGTTATTTCCCATGATGCCATGTATGGCGGGCACACTACCTGTATAAATGCAGGTATGACCGGGCGCTGTATATGTTGGCAAATATGGTATCAATGTATTTTCGCAGGTAAACCCATCGGCAATCATGCGCTTAAATCCATCATTGCCATAAACATCATTAAACCGGTAGAGATAGTCCCAACGCATCTGGTCAATTACAATTCCTACCACCAGTTTTGGCTTTTTAAGAGTGGATGACGATTGTGCAAGCGTGTTGGTAAGTACAAATAAAATGAGGCAATGAAAAAGGAAAATAGTTTTACGATGCATGAGAATAAATTTTAGCAAATATAAATATATGGGTTGTATGGGAAGCACTTCCACCAGTTATTGCAATGTTATGAGTTTTGAACGCAATGCCTTAATTTTGCCGAATTTAGATGTTGGCAAGAATATTTTATACTTGTTGATGACCTGTTTTTATTTAATATATGACAATAATAAATACCTGATAGAATTAGAAAATTTTACAGAGATAGTATTTAAGCCTACCAACTTACAAAAAGCGGAGAAGCCATAATTATTACAACAAATAAATAAATTCAAAATTTTATCAATATCTTTTAGATTATTACAACCCAAAAATTATAAACCGAATTATGGCAGATGTTTTTGAAAAATTAGTAAAGGATGGTGGACCAATTGGTCAGCATATGGACAGGGCACATGGTTATTTTGCATTCCCAAAACTGGAAGGTGAGCTTGGGCCACGCATGCAGTTTCGTGGTAAAGAAATGATTGTTTGGAGCCTTAACAATTATCTTGGATTAGTTAACCATCCTGAAGTAAGAGACGCAGATACAGCAGCTACAGCCAAATACGGAATGGGAAACCCAATGGGAGCCCGGATGATGAGTGGAAATACAGGTATGCATGAAGAGCTGGAAAAAGTGATTAGTAAATTTGTGAGCAGGGAAGATACCATGTTGTTGAACTTTGGTTACCAGGGTATCATGAGTTGTATAGATGCGCTTGTAAACAGGCGTGATGTGGTGGTTTATGATGCTGAGGCGCATGCATGTATTGTAGATGGGATACGTTTACACATGGGTTATACGTATGCATTTAAGCACAACGATATTGAAGATTTTGAAAAGCAAATGCAGCGTGCGGAAAAGATGATTGAGAAAACAGGAGGCGGTATATTAGTGATTACCGAAGGTGTTTTTGGAATGGATGGGGAACAGGGCATTTTAAAAGAAATAGTAGCACTGAAAGAAAAATACGCATTCAGAATATTGATAGATGATGCCCATGGTTTTGGTTACATGGGACCAACGGGTGCAGGTGCTGATGAAGCGCAGGGATGCCAGGAAGGCGTAGATCTTTACTTCAGCACTTTTGTAAAAAGCATGGGAAGCATTGGCGCATTTATCAGCGGACCAAAGAACGTGTTGAAATACCTGAGGTACAATACCCGTTCGCAGATATTTGCTAAAAGCTTACCACTTGTAATTGTAGAAGGAATGCTGAAACGCATGGAAATGGTTTTGAGCATGCCGGAACTAAGAACTAAGTTGTGGCACAATGTGCGCCGCCTGCAAAATGGCCTAAAGGAAAGAGGCTTTGATATCGGGCACACCAACTCACCGGTAACGCCTATTTTCATGAAAGGAGATGTACCGGAAGCCACTCAAATGGTAATGGACCTTCGGGAAAATTATCATATTTTTTGTTCCATTGTAGTTTACCCTGTAATACCAAAAGGCGATATTATTTACAGGCTGATACCTACCGCTTCGCACAGTGATGAAGACATTGATATTACATTGAAAGCATTTGAAGAAACCAAGAAAAAATTAGATGCCGGGTTATATAAAGCAGTAGATATTCCGAATATGGCTGATGCCGTTGCGTAACGGTTTATAATATTTTAATAAACGATCCCTTCAAATTTTGGAGGGATTTTTTTGTAGCAGATTTACAGGCCTTATGTTCAGAAATCCTTACCCATATCAATAAACAAGTATTAGAATGTGATGACATTCGCAAATTAAAACTACAAGCAAAGCCCGAAGGGGTTGAATTTTAGTAGCCGTGGGTGAAACCCATGGTTACTGGAATATTTCAATAACCCCAACGGGGTTGAATATATGTCAGGTTTAATGATTCAACCCCGTTGGGGTTGCTGAAAACAAAACGTTTTATTCCCCGGGTTTTACCCGGGGCTATTCAAATTAAACCTTTGCAGGGTTTTAATCAACCATTTTAATTTGCGAAGGATCAGGAGTTCTGATGTTAAGGATTTAGTGACGGAAAAAACAACACAAAAAGCTATGAATTAATTTTTATTAGTAGTAGTTTTAGGAAAGCCGCCGCTGCTACCACTTCAAAAAAACCTCCCTTCCATTTTTTAACCAAAAAAATTTAATCATATGAACTTATTACGTTCCGCGATTTTCGCATTGCTGCTGGTTGCTTTCTGTTCTGTAAGTTTTGCACAAGGCAAGCCAAAAATGAATGAACAAATTGATTATCCATACAAAGCTGCTTATTCATCTCACTTTAAAATAGGTAAGCCAGAATATAGTAAAATGATACTTGATATGTGGAAAGACTGGGATGACAACAAGTTAGACCGTCATGATTATATGGCCGATACGGTAAAGCTGTTCTTTCCGGATGGGAACATAGCAGATGGAAAAACTGCGGCAATGGAAGATGCCGTAAAATATCGGAACACATTTACTACTGTAACTTCAATTATACATGCCTGGGTTCCGTTAAAAAGCCTGGATACCAATGACGACGTGGTGTGCGTCTGGGGACAGGAAACTGATACCTATCCCGACGGAAAAGTAGAGAAGAAAGATCTGCATGAAGTATGGTGGATTAATAAGGATGGAAAAATTTCAAGGCTACGCCAATGGGCAGCACAATTTGGCGAACAATAATCGCATTGCTTGTGGATACTCTGTGCAATGATTATTAGCTAAAGTATTTAATACCGATTATACCGTTATTTAGTCCAATGCGATTTGCAATCGGTATAATACCATCTAAGATTTCAACGTAGTCCTTTGGACTCCTTATTAAATCAAGATGGTATAACCTGTATGGATTTTAAAAAAGTTCCACATTAACATTATATCTGTTTAGGTGGGGCTTTTTTTATTACCATCATCAATTAAATTCAATTAACAAATGACGTTGATAATCTGCTTTCATTTTCTAAAACAAACGCTCTCCAGTTAATTCCCGAACTACCCCTACCTCAGGGTGCATTTATAATTGTCGAAAGAGGTGTCATCTTTTAGCCAAAACTTTAAAGTTTGAAGTGAATTAAAAAAGATGACACCTCTATTTTTAGGGAGCGACAATTTTAAATGCACCCCTACCTCATGCAATAATAATTTAGTCAATACATTTAGATAATATTTTAAATGCGCCTTTAAAATAATATACAAAGAGGTATAAAATATTTAATACCATAAAGCAATTGAAAGGATGGCTGATTCACGGAAAAATGCTTTTTAAAATTATCGATAATTAAACGCCATCTTAACGGCATTCAGTGCGTTAACAACACCTCCTCTTGCACAGAGTTTTTTGAGTGTAACTATTTCATCTGTACCAGGTATTAATGTTTCAACGGTTGGCACCGATACCGATTTTTCTATAATTTTTTTCACCTCGGCTGCATGCAGATTTGGAAAATAACTTCTTATTAATGCAGCAATCCCGGATACTACCGGTGCAGCCATACTGGTGCCATCCCAGCTCATGTATTTATTGCCACCGGGAATAGTTGAATAAATGGCTACACCAGGCGCAAATACATTTACCACATCTGCGCCATAGTTTGAAAACTCTGCGGCTCTTCCCAGGGTATCACTTGCACCTACCGTAATCCAGTTGGGTGCCAGGCTATCACTAAACAAAAATTTAGGGTTAGGATAATTATCAAAGCCATTAATATTTCGTTTGCTGTTGCCCGCTGCCTGTACCAGCAAAACATCTTTCGACAATGCATATTTAACCGCATCATCAATCATGTATTTATCGGGGCTCAGGCTTTTACCAAAACTCATATTGATAACCTTTGCTCCATTATTTACCGCATAATAAATCCCTGCAGCTATGTCTTTATCATGCTCATCACCATCGGCAGAAGTGCGTACCATCATAATCTGTACATTATCTGCAATTCCCTGCATACCGATTGCATTGGTTCTGTCGGCGCCAATAATTCCGGCAAGATGCGTACCGTGCATCAATGGCGCATTGGACACATCTTTGTTCCCATAACTCCTGTTACTTGCATTGGTATCATCGTCGCCTGTTATATCCAGCCTGCTATCTTCCGGAGGCACTTTGTCTCCGTTTGCCCTTCGAATTTCACCCTGAACATAATTGCGTAATTCGTCCATTACAAATTTGTTAGTTACTTCAGGCAAAGTGAATTGAGCAAAAACATCCAGGAAAAACTGCCTGATATCTTTCACAGATTTATTCGACGGCTTATATGCTTTTAATTGTTGGGCAGTGTATTCATTTTTTGGAAAATATGGCTTGAGTACACTGTCGCAAAAAACGGCGTTATCAAGGTAGGTCTGCAGGTTTGCTAACTCGTCTGCTTTCATCCCCTTGCCTACTACACCGTTGCGTGCCTTTTGCCACATAGCATATTCGCATTGCTGCGATTGACTGAGTTGCTTTGCATCAATTTCAACACCTTCATATTTTGCTTTGTAGCGCCAGTAAACACGAATCCATTCGCTGCTATTTGAAACAACGTTTCGTCCATCGGGACTACCTAAAAAATTCCAGCCATGTACATCATCCACATAACCATTGTGATCGTCATCTATACCATTGCCGGCGATTTCTTTTTTATTAACCCATAATGTTTTTTGTAAATCTTCGTGGCTGGTGTCTATACCATCATCTAATATAGCTACAATCACCGGTGTACTTTTCAACTGATGTTCCTCCAAAAACTCATATCCCTGTTGAAGGCTTATGCCATAATAGCCATCTGCTTTTTGATCGTACAATTGCCAACCTTGCAGAGATTTATGCTGTGCATCCAGGTTGGTAAACAACAGCAGGCAGCAAACAATAGCGCAGTTAATCTTCAGAAAAAAACTTGATTTATTCATCAATCAAAAATAAGTAAATCACGTTATTGAAAAATCGGGTAATGCTTGTATGAAGTGATAACTATATCACAACTTTATTTAAAAGTCAAATTAAGACCGATGATATTTGAATTAAAACATAACCATGAAATCATTAAAAATCAGCATAGCGCTTACCAGGTACGTGATCAATTATTTGGTAACAGGAAAGTATTTAATCCACAACAGTGTATTGTAAAAAATAAGTTGAAGTTTAGTTTCCTATATTTTCGATGGCCTCTTCGATATTATTATCGCTGTCTTTCTTAAAGGGCCATTGATGCTGCATTTTAGCCAAACTAAAGTACATAATTAAACCACTGCCTAACACTGCTAAAAATGAAAGTATGATAGTTAGTCCGGTTGCATAGAATACAAACGACCACATAATAATTACCAATATTATGGGTAGTGGATACAACGGCATTTTATACGGAAGCTCTTTAGTTCCATTTCGTTTTCTTAATAAAACTACACCAACTGCCTGCCCGATAAACTGAACGATAATACGCATGGCAAGGATGCCATCAATGATATGTTTCATTCTAAAGAGTAAACTGAATACCATCGCAAAACCTGCCAGCACCAGCAACGAAACATAAGGGAAGCTTTTTGTTGGATGCAATTTTCCAAATATTTTAAAGAAAGCTCCATCTGCAGCGGCCGCATAAGGCACTCTTGAATAGCCCAGCATTACTGCAAACAAAGAAGCCAATGCCACCCACAAAATCATTACTGTAGCAACTTTAGCGGCAGTACTTCCGTACAATCTTTCAATGAATGTACTTACCACAAAATTGTTGAGGCCACCATCCTGCCAACCTTTTATTTCCTGCCATGGAATTACACTGCTTACACTCATGTTCATGGCAAGGTATAAAATGGCAATACCTATCACCGAAATAAACATGCTTCGTGGAATGTTCCTCCCGGGATTTTTTATTTCACCACCAAGGTGGCAAACATTGTAATAACCGAGATAACTGTAAATAGATTTTATACAAGCCTGGCCAAATGCAAAAGAGAATAAATTGTTCCAGCTAAAATCAATATTGATGTCCCGAAGGGGTTGTAAAAAATTGCCATGAGTAATACCGCCAATAATAATCCAGCCAAGCGTTAACAGCACGCCCATCCAAAGCAGTACGCCTATTTTACCAATGCTGTCTATTTTTCGATACAATAAAAAAGTTATAAAAACAATCACCAGTACAGATACTCCTTTTGCTTGCCATTCGGTTAAATGCACCAGGTAGCCCAGGTACTGGGCAAACCCAATTGCTGCAGATGCCGCCACCAGCGGGGCCTGGATAACCGTTTGCCAAACATATAAAAAACTCATCATTTTGCCCGGCCCTTTTCCATACGCCTGTTTCAGAAAATTATAACTGCCACCAGCCAATGGATAAGCTGCACCTAATTCGCTCCATATCATTGCATCTATCAATGACAGCAAGGCACCGGCAATCCAGGCATATAAAAACATGCCGCCCATTAAACCCATAACAATGGGTAATGTTACAAATGGGCCAATGCCAACCATGTCAATCATGTTGAGCACTGTAGATTGAAATAATCCTAATCCGCGTTCAAGTTTTGGAGAAGTAGCTGCCATTAAAAGAAATAATAACGGAAATTACAATTTACACGGCAGAAAAAATAAACCCATCGAAACTTTTCGATTAAATATTTCTTCAGTTATCCCTTGTAGTTATAAAAGCTACCTGTTGGCAGCAACAAAAATTTACTACAGTTAATGAGGATTTGTTGTCGTTAAGTATTAGAGAAAATCTGCCGGTGGATTACCAGCTTGAGTTAAACTCTTTCATGAATTCAGGAAAGTTTTTTGTTTTGAAAGCGCCATCTCCAAAAAACTTCAAAGGAGACTCTATTTCCTTTGGTTTTAGATAGCCGGGTAAAGGAGCAGGTTGTGCATTAAGGGCACTTAGGAATATAGTGGTAGGATAACTCATTTGTCCATACATTAGAAAAATGGCCAGGTCATGTGCCCTGTTGGTAGCGTTGTAGCCATATTTTTTTCCGTTCCATTCAACTGAATCTTTCGATTCTGCATCAAATTTTACCGCGTAATATTTTTCATTTAGATAGGCTATTACTTTATCGTTGCTATAAGTATCCTTATCCATCACTTTGCACCAGCCACACCAACTCGTGTACATATCCATCAATATAGGTTTAGGATTGGTTTTATAAGCAGCCTGCATTTCAGCGATGGTTAACCAATGTATTTTTTCCTTTGTTGGTGTAGTAAATGAAACACTACACACAGTCAACAAAGCAATTCCGAAATAAACAACAACTTTTTGCATACAATATTTGTTTAGTAGCTTACAGCCATAAAATTAACGATAAGGAATGAATAAAATTGTAGTAGCGGTTACAGGTGCAAGCGGATCTATCTACGCTAAAATATTATTAGACAAATTATCTGCCATAGGTGAGCAATGGAGTGAGTTAGCCGTTATTTTAACAGAAAACGCACGCCAGGTGTGGAAAACTGAGCTAAACGACAACCCTGATGACTATAAAGGCAAAAACGACCGGATGAAATTTTACACCCAACAGGACTTTATGGCGCCCTTTGCTTCCGGCAGCGGACAGTATAATATTATGATCATCATTCCCTGTAGCATGGGTACTTTGGGCAGGATTGCAAATGGCATTAGCAATGACCTTATTTCAAGATCAGCAGATGTAATATTAAAAGAAAGAAGAAAACTGATTTGCGTTGCAAGAGATACGCCCTATAACCTGGTACACATTCGCAATATGGAAACAATTACATTAGCCGGTGGAATTATTGCACCAGCTACTCCTTCATTTTATAGCAGGCCCACTACTATTGAAGAAGTTGCGGCAACAGTGGTTGATAGAATTATTGACCTTGCTGGGCTTGACATATCTACATTTAGGTGGGGAAATAATTAATTTATACTTTGCAAAGTGCAAAAAAGTGAATAGTTTTTTTTGGCCAGGCAATAGTGCTACTATATAGCATCGTTGCATCGCACTCTTGTACTTTTGGGTAATTCTATTCGGCAATGTGAACTTGTGTCGGCGGGGTTTTCGCAGAACTGGCTTACAAATATAAAACCCGCTGCTACGCAACCGATGTGCAATACTCTTTAACTATGATGGTGGGAAGGTTACTTTATGATAGATGCATCAATATTATATTAGTTGTGCATTGGAAGTTTACTTGTTGTGGTGCTTTTAAACGTCGGGGTTGCGTAGATGCCTCTTTTTTAATTCGAAGACAATACAA
>JBDUEK010000065.1:0-34489 GCA_040002495.1 Ferruginibacter sp.
AATGTGTTATGAATATTGTTGCCTATTACACAATCCCATACAGTGTAAAGTATAGTAAAGGCATAAATATTTCACGGCATAACCCATGCAGCACTGAAATATTTTTGCCTTTATCATTTTAGATAGGATTGCTTCTTGTGAATAGTTGAAGTAAAGAAAATATTAAGGGTAATGAGTACAATTAAAAACTTATACCTGTCTATAAACTGCCAATGATTGATAACAGGCAAAACTTATTTTAGTACCTATGATGCATATCAATTAGCAAAAGCAGTTGTGTTGCGCATGCAAAATGCTAAGCTCATTTGTATCTGAACTGAATACAGGGGATCAACTTTGATCCGGCTCACCCGGATGATTTTGCCAATTGGTACTGGCCACTGAGTTCCTTAACGGAAGCAATGAAACCTGACGGGAATTAATAACTCAAAACAGCATCTTAAAAATTTAAATTATTTTTTATCAAACAGACTATCTTCATAAAACAGCGATAAGTGATTACTTATAAATGATTTAATTATGAAAAATTGGTTTGGCTTTATATTGATTTACAACTTGTTTTTTTCAGGGAATTTATGGTCACAAACATCCATGATAAATATTCCGGGCAGGCATACCATTTCATTAAATGGTGAATGGAAAGTCATCATAGATCAAAATGATGTGGGTATCAGCGACTGGACAGCAATCTGGAAAGATAAAGTGCCAAAATCCACCGCCGATTTTGTTGAATATAGTTTTGAAAATGGCCCGGTATTAAAAGTGCCCGGAGATTTTAATTCGCAACTACCTGAATTGAATTTATATGAAAGTACGGTTTGGTATAAAAAGTCGTTTGATTATCACAAATCCGATAAGCGGCTATTCATACATTTTGGGGCAGTTAATTATATGTGTGATGTAGTGTTGAATGGTGAAAAAATTGGCCATCACGAAGGTGGCTTTACACCCTTTCAATTTGAAATAACAGGTAAAGTAAAAGAAGGAACCAATGCAGTATTAGTAAGGGCAAACAGCCAGCGTTTAAAAAATGGCGTACCTGCATTGGGCTTCGACTGGTTTAATTATGGCGGCATTACAAGAGATGTAAACCTGGTAGAAACACCGGCAGTTTTTATTGAAGATTATTTTATTCAATTGCAAAAAGGAAGCAACAATCAAATACAGGGTTGGGTGAAAATAGATGGTGCAAATAAGGCGCAGCAGGTGAGGGTTCAAATTCCGGAAGCTAAAATTGATTATAAAGTAAGTGCCAACGAAACGGGATTTGCCAATATACAATTACCAGCAAAACTGGCTTTATGGTCGCCTGAGCAACCCAAATTATACAATGTAATTATCAGTAGCGGAGCCGATACAATCAGCGAATCAATCGGATTTAGAAATATCGAAGTAAAGGGCACTGATATTTTGGTAAATGGAAAGCCGGTGTTTTTAAAGGGCGTTAATTTTCATGAAGAAGCGCCACAACGCAGGGCCCGTGCCTATTCTGAGGCAGATGCTTTTCAAATGCTTACCTGGGCAAAAGAACTGGGATGCAATTTTGTAAGGATGGCGCATTATCCGCACAACGAAAATGAAGTAAGGCTAGCCGATAAAATGGGCCTGATGATTTGGGAAGAAATACCCGTTTACCAGGGCATTGCTTTTAGCGATACCGCTATGCAGGCGAAAATGAACTGGATGGTAAAAGAAATGGTGCAGCGTGATAAAAATCGTTGTGCAGTTATTATCTGGAGCATGAGTAATGAAACATCTCCTGGTAAAGACCGTGATGCCAACATTGCAAAAATGGCGGATCTTACCAGAGCGCTGGATCCAACACGCCTGGTTTCATCTGCGTTTAATCAAATAAAATTTGAGGGCAGCACCGCTACAATCAATGATACCCTAAGCAAGGCGTTGGATGTAATTGCAGTAAACGAATACCTGGGTTGGTACAGGCCATGGCCGTCAACTCCGGGTACAATGACATGGGTATCCGATTTTAATAAACCCCTTATCATGAGTGAATTTGGTGCAGAGGCGTTGTATGGCAATCACGGGCTTGCTGATAGTGCCAGTGCATGGCGGGAGGAATACCAGGAGCAGGTGTACAAAGACCAGGTAGCTATGTTTAAAACAATCCCTTTTTTAAAAGGAACCTGCCCATGGATTTTAGTGGATTTCCGTTCACCTGTAAGAATGCATCCGGTTTATCAGAATGGATATAACAGGAAAGGATTGCTAAATGAAAATGGTAAAAAGAAGAAAGCATGGTTTGTGATGAAAAACTTTTATGACGAAATGAATTAGTATCAATGATGAAGAAATTATGGTCATTTCGTTTTTGTGGTGGGTTATTGTTGGTGTTATTTTTTATAGCAAATGCAATGAATGCGTCAGCACAAAAAGCAGCTCCAAAACCTCTCTACACAGATCCCATTCATGATGGCGCCGCTGACCCGGTTATCATCTGGAACAAACAGGTAAAGCAATGGTGGATGTTTTACACCAATCGGCGTGCGGCCAACACTACCGACACTGTTGGTGTAAGATGGGTACATGACACACGCATTGGAATTGCTGTTTCAAAAGATGGGCTTCACTGGAAATATAAGGACACTGCCAATATCAACTACCGGCCCGATGAAGGCTATACATTTTGGGCACCGGATATTATTGAAAATAACGGAATCTGGCACATGTATCTCACCTATGTGCCGGGTACATTTAACGACTGGAATCATCTACGGGAAATCATTCATTTAACAAGTGCCGACTTAATGAACTGGAAATACGAAACCACGTTAAAACTATCCAGTCAAAAAGTAATTGATGCATCCGTGTATAAATTGCCCGATGGAAATTGGCGTCTTTGGTACAACAATGAGCGGGATGGCAAATCCATTTATTATGCTGATAGTAAAGACCTGTACAATTGGGAAGATAAAGGCAAAGCCATAGCAGCAAGAGGTGAAGGGCCAAAGATTTTCAGGTTTCAAAACAAGTACTGGATGGTGATTGATATTTGGAAAGGAATGGAAATTTATCATTCAACTGATTTATTAAAATGGACAAAACAATCCACCCGTATTTTGGAGCAACCCGGTAAAGGAGTAGACGATCAGGCCATTGGCGGGCATTGCGATGTGGTGGTAAATAACAACCGGTTATTCCTCTATTATTTTACCCATCCCGGAAGGAGCAAGGCCAATCCTGCAAAGCCGGGTTCAGTGGCTGACAGACGTAGCGTAATACAACTAACGGAATTATTTTATAAAAATGGAGAGTTGATCTGTGACCGTGATCGGCCTGTCACTAATAAATTAAAACCGGGTAAAAGGTAAAGTTTACCGGCCGTATGTAAAGCTATTGCCGGTATTGAGTGCTATTCAATTTTCTATGCAGTGAAGAAGCGAAAATTTATACAGGCAGGCCGTCGTCGAAAATAAAATACCGGCGGCTGCAACTATTCACCATAAAAATGTGGTGAACTAAAGCAATAAAAAAGTAAAAAAATCATGATGCACTTTAAGCAACTTATTTCTAAACTTTCAACAGCCTTTTTCTTATTGCTCACTTTTAGTAGTTGCTATGCGCAAAGGCAAATGGAATACCTAAACCGTGGTGTGCATGCCGCCAACGCTGGCAATGGAAAAGTATTTGTAAGCTGGCGCCTGTTGGGTAACGAGGCAGCGGATTTGGGCTTTAATCTTTATCGTACTACGGCGGGCAAAACTATTAAACTCAATCACCAACCGTTAACAAAAGTTACCAGTTTTACCGACGAATCCGCTGATTCAACCAGGGTCAATATCTATTACGTAAAATCAATTATCAAGGGAAAAGAAAAAGCAAGCGATCAGCAATTTACACTGGCTGTCGGCGCATTGCCATACATGTCGGTTCTGCTAAAAACACCGGCTGGCTATACACCCAATGATGTTTCAGTTGGTGATGTAGATGGTGATGGCGAGTATGAAATTATTTTGCATCAAACCGGCAAGGGGCATGATAACTCACAGGCTGGCATGACCGATCCGCCGATCTTTCAATGCTACAAATTTGATGGTACTTTGTTGTGGGAAATCAACCTCGGGAAAAATATCCGGGAAGGTGCCCATTACACCCAGTTTATGGTGTACGACCTGGATGGAGATGGTAAAGCAGAAATAGCAATGAAAACTGCCGACGGAACCATTGATGGCAAAGGCAATGTTATTGGCGATAGCACCAAAGATTATCGCTTCAATAAAGGCGACCGGGCAAGAGATGGAAAAGTGTTGGATGGCCCGGAGTACTTCACCATATTTGATGGGCTTACCGGAGCCGCTTTAGTTACGACCGATTACATTGCGCCAAGAGGCGATATTGGTGCCTGGGGAGGCAAAGGTGGTAATGGTAAAAATGATAATTCGGGCAACCGTGTCGACAGGTTTCTTGCATGCGTTGCTTACCTCGATGGTGTGCATCCAAGCGTTGTAATGTGCCGTGGTTATTATGGCAGAACCGTGCTGGCTGCATGGGATTGGCGCAATAAAAAATTGACTTCAAGGTGGGTATTCGATAGTAAAGATGCAGACAATCCTTTTTCCGGACAGGGCAATCATAATTTAGTGGTAGCCGATGTTGACCATGATGGCAAAGACGAAATTGTGTATGGCGGCATGTGTGTAGATGATGATGGCAAAGGTATATACACAACAGGTTTACGTCATGGTGATGCTATTCATGTTTCCGATTTGGATCCTGCTCATCCCGGCCTGGAAGTATTTGGCATACACGAAATTGAAGAAGGTACAAAAGGTCCGGGCACAGCCATGTTTGATGCCGCCACCGGGAAAATATTGTGGAGCGGGGATGCCGACAGGGATGTGGGCCGTGGCATGAGTGCGGATATTGATCCACGCTATGCAGGTTACGAAAACTGGGGTGGCAGCGAAGGATTAATTGCAGCCAATGGAGAAAAAATTGGTGTTAGTCCACGCAGTGTTAATTTTCGCATTTGGTGGGACGATGATTTATTATCCGAACTATTGGATAAAACAAGAATCGATAAATGGGATTATAAAAATGGAAGGTTGGAGAACATATTTGACGCATCCAAATTCAACTGCCTGTCTAACAATGGTACAAAAGCTACGCCTGCACTAAGTGCCGATTTGTTTGGCGACTGGCGTGAAGAAGTAATCTTCAGAACTGCAGATAGCAAAGAACTGAGGATTTTTTCAACCACTATTCCAACAGATTATCGCTTTTACACGCTGATGCATAATCCGCAATACCGGTTAAGTATTGCCTGGCAAAACGTAGGCTACAACCAACCTCCGTATGTGGATTATTTTTTAGGAGAAGGGATGAAGGTGCCGCCGGTGCAGCGTATTACGATTGTTCATGCAAAATAGGCTTTGATGTCTGATGTCTGATGGCTGATGTTATGATGTCTGATGTTTTTAAGGTTGATGGAGTGGTTGATTTATTTGTTGCATCATTAATGTTGGATGTATGATGTCTGATGTCTGATTTTTTTTGGATTGAGGCTTAATTCGTTTTGCTTGTTATATCATTTTGTTTGATGGCTGATGTCTGATGTCTGATTTTTTTGGATTGAAGTTTTTGTTGTTTTATTTGTTACATTATTTTGTTTGATGTGTGATTTTTTATTTTTGACTTTTTATTTTTGACTTTTTTTGGATTTCTGCGATAGATAATTAGTTAAGCTATAAAATATTTGTATGAAATTTATTTTTAAATTATCACTGGTACTGGGTTTTCTTTTTTTATTTAAACAGGAAAAGCCAACACTCTATATTATTGGCGACTCAACAGTCCGCAACACCAACCGGCCGCAATGTGGTTGGGGTGAAATGATTGGCGAACTGTTTGATACTACGCAATTAAACATCAGCAACCAGGCGATGGCCGGCAGAAGCACCCGTACTTTTATCAAAGAAAAAAGATGGGATAAAGTGATGTCAACTTTAAAAGCCGGAGATTTTTTAATCATGCAATTCGGCCACAATGAAGGAAGCAAGCCCGATACTTCCAAAGCTGGTTATCGAGGCGTTTTAAAAGGAACGGGTGATGAAACGATTGATTTACTTTGGAAAGACAGTACCATTGAAACGGTACATACTTATGGATGGTATTTAAAAAAGTTTGTTACCGAAGCCAGGCTAAAAGGCGCCACTGTAATCATTTGTTCGATGATTCCACGTAACGAATTTGTTGATGGTAAAGTAAAGCGTGCCGACAAAGATTATGGCAAGTGGGCGAAAGAAGTTGCAGAAACTGAAGGAGCTTTTTTCGTTAACCTGAATGGCATCACCGCAGATAAATATGATGCAATGGGCCCTGATGAAGTAAAGAAACTTTTCCCCGGTGATCATACGCATACCAGCGAGGCTGGTGCAAGGATAAATGCAGTTTCAGTGGCAGAAGGCATCAGGTTGTTAAAGGCCTTATCGTTGAATCAATATTTAGTGAAGTAGCAATGCTGGTAACTAAATTAATTTTTTAATCCAGTTGATAAATTTCCAGGTCATCAATTTCCTGCCGGGATCGGGTAGAGCGAAAACCAAAATACCCATGCGTAAACGGATGCTCATCTTTCCAGTTAGAATAAATAACACCATTCACCGGAAATTTTATCCTGCCATTCTGCTGCTTTCTATCAGTTGAATTTGGTAGTAACATTTTAAATGACTTCAAACCCTTCCATGTATTTTTATCTCCGTAATAAGGTGTTATTGATGTGTTTCAATTTAATTATTTGTAATCATTCATTTTTGCAGGATTTTTTGGGAACGATTGCGTAAATAAATATTTATTTTCAGAAAGCGTATTAAAAATCTAACTAGCATTGTAATACGATTGCAAATCATTTTTTTGCTGTGATCCTGTAAAATTAAAGGCTGACAAATTTTCAATAATTTTTGTAATTTTAAAGTCTGCTGATTAAGAAATATACTGTCTTGCTATAATGAGGAAACAAACCTACGATAATGAACATGAATTGCTTTGTTGCATTGCGACAGGTAACCAGGAGGCTTTTCGCAGCTTGTTTGAGCAATTGAAAAATAAGGTTTACTCCTTTGCTACGCACTTTACTCATTCCGATTTTATTGCTGAAGAAATTACCCAGGAAGTATTTATGAAAATATGGGTGAGCAGGGAAACGCTTCCGGGAATCAATAACATAGAAGCATGGATCATTACACTTACAAAAAATTGTTGCTTTAATCAACTAAAAAAGAAAGCGCTGGAAATGAAGATGAAAGCTGTTGTTGCTGAAAATGAAGTTATGGAAGCTGATAATGTGGCGGAATATATTTTTTATAAAGACAGGTTGAGCATATTGAGGGATGCAATGGAGGAACTGTCACCGCAACAACGGCTTATTTTCAAGTTAAATCGTGAAGATGGAATGAAAAATGAAGAAATTGCCCACCAATTAAATATTGCTCCTAATACCGTTAAAACCCACATGGTGACTGCATTGCGTAAGATCAGGGAATTTATGCAAACGCATCCGGCCAGTTTCCTGCTATCAATTTGTTGTTTTTTAAAATTTATTTTTAAATAGCCTAATCCTGTTTTTCCTCCCGGTTGTCTTTTATATAGAACGAAGTCTTTTTATATAAACGATAGTCACTGGTATGAAAAATAAACGATTAGAATATTTGCTGAATCAATACCTGGGGAAAGCTATTTCTACCGAAGGCGAAAAAGAACTATTTCAACTAATTGAAGATGATGCAAACGATGCTGCTGTAAAGGATTACATGGCCAATGTGTGGAGCAAAGCAAATACCGGCCACCAGTTAAGTGAAGAGCAATCCCAAAAAATATTATCGGTTATTTTAAATGAACAACCGGCAAAAGTCCGTTCAATTTTCTCCCATACCGGTGCAAAGAAAATGATGTGGGCGGCGGCATCCGTCATTATAATAATCAGTTCCCTCAGCATCTATTTTTTTAGAAACAACAATCAGCCTAAGCAAACTGAGCTAGCTAAAGCAAGTACATCTAACCAAAACAAAAATGATATTTTACCTGGCAGTGCAGGAGCCTTACTGACACTTGCAAATGGTTCTGTAATTGTGCTGGATAGTGCCGGTGAAGGCAATGTTGCCAGCCAGGGAAATACCAACATATTAAAAGCTGCAGGTACTGTTCAGTACATAACACAACATGGCGTAACTGAAGCTGCGCTTACGTTTAACACAATGACCACACCAAGGGGCAGGCAGTTTAAACTGGTGCTGGAAGATGGTACCAAAGTATGGTTGAATGCAGAATCTTCTATTCATTTTCCAACAGTATTTGGAAAAAAGCAACGGAATGTTGACATAACCGGCGAAGCCTATTTTGAAGTAGCTAAAAATTCAAATCGTCCCTTTACAGTATCTGTAAATGGTATGCAGGTGCAGGTGTTGGGTACGCATTTTAACATCAATGCTTATGGCAATGAACCCGAAGTTCGTACCACCTTACTGGAAGGTTCAGTAAAAGTGATTAAGAATAATCAAATGCAAATGCTTGTTCCGGGGCAACAGGCCAGGCTAAATAACAGCAATGAATTAAGTGTGATAAAAAATGTAAACACCGGGGAAATTGTGGCCTGGAAAGATGAACTATTTTCTTTCAATGATACGGACATAAAAAGCCTGGTACGGCAAATTTCCCGTTGGTACGATGTGGAATTGGAATTTGAAATAGCGTCAAATGCTCAGCCACTAAGGTTTACGGGGAAAATTTCAAGAAATGTGCCCCTTTCTACTTTGTTGAAAATGCTTCAGCTAACGGGTGATGTAAGCTTTTTGATAGAAGGAAAAAAAGTAACTGTAAAAACTTTATAAACGATTGACGATTCTTAATAAACCTAAAAAGACGATTTGATTGCAAACGGATTAGCATAAAAAAACCGGAAGTGTTGTAACCACTCCCGGAGCTATTGAGTTAATCCAATTTAATAAACAGCTTGACTATTTAACCATTTTTTTTAACTCAAACATTACAAATGTATGAAATTACTTTTTCTTACAAATGTCTGTCCGTGCATACAACGGCCAGTATTTGTCAAACTTTTGCGCATTATGAAACTCACTACTTTTCTGGTGCTTGTTGCCTGCCTTTATGCCAAGGCTGACGGGTATGCCCAGAAAATTTCTCTCACGCTCGAAAATGCATCGGTAGAAAGTGTTTTTAAAAGTATCAGTAATCAAAGCGAATACAATTTTTTGTATACCAATAAAGTTGTATCTCATGCAAAACCTATCAGCGTTTCCTTAAAAAATGCTACCATAGAACAGGTATTGAATGCCGTTTTTGAAGGGCAGCCGTTAACCTTTACCATTTATGAAAAAACGATTGTAATAAAATTGAAAAAAGTGGTTGCTGTAAATGATCGCAAAATAGAAGTGGCTCCTCCTGCTCCGCCTGTTGACATAAGCGGAACGGTAACGAACGAAAAAGGAGAACCTATGGCCGGTGTAAGTGTCCGTGTAAAAAATACCAGCACAGGTGTTATGACGGATGCAAAGGGAAATTATCATTTAACGGTGATGGATGAAAAAGCTGTTCTTGAATTCACCTATGTGGGATTCAATGTAAAAGTTGTTTCGGTTGGAAAGAGCCGTGATGTAGATGTTACCCTTACCCTGCAAAACAAAAAACTGGAAGATGTGGTGGTAGTTGGTTACGGAACACAACGACAAAAAGATATCACCGGTTCTGTAGCTTCCGTTAGCAATAAAGATTTTAACCAGGGTGTTGTATTAAGCCCCCAGCAAAGTATCCAGGGAAAATTGTCGGGAGTAAATATTTCGCAGAATAGTGGAAAGCCGGGTGGATCAAACACTGTACGGGTACGGGGTGGTACTTCCATCACCTCATCCAACGACCCTTTGTATGTAATTGATGGTGTACCCATTTCAAACAGTGCAGGTATATCGCAGGCCAACATTAATAATTATGGCATCGACATTTTTGATGAAGAACCTACCAATCCTTTAATGACATTAAATCCGGATGACATTGAATCAATCACTGTTTTGAAAGATGCTTCGGCAACTGCAATCTATGGTTCAAGAGGTGCCAATGGTGTAATTGTTATTACTACAAAAAAAGGTACCGCAGGCAAGGCAAAAGTAACAATCGGATCGTCTGCCGGTATATCAAAAGTGCAGGGAACATTGGATGTGCTTTCTGCTGCTCAGTATCGTCAGAAAATTTCCGAACTTGGTTTAGCCATTGACGATAAGGGGGGCGATACCGACTGGCAGGATAAAATATTTAGAACCGGTCATTCACAGGATCATTATCTTTCTATGTCTGGCGGAGCCGATAAAACAACCTACCGTGCCTCTTTAGGTTTTGGCGATCAGCAAGGTGTTATGCTGGCATCTGATATTAAAAGAACCAATGCCCGCATCAACATCACCCATTCCGAATTGAAGGACAGGCTTACATTTGATCTTCGCATGAACTATGGCCAAACATTTTCAAAACAGGCGCCTGTATCAAATACCGTGGGTAGTGAATTTGGTTCAAGTATGAATTATGAGGCATTGGTTTTTAATCCAACTTACCCTGTGTATGATCCCAATGGTAATTATTATTTTATTCCGCCATACAGGGTGAACCCGGTTTCTTATTCCGACCAGGTTTTAGACCAGGTTACCAATAACCGTTTCCTGGGCAACCTGTCTACTACATTAAAAATCACAAAGCCTTTAAGCATTAATGTTAATCTTGGTTATACCAATCAAAACATCAACCGTAATTCTTATATCAGTAAAAATAATTTATTGGGACAAGGTAGCAGTGGCTACGCCAGTGTACAAAAGCTGGAAGACTATAGCAAACTACTTGAAACAATACTAAAGTATAACAATCATTTTGGCAGGCATTCCATTGAGGCACTTGCCGGTTATTCGTGGCAGTATTTTGTGAGTGAAGGCGACCGGACTTCTGTACAGGGATTTTTATCAGATGAGTTTAAATGGTATAGCCTGCAGGCTGCGAGTTCTATCAGCAGTGTATCTACCTTTAAAGGCAGTAATAAACTGGTATCATTTTATGGCAGGGCCAATTATAATTTCGACGACAGGTTCCTGGTAACAGGTACGGTTCGCCGGGATGGTTCAAGCAGGTTTGGTTCTGGCAACAAATGGGGTGTGTTTCCATCCGGTTCAGTTGCCTGGAGAATTTCTAAAGAAAAATTCTTCAATGTGGCACCCATCTCCGATCTTAAATTTCGGGTAAGCTATGGTGTTACAGGTAACCAGGAGATTGGAAATCTTAATTCAATCACCACATTGGGTGCAACTACAACCGGCTACATTGTGGGCGGACAAAGAATAACAACCGTACTGCCACAACAATATGCCAACCCGAATTTAAAATGGGAGCAAACAGGCCAGTTTGATGCTGGTATGGACTATGCATTATTTGGTGGAAGAATTCATGGAACAGTTGACTACTATGTTAAAAAGACAACTGATCTTTTGTTAAGAATTCCGGTGCCTTCTCCAACGGCTGTTAGTACGCAGTTGGCCAATGTGGGTAGTGTGCAGAACAAGGGTGTTGAGTTTGACATTACTGCAAGAATCATTGATAAACCCAATTTAAGATGGGAATCTGGTTTCAATGTAAGCTTTAACAGGAACAAGGTTTTAAGCCTGTCCAACGATCAGTTTAGCGGAAAAAATATTCAGATAGGCCCGTTACAGGGAACGGTATCATTGGGGAAATTTGCCCAGTTGATATTGCCTGGCCAACCTGTTGGTACTTTCTGGGGACCAAGGTTTACCGGTATAAAAGATGGTAAAGAATTAATAGCAAGTGGTGCTGATACTATCATTGGTAGCGCACAACCCAATTACATTTTTGGGTTTACCAACACATTCAACTACAAGAAATTTACACTGAACTTTTTATTCAGAGGTTCAATTGGAAACGATGTATTTAACCTCACAGCAGCCAACATGAGTTACCTGAGCAACCTGCCCGGTAAAAATGTGTTGGCATCTGCATTAACAAGTGGATTAAACAGGGACGCACCAAAAGTGTACTCATCACGCTGGATAGAAGACGGCAGTTTTGTTAGGCTGGATAATGTGACACTGAGTTATTCTTTTGACTTGAAAAACACGTTTATCAACGCAGCTAACGTGTTTCTTTCAGGACAAAATCTATGGCTGATCACTAATTATTCAGGTGTAGATCCGGAAGTTAACGCAGAGGTATCAAGAACAGGTATTGCGCCTTTGGGCATCGATTACCTGGGTTATCCAAGAGCCCGTTCTGTAAGCTTTGGCGTGAATGTGACATTTTAATTTAACTATCAAAACTCTTTATATATGAAATTAAGTTTTAAAATACTGACTACCGGCTTGCTGATGAGCGCCGTGTTTTCAGGTTGTACAAAACTGGATGAGGAAAAATTTGGCAGCCTTTCACCAGACAATTATTACCAGGGCGAAAAAGAAGCACTGTCATCGGTGGTGGGTGTGTATCAATTGCTTTCTTATAATGTTGATATTGGCGATCCCTGGCGCATGAAAGAATTTAGTACAGATGAATTTATAGTACCGGGCAGGGCAAGTGGTGGTTGGTTTGATCAGAATAATATTGACCTGATCAAGCATGTGGACAATGCCGATAACAACACAGTAGCAAGGGCATGGACAAATATTTTCCAGGAAATTGGAACAGCCAATGCTGTATTGGAAAGCCTGGAAGCTTCACCAAATAAAGACAACCTGAAAGCGTTGATTGCTGAAACACGGGCACTCAGGGCTTATGGATATTTCTTTGCAATGGACAACTGGGGCAATGTGCCATTGGTTACAGTTGCAAGAATAGATCCTAAAAATTTGCCGGGCACAACTCCAAGAGCAGATGTTTACAAATTTATTGAAACCGAAATGCTGGCTGCATTGGCTGATTTGCCTTCAGCAAAAGACGTTAGTCGCACAGCATATTATCCTCGTTTTACAAAAGAAACGGTTGAAACTGCGCTTGCCTACATGTACCTGAATGCAGAGGTTTATACCGGCACTGCACAATGGCAAAAAGTAGTTGATATGTGCAACCAGGTAATCAGCTCGGGGGCATTTAGTCTTACGCCGAAAGTGATCGACAATTTTGCTTCTCCAACGCAAGTGGGGTCAACAGAAATTATTGCTGCCTTTACAAAAGACGCTACACAAAACGCAGGCAACAATCAATTTATATTATACACACAAAATGGATTAGATCAATTAAAATACGGCCTGCCATTTTCACCTGCCAATGGTTACAGTTCTACACAAGTAGCTTTAGATAAATACGAAGACCAGGATATACGCAAGAGTATGATTGAATATGGCCCGCAGTATTATCTTGATGGCCGTCCGTTGAACTATCCAAACGGTAGTCAATTGGTATTGATACCGGTACAGGATATTGTAGCAGCACAGGATAACGAAGGGTACAAAGTTTTAAAGTACACACCGGTTGGGGCCAAATGGTCTGGCTTTAATGGAGACAATGATTTGGTATTGGAAAGATATTCGAATGTATTACTGATGAAAGCCGAAGCCTTGTTTAGATTAGGAAATGCAGCAGAAGCATTGCTATTGGTAAACCAGGTAAGACAAAGAAGTAATGCAACGCCAATGGCTTCATTAACCTTGCAGAAAATTGAAGATGAAAGAGCCCGTGAGTTTTTATGGGAAGGAAGCAGAAGAACAGATATGATTCGTTTTGGTGATTATTTTACAGGTACATGGGCATTTAAAACGACCGTGTCAGAACCGTTCCGGAAAATTTATGCAATTCCAAATCAGCAAATTGCAGCTAATCCAAACCTGGTTCAAAACCCCGGTTATTAACTATTCAGCATAGCAGCTAAATGCATAAAGGCAAGGACTATCATTACTATTTTAGTTCCTTGCTTTTTGCATTAAATGTGTTGAATAATACGCAATCGTTCCCGCAATTAATGATGGGAAATGATGATTTTACAAATAACTTTATTTTAGAAAAGGCAAATACGGGCTATATGAAAAATTTAATAATAAACAATACGCATTGCGTTAAGCCAGCCAGCAGCAGATTTAGAAAGTTATTGATACTTTTTGTAGTTGTAATGACGGGCATCCATATACATGCACAATCTACTATCGGTATAACCGGTAAAAGAGACACCGGGTATTCAACTTACAGCGCTTATATTGGTACATTAAAATCTCATCCTGATATAAAAATTGTTCGGGAATTTAAGTTTGCATCCGTTGTTGAAAAAAGAAATATTACCTATTGCAAAACTGCAAAAAGGGCATTAAAATTAGATGTGTTTGCTCCAAAGGCAATGAGTGAAAAACCACGTACAGCCATCATTATTATTCATGGCGGAGGTTGGCGAACCGGAGACCGTACACAACATTATCCGCTGGCTCAAAAGCTGGCTAACCTTGGCTACACATGCTTTACACCGGAATACAGGTTATCGACCGAAGCGCTTTTTCCCGCAGGTGTGTATGATATCAAAGCAGCCATACGGTACGTAAAAAAGAATGCGGCAATGTATAATATTGATACCGCAAAAATAGTAGCTATGGGATTTTCTGCCGGAGGCGAAATGGCAGCGTTTATGGGTACTACCGGCAATATGCCTTTATTTGAAGGCAGCAATTGCAATACCGAAATAAAGTCGGATGTAAATGCCGTGGTCGATATCGATGGCACTTTATCTTTTGTACATCCCGAAGGGGGAGAAGGGGACGATAGCAAAAGCATTTCTGCCGGCACTTACTGGTTTGGCTATTCGAAAAAAGAAAATCCGATGTTGTGGGAAGCTGCATCACCGCTCAGTTATATAAGTAGTAAAACCCCACCTACCTTGTTTTTGAATAGTGCCGTATCAAGGATGCATGCAGGCAGGGAAGATTATATCAATGTGTTAAACCAGTATCATATCAAATCAACAGTGCATGGTTTTGAAGGAGCGCCGCATTCGTTTTGTTTGTTTGATCCCTGGTTTGAACCAACGGTAAAATACATTGATGAATTTTTAAAAAATGTTTTTTAAATCATGTTGATTCAATATAAAAATTAATCACTATTAAATTGAATGCAGGAATGAAGAAGCTATATGGAATGATAATAATCTTGTTGATTACAGGCAGTCAACTATTTGCCCAAACATCTAATCCGCAGCAATATAAATATGTTTTTACAGTAGCTAAGGATGGCAGTGGCGATTACAAATACATCCAGGATGCCATTGATGCTATGCGTGTTTTTCCGTTAGCGCCCATTACACTTTATATTAAAAATGGCACCTACAATGAAAAAATTGAATTGCCTGAAACCAATACCGATGTAACTTTTATTGGGGAGAGTGTTGAAAAAACAATCATCAATTTTGATGATTATAGTGGCAGGGGAAAACTCACCACCTTTACTTCCTACACCGCAAAAATTTCGGGAAATAGGTTTATAGCTGAAAACATCACGTTTACAAATTCGGCCGGACAAGTGGGGCAGGCAGTAGCATTGTATGTAGATGCAGATAAAGCAATTTTTAAAAACTGTCGTTTCCTTGGCAACCAGGATACTATTTATGCATCCGGCGAAAGCTCCCGTCAACTATTTACAGATTGCTATATTGAAGGCACCACCGATTTTATTTTCGGTCCTTCTACTGCTGTGGTTTCAACGCTGTACCATTCACTGTAAATCCAATTCCTACATCACTGCGGCTAATACAACACAAGGTAAAAAGTATGGGTTTGTATTTTTGGATTGCAAAATAACGGTGGATTCATCGGTAAAAAAAGTGTACCTGGGACGGCCATGGCGGGCATATTCCAATACTGTTTTTGTGCGCTGCGAATTGCCTGAACAAATAGCTCCCGAAGGATGGAACAACTGGGGAAATCCAGCAAACGAGCTAACAACCTTTTATGCTGAGTATGCCAATAAAGGAGCAGGTGCGGCTGCCCTTGATAAACGTGTTGCATGGAGCAAACAGTTATCTGTAGCCGCAGCGAAAGATTATACCGTTGAAAAAATATTTGACGCAGCAAACATGAAAATGCCTTCAGAGAATAACTGGTTTCTTGCAGCTCCATCAAAGCCATTTGATTGGCCGAAAGGCAATCAATAAAATATACTGTATAAGTTTTTTAACCAACAGAAATTATTAACATGCCAAAATTATTGATATCCTTTTCAGTATTGCTGATCGGTCTTGTGTTTGCCGGTTATGTAAAAGCACAGGCAGGTTCGGGCGGTTGGAAATCAGCCGAAGAACCCATGAAAGAAATGGAGCAAATTCGCAAAAGCATTGTTACACCTGTATTTCCTGATAAGGATTTTTTAGTAACATCTTACGGCGCTGTTGGAGATGGTAAAACATTGAACACTGCTGCTTTTGAAAAAGCAATAACTGCCTGCAATGAAAAAGGAGGGGGCCGTGTAATGGTTCCTTTCGGAGTGTTTTTAACGGGAGCTATCTATCTTAAAAGTAATGTGAACCTGCACCTGACGGATGATGCTACTATTTCGTTCAGTACCGATCCCGCCCAATACCCCATTGTATTTACCAGGTGGGAGGGTATGGAGCTGATGAATTATTCTTCATTGATTTATGCATACGGAGAAAAAAATATTGCTATCACCGGAAACGGTACCCTGGATGGAAATGCCAACTGGGATACCTGGTGGGCATGGAACAAAGGCAGGCCGTCCATGCAGGTAAAAGCAAGAGATTCGCTGCATACATGGAATCATTTGCAAACCGATCCCCGGACAAGGATTATGGGTGACGGATATTATTTGCGTCCCAATTTTATACAGCCTTACAACTGTACCAACATTTTGATATCGGGTGTGAAAATGATCAACTCTCCCATGTGGAATGTTAACCCGGTGTTGTGTGAAAACGTAACGATCGACCAACTAAGAATTATTTCTCATGGCCCCAATACAGATGGCGTAGATCCTGAGTCATGCAAAAATGTATTAATCAGCAATTGTTATTTTGATACGGGTGATGATTGCATTGCCATTAAATCGGGCAGGGACGAAGATGGACGAAGAATTGCCAAACCGGCAGCAAACCATATCATTGAAGGTTGCGAAATGAAAGACGGCCATGGAGGCGTGGTAATTGGCAGCGAAATATCAGGTGGGGCAAATCATATTTATGCCATTAATTGCACCATGGATAGCCCGAACCTCGACAGGATATTGCGGCTAAAAACAAGTTCAAGCCGAGGCGGTGTAATTGAATATGTTTTTATGAAAGATATTAAGGTGGGCGCTTACAAAGAGTCGGCCATTACCTGCAATATGTATTATGAAAAGCCCGGTAATTTTATACCAACCATCCGGAACATTTGGGTAGAAAATGTTGACGTGGCGCAGGGTGGTAAATATGGTATTTATATTCATGCCTATAAAGAATCACCGGTTGAAAATTTAACAGTCGTAAACTGTAATATTAATGGCGTAAAAATTCCTTTGCAGGTAGATTATATAAAGTCAATGAAACTAAACAATGTAACCATCAACGGCATACCTGCAAAGGTGCCGGATAACATAGATAAGTAATGAGTAAGCATAAAACATACACTCAACTATTGCCATTGTGTTATAAAAACAGTCTCCTGTTTATTTTTATACTAACTGGCTTTTGTGCGCAGGCCCAGGAATTTATTCCGCTTTGGCCTGCGGGTAAAATGCCCAATACCAAAGGCATGAACCTGAAGGACAGTATTGTAAATGAAAGAATATACCAGGTGGGTACGCCGGGTATGTATGCATTCTTTCCTTCAAAAGATGATAACAATGGTACGGCTGTTATTATATTTCCCGGCGGAGGTTATACACACCTCACTTACAATTTGGGCGGATTTCAATTAGCAAAATGGTTTAATAGTTTAGGTATGAGTGCGTTTGTGGTAAACTATCGTATGCCCAATTCTCCCGACCTGGTGCATCGGGAAACCGGCCCCTTGCAGGATGCCCAAAGAGCCATCAAAATAGTAAGGGCCAATGCAGGTAAATGGAAAATTCAAAACAACAAAATAGGAGTACAGGGCTCTTCTGCGGGAGGGCATTTGGCGGCAATGACCGGAACAAGTACAAAAGATATTGCGGCAATAAATGATGAGCTGGATACTATTTCAGTTCACCCCGATTTTATGATATTGGTATCACCGGTAATTGACCTTGGTAAGTTTGCCCATATAGGTAGCCGTAAGGCAATGTTGGGAGATGCCCCTTCGCAACAAATGGTTGACAAATATTCCGTGCAAAACAATGTAACCGTCAATACTTCGCCCTGTTTTATTGCCGATGCCTTCAATGATAAAACTGTGCCTCCACAAAATAGTTTGCTGTTTTACCAGGCTTTGCTGGATAAAAATGTATCCACAAGTTTTCATGTATTTCCACAAGGCGGACATGCCATCAATGTAAACAATAATCCGGGTTCCACCGGTTTATGGAAATCCCTTTGCGAAAGCTGGTTAAAAGAAATGGAATTTATTACACCGTCTACATTTAAATAAAAGTTTCGTTGATTTTTTTATTTTACCTTTTGAACTAAATAAGTAACGAAATAAACTTGCACTAAAATTTATTACAAAAATGAAAAATTGCCTTATTCTTTTAATCATGTGTACCACTATTGTAGCCAAAGCACAAACAGGTTTGGAAATGCCTTTATACCCAGGAAAAATACCCAATTCTACAGGGGCACCCGATAAAGAAGCTCGTGTATCTGAAGGCAATGTTTTGCGTATTTCAAAAGTGAGTGTACCTACGTTGATTATGTTTACACCCGAACATCCCAATGGACGATCCATCATTATTTGTCCTGGTGGAGGCTATGGTATTTTAGCATTTGATAAGGAAGGAACACGGGTAGCCGAAGAAATGATCAAATGGGGTATTACTGCATTTGTATTAAAATATCGCTTACCAGATGACGTAACCAATATTGATAGAAGCATTGCGCCATTACAGGATGCCCAGCAAGCCATCCGGCTGGTACGCACCAATGCGGCAAAGTGGAATATAAAACCCAATAAAATTGGCATCATGGGCTTTTCTGCCGGTGGACATTTGGCTGCTACTGCAACAACCTTATTTGACTTTAAAGCAGATGTAAGTAATAAAGACACCACATCTGTAAGGCCCGATTTTTCTGTGTTGCTTTACCCTGTAATCAGCTTCGATAGCACATTCACCCACAAAGGTTCCCGCAACAACTTAGTAGGTGCCAACGCCAGTGCAGACAAAATCAATTTTTTTTCAAATGAAAAACAGGTTACGCCTAAAACGCCACCGGTGTTTTTAGTACAGGCAGCAGATGACGGAGCAGTACCTGTAGAAAACAGTATCCGGTTTTACCAGGCCTGTGTAAAAAATAAAGTACCTGCCGAAATGCATTTATATCCAAAAGGTGGCCACGGCTTTGGCATGTATAATACAACGACGGATGACATTTGGATGGAACGGTTGCATAACTGGATGAATAGGTTGTAGGGGGGAAAGTATTAATCAAAATGGTTAGTCTGTTTTCACACTGGCGCAGGTCTCCTGACCTGCTGCCTGTCATCGCTCAGCTAACCATTATAAGTTTCACTGCAAAGTGTGTTAAGTGCATTGTCTTTTAATTCCGCTCGGAGTCTTCCACAATAAAACTGCCACTCCCCAACATAATGAACTTCCCGGGCGGGTCTTTGCTTTAGGTTTTGTGCAGGGCTGCAAGACCCGCCGCTACTCAGCGGTGTGTCTCTAAAAACAAAATATTTTTATCTTTACACAGTTCTGCAAAGTTTTATTTAACCGGTGAACAGGGGATATATCCCGTTTTGAATTTCAGGGAATTGGGTGATATAAATTTAAGCAGGTTTTCTGCGTAGCGGTGAGTCCCACAGCACCGCTTCAAGTCCAGTAGTGGAGACTCACCTGGGAACTTTTAAATTTAAACTGAGGCAGTATAATCTGTGTAAAACTTTTACATTTGGAAGACTCGTGGCGGAAGTAATTTTTAATGACATACCGTCTGACAAAATAAAAGGGGCATATCCAGTTCTTAAGGGCAAAACCGATATGAAAGTTTTTATTAAAAATCCAGCTTACAAAGCTCAGGCAACAAGCGACTAATAATAATTAGACTTAAAAAAAAGGTTAGAATGACATAGAAATATTATCTATTTGCAAAACATGAGTATGGAAAAAAGGCCACCACCGGAAGCTATTTCAGAAGCACTAAAACATCCCAATGGATGGGTGTATGAAGTAGATGAAGTTTATAAAGATAAAGTAGACGTTCCCCCTCAAGCCGTTAAAGGAGCTTGGAAAGTAAATCAGGATGGAATAATTATAGGTAATTTTATTCCCAATCCTAACTATGTAGACCAAAAGGTTGGTTAGATTTCTCACACTGGCGCAGGTCTCCTGACCTGCTGCCTGTCATCGCTCAGCTAACCATTATAAGTTTCACTGCAAAGTGTGTAAAGGGCATTGTCTCTTTCTAACCCAGGTTTGCTACATCACAGGGGTTTAAATGCGAAGATATAGAGTAACTTACTGAGCCAAAGCAACCAGCATGAGCACAAAATATCGTTTTACAGATAAGTGAGGTGTGTACTTTACTACTTCCACCACAGTTGGATGGCTGGATATATTTACCAGGGATATGTACAGAGAGATTGTTTTAGAAAGTATTCGATTTTGTCAACGAAATCAGGGTCTGCAGGTGCATGCGTGGGTATTAATGACCAATCACCTGCACCTGATCTATTCCTGCAATGGGCGGCAAGACCCTGCTTTGGTGTTAAAGAACATGTAGCGTTTTACAGCAGTTAAGTTAATTGACAGCATCATTAACAATCCTAAAGAAAGCAGGCGTGAATACATGCTCAATCTATTAGAGGCAGAAGGAAAGAAAAGCAGCAGCAATTTCAGGTTTAAATTGTGGCAACACGAAAACCATCCCATTTTGTTAGACAGTGATGTGATGTTTAATCAAAGGTTGAACTATCTTCATTGGAATCCTGTTACTGCCGGTTTTGTATCAGAGCCATGGCATTGGAAATGCAGCAGCGCTATCGATTATATGACTGATCAAAAAGGGCTGCTGGATTTATTAATGTTAGATTAAGTTGCGGCACGCACTAGCGACATGAGGCAGCAGGTCGGGAGACCTGCGCCAGAGAGGATTAAAAAGGCAATCAAAGTAAGGCAAGTCTAAACAACAAAAACGATTTCTATGAAACAAATATCCATAATATTGATGTCTTTGTTTTTTAGTATGGCCACTTGCGCACAGGAGAGATTGATAACCTGCTCTTCCGAAAATAACAGCGATAATTCGGTAAGCATATATGCGGAAAGTACGATGTTTGGACAGAATAGCCTAAAACTAACCTTTACCTCATTGATGGGTTATTCTACTAATTTCACTTTGTTCTCAAATAGTTTAATTGCAACCGTTGGCCCCGGTAAAAGAGAAATTATTAAATTAACCCCGGTTAAATCTGCAGGCTCTTACTCATATCAGTACCGGTATCAATATTTTCCAGGCATTGCTTTACAAAAGGTGCCAGATAGTTCTTTTGCGTATTTACTGCCAGCCAGGGCAGGAAATCAGTTGCGTATTTCAGGCGTCTCTTCACTCTCTGAGACATTTGGTCCGAAAAAGGAGGAGCATTATTATGGTACGGGATTCACTTATCAATTAGCCGATACTATTTGCGCTTCCCGTGGCGGCACAGTCTACGACTGCAATGACAAAATAAGAGAGGGAGAAACTGCGGACGTGTTTTTCAAAAGTGGGCGCAACAAAATAGCGATTCAACATAAAGACGGCACGCTTGCAGAGTATATGGTGCTGGCGCCTATACATTTATTAGTAAAGCCAGGCGACTACGTTTACCCAGGTCAGCCAATGGCCGTATTTAGTATGGCAGCCGAAAAATATACCGTGTTATTTTCAATTTGGTACTCTGACGAAAAAAAAATAATGTCCGATCACAGTGATAGCCGTACATCATCGCTATCTTATCTAGTATATATGCAACCACACTTTTATGTTGGTGAGAATAGTAAATCAGTTTTATTGCAACTAAATAAAGAGTATAACGTTCAGCATCCGGTGGAGATTATTACCGCAGAAATGTCAAAAAAGGTGAAGAAAAAACTGGGGTATTTATGAGTGAAAACTACTGTAAATCTCCGCCTGCGGTCGTAGCACACCAATGCACTTTTTGAGCAAGTCTCACACAACCATAATACTTCCAAGGCTTGTTTCTGCAAAGGAATGTGCGCTGGCTTGCAGGACTTGCCATAATTAAAAGCTACTCAAATTTATATCATTCGACTCCTTAAAATTTAATACCGCATAAACTACTTGTTGATCACTCGAGTTAAAGTTAGCGTATGCTACTTCCGGTTTCTTCGCTTTGCACAAGTCTATGCAGAGGAGACATCGGAAGGGAAGGGTGGGCGGATTCGTCCCCTAAAATAACTTTTCACTTTTTGTTATTAATCCTGTTAAAATGTAAGCTTTTGTTATTGGAAAGAGTGTTCGTTAGGGCGTGAACCTGGGTTGCGACCATTGAGCAACATTTTTTGGAACTTCTGTCTCGCAATAATTATAGTTTTAATTGCTTTGATTTAATAATGTTAAAGCCAAATAATCCTTTGGAATATGTCAATGAAACTTTTGAATAGCTCTTGATTGTCTTTTCAAAATCGCAATAAAAAATCAATTGTTTTTCAACTCCATTAAAATCAATGGTGGCATATGGCTGAAAACACGGACTGAACTTACCTCGTCCAAGTGTGCCTGTTTTTAAAATTTTGAAATCGTTACTAATAATTACTTTGTCATAAAATGCCTGGTTTAAATACAATAAAACGAAGTAAAATAGCCCGCCACCGATTGCCAGATTAATCAACGCTTTCCAAAATTTTGAATAAGTAGGTTTTAAAAATTTAGGAATTAAAATAATTCCAATAACAGCACCTATTACAGAGGCTATTAATAAATATTTTGTGTCAATAATTGTTATTCTATAAATATTTATTGCCCATAGAATCAAACACATAGTTGCCCCGAAAATCAATCCGGATAGGCTGTTAACTTTATTGAATTGGAAATGTGGTTTAAAGATTTTACTTATTTGTTTCATTAAGACGGCAATCGGTGGGAGATTAAAAATAGCTTTTACTTTAATATTTTAAAAGGTAACCGACAGTAAATGCAAAACTCCTGTTTTTTAAATAGTGCCAATCATCATCAACAGTACTGAGTAAACCACAGTTGTAGGCAGCATTTAAAGATATTCTATGAACCTGCACTGCAATTAAAAAGTCCCAACCAATATCCATTCGATTGGAGCCATTATCTTTAAATACATGATTGTCTGTATTTTTTTCGGAATAAAATTGCCCATTACTTGTTAATTCCAACGTGTATTTTCCCTTGCCAAAAAGCCCCAAACTTGCCACTGGTCCGGTGCCAATAAAAATTTTTGTAGCCTTGTTTTTATTAATACAATACAGGACTTCCAATGGTAATTCCAGATAACTTAATGAAACGTTTCTATTCCAATAATAGGTGCCTGGCGGGTCGCTCTTTTCAATTGTATGGTAACCTTTTTGGGTAAACTGTAGTGCGGGACGAAAGGAAAAGGATTTACTAATTGGAATAATAGTCGTCGCTCCAATTTGAATTCCAATCTTTGATATTACGTTTTCGTTGATACCTGCAGTTCCTATATTCTCTGATTTATATGATTGAGTTATTCCACCTTTTATGGAAAAATTGAGTTGGGCAAAAGATGACCAAAAAATCAGAAGAGTACAAAAAACTAAAATAATTTTTTTCATATACGGGGTTCGATTTTACATACGGTGGTCCTGGTTGGCATCTCACTAACCAAGGCTGCAATTTACAACCTATTAGTGCTTGCACATTTTTATTTCTTAAGTAAATAAAAATATTTTATACTATTTTATGCTGATACTTTTTCTATTCCTCTGCTATTACCTTTTTTTTGGAGCAACTCAAAATCAATCATAACACTTCCAGGGCGAGTCGCTGCAAAAGCAATGTGCGCAGGGATGAAGGGCTCATCGCAATTCAGGAAAAACTACTCAAATTTAAATCATTCAACTCCTTAAAATTTAATACGGCATAAACTATTTGTTGACCACGCAAGTTAAAGTTAGCGTATGCAGCTTCCGAGTCCCTCGCTTTGCGCAAGCCTCTGCCGAGGAGACATCGGAAGGGAAGAGTGGGCTTGCGATTATTTCCGGATGAAGTCTAAATCAAATATTAAACTTAGCCTAAGCCTAAGTTCCGGAAAAGCTATTTAAATTAAAATCATTCAGAAGGGTGGGCACTTGCGATTAGAAAGACTATTGCCCAACATTGCTGGAAAAGTACAAGAGGGCGACGCAACAATGTTGCCATTGTTCCTTAGCCGGGACAAAACCTATTAGTGCTTGCAAACACTTTTATTTCATAAGGGAATGAAAAAGGTACCGGTGGTACTAAAAAAATATACTTCGGCATTTGTTATTTATCCATGTAGATTCTTCGTTCCTTATACTTACGAAAAATAGAATTATTTAAAGGTCTCTTTTGGAATGGAGCGTCCATTCAATCTGTAAGCCACTTACATAAAGGGAACCATCGCCGCCAAGTATTTTATCCTGGTAAAACTTTATGAGGAAGGTGTATTTTCCGGCTGTCCTCGGTGTCCAGTAATTGCCCAGTTCGCCTTCGTATGCAACCGTATTATCAGCGGCTACTACCTGCATGGTTAGGTGGCCTGCAAAGGGCAATTGATGATATTTTGTTTTGGGTACCATTGTTAAATAATATTTCCGGTCGGTTAGGCAGCTCCACTGTATGGCTTCTATCCATTGATCACGTGCAGTATTGGAGGTTCTAATTGCAAGGGGTAAGGTTTCATTGGTAGGTTTGGCTGGTGCGGCAAACTGTCCCGCCCTGGCTGCTTTAAATGCGACTACCTGTTCATTGATCCATTTATCTTTTACTGGTTTATTGTAGTCCCAGTTGCTTTTACGTTTGCCTTCATGCAATGAATAATACATGGTGCCGCCATCTTTAAAAACTTTAATACTGCTGTAACCAAATTCGCTGTGATAGTCTGCAAATGATACTTCAGCGGACGAATCAGGCACACTCTTCCCATCTTTATAAGTTGCACCATAGTTTGCCATATATCCATCTTTAAATCCTTTTTTAAAATGCCCGACATAGTAATGTCCGCCATATACCTGTATGCCGTCTCCATCTATTAATCCGTTCTTAAATTCTCCCTTATAATAAACTTCTCCTGAAAAGTGATTTACATCTGTCATAGTTGCTTCACCCTGTCCGTTTACACAATCACCGGAGATGCATTTGATTACCTTGCCGGGGGTATTATCACTATTATCTTGCGCCGTTAGTTGCAGGGTGGATATGGTAATCAGTAGTAAAAATATTTTTCTCATAATGGGTTATTTAGATTGCTTTTTTAAATATTGAAATCGCATTAATTTTTTATTGATAGCTGTTAATAGTTCCCCCATTTACGATCATAGGCCCGGTCTCTTGCGTCTGATTCATGCATCATTTTTTCGAATGCTTCCTTATCTTTTTCAATCGATGATTTTTCGAAGCCCCATTTTGTATAAATAACACTTGGCTTCTTCGACCATTCCTTCATTCGTTCATCCCGCTGTATTTCTGCGGCAGTTTTATAGCCGTATAATTCTTGTTTTACATTCACCGCTTTACCATTCACTATGGGTACTCTTCTGCTACCGGCTATTACCGTCCCGTTTAGCTCGTTGCCTGCTGCATCATAGGTTCCCTTGTACTGTGCGCCTGTAGCATAAGTAAAAGTGCCTTCTACCATCTGGTTATCGTGCCATTCACCTTCAAACATATTGCCCGTAACATAATAAAAAGTTCCATGTCCTTCTCTTTTGTAATTGTTGAAATTGCCGGTATAAATATTGCCGCTGGGAAATACATAGGTACCATAACCGGTACTGCATTTACCATTGGTACAATTAGGATCGTGACCTTCCAATGCTTTATAAGCGCCGGGCTGCAACACGACCGGTTTATAATTTTCTTTCTTTCCTGCATTGTACAGCACTTCTTCCTTTCTGCCATCTTTGTAGGTGATGACGCCCTTTCCATCTTCAACGCCGTTCTTAAATGCACCTTCGTAGTTATAGTCATCATACTTCATGATACCTATTCCATCGGGCTTTTCATTTTTAAAATCTCCTTCATATACACACCAGCCAAAATCAAATTTGCCCTTACCATTTTTGCAATCGCCGTTTACACATTGCGCCTGAATTGCACTAGCGGAAACACTAAACGCAGCTATTATTAAAAATGATTTCATGTATTAATTTTTAGTGCTTAACGAGGCGGCCTTTTGCGTGTCAGCATCTGCAAGTTCCATCTTACCTTGTTGTTTATAGACAAAACTTCTGAGGCCATACATGAGGTAGTTGGAAGGATATTTTTCAATGCCCATATTGATGGTTGCCAGCGACTCATCATATTTTTTTAGATTACTAAAAGCGGTTGCTTTCAGCAGGTATCCGTCGGCATTTTCCTTGTCTAATTCCAGTAGCTTGCCTGCCGCAACAAGACCTTCATTATTTCGGTCGGCAGATAATAATGACCTGCAGTAGATGGCATAATAGGGCGGCATCTGGCCATCAATAGCGATGGCTTTTTCTGCATAGTTTGTAGACAGCGGAAAGTTTTTTTGCTTGTCATACGCACTTGCCAGTCCGTACAGCGCATCCGCATATTTTGGATCAATAGTAGTTGCTTTTGTAAATGCTGAAATGGCTTTTGTATAATCACCATTGTTATAATACACCCAACCGCTGTTGGTATATGCATATTGGTTGGATGGATTGATACTGATGGCTTTTGTAAAATCCGGCAGTGCCTTGTCGGGTTGTTGCAGGCTAAAATAAGCCATGCCCCGGCGGTTATATATTTCATCCAGCTCCTGGCCTAAATTGATAAGCTTTGTAAAATCATCAATGGCATTTTGGTAACGGCTGATGGCTGCAAAGTCTTTTCCCCTCAACAACAGGGCATAAGCATTGTCAGGATGCAGCCGGATGGTTTTTGAATAAGCCCCAACCGCCAGTTGAATTTTTCCCTGTGCATCCAGTGCCTGGCCCTTGATGATGTACATGAAGGCACTATCAGGATAAGTAGTGGTGAATTTTTCTGCCAGGTTTAATGCTTCTTCCGGCCTGCCAAGTTGCAGGGCAAGGTCGGCCTTTGTGTAATTCCAGTTTTCGTCCGCAGGATTTAAAAGCAAACCTATGGAAGCAAACTCGTATTGTTTTTCTTTGTTACCAAGCTTTTCGTACAACTGCACAATGATATTGATGGCGTTCACATTTTTAGGATTAGATGCCAGCACTTTTTCAAATCCCTGGATGGCTTCAGCAATTTTGCCATCATTGGCCAGTTGCAATGCGTTGGTTTCAGCATCAGTCATTTGCTGGCTGTTAGCACTTGATGTAAGAATCAGGGAAAGGGTAAGTATAACTAATATTTTCACGGAAAAATCTTTTTATGAAAGTAACCTTTTTATAATTGGGTGGCATACCGTGGGGAAGGTATTTTATAGCAATAAGGATGAAAGTTGAAGTTGCAGTTGGATACTATATTTATGAAAATGCTTTAAAGACAGGTATTTGAACTTACACTATACTTAGGTCATTTGTATAGAGAGAAAAAGCGAATGGCTGTGTTGGTTTGTTGAACGATAACTTGCTTGACAATTTGCGATTCATATTGTCTGAACTATGATTTTTTTTATTATTGTGATTGTTTTGATTCAATTTCATATTGCCAGGCTTTTTTTGAAATTTAAACCTGGTTATTTATATTTTTAGATAGCTAAATTTTAAGCATGGGTATAGTTATATTGCTGTCTCCCCAAAAGCAATGTGTGCTGGCTTGCAGGACTCCCGTAGTTTAGGAAAAGCTACTTAAATTTAAAACATTCAAGTCGTTAAAATTTAATAGGGCATAAACTACCTGTTGACCACTCAGGTTAAAGATAACGTATGCTGCTTCCGAGTCCCTCGCTTTGCACAAGCCTATGCAGGGGAGACATTGGAAGGGAATGCAACCCTTTTACAATTTTCATTGTCAGCATTTTAAATAAAAACTTTTTATGAAATATATAACTCTTGTAACTATTGTGGTGTTCATGCTGGTGAGTTGTAAAAAGGAAAATAACAATTCTACCAAAAGCAGGGTTGTAAGCTCAGGCTATACTGTGAAAGATTCGGGTTCTATCAACGGCCATTGGGAATTAAGAATTTTATATGGTTGCCAAACACCCAACTGCAATCCCAATTTCGCTCCCGGCAATGGCAATACCTGGAAATTTATCGATTCGGCATTTAAGCATACTGTAAATTCGGAATCACCAAAGTACACAGCCAGCGACAGCGGATACTTCAGCCTGGGTAGGGATACCTGTCAAGCTACTGGTAGATTAATGGATTTTTTCTCTATAAGGGACGTGCCAAATCTTAATATTTATTTCGAAATAACAAAGGATACGCTAATATTATATCAAGGAGTGATTGCTGCCGATGGAGTTATAGAAAAATATGTAAGATTTTAAGTATTCCAGAGCAAGTCTCCCGAAACCATAATACTTCCAAGGCGGGTATCTGCAATTGCAATGTGCGCCGGCATGCTGGACTCGCCGACGTTCGGTAAAAGCTGGTTAAGTTTTAAATCATTCAACTATTTAAAATTTATTACGGCATCAACTACTTGTTGACCACTCAGGTTGAAGCTAGTGCTTGCAGCCTCCGAGTGCCTCGCTTTGCACAAGCCTATACAGAGGAGAAATAGGAATGGAAGGGCGGGCACTTACGATTTGAAATACTATTGCTCAACATTGCTGGAAAGGTACAAGAGGGCGACGCAACAATGTTGCCATCTGTTCCTTAGCCGGGACAAAACCTATTAGTGCTTGCTAACACTTTTATCTCATAAGGAAATGAAAAATATTTTCTACTTTCTTTTGCTGTTACATTTTTCATGCCTCTGATATTAACTTTTTTTCGGAGCAAGCCTAAATCAGATATAACGCTTCCAAGGCGAGATTCTGCAAAAGCAAAGTGTGCTGGCTTGCAGGACTCCGCAGTTTAGGAAAAGCTTCTTAAAATTAAATCACTCAACTTCCTTCGCAGCAACGTTTCTTCCTGGGCATTGTGTGGTGGCCAGGGACCTTGCGTATCTTTTAACAGATGTTGCCAATTATTAATGGTAGCTGTCCAGAAGAAAACTTCGCCTGTTTCCACCTGTAAGATTATATTTTACCAATGTAGTTAGCCATATTTTAAATTTGCAAAAAATTATGTAGCAATGGTAATTGAACGGGTGTGGTTTATAAGGTACGAACCACGGCGACAGAATTCCCGGGTTTTAGAAACCCGGCAAGTTAAACACGTACGCTTAACTATTTTTTCAATTTTCATCTTTCCTTCATGTTGGGGGTATAGGTTTGTTCTCGTAATCAATTTTAATTATTTAAAAAAACAAACGTTATGAAAATTACATTATTAATTGCAGCAGTTATTTTATCATCTACTGCCACATTCGCCCAAACAGCCGTAAACACTAATGCCACTACGAGCGCAAACGCTACCGTAAATACAGATGCAGTAAACAAAGCCGGTAGCAAGGCAGAACAGGGAACAAAAAAAGTGATAACGGCCGCAAACAATGAGAAAAAAGCAACTGAGCAACAACTGGCAACCGATGTAAAAACAACAAAAACCAAGGCAGACCAAAACAGCAATGTAGCAGCAGAGTTATCTACCCAAACAGCTACCGCTACAACGGTTGCAGGCAATAATTCCGGCCAGAATGCGTATATAAATAACCAGTCTGCCACAACAAGCAGCAGCACTGTAAATGTGAATACTGCTGATGTGAAGAATGATGTAAAAAAACTGGAATATGTTAGCGCAAAAGTAGCCGTAGTTGAGAAAAACAGCGTAGCACAGGTGAAGACAACCACTACAAAAGTAGTGACCAAAACAAAAGCTATTAAGCCTAAGCCAACTGTAAAGGTGAATACGCAGGTATCAGCCGCATCAGCAATAAAAATTAAGTAAACTAAATACAAACAGGTTTTTGCTTTGAAAAAGGCAAAAGCCTGTTCTTAAAAACAAAATGACATCTAAATATTTTTTTCACATACTAATGTCGGCGGCGTTTTTCATTGCACTGTCATCTTCCTGCTATGCAAGTGACGGTGGCCCGAAAGTACTTGCGCATATCAGGAACTATCAGCAGGCTTTAATCATGCTGAGTGATACCATACCTCCGATAAAAAAAATGCCCGACATAAAAACGGATAGCCTTCCAAAAGCAATAACCATTAAGGAAGTACCCAAATCAAAAAAACAGGTGGTACCTGTTGCATTACCGGTTTCAATAAAATTAAAACCTATAAAAGTGATACAGCCAAAAATTTTAAAACCTATTATCAAAATCAACTAAACAATTTTACCCATGAAGCTTTTAATATGTATATCTGTTACCAGCCTGCTTAGCATCTGCTGCACCGCACAAACCGACAGCCTTGCAACCAGTGCCGACAGTACTAAAGCAAAATCAACGATTACCTTTGGAACCGTTTATTGTACCAATGCAGATTATTATGGCCAGGCAGCTAATGAGAAACTGTCTTACCTGGCAGCGGCTGTATCTTACCATCATAAATCAGGTTTATACCTCACCGGCCTTGCTTACCGTATTCTTTCTGACACCACAAACCAAATTGCCTCCGCAGAAAATATAAGTGCCGGTATTGAATTCAACATCAGCAAAAGACTTTCAGCCGACATTAGCTATAATCATACGTTTTACCCTGCCGGTTCTCCGTTTTTGCAGGCCGGTAACCCCGACAATGCCAGTGCAACGCTTGCCTACGATGCCTGGGTGAAGCCCTCCATCAGTGTGGATTATGCCTTTGGAAAAACATCCGACCTATTTGCTACCGCGGCACTTGGCAAAACCATTGCACTCGGCAGCATCAGCAAAAAAGACCTGCTAAGAATTGCACCTGCCATAAGCGTGGTGGGCGGTACACAGAAGTACTACCAGACTTATGTTACACAAAAGAAATTAGCAGATAGCTTACTCGGAATAATTTTCCCAACTACACCGGGCCAGGGAACAGGCAACAGCAGCTATACAAAAACGATTAGTTCGTTCAACTTACTGTCATATAATTTTAAAATGCCGCTTGACTATTACCGTGCTAATTATGTAGTGGAGGCAAGCTGCCAGTTATCGATGCCGGCAAAAAATGCACAAGCCGGGTCGGGCAAACTTAATTCATTTTTTAGCGTAAGTTTTTATTACCAGCTTTAATAACTATGAGAGTACTAATTGTTGAAGATGAAAAAAGAATGGCGCAGGAAATGGCTGCTTTTTTAGAAAAAGCAAACTACCAGTGCGACCATGCCTCATGCGGCCTTGATGCCCGGGATAAGATGGAAGACAATGCCTATGATTTTATCCTCATTGATCTTGGCTTGCCGGATTATGATGGACTTCAGGTATTAAAAGAAGCAAAGGCGAATTGCACGCAGGCTTCCTACATTATTTTAACAGCCAGGGGCGATCTGGATGATCGTATAAAAGGGCTTGAACTTGGAGCTGATGATTACCTGGCAAAGCCTTTTTCATTGCTTGAACTGCAGGCAAGAATGATGGCCATCTCAAGGAGAAAATCAGGCATCAAAGATTCAGTAGTGAGCATTGGTGATTTCGCAATTGATCTGCAAAAAAGAGTGGTTTGCTTTGGAGATGAAGAAATCACGCTTTCCCGAAAAGAATTTGATCTCTTAAATTATATGATGCTTCACCAGAACAGGCCGCTCACAAGGTCGCAGCTTAGCGATCATATCTGGGGCAATTTTGCGGATGATGATTATGATTCCAATTTTATTGATGTGCATATAAAAAATATCCGCAAAAAACTAACGCAGTACGCCCCGGCCGAATGGCTGCAAACCATCAGGGGTGTGGGCTACAAAATAAAAACGGGAACATGAGGCTGCTTACCAAACTTACACTGCTCATCAGTATTTCAAAACTTGCAGTGGTTATCCTTTTTTTATTTCTCCTGCCTTTGCTTGTTGGAAATATCGCCTCCCGTTATACCAACTACAATCTCAAACAGCAGCAAACGAAAGTAATGCGTGTGATTGGTAAGAATGGGATTGACTATTATTTTGAAGGCGACTCTAGTTATGGCAGCTATACGATGCTGAAGGAAGAGTACATCTCCCTTGTTTTAACACCAGGATCCTTGCCTGTTGACACAATTGAAACATCGCAGCGTATCGTGGATAGCGATACACTCAATTACCGGGTATTGATTCACACTTTTAATTACAAGCAAAACCAATACACCCTTGAGATTGGGAAAACCGTATCTTCTATTGGTGAGTACAACAATTTATTACAACGGTTTTCTTTTTATATCCTTTTTGGGCTCATCGTTATTACAGTAATCATCGACCTGGTTTTTACCAACTACCTCATAAGGCCGCTTGGCACTATCATCAAAACAAAATTACTACACAGAAAATTTCCTTTCAAAGAACATCTTGTGCCTATAAAAACCAGCACCAGCGATTTTAAATATCTTGATCAGTCACTTATTGATTTGATGGGGAAAGTGAAAGAGGCTTTTAATAAGGAACGGGAATTTACTTCCAATGCATCGCATGAACTAATGACGCCGATTAGCATTCTTCAAACAAATATGGAGAACCTGATGCTGAGCCCCGAAATGGATGAAGCATTGCTTGAAAAAATTTCAGGCATGATGAAGACCTTGAACCGGCTGAAGAAAATCGTGCATTCGCTATTGTTTATTTCACGCATCGAAAACGACCAGTTTATCAGCACAGATAAAATAAAAATAAGGGAGTTCTTTAGCGAGATGACGGAAGAATTAAGCATGCGGATGGAGGCAAAGCAAATAAAGTTTATCCTGGATGTAAATGAAAAATTAACCTTGCAAAACATTCATCATGACCTGCTTTTTCAACTAATTTATAATTTGGTAAACAATGCCATCCGATACAACAAGGAAGGTGGAGAAATTATTATTTCAGATAAAATTACTGGCACCGGAGATTATATATTATCCATTAAAGATACAGGCGTAGGTATTCCGGAAAATGACCTGCAACATATTTTTGATCGCTTTAAGAAAAGCAATGGTAACACAGAAGAAGGTTATGGCCTTGGGCTTTATATTGTAAAAACAATTGCGCAGTATTATGCACTGGAGATAGACGTTCAGTCTGAACCGGATAGGGGTACAACATTCAGCATCAGGTTTGCGGGGCAGTATGTGGATGAAGCGACTGCTTAAAAATATTCCATTCACCATGGTTAGCTCATAGCTAAAGTTTTTACTGTAAGGAATGTATCTGTTTTTTTGCAATAGGCTATTCGGTCTTTACAAAAAATAAAGTTTTGCCCAGATGTGTTGAGGTTTATAAGTTTGACTGTCTGGTAAATACACTGTTGATAATCTTTTACATACATTGTACATTCAGCGGCAAAGATAATGTGCAGATCATGGCTTCATTACTATCGTTGGGTTGCAATTTTCCACAATTTTCGCAATTGGGTTTAATGTCAGGCATCTGTTTTACAAGTTGGGTTATGATTGATTGGTGAATTACAAAACAGTAACAGAACTTAGTGATTGGCGTCTTGAGGATATGAAACCCATCGGATGAATGTTAAACAAATTTCCTGATATTCATCATTAATCCAAAATGCAAACCTTCGTGATAATTATTGAATTCGAATGCATCCATTAAAGAAGTTAAATTAAATCCGGTTGCGGTCATTCTTCCGTTAAAAGTTTTAAATATTTCGTTTGATAAATCTGTCTCGGTTTTTTCAACCAGCGAGGTCAACAGATTTTTTAATTCATCTATTTCACTTTGTGCAGTTGTTGATGTAGGTTTGGTGCCTGGTTTATATGTGTCGAATAAGCTATCGGGAATATGTATTGGCAAATTTGACAATTTGTAGATCAATGATTGTTGCGCCACAATGATGTGCCCGATATTCCAGATTAAATTGTTACTAAAGCCTGCCGGTATTTTGTTTAGATGTTCCAGATCGTATTTGTCAAAATAGTCTAAATATAAATTCCTGCTCGTTTTCCAGGTTTTGATTAATGATTCCATGTTAAAGTGGGTTTAAATGTTGAAATTTTATTTCCATGATTTGAGGTAAATGAACCAAGGCATCAATTTACAACCTATTGGCGTTTACTACTACTTTTATTTCACTAGTTCTACTTTGACAAGTCAAACCTTTGTGTTTTTTTGTTGACCAGCAGAAGTT
>JBDUEK010000066.1:0-33020 GCA_040002495.1 Ferruginibacter sp.
TTAAATTAAAAAAGAAACATCTGCGCAACCCCGACGTTTAAAAGCTTCACAACGAATAAGCTTCCAATGCACAACTAATATAGTATTGTTGCCTTTAGTATAAAGTAACTTTCCCTCCATCATGGTTGAAGAGTAGTACACGTCGGGGTTGCGCAGCAGCGGGTTTTATATTTGTGAGAGTGTTCTGCGAAAACCTCGCCTACACACAAATGTGCGACCCCGAATTCTACTACTTTGGTCGGGATAAGCACAGCGACTAAATAGTTGCACTACAGCCTGGCTCTCCGCAAAAACGGGCAGTCAAAAAAAATCCTACTTACTTTTTTGCCCCTTGCTTAGTATAATAGTATATTTATAAAATATCATTTCAACATTCCAGTATTGCATCCCGAAACCAATTGAATCGATGGATGAAAAACCAACACTAATTGAATGCCAGGGTTAATTTTTATAAGAAAATACTTATTGTTTGTCGCACCCCTGTTTGTATTTACCAACACTTTACAGGCGCAATCTTTTAGCGGTACCGGTGGCGCTATACCCGGCACCAGCGCCACAACGCAAACCTGTTTTCCGTTAACAGTTTCTGGTGTGGGTGTAATCAATAATTCACTTGGTCTTTCACAGGTATGTATCAATATTACCCACCCTTATGATGATGAACTTGAAGTTATTTTATCTGCACCTGACGGAACGGTTGTACCCCTCACCGTTCAAAACGGGGGATCAGGAAATAATTATACCGGCACCTGTTTTACCGGAACTGCAGCAACTTCTATAAAATTTGCATCCCCACCTTTTACCGGCACATTTTTACCCGAGGGCCATTTAGGTGCTGTTAACAACGGGCAAAATGCCAATGGCACCTGGAGAATTTGTGTACAAGACAGGAGGAACTCCGGCAACGCAGGAACATTAAATAGTTGGAGCCTCACCTTTTCAAATACACCTGCACCGCAGCCACCGGTATTGCCTTCCTGTTCCACTACATTACCGTCCAGTTCATCCTGTTCTTCGGCAACCTCCGTTTGCGATTTTAATGGATTATGTGGCAGTACCTCCGGAAGCAGCGTGCAGGATTGGGCAGGTTCAGGACTGGACGGATGTTTCGGGCTTCAGAATAATTCCTTTATAAAATTTATAGCTGCAACTTCAACGGCCTCCTTTTCAGTATGGGTACCTAACAGTACTTATTCGTACAACAACGGCGGTATTCAAATGCTGTTTTTTAGTGGCACCTGTAATTCAGGACCAGTAACCACGTATGGTTGTTATCCGCACATTTTTCCGTATTCCGGTGTATCTACTCCGATTATTACCGCGGTAACGGCTGCCGGTTTAACGCCGGGCAATACTTACTATTTAATGATAGATGGTTATAATAGCGACAATTGTAATTTTACCATCGCAGCAAACAGTGGCGTAAATATTTTAAATGTTACTCCAGGTGGACCGTCAATTTGCAACGGACAAAATGTAGACCTTACAGCAACAGGAGGAAATGGTATTTATAGCTGGAGTCCGGCTGGTGGATTGTCCGCAACCAGTGGATCCGTTGTAACAGCAAACCCAGGCACAACAACAACTTATACCGTTACCAGTTCAACAGCTTTTAGTTGTCCGATAACAAAAGATGTAACTGTCAATGTAAATGCACTACCTATGGCGCCAACGGCTTCGGTATCTGTGCAGCCAACTTGTAGCACACCAACAGGCACCATCACAATCAGTGCACCTACAGGCACCAACCTGGAATACAGTCTTGATGGCATCACCTACCAGGCTGGCACAAGTTTTACGGGTTTGGCACCGGCCAGTTACAATGTAACGGTTAGAAATACAATAACCAATTGCATTTCAGCAACTACACCGTTAACGGTTAATGCAGTTCCCGGAGGCCCGGCAGCTCCAACGGGTTCTGTAACTACGCAACCTTCTTGTTACACGCCAACAGGAACTATCACCGTTACGGCTCCAATTGGGGTAAACTATGAATACAGTATCAATGGCAGCAACTATCAGTCTGCAACAGTTTTTAGTGGATTAATCTCATCTGGATATAATGTTACAGTAAGAGATATTAATACCGGATGCGTTTCGGCACAAACTTTATTGACTGTAAATACGGTGCCTGCTTCCCCGGTTGCTCCAACCGCTGCTGTAACTGTACAACCCACTTGCACCGTTCCCACTGGTACAATTACCATCATTGCACCAACCGGAGCAAATTATGAATACAGTGTTGATGGAAGTACTTACCAATCGAATGTAATTTTTACGGGAGTGGCTCCTTCCGGATATAGTGTTACTGTGAGGAATGTTGCAACCGGCTGCGGATCTGCCCCCAGGGCGCTAACCGTTAATCCGGTGCCGGGAGCTCCAGCTACGCCAACTGCATCTGTAACCGCTCAACCCACTTGCATCATTACCAAAGGAACCATTACCCTTACCGGGCCTACAGGAATAAATCTGGAATACAGCGTTAATGGTACGACCTATCAGAACGGAATGATTTTCAGCAACCTTTCACCGGCTAATTATAATGTAACTACACGAAACAGTAGTACCGGATGTGTGTCCGTGCCGTTACTGTTAACGGTTGATCCCGTACCGCCACTACCTGCTACACCAACAACTTCGGTAACTGCCCAGCCTACATGCATAACAAATACTGGTACAATATTAATAACGGCACCAACCGGTGCTAACCTTGAATATAGTATGAATGGGAGTACTTACCAGCCCGGTACAATATTCAGTGGTTTAACATCGGCCAATTATAATGTTACTGTACGCAATACTTCCAATGGTTGTGTATCACTCACTACGCCTTTAACTGTCAATGCAATTCCGGTTCCACCAGCTAATCCAACGGCAACTGTAACTGTACAACCAAACTGTAATATTCCTTTGGGCACCATTGTAATTACTGCACCGGCCGGCGCCAATCTTGAGTATAGTATTGATGGCACCAATTATCAAACTGGTGCAACATTCAGCGGACTTGCCACTGCGACCTATAATGTAACCGTTAGAAATACTGTTACCGAATGTATTTCAGGATCAAATGCATTAACCGTGAATGCCATAACTCCACCTCCTGCTTTGCCAACTGCATCTGTTACTACACAACCAACTTGCACGATACCCACAGGGACCATTAATATAGCGGCTCCAACAGGGGGAAACTACGAGTATAGCATCAATGGTATAACTTACCAGGCTGGTGTAAGTTTTGCAGGCTTACCACCAGGTGGATACCCTGTTACTGTAAAAGATATTATTACCGGGTGTATTTCTGCAGCCACAGGATTAACAGTAAATCCAGTACCAGCATTACCTGCCACGCCAACGGCTTCAGTTACAACACAACCTAATTGTATAACTCCAACAGGTACCATCCTTATTACCGCATCCACCGGCGCTAATCTTCAATATAGTATTAATGGAACTACCTACCAGGCTGGTGCTAACTTTAACGGGCTGTCACCTGCCAATTATTTCGTTACCGCAAAAAATACCGTCACCGGGTGTATTTCACAACCAATTGCTTTGGTAGTAAATGTGGTACCAGCAGCACCAGCTGCACCAACTGCATCCGTAACGGTTCAGCCTAACTGTACTGTTGCTAAAGGAACTATTATTATTACAGCTCCAACGGGTGCCAATCTTGAATACAGTTTAAATGGAAGTACCTACCAGCCTGGAACGAGCTTTACTAATCTTGCACCTAACAGTTACAATGCTACCGTTAGAAATAGCGGCACCGGATGTGTATCTGCTGCAACTGCGCTCACTGTAAATTCGGCTCCTGTTGTACCGGTTGCGCCAACCGCTTCGGTTACTACGCAACCAATTTGCACCGTTCCAACAGGTACTATAACTATTACGGTACCTAATGGCAGTAGTCTTGAATACAGTGTTAATGGGACGGTATACCAGGCAGGTAAAATTTTTAGTGGGCTTGCGCCTGCTACTTACAATGTAACCGTTAGAAACAGCAGTTCTGGTTGTGTGTCTACTGCAACCATCCTTACTGTAAATGCAGTACCGGGTGCTCCTGCGGCTCCAACTGCTGCAGTAACGGTTCAGCCTACTTGCCTTGTGCAAACAGGTACCATTACAATTACAAGTCCGGTTGGAAACAATTGGGCCTATAGCATAGATGGTAATCAGTATATTCAAAATGTTTTATTTAAAATACTGGCGCCTGGTAGTTACAATGTAACCGTAAAGAATCTGGCACTTGGTTGTATTTCATCCCCAACAGTTTTAACAGTTTTCCCTGTACCGGCCGCACCTTTACTAAATGCAACTGCTATACAGCCGGATTGTACGAATCCAAAAGCTTCCATTACTGTTACACCGCCTTTAAATCCTGATCTGCGATATTCTATAGATGGAATAAACTATCAAACAGGTAATGCATTCAGCAACCTGAACGTGGCAACTAACAACAGTTATTTTTTAACTGCTAAAAACATAATCACCGGTTGTATTTCAGCTCCCCGTGTTTTTCCATTTGTATCAAACCCCGGAAAGCCGGCAACTCCCGTAGTTAGTTTAATACACCCTACCTGCGCCAGTCCTATTGGATCTGCTGTTGTAATAACTCCCAGGGGTTCTAATATTGAATACACAATTGATGGAGTAAATTATCAGAGCAGCCCGATATTTCCAGACCTTATTTCCGCTAACTACCAGGTCGTTTCAAAATATGTAAATGTTCCTTGTCCTTCATTACCGGCAACATTCACTATTGATGTATTAAACCTGCAGCTTTGTGGCGATGTTTTTTTTCCAAAAGCATTTAGCCCAAATGGTGATGGCATTAATGATAAATTTGGCCCATTGGGAAATGTAGCGTTGTTAAATAATTATACATTATCAGTCTTTAACCGATTAGGAGAATTGGTTTTTAAAACTTCAGATCCGGCAAAAAAATGGGATGGAATGTATAAAGGTAAAATGTTGGCAAACAGCAATTATGTATGGCAAGCCACCTACTCCTATCAGGGCTTTAAGAAAATTCAAAAAGGAAACCTTTCACTACTGAGATAAAGAAATAATACCGATTATACCGTTATTTAGTCCAATGCGATTTGCAATCGGTATAATGCCATCTAAGATTTCAACGTAGTCCTTTGGACTCCTTATTAAATCAAGATGGTATAAAAATAGCAAATTAAAAAAGGCTTCATTTTACTGGAGCCTTTTTCAATTAAATAAATGATATAAACAGTGGCCGTTGTTAACTCACTGTCCGCTGCTTCATAATTTCATATAAGATAATACCAGTTGCAACAGATACATTCAGTGATTCAAAATCTCCTGTCATTGGAATTTGAAATTGTTCATCGCATATTTTCATCAATGCCGGATACACACCATGCTCCTCTCCTCCCATTACAATAGCACATGGATCTTTTAATTCAAGCTCATATAACTTTTTAGTTGCAGTCATTTCACTGGCAAAAACTTTAATGCCATTCATATGTAATTCATCCACGGTTTTCATTAAACTATTTACCCGGCAAACTGCTATCTTTTCCAACGCACCTGCCGATGTAAGAATGGCATCTTCATTTAATGCGCCTACTCCCTTATCCGGAATAATGATTGCATTTACACCAAAGCAAAATGCACTTCGGGCAATGGCTCCAATATTTCTGATGTCTGTAATTCCATCCAATATCAGAAAGAAAGGTACTTCCCCTTTCTCAACAATAAAGGAAATTACGTTCTGCAGATCCTGGTATTGAATTTTACTGATAATAGCAACACAACCTTCATGATTACTGATGTTGAAACTGTTTAGCTTTTCTACAGGCACTTTATTTATGGGCACCAAGTTCTTTTCAGCAAGGCTTTTAATTTCATCAATCACTTCGCCATGGATGGTAGACTGCATGTAAATCCGCTCAAGTTGTTTGCCCGATTCCATTGCTTCAATAATTGCCTTTCGGCCAATTACCAATGTGCTTTTCTTGGGTCTGTGTTGTTGTTGTCTGAAATTTTTCACGCTGCAAAATTAAGTGTTATTGTATCTAATAAAACACCATAAGCTTTTTCAAACTTATGGTGTTTTAATGCCCCCGTTTCACGGAGCCCGAATAAATTTATTAAAGGCCGAAAACTTTTTTTACATCTTTTACAGCATCCAGTTTTTCCCAGGTAAATAGTTCCACTTTTTTAGTGACTGATTTACCATAAGGAGACGTGAATACTTTTTCAACGATTTCGTTCTTACGCCCCATATGACCGTATGCAGCAGTTTCACTATAAATCGGATTACGTAATTTTAAACGTTGTTCAACAAAGTATGGACGCATGTCAAAGCATTTCATATCCATAATCTTTGCTGCTATCTGTCCATCAGTAATATCCACTTTAGCAGTACCATAAGTATTTACATTGATACTTGTTGGTTGAGCAACACCAATTGCATAACTAACCTGCACCAGTACTTCATCACACAATCCCGCAGCAACCAGGTTTTTCGCAATATGACGTGTAGCATAAGCAGCGCTTCTATCCACCTTACTTGGATCCTTACCACTAAATGCGCCACCACCATGGGCACCTTTACCACCGTACGTGTCTACAATAATTTTGCGGCCTGTTAAACCAGTATCTCCGTGCGGCCCACCGATTACAAATTTACCGGTTGGGTTAATATGGTATTTAATTTTACCATTAAACAGATGTGCATATTTTGGATATTTTGTAACCACTCTTGGTATAAGAATGCTGATGATATCTTTCTTAATTTTTGCAAGCATTTTTGCTTCTGCACCAAAATCATCATGCTGTGTAGATACAACGATTGCATCAATACGAACAGGGTGATTGTTGTCATCGTACTCTAATGTTACCTGGCTCTTGGCATCAGGACGCAGGTATTTAATTTCTTTATTCTCCCTACGCAATGCTGCTAATTCTATTAAAAGGAAATGTGCAAGGTCCAATGCCAAAGGCATATAGTTTTCAGTTTCGTTGGTTGCGTAACCAAACATCATACCCTGGTCTCCGGCTCCTTGCTCTTCTTTTTTTTGCTTGTCAACTCCCTGGTTAATATCAGCAGATTGTTCATGAATTGCTGACAGGATACCGCAAGAATTTGCTTCAAACATATACTCGCTTTTTGTGTAACCAATTTTACGAATTACACCACGGGCAATTTCCTGTACGTCAAGATAAGCCTTACTCTTAACCTCTCCTGCCAGTACTACTTGTCCGGTAGTAACCAATGTTTCACAGGCAACTTTACTGTTGGGGTCAAAAGCAAGAAAGTTATCAATTAATGCATCACTGATCTGGTCAGCCACTTTATCCGGATGTCCTTCACTTACGGACTCTGAAGTAAATAAATAAGGCATGTAGTTTTAAATTTTGGGTGCAAAGATAGTGTTGTGATTGTAATTAACAAAGCCTCCCGTTTATTAAAAGGAGGCTTTGCGGTATATTTTTATATTTACAGATTTGAATATACAATCCGCATTCGCAGTTTAAATCTTGTATTGGTTCCATCCCCCAATTTTATCCTGCCATAAGCCAGGTTATTATTGTAAGGCAAGCTGTAACCATTGTAGGTTAGATTATAAGGTGCATATACTCTCAACTTATAATTTTTTGTTTTTTGAGTAATCATATTTTGTACGTACCTGGTAAGGTTAAAGAAATAGGAAGACCTGGTACCACCCAATTGATCTGAAATCGTTTTTACATAACCTCCATAATAAGTATGATCTGCTCCATTGGTCGGAAAAAATGTTGTAGCATCATCCGGGTTATAATAAGAAGTAGGACTTAAATCATAATAAACAGGCTTATATTTCTTTGGCATCGCGGTATCATCAACTAAGTCGAGATAAAGAAATGGTGGTGCCGTATAAATAGCATCTAACGCAGGATCACCGGGAATTTGTTCCAGGATAATTTCCGCACGATGTATAATTCTGTTTGGATAACCGGTTAAGTCAGGAATTGATAAATTGATCACATACCCTGGTGCAGTTTCCAGGTACAATGCACCTGGTTGTGGTGAATTTGGAAACTCTGATGAACTGGTATCCCTTTTTAAATTTGTAGCGTGTGCCGAAGCTGTTACATTAAATGAAGAGCCATCAGCGACAGTCCAGGAAGAGTAACTTGTATCCAGGACTCCCAGCGTCGACTTTCTTGTAAAATGAACTTCAAGGCGGGTGGTTGCATCTGTTGGACTAATATAAAACAATCCATTACCTGGCGAACCATCATCCGCCACTATTGCAAATCCTTTAAACATTTGCTTGAACAAAGAATCTGAATGGTATGCATTCAATCCGGGAGTTGCGCTGGAATCATACGCTTTGATCTTAGCTAAAAATGAAGCGTCAAGTTTAATACGGATTTGATTTGAAACAGAATCTTTATTGTGATTGAAAAACGTCAGTTGGCTTACCACTTTTGGAACAATGGAAGCCTGCCCTATCAAATTGCCGGTAAATGGCATATCGGGTGTATAATTCAGCAAATAGGCTGAATCCTTAAAATTGTTTGTATTGGGATCAAGACTGTACACTTTCAAATTTTGAGCAGTGTTGGTATCTCCATAGTAACCTCTGTATGCCAGGCATAAAAATGCCGAATCATAAGTAACTATAGTGTCTCCGCTCTGTCCATAATAGTAAGGAAAAAAAGTAGGTTTTATTTCTAAAAACAAGTCCGCTTTTGTCTTACCAAAAATCGGATCATTTTTTATATTACCAAGTGCATGCATTTCCGCAAGCGTAAGCCGGGTTGAATCTATCAAGGGTTCTCTTGCAGCGTCAATTAGTAAAGTGTCTGCAAATGTGTGAATATTATCAACGGCGGGAATCAGGTCGGCACCCAATGTAGTAGTATCTATTTTATTACAGCCCCAGATTAATATTGAAAAACAGGCTACAGCAGCCAATGATAAACGTAAAAATTTTCTTTGCACAAAAACGAAATTTATTAAATATGGGTTCGTACTATCTATTTATATTATACCTATTTGGAAAGGTCGGCATATAATTGTAAATAGTCTGTTAAATCACTTTCAGCATTAAAGGGAAGGGTTTTCTTGCCTTTAATTTTACTGAATTCTTCAACCAGTTTTTTATCTACATTTTCAGATCCAAAAGTAACAGCATCTGCAAAAGCTGCTCCGCCCCTGAACATGGAAACATTGTTGTGATCCTTAAAAAATTCCAGTTCTTTCTTGGTAACGTTGTCGTTGATGGTAATAAGTTTAGAGAAATCACTGCCTAGTTTTTCTTTGAATGTATTTTCACCAATGGTATAAATAACTTTACAGTTACTAAAAACAGGTTCCTTTTTATACGCAGTTTTAATAAACATCGGAATCAGTCCGGTCATCCAGCCGCTGCAATGAATAATGTCGGGCGGCCAGCCAAACTTTTTTACGGTTTCCAATGCCCCTTTACAAAACAATGCGGTGCGTAATCCATTATCATCAAACCATTTGTCGCTTTCATCGGTAAAGATTGATTTACGTTTAAAGAAATCTTCATTGTCTAAAAAATACACCTGCAAACGTGCATTGGGTAAGGATGCAACTTTAATCACCAAAGGAAAATCATCTCCATCAATTGATACATTTATTCCAGATAACCTAACTACCTCATGTAAACGATGTCTTCTTTCATTAATGGTTCCGAAACGCGGCATTATACACCTCACTTCCATGCCACTGTCATTCGATTTTACAGCCAGTTTGTTGATGATTTCAGCAAACTCTGTTAGCTCGACATACGGAGACATTTCATTAGCAATAAATAAAATTCTTGTTTTTGTTGACATTTGCGATTAATTTATGTCCAATGATTTACGTAAAGGGCAGCAAAGTTAAGCTATTTTTTTTAATCAGGATACTCTTACATTTGATGCACAACGAATTACAGAATGATTATATTTAAAAGTGCAACGGATATCTCCCGGTATTTAATACAACAAAACCAACAAGGGATAAGAAACGCTTTTGTACCAACCATGGGAGCTTTGCATGACGGACATATTGCCCTGATTAAAAAAGCCCGTGCCGAAAACAAACTGGTTACCTGCAGCATTTTTGTTAATCCAACTCAGTTTAATGATCCCAGGGATTTTAAAAAATATCCCCATACGATTGAACAGGATATTCTTTTGTTAGCAAAAGCAGGCTGCGATGTATTGTTTCTTCCTTCCGTTGAAACGATGTACCCCGACGGATTAGAAAACAAACTTCATTACCAATTGGGCGACCTTGAGAACAAACTCGAAGGCAAATACCGCCCAGGGCATTACCAGGGAGTTTGCCAGGTGGTGCATCGATTACTTAATATTGTAAAGCCTGCAAAACTCTACCTGGGGCAAAAGGATTTCCAGCAGTGCATGATCCTTAAACGCCTGGTAGAAATAATTGGTTTAAATACGCAAGTTATTGTTTGCCCTACAAGGCGAGAACCAGGTGGACTTGCAATGAGTAGCCGAAATATGAGGTTAAGCATTGATGAAAAGAAACAGGCTACAGCAATTTTTGAAGTATTAAACTCAATCAAAGAAAATATAAAGAACAAGGATTTGGATGTGTTGAAAAATGAAGCTATTCATACATTAAATCAAAAAGGATTCAAAGTAGATTATGTTGCAATTGCATCTACTGACGATTTAAATGAGGTAAAAAAGTATGACGACAATTATACATTGATAGCATTAGTTGCTGCTTATCTAAATGAAGTTCGGCTAATTGACAATATGCTTTTAAATGATTAATCCAATACTGGCAAGGTTTAACAAAACGAACCATTACAAAAGCTTAACTCATAAAAGTTAACGCTTGGTAACTTTCAACATAACTTCGTATTTTGTAGCCCATTATGAAAAAAACAATCCTTACTATTCTTCAATATTTATTGTTTTTAGGATTGGGCATCTTCCTTGTTTGGTGGAGCATTCATAAAATGGATGATAAAAACTGGGAGGAATGCAAAAGAGCGCTTAAATCGGCCCGGTATTTTTTATTTATTCCTGTCTTTTTTATCCTGGTTGCCAGTCACCTTAGCCGTGCGATGCGCTGGAGAATATTAATGGCTTCCATTGGATACAAGCCGGGTTTATTAAACACTTTTTTTGCCGTAATGGTAGGCTACCTTGCCAACCTGGCCATTCCACGCCTGGGTGAAGTACTCAAATGCACTATACTAGGAAAATATGAAAAAGTACCACCCGATAAACTCGTGGGTACTATACTGGTAGAAAGAGCCGTTGATGTTGTTTCATTGATCATTGTATTTGTAATTGCCATTGCCACCCAGGTAGATATCATTGGCGCCTACGCTCAAAAAAAGTTGTCAAAGCTGTTTCTGTCAGGTAATAAAGAAATGATGATTGTAAAAGTAATTGTTGTAATTGCTGCATTCGTAATCATCTATTTCCTGCTAAAATTTATATTTAAGAAATACAGCAATGTGGGTTTGATAAAAAAAATGCATATACTTTTTAATGGTGTTGGTGCAGGATTGGCCAGCATAAAACATTTACAAAATAAAAGAGCATTCATCTTTCACAGCATATTTATCTGGCTTTGTTATGCATCGGGTACCTACCTTGGATTTTATGTTATTGCAGAAACTTCTGGCCTTCCGGTGGCGGCTACATTTCCAATACTTGCCTTTGCAAGCATCGGCATGATCATTACTCCCGGCGGCATTGGCACCTACCAGTTGTTTATTATGGAGGTAATGCTCTTGTACGGAATTGATAAAGGCCACGCCTATGCCAACGGTATTTTACAATGGCTTGCACAGTTTTTCATCATTTTAATGGTGGGCTTTTTTTCGTTAATAGCCTTACCTTATTATAACCGCAAGTCACCCGGAGCAACCGCAGAAGTTGCAGAATAATTAGAAAACTTAACGTTGCTTTTTCGATTTTTTACCTTCAACCGGTTAATTTCGCCCAATCAATAAAAAAAGTCGCTTGTCAAAACAAAAAGTAATTATACGGGATATAAGCTGGTTATCATTTGATAGCAGGGTTTTACAAGAAGCTGCTGATGAAACTGTGCCACTAAGAGAAAGGATCCGTTTCCTGGGCATTTTTTCCAATAACCTCGATGAGTTTTTTCGGGTACGGGTTGCTACGCTTAAACGTATGATTGAGGTAGAAACGAGTGGCAATATGCACCTGGAAGTATCTCCGGAAAAAATACTGGAAGAGATTCAGGATAAAGTGATTGAGTTGCAAAAGGAATTTGACCGCATCTGGAATGAAATATTAAGGGAATTAAAAAAAGAGAAAATATTTTTGATCAATGACCGGCAACTCAACAGGGAGCAACAAAAATTTATCACCAATTATTTTAATGATGAAATAAGGAGCAATATTGTTCCTTTGATGATAGAAAGCATACAGGCATTTCCTACACTTAGCGACAAATCCATTTATCTTGCCTGCAGGTTATCAACTTCCGACAGGTCAATTCCTCAGCGGTTTGCATTGGTGTCAGTTCCCGCAAGGCGATTGCCAAGATTTGTGATTTTGCCATCCAAACAAAATGAACACCATATCATTTTACTGGAAGATGTTATTCGCTATTGTTTACCCTTTATTTTTTCATTTTTTGGCTATGATGTATTTAGCGCCCACATTATAAAAGTAACAAGGGATGCTGAAATAGATATTGATTACGATGTTACCACATCGTTGATGGAAAAGATAGAAAAAGGAATCAGAAACAGAAAAAAAGGGAAGCCGGTAAGATTTGTATTCGACAAAGAAATTGATCCTTCTCTCCTCACCTACCTTGTCAGGAGACTTGGATTATCTGAAAAAGATAATTTAATTCCGGGTGGAAGAATTCACAATTTTAAAGATTTTATCAGTTTTCCCGAATCAGTTTTTGAGCAAAAAAGTACTCGTAAAAAACCGTTTTTACATCCACTGTTAAAAAATGTAAACAGGGTATCTGAAGTTGTTTTAAAGCGGGATATTTTACTAAACTTCCCCTTCCATTCTTTTGATTGCGTAACTGATCTTTTAAGGGAAGCTGCCATAGACCCCGATGTAGTGTCCATTAAAGTAACCTGCTACAGGCTTGCCCCACGTTCAAAAATTATCAATGCACTTAGCAATGCGGTTCGTAATGGTAAGCAGGTAACTGCAGTAATAGAACTTAGGGCAAGGTTTGATGAAGAAGCTAATCTTGAGTGGAAAGAAGAACTGGAGGAAGCTGGTGTAAATGTTTTGCTTGGCGTGCCCGATATGAAAGTTCATAGTAAAATTTGCCTCATCAAAAAAATTGTGAACACCCATGCGATTCTCTACGGATTTGTGAGTACAGGAAACTTAAATGAACGCACCGCAAATATTTATGGAGATCATTGCCTGTTGACATCTAATAAGCATATAATGGCAGATGTAAACAGAATATTTCATTTTCTTGAACAACCCAAAACAAGGATTCGTTTTTTAAGAGCATGTAAAACTTTACTGGTAAGCCCAACCACCATGCGAAAAAGCCTGATTCAATTAATCACAAAAGAAATCCGCATCGCCAAATCAGGTAAACCTGCCGCTATCACTTTAAAAATGAATTCGCTGAGCGATGAAATGCTGATTGCGAAATTGTATGAAGCAGCAAAGGCTGGCGTGGAAATAAAGATGGTTGTAAGGGGTATTTTCTGTATGCTCACTGAAAGTAAAAAATACAAAGCACCTGTGCAGGCAATCAGTATCATTGATGAATACCTGGAACATGCCAGGGTAATGATTTTTCACAATAATGGTGATGAAAAAGTATTTATTAATTCAGCCGACTGGATGGTGAGAAATATTGACCATCGTATAGAAGCTGGTTGCCCTATTTTTGATGCAGATATAAAAAAAGAAATCAAAGACATTATTCAAATTCAGTTATCAGATAATATCAAAGCAAGGAAGCTAGACAATGATCTAAGCAATTTGTATGTCAACCCTCGTAATACCCGCAAAGTAAGATCTCAGGTAGAAACTTATAATTACCTGCACCGCAAAAGCTACGATAAAAATTAGCGTTAATATTCCTGAAAAGGGCCTGCCCATTTATTTTTTTATTCAGCAAATAATAGAAAGATTTATAATTAAGCATTGTTACCAATATGTATTTTGATAGCTGGCAAGCAGGCACTTCATAAATTATCCACATAATATCCCTCCCTGCATATCACCCGCAATCCTTGGGCTTCACAAACCTATCTTTGCATTATCGGTTATGGTGAATCTTAATCGTAATAATTGATTGCAAAAGATTCAGATAAAACCGAAAAAAAAATTAACGGATTAGCAATGGTATTAGCAGCAATTGACATTGGAAGTAACGCAGCAAGGCTTTTGATAATGGAAATACTGAAGGATGAAAAAGGTAACCCGTCATTTAATAAGTTAAACCTTGTTCGTGTGCCGCTTCGCCTGGGTTTTGATGTATTTGAATTAGGTGTAATTCCCAAGGCAAAAATTGGGATGATTTTGCAAATGATGAAAGCATACAAACACCTCTGCAATGCATATAATGTTTCGCATATTATCGCATGTGCCACCAGCGCCATGCGGGATGCGAAAAACTCAGTGGATATCATCAGAAAAGTTAAGCTCGAAACAGAAATATCCATAGAAATAATTACCGGTGATTTTGAAGCGGGACTCATTTATGAGAACCATGTGGCAGAGAATATGGATAAAGATCATAGCTATTTATATATTGATGTTGGTGGCGGCAGTACTGAACTTTCTTTCTTTAGCAATGGCATCCTTACTTACAAGCATTCCTTTAATATAGGCACCATCCGTTTGTTAAAAAACAAGGTTACCGATAAGGAATGGGACGAAATGAAAGATACCCTGAAGGGAATAATTAAGGGGCAGAAGGAAGTAGTTGCTATTGGTAGTGGTGGTAACATCAATAAGGTTTTTTCAATGAGTAAGCGTAAAGATGGCAAACCACTCCTGCTTGAATTATTGAGAGATTATTATAAAGAATTAGGTAGCGTTACGATCCAGGATAGAATGAGCAAATATGGTTTAAGGCCCGACCGTGCAGATGTAATTGTACCGGCATTGCAGATTTATATTAATGTAATGCGTTGGGCCGGTGCAGAGCAAATTTATGTTCCTAAAATTGGTTTGGCGGATGGCCTGATAAAGCATTTATACGAAGAAGTAAAGTCGTTAAACTGACTTTAATAATCACTAAATTTATATCAGCAGATTATTAAAGTTGGCAACCTGCATTGGTTCGGGAAACAAGGAATATGTTTATTAATTTGATAGTGAAGTACAACCTTAAATTAATTAGTTCTACTTTGACATATTTAAAAAAATGTAGCTCACGGTTACGATAGTTTAATTATGGAACGAAAAAGATGCCATGAAAAAATACAGTACAAGTGAGTGACACAACGATGCCGCCATAAAAAACTTCTGCTGGTCAACAAAAAAACACAAAGGTTTGACTTGTCAAAGTAGAATTAGTAGCTGCCGGTTTTTTTAAGGGTATATTTCAAATCAGATGATTATCGGATGTCGTTTTTTGGGGGAACTAACAGTTGTTTTCCATGGCGACATCGTTGTGTTATCATAATTCCGATTCATCGGAACTCCCTTGTACCGCATCTTTTCATAGCAGCTTTTTTATGCACTTTTCATTCGCTAATTAATTATATGCTGCCGCAATTTAAAATACACCCTTTCTTTAAAGATGCATAAGTAATATATTTGCCGTTCTTACATGAGCAATAACCTTTGAAGGATTTTGAATTAAAAAAAAACATTGAATGCCAGCTACAGATATGGAATACAAAAAAGTAACTACCAATACCATTCAGAAGATGAAACTCGCCGGCGAAAAAATCGCTATGATTACGGCGTACGATTATTCATTTGCAAAATTATTTGATGCGGCCGGCATTGACATTATTCTTGTGGGTGACAGTGCAAGTAATGTAATGGCGGGCCATACCACTACCCTTCCAATTACGCTTGATCAAATGATTTATCATGCACAAAGCGTGGTAAGAGCCAGGGAACGCAGTTTAATTGTAGTGGATATTCCATTTGGTTATTATCAATCCAACTCTGATATAGCGCTTGCATCTGCCATTAAAATTATGAAGGAAAGTGGCGGACATACTGTAAAGCTGGAAGGTGGCGAAGAAGTAATTGATTCTATAAAAAAAATTGTAAGTGCCGGCATACCGGTAATGGGACATTTAGGGCTTACACCACAATCCATTAATAAATTTGGCACTTATGTAGTGCGTGCAACTGAAGAAACAGAAGCTATAAAATTAAGGAAAGATGCGTTGCTATTGCAGGAAGCTGGCTGTTTTGCAATTGTGCTGGAAAAAATTCCTGCCTCGCTTGCAAAGGAAGTTACACAAAGCTTAACAATACCTACCATTGGCATAGGCGCAGGCGGTGCATGTGATGGGCAGGTATTGGTAATGCACGACATGTTGGGAATCAACACCGACTTTAAACCTCGTTTTTTAAGAAGATATCTCAATCTTGATGAACAAATAACATCCGCTATTGATCAGTATATCAAGGATGTTAAAAGCAAAGATTTCCCTAACGAATCGGAGCAATATTAAATTAATTATCTATTAAACTACTCCGTTAAATTTCAGTTTCTTACTTTTGCGGCTTATTCAAATACAAATGAGAAAACTTATTCTTGCAGCATGTATTGTTGCATCTGCAAACCTATCTGCACAAAACACTGTTGACCTGAATCCGGTAACAGTTACCTCTACCAGAACTCCTCAAAAAATAAGCGAAACCGGCAGGAGTATCACCGTTATAGATGGTGAAAAATTTAAGCAACTACCTGTGAGTTCTGTGGACGAATTATTGAAATATGTACCAGGTGTTGAGGTACAATCACGAGGCCCCATGGGTGCCCAAAGCGATATCGTTATGCGTGGCGGTACATTTCAACAGGTGTTGGTTTTAATAGATGGTATCAAATTAAATGATCCACTTTCTGGCCACTTTGCATCTTATTTTCCGGTTGCTCCATACGAAATTGATCGCATTGAAATACTACGTGGACCAGCCGCTGCAGTGTATGGAGCTGAGGCTGTTGGTGGTGTTATCAACATCATCACAAAAACTTTCAGCAAATATGAAAAAGAAAAAAAGACGGCTGCAAGTATTGGTGCAACCGCAGGACAATTTGGTTTAATTAATGGCGATGCCGGCATCCGCTTTACCGGGCCTAAAGTAAATGCAGCGCTGGGCTTATTGAGCAACAATACAAACGGGCAATTATTGAGAGGAAATAACAGAGGTTATATTCACAACCATACCCTTAGCGGTTCCATGGCATTGGCATTGAAAAATAACTGGCAACTGTCATTAAGAAGCAGCTATGACAGCCGTAAATTTTCAGCCCAAAATTTTTATACCACATTTAAAAGTGACACAGCAGTTGAAAAAGTAGACACCTGGTGGAACCAGGCTCAGTTAAAAAAGCAAACCGAAAAAACAAGTCAGCAGATTGACGTGATGTACAAACAAACACACGATAATTATCTGTACAATTCAACATCTATTGCCAATGATAATAAATCGAATTTATTAATATTACAATACTTGTATGCTCAAAAAATCAATCAATATTTCAACTTAAATGTCGGTACACAGTTAGACAGGCGGGGTATTACTTCAAACGATCGTGGCAATCATGCAACACATCATGGAGCAGTATTCGGTACGGCACTTTTCACCCTGGATAAGTTAAAAATATCTCCCGGGTTACGTGCAGACTGGGATGAAAACTATGGAGCTGCATTGTTACCACAGGTAAATATTGCTTACCTGTTTAAGCAAATAACTTTGCGGGCCAATGCAGGCAGAGCTATACGCAGTGCGGATTTCACGGAACGGTTTAATAATTATAACAAGGCGGTTGTAAAAAGTGGGACCATAGGAAACCCAGATTTGAATACTGAAAACTCCTGGAGTTATGAAGCTGGCGCAGATGCATATATTGGTACTTTCTTTAAAGTAGCCGTGAGTGGATTTTATCGTGATCAAAACAATGTGATTGATTTTGTAGCTACTCCATATGTAGACATGCCACGCAAAGAAAACCTGGTTCCCGGAAGCGTGTATGCGTTAGCGAAAAATCTTAAAAAAGTAACCACTAAAGGCATTGAAACTGAGTTGACGTTTCAAAAGGATTTTACCAGGGCACAAAATTTATTTGTTAGTACCGGCGTCACATTTTTAAAATCTGCCAGCAGTGATGGTGTTCCTTCCTTTTATATCATTTCGCATGCCCGGACATTAATTCAATCAACTTTTATTTATACCTGCAAAAAAATAAACCTCGCTACAAATTTTGTGTATAAACATCGGGGGGCTCAGCAGGCGACCGCAATCAATGCATCATTATCAAAAGACTATTTTTTACTAAATGCCAAGCTGGGTTATTCCGTTTGTAAAAATGCAAAAGTTTTCGTTGCTGTAAATAATATTACCGATATTAAATACAGTGACTTATTGGGCAGTATTATGCCGAGGCGTTGGACGAGTGCTGGCTTTACTGCTTCTTTTTAAGGGGTATCATGATAAGATATGCTTCTTATTTTACCCAAAGATCGAATAGCATTCCAATTAAATACATGGTGCTATACTGTCTAATGGATAAATTTGTGACAAGATAAATAGCTTTGGCTTACACCTCAGTAGCGTTGTTGATTAGATATACTGGCCCTTATTACCTTATCTTATCTTATCTGCTTTTATTATTTCCGATTTATTTAAATAAGGTCAATCCATTAAAGTGATTAGATTCTACTAAGTTTGTTTTAAAAGTGGCAGAAGATCTAACTTACTTTTTTATCCCTTATGTAGTATAATAAACGATTACAGACTGTTATTGCATCTTCACCCCAACTTTCATTTTCGTAACTTGCCAAATAAATTATCATTATGACAAACGATATTCTGCCGGCACTTTCAATTAAAGAAAATAATAAAGGGGTTTCCACCGGAACAAAGTGGATGGCATCAAAGGGAGCAAAATTAGATTCCTATTCTCCTGTTGATGGCAAATTGATTGCATCTGTAAAAGCGGCAGATAAAGAAAGTTACGAAGCGGTAATGGCAACGGCACAGGAGGCATTTAAAGAATGGCGCAATTGGCCTGCACCGAAAAGAGGCGACATAGTTAGACAGATTGGTGAAGAACTACGGGTTCAAAAAAACTACCTGGGTAAACTGGTGAGTTATGAAATGGGTAAAAGCTTACAGGAAGGCTTAGGCGAAGTGCAGGAGATGATTGATATATGTGATTTTGCAGTCGGGCTTTCACGCCAGCTTCACGGATTAACGATGCACAGCGAAAGGCCGGGGCACAGAATGTATGAACAATATCATCCGCTGGGAATTGTGGGTATTATTTCAGCATTTAATTTTCCTGTAGCAGTATGGAGCTGGAACACAATGTTGGCATGGGTTTGCGGAAATGTATGTGTGTGGAAACCGAGCGAAAAAACACCTTTGTGTGGAATTGCCTGTCAAAATATTACCGCAAAAATTTTAAAAAAGAACAATGTGCCGGAAGGAGTTTGTAACCTTATTTCTGGCGGAAGAGAAGTAGGCGAATGGATGAGCAACGATACAAGGATACCGCTTGTTTCAGCCACCGGAAGCACCCGTATGGGCAAGGCTTTGGCAACAGCCGTAGCTCAACGCCTGGGTAAAAGTTTATTGGAACTAGGTGGCAACAATGCCATCATCATTACCAAAGATGCCGACCTCGACATGGCATTGATTGGTGCAGCTTTTGGCGCAGTGGGCACGGCCGGGCAACGTTGTACGTCTACCCGCCGGTTAATTATTCATGAAAAAGTTTATAATAAATTCAAAGAAAAACTAGTACACGCATACAGCCAGTTAAAAATTGGTGATCCGTTGAATGAAAAGAATCACGTAGGGCCGGTAATTGATACCGATGCCGTTACCATGTACCTGGATGCCATTGAAAAATGTAAAGCTGAAGGCGGCAATTTTATTGTAGAAGGTGGCGTGCTAAAAGGCAAAGGTTTTGAAAGTGGTTGTTATATAAACCCATGTATAGCGGAAGTAAAAAACGATTATGCAATTGTGCAACATGAAACCTTCGCTCCTATTTTATACATCATGAAATATAAAACGCTTGAAGAAGCCATTGCTTTGCAAAATGGAGTACCACAGGGTTTATCTTCCGCCATCATGACAAATAATTTAAGAGAGGCTGAAAAATTCTTATCTCAAACCGGTAGCGACTGTGGCATTGCAAATGTAAACATCGGTACATCCGGTGCAGAAATTGGTGGAGCATTTGGAGGCGAAAAAGAAACCGGCGGTGGCAGGGAAAGCGGCAGCGATGCCTGGAAAGTGTACATGCGCAGGCAAACCAATACCATCAACTATACTGATAAACTGCCATTGGCGCAGGGGATAAAATTTGATTTATAATTTCGATCTTCAGGGATTGGGCAATTTTCAAAAGCCGAATCCCTGGGAAATTTTCACTCTCTATCAGGTTTATATAAGTTGATTTTTTAAGCAATTATTTTATATCCTTGTCTTTAGATAAAGCTCTAAACCGCATTGACATCAAACAAGATTTGATTATAAATAATTGAACAAAATAGATGCTTAAAAATTGACAGACTTTCTTTTTAACGTTAAATTCTTAAGTTTTTTATATCTTGCAACAAAGCAGACAACATCAAACTAATTTCTACCATATCACCATTCCTCAGCAGCAACCTCGATTTGCTGAATCACTAAGTTCACCGCTTAGGCACCACCCTTTCTACAGGGTGGAATAAATAACTATCAATTTTCCTAAATATCCTTAATTGACATTGGTCAATTATTTTATCAAATTAATTTACAATTACAATTCAGCATTATGCAATCTACTATAGACCTAACGGCCAATACTCAACAATACATTGATCTCGAAGATAAATATGGCGCACACAATTATCATCCGCTTCCTGTTGTGCTGGAGCGTGGTGAAGGTGTTTTTTTATATGATGTGGATGGCAAAAGATATTATGATTTCCTGAGTGGATATTCTGCAGTAAACCAGGGACATTGCCATCCAAAGATTGTTGCATCTCTGGTAAAACAAGCGCAGCAACTTACTTTAACCAGCAGGGCATTTTATAGCAACCTCCTGGGCGAGTATGAAAAATTCATGACTGAATTATTTGGTTATGATAAAGTATTACCAATGAATACGGGTGTGGAAGCTGTGGAAACGGCCATAAAACTGTGTAGAAAATGGGCCTACGAAGTAAAAGGAATTAGCAGCAATATGGCAAAAGTGATTGTATGTACAGAGAACTTTCATGGCAGAACGATCAATGTAATTTCATTTAGTACGGATGAGTTGGCCCGCCATAATTTTGGGCCATTTTTACCGGGCTACGAGGCGGTGCCATACAACGACCTGGCTTCACTTGAAAAGGCTTTCCAGGATAAAAATGTTGCTGGCTTTTTATTTGAACCAATACAGGGAGAAGCAGGAGTAATGGTACCAGACGAGGGTTATTACACTGGCATAAGAAACCTTTGTACTGAATATAATGTATTGATGATTGCAGATGAAATTCAATCGGGGCTTGCCCGTACCGGAACGATGCTGGCAGTTGATCATGAAAAAGTTCGTCCGGATATGTTGATACTTGGTAAGGCATTGAGCGGAGGCATTTTGCCGGTAAGTGCAGTACTATGTGATGATGAAATAATGATGACGATTAAGCCAGGCGAACATGGTAGCACTTATGGCGGTAATCCATTGGCTTGTGCAGTTGCAATTACAGCAATGCAGGTTTTAAAAGAAGAAAACATGGCAGAAAATGCAGCAGCATTGGGTGAATTATTTCGCAGTGAAATCCGGAAGTTAAATTCTCCTTTTGTGTCATTGGTTAGAGGCAGAGGCCTGCTGAATGCCATCGTTATTAAACACAAAAACCCCGAAGCGGCCTGGGACCTTTGTTTAACTTTGAAAGAAAACGGGCTGTTGGCAAAACCAACACACGGCGATAAAATACGATTTGCACCACCATTGGTAATTACGAAAGAACAAGTAATGGAATGTGTAGGGATAATTGAAAAAAGCCTGGCTACACTTGGTGAATAAAATATCTACAGCCTCATCATTCTTGTATATTCATGCGCTACAACTTATAACATTAACTTCGTATAGATAAATAATTTCTATGGATACTCACCTGCATCACGGTCATGAAGAAATGCATTTAAGAAGCACCGATTTTTTGCGGGATATAGTTATTGGAATGAGCGATGGATTAACGGTTCCTTTTGCGTTGGCTGCAGGCTTAAGTGGTGCAGTTTCGAGCAGTAATATTATTGTGATTGCCGGTATTGCTGAAATTTGCGCAGGAAGTATCGCCATGGGTTTAGGTGGATATTTATCTGGTAAAACCGAACAGGACCATTATACAAGTGAAATAAAAAGAGAGTACAATGAGGTTGAAAATTTACGTGAGGTAGAGATCAGCGAAACAAAAGAATTTTTTGCCAATATTGGTTTAAGCCCTGCTTTACAGGAGCAGGCTACCGAAGAAATTGCTCGTGATAAAGATCGTTGGGTGAACTTTATGATGAAATACGAATTGGGTCTTGAAAAACCGGATCCAAAGCGGGCCACTAAAAGTGCGTTGAATATCGGCCTCTCCTATATTGCAGGAGGCATCATTCCCTTAAGTCCTTATTTTTTTATTGATGATTCTACTGAAGCATTAAAAATATCCGTAATTGCTACATTGATATGCTTATTTGTATTTGGTTATTTTAAAAGCAAAATGACAGGCGTTAACCCCTGGTCCGGTGCTTTTCGTGTAACAATGATTGGTGCAATGGCCGCTGCTGCAGCGTTTGGAGTAGCGAAGTTATTTGAAGGAAGTTAGCTAAATATGAATGATTAAATATGAATTATGAAATATGAGTTATGAAATGTGTTACAGCTTTTGACTTGATCATTGTTTAGTTGTTTGTTCCATTGGGGCTTTTTGTAGGATGTAAAAGACTGGATAAATAATTATTTGTAAATCCGTTGAAGATGAGTATAAATGAAAACGTCATCATTACCAAATCATTTGCATTTGCCGTAAGAATTGTGAGACTTTATAAATTATTAAGTGAGCACAGCAAAGAGTTTGTGATCAGCAAGCAGTTATTGCGATGTGGTACTTCGGTTGGAGCAAATGTTAGAGAGGCACACAATGCAGAAAGTAAAAATGACTTTATTCATAAAATGGGCATAGCTCAAAAAGAAGTAGCGGAAACTTTATATTGGCTTGAACTATTAAAAGCAACAAACTATTTGAATCAAAAGGAATTTGGATCTATTGAAAAGGATGCAACAGAACTGTTAAAAATTATTAGAAGCATCATTATTACAACTAAAAAAGGAAAAAGGGAGATATAAATATGAAATATGAGTTATGAATTATTAAATTTTTCAGATCAAATACTTTGAAATTATTACCTATCATACCCATAGTCAAGCTATACCGGAGACGTATGCTGTACACATTTCATAACTCATATTTAATATTTCATATTTACTCACAGCTTGTGTTTTGTGTCCGTTGAAATATTTTCGATGGTCCATTCAATCCGTTTCTTCTGTGGATGTTGCCTTACTGCACAATCTCTTTTACTACAGATATGGCAACTGAAATCAAGGCAAGGATCGTTGTGAACAAATAGTTCGATCGATTCGCCATAGGCTTCCTTAACCAATTTTGACAAAGCATCTTTCTCTGCATGTGCTTCCCTTACATTCATGTACCAGGGTACTGTCAGGTGACAGTCCAGATGCAGCATACCACCATATTTAATGATACGAACGTTATGCAAATCTATCCAGTTATCACGCCTGTTTTCATTTAACATCTCTACAATCTTTTTCAACAGATCTACATCGGCTTCATCCATAATACCTGCTACAGAACTCTTGATAATACGATATCCCGTAAACATGATAATGAATGCAAATACAATAGCTACTGCACTATCTATCCACCAAAGTTTAAAATACAACAACAATAACAAACCAACCACAATACCAATAGTGGAATAAGTATCTGTTTGCAAATGTTTTCCGCTGGCAACCAACGCCAGTGAATTATTTTTTTTGCCGGTTTTTATACAAACAAAACCAGCTGCATAATTAATAATTCCGGTAATTGCAACCAGCCATATTCCATCATCCAACTTTTGTATTGTATGCGGATGAATCAAATTATTAATGGCTTCATAAATAATGATTAGCCCGGCAATCAATACCAACGAACCTTCTACCGCTGCAGAAATAAACTCTGCTTTTCCATGGCCATAGGGATGATTTTTATCTTTTGGTTTCGAACTAATGTATAAACTATACACGCCTATTAACCCGGCAAAAACATTTACCGTACTCTCCAGCGCATCAGTCAATATTGCAACTGACCCGGTTAAATACCAGGCTATCACTTTCATTACGAACAATACGATTCCTATACCCGTAATTATTTTTTGAAGTCGTAAATTTTGATGAATAGTTTGCAAATATTTTATTTGAGCCTGCGAAGATAGTTTCTATTATTTGATCGGCTGGTGCATTCCATAATGTACCTGCAATTCGTACATTTGCACTCATTTAGCGTGCAAATCTGCTAATCTCGTCCAAACCTTTGTATTGTGTAACACAGGCAACATTTGATTAAACTGGTTGTAATGTTATTAAGGCAAAGGGCAGGCATAGCAATAAACATGCATATTAGTAACAAAAAAGCAGTTTCCTCCGGGACAGCACTATGGAATTATCGAAGAATTATATACCAACAGAGGTAGAAACCAACTGGTATCAACATTGGCTTGACAAAGGCTATTTCAATAGCACACCTGATGAAAGAGAACCTTATACCATTGTAATGCCTCCGCCAAACGTAACGGGTGTGCTGCACATGGGGCATTGCTTAAATAATACTATCCAGGATATATTGATTCGCCGTGCAAGAATGAGTGGCAAAAATGCCTGTTGGGTTCCCGGAACAGATCATGCTTCAATCGCCACGGAAGCTAAAGTAGTAGCGATGTTACGTGAAAGAGGCATTGCAAAATCTTCGCTAACGAGAGATGAGTTTCTGGCCTATGCCTGGGAATGGAAAGAAAAATATGGCGGCATCATTTTACAACAATTAAAAAAATTAGGTTGTAGCCTTGACTGGAACCGGACTTCATTTACAATGGACCCGGATTACTACAAAAGTGTGTTGAAAGTATTTACCGACCTGCATGAAAAAGGACTGATTTATCGTGGTAAAAGAATGGTAAACTGGGATCCGGTGAGCCTTACCGCATTGAGTGATGAAGAAGTGATTTTTAAAGATGTTAATTCCAAACTATATTATGTTAGTTACAAATTTGCGGATGGCAGCAAAGGCGGCATCAGTGTTGCCACTACCAGGCCGGAAACCATCTTAGGAGATATTGCCATTTGTGTAAATCCTACAGATGAACGCTATATTAACCTGGTTGGTAAAGAAGTGTTGGTGCCCATCATCAACAGAAAAATACCCATTATTGCGGATGAATATGTAACCGCCGATTTTGGTACAGGTGCCTTGAAAATTACACCGGCACACGATAAGAATGACAATATACTGGGTGCTAAGCATAACCTGAAAGTGATTGATACACTGGATGAAGCAGGCAAATTTGTTGCCACTGACCTGATGGAAGACAATCCATCAGAATTGGTACTTTCATATGTTGGCGTTGATCGTTTTGAACTAAGGAAAAAAATTGTTTTAGATATCACTGCAATAAACCTGGTTGAAAAAATTGAAGAATATAAAGGCCAGGTTGGAACCAGTGAAAGAACCGGCGCTGTAATTGAACATCGTCTTTCGTTGCAGTGGTTTATCGATATGGAAAAATTTCTGCAAAACAATCCCGAAGTAATGGCTTCGGTTGCAGACGATACCATTCAGTTTCACCCGGCTAAGGCAAAAAATACGTATAGTCATTGGCTGGGCAATATTAAAGATTGGTGCATCAGCCGCCAGCTTTGGTGGGGCCAGCGTATACCTGCCTGGTATGATGCAAATGGAAATGTATATGTGGCAGAAACCTCTGCTGAAGCTTATCAAAAATATTACGCCGGTATAGGAGTTGCTGTACCTGATTTAGCGGATAAATACACAGGTCTTACACAGGATGAAGATGTACTGGACACCTGGTTTTCGAGCTGGCTTTGGCCGATGGAAGTTTTTAAAGGGATCAGTCACCCGGGCAATGATGAAGCTAACTACTACTACCCTTCTACAACTCTTGTTACCGGTCAGGACATCATCTTTTTTTGGGTAGCCAGGATGATAATGGCTGGTTACGAATATGCAGGACAACCGCCATTTAAGGATGTTTATTTTACCGGAATGGTAAGAGATAAACTGGGTAGAAAGATGAGCAAGCAGTTGGGCAACTCACCCGACCTGTTGGGCTTGATAGAACAATATGGTGCAGATGCCGTAAGGTTTGGCATCCTGGTTTCGTCGCCTGCCGGTAACGATTTGATGTTTGATGAAAGTGCATTGGAACAAGGTAGAAATTTTAATAACAAATTATGGAATGCTTTGAAACTGGTGAAAATGTGGGAAGCCAGACAAGGTGCAACAGACAGTGATCAATCTAACCTAACAACGCAGCAATTTGCAATCGACTGGTTTGCCAACCGCCTTAGCCAGGTAAATACAGAAGTAGATGGATTGATGAAACAATTCAGGTTGAGTGAGGCTTTGAAAGCGATCTATTCATTGATTTGGGATGATTTCTGTAGCTGGTATCTTGAGTGGGTGAAGCCCGGATTTGAACAACAAATTGCTGCAGAGGTTTATAATAAAACAGTTTTGTTTTTTGAGGAATTGATGGTGTTGTTACATCCGTTTGTGCCATTTATTTCTGAAGAGGTTTTTCATTTATTGAAAGAACAAACGACAGATTTGTGTATTAGACAAGCCACCACTTTTAATCTACCAGATGCGCTAATTTTATCAGAAGGCGAATTATTGAAACAAGTAATATCATCTTTGCGTGATGCCCGAAATAAAAACCAACTGAAACCAAAAGAAGCCATTAAACTTCACATACAAACAGCTTCAGAGCCTGCCTATAAAGCAATTGAAAGTATTTTAAGTAAACAGGTGAATGCAGAAAGTATCCATTTTACCAATGATTCAGTTGCCAATACAATAGTAGTAGCTGTTGAAAAGGACAAATTCTACATAGAATCAGAAAAGCAATTGGACAGTGCCACATTAAAAAACGACCTGTTAAAAGATTTGCAACATCAGCAAAGCTTTTTACTTAGCGTACAAAAGAAACTGGGCAACGAGCGTTTTGTACAGAACGCCAAACCTGAAGTAATAGAACTGGAACGCAAAAAACAGGCTGATACTGAGGATAGGATACGTACGATTGAGGAAAGCCTGGCAGCATTGAATTAACATTTATTGATACTAATATGGCAGTATTTTCGTTCTAATTTAAAAATAATACAGGATGTACAAAAAATATTACCTGGTCACCGCTTTATTTTCGTTGTTGTTATTGAATGCAGGTAACATACTTGGACAAAATCCTGTTAAACCGGCTGCACCAGTTGGTGCTCGTTATAAAAAGCCATTGGTAAAATCTTTTATTAGTAATATATCCGGCACTGCTTCATTGAACGCAACCGTTGCCGGCGAATTAATCAGCCAGCCCATTTATGTTATCGATGATAAAAAAGTAAACTATACCATATCTTCCTACCAATTTGTCTACAAGCGTTTAGGCGTAACAGAAGATGAAGAAAGCGGAAAGGCAGTTCCGCAAAGCGACATTGCTGCAGACAGGTTCACCACTACTCCCCTACCTGAAGTATGGCAAAAAAATATTAAAGAAGGCTTACACAAAGGCGAAGAGTTGTACTTCTTTGATATTATAGCCATCGATAAACAGGGGCATCGCTTTTTTGCGCCTGAGATAAAAATCACTATTCAATAATTGCTGAAAAAAAACTGCCCTTTTCCTCCCTGGCTTATGTAACAACTAACGGGTAGCACCCTACGTGTAATTTTCATCGCCGCAGTAACACATCGATTGTATAAATGTAGTGGCAAATAAAATTTCCAAATCTCACTTTTATTTACGCTTTATATGAACGTTTTATCGTTCCGGCTATAGCTAAATTCTGACCATCTACGCAGCCAACATAACCAACCATTTAATTTTTATAATTTAGTGGCAAATGAGAAATAAATTTATATAGGTTTATTTTTTTTGTCAACAAACGATTGGCACTAATTGTTACTATCATCATAAAACAACATAAGTACAATCAATAGTTGATGAAAAATAAATCCGTTATTATTTTTTTATAATGAGAAATAATAAAACCTGTTAATTGCCCCAACGCAACAAGATTGCCATAATAACTAAAGCAAAATCCATAACCGTATACTGATTTACTATTGATATTAGGAGGCCAGAGCTGACCTGTACCCAATTGAATAAAACCTATTATTACCCAACGGTTATGCAAAAAAAAACGATCATTATTATCTTATTGGCTTTTGTTGGTCTGGCTGTTCATGCGCAAACCAAGATAATTGACAGCCTCATAACCTGGACGAAGACTCATCCAAAAATTGATTCATTACATATCGTCAACCTCCATCGTATCAGCTATCGTTTAAGTGAAAAGGATGTAAACAAATCTTTCGAATTTTATGAAAAAGTGGTGGCCTATAGTGACAGTCTCAACTTTGTTTACGGCAAATCCCTGGCACAAATTAACCTCGGCATTTTGCTGTATAACTCCGCAAATTTTGATGCAAGTAACCGTGCATTATATAAAGCGATAGATTATGCAGAAGCATGTGGTGCCATGCGGTTAAAAGCAGTTTCGCTCAATAATATAGGCGATAATTTAAAGACTTTGCAGGACTACAACAAATGCCGGCAGTACACACAGGATGCTATAAAAATAAATACTCAACTGGAAGCATGGCGTGGAGTTGCTATCAACTATGAATTATTGCAGCAATGCGACCTGAAAGAAAACTTGTTTGAATCCGCAAAGAAAAATTTGTTACTGGGAATGCCTTTTGCCGAAAAGTCTGGGGAGAGTTATATTCTATCGCAGTTTTATGTAGGTTTTGGTAAAATAAATGCACATGCCGGCAAGCTCGATTCGGCCAATTATTATTTTAAGCTTGCCTTGTACCAGGCTAAACTTCAGGGCGATCTTCGGAATGAGTTTCAGGTATACCTGGCAGAAGTTCAGTACCTCGATAAAATTTCATCTGCCGAAAAGATTACCTTACTTGGTAAAGCATTAGCCATTGCCAGGCAAACCGGCTTTTTGGAAGGCATTTCAAATGCTGCAAAGGAATTATCAAATGTGTATGATGAAATAAACTCCAAAGACTCTTCCCTTTTATATTACAGAGTTTATCGTTCGGCAGCAGATTCTCTTTTTTCTGAAAACAACAAACGCAATGTTATCATCAACGAATCTGAATGGCTGATTAAGCGAAAGGAAATTGAAAATACTCACCTGCTGGAACTTTCTCAATTGCAGAGTAAAAGAATTGCTATTAAAAATGAATTGTTGATTGCAGTATTTCTGTCTTTGATTCTTACCATTGCCATTGCTATCATCATTTACAGAAGCAATCAATCTAAAAAAGAAAGGTACGAAGCCGAACTAAAGCAAAAAATGACAGAGATTGAAATGAAGGTTTTAAGGGCCCAGATGAATCCTCATTTTATTTTCAACAGCCTTAACAGCATCGAAAATTTTATGATGCAAAACGAAAAGCGTTTGGCCAGTGATTATCTCAATAAATTTACCCGCCTGATAAGAACAATATTAGATAGCAGTTTAAAGCAAGTAATTCCGCTTACCAAAGACATGGAAGCGTTGCAATTATATATTGATCTGCAGCAACTGAGGTTCAATAATAAATTTTGTTACGAAACCTGTATTGATCCTCAACTAATCAATGGAGATTACAAAGTGCCGTCGTTATTAATTCAGCCCTATGTTGAAAATGCCATTGAACATGGCATTGCACATAGTGAAAGAACTGATGCTAAAATACGGGTATCAGCCCAACTTAAAGACGATTATATCATTTATGTAATCACTGACAATGGCATTGGCAGGCAACAGGCAGCCACTTACAATAAACAAAATAAAAGGCATCATAAAAGTGTAGGCCTTTCAATTACTGAAAAACGAATCAGAATTTTCAATGGCACATTAAGTGATGCTGAAGATGTAATAATTGAAGATTTATACGGCACGGATGAAGAACCACAAGGAACCAAAGTAACCGTTAAAATTAAAATTCTTTAACATGGAAAAGATTAAAGCTATTATCATAGATGATGAATTGAGCAGCCTGCAAAACCTTCAGCAAAAACTGGAAGAGTTTTGTCCCACCGTGCAGGTAATCGCAAGTGCTCAAAAGCCGGAAGAAGCAATTCTGCTGATCAATCATCATAAACCGGATGTAATATTTCTGGATATTGAAATGCCCAAGATGAGCGGCTTTCGCATGCTGGAAGAATTGGGCGAAGCAGATTTTGAAATCATTTTCACCACTGCCTACAATCATTATGCAATTGAGGCAATTAGAATTGCAGCATTCGATTATTTACTAAAACCGATTGCAATAAAAGAATTACAGCAAACGGTTGACCGGTTGAATGAGCAGCGCAATTACCAGACAAAAGAAAAGATTGACATCTTAAAATCTTCGATGAATGAAAAGAGAACACAGGAAGATAAAATAGCTATCTCCACATCTGAAGGATTAGAATTTATACCCATCAAAAATATCCTGCATATAGAATCGAGCAGCAACTACAGCAAGATTTATTTCAACAATGAAAAAACATTGATGGTAACAAAGTTGCTAAAGGATTTTGAAGACATGCTGATACCTTATCATTTTTACAGGATACACAATTCGCATTTGATTAACCTGAATTATATACAAAAATATTTACGAGGCAATGGCGGCCGCGTTATAATGCAGGATGGCACCACCATTGAAGTAGCCAGGAGAAAAAAGGAAGAGTTTTTGAAGATGATTGCGGGGTAACAATGGCCCCCGGCCCCAAAGGGGAGGAAATGCATAGTGTTATACTTTGTTACACTTTTTTATGCTGAATTTTTAATAAAATCATTTTAATCCGAGATCTGTGCGTTATGCGTCTTGAACTTTCAAATACTTTGAAGTGAATACTAAGATAATCTCAATAAACTGGGCCCTTATTTTTAAGCTGTCTCTTTTGGGCTTCTGCTTTTCGTTAATTAGTCACTATTACACACATTTAATTTTTACGCCAACATCATGGTTATGTATTTATTTGATTTGTGCCTTTTTATTAGTCAAAAAATGTTTAAGATTTTTTTTCTTGAATGGCTTTATACTTGGAATTCTAAACATATTTTGGTCAATTCTTTTAAGGTATGGAGTTTTTAAAGGTGACATAATTAATACCTATCAATATAACAAATTGGGCAATGTTGCCCAGGTATTTTATAGAGATTCAACTTTGTCAAGAATAATTACAAACTCAACAATTATTTGTCTTATGAGTGGCGTTTTTTTGGGAGTGATAACATTTACCTTTCATAAAGTTGACGTTTATTTGACTAAAAAAGATACAGGGCAAAAAAACTTTGACTTAAAGCAAAAACAAAACAAGGATAGTTGATACCATTGTAATAAAGTTTAAAAAGTTTGCAGAACCCTGAAATGGTGACATTATCAGATGTCGCAAAAAATGCCCATTGAAAAACCACTGTAAAAGGGTGCGACGCCACCGAAGCCAAATTGAAATACAACTGTCCGGCAAAAAAAATTAAAAGACCCTAAACACAAACGCTTCCCTTTTCAAATAAATTTCCTAATTGAACAACTATGCGTTTCCTCCCCTTCGGGGCCGGGGGCCATGCATTTTCTCCCCTTCAGGGGCCGGGGGCTGCATTTTCTCCCCTTCAGGGGCCGGGGGCTAAACCAATTGATGCGTTTGCTTAATAATCCCCATTACAAACACGCTCTGCACATGGCCCATATTTTCTATCTGGCTTAGTTTGTTAACATGAAAATCGTAGTAATCATTCATGTCTTCGCTCACTACTTTCAGCATAAAATCAAACTCGCCGGAAATACTGTAACATTCAATCACCTCATTCAACACTTGCATCGCTTCTATAAATTTTAAGCCTGAATTTTTACTGTGCTCTTTCAGCGATACATAACAAATCACCATCAGGCCTTTGTTTATTTTGGTATGATCCAGCAAGGTGGCGTATTGTTTTATCACGCCGCTGGCTTCCATTCGTTTAATGCGTTCGTGAACCGGCGTAGTGCTCAGGTGTACTTTATCGGCAATTTCCTTCACCGTTATCCGGGCATTTTTTTGCAGCAGGTGTAATATGGAAAGGTCTTTGGAATCCAGTTCCATTGCGGGTATAGTTGAATCGTCTTTTTGAGGAAGTTTAGCCATCGCTTAAAAGGATTATTTCCTTTAAAATTAGCTTTTAATATTTTTATCTCCTAAAGTTTCATAAGTGTTTAGAATTTTATGCTGCGATTGTATCTTTACGGCTCAATCAATTTTAATATTATGTCTACTATCACAGAACATTCCATCGATTTCAGCCTCAAAAATAAAGTGGCTGACATAGCCCTTGCAGATTGGGGCCGCAAAGAAATTCGTTTAGCTGAAGCAGAAATGCCGGGTTTAATGGCTCTCAGAGAAGAGTACGGACCAAGCCAACCTTTAAAAGGCGCTCGTATTGCTGGTTGTTTACACATGACCATTCAAACCGCGGTTTTAATTGAAACCTTAACGGCCTTGGGTGCTGAAGTTAAATGGAGCAGTTGTAATATATT
>JBDUEK010000067.1:0-32964 GCA_040002495.1 Ferruginibacter sp.
AGCCCGGGTCGGTGTCCTCACCGACCGGAACCAATTGCCATAATTTTACATATACCCCTGTTCAAAATAGTTCTTTGTTTTTTAAATGTTGACTGGTATATTTGCAATACAACACTTCTTTATGTTGAACAGCAAATTATTTAATGGCATCAAAAAAGCAGCAGTAATACTTATTATTGTCGTAGTCATTATTATACCTGTTACTCATGGAGGAGGAATACTTACTTATTAAAATTAATTACTAATAAAAAAAGACCCGCCTCCGAAAAAGGCGGGTTTTTTTATGCTTGCATTTAAAATGCAGGCAGGCAAATAAATAAAAAATGGCAAGCTATTATAATGAAAATACAATACTGTACCTCGATGGGGTACTGGTAAAAGCTTCAGAGGCAAAAACTGATCTTTATAGTCAATCGTTGCACTATGGGTATAGCGTGTTTGAAGGAATTCGTTCTTACAAAACGCATACCGGAGCAACTAAAATATTTAAGGCAGAAGAACATTATGAAAGACTGAAAAATTCTGCTGCTGCACTCAACCTTCCTTATCACTGGAGTACCGAAGAATTGATAGCCGCTACTTATGATGTGCTAAAAAGAAATGACTTACAGGATGCGTATATACGCCCCCTTGTTTTTGCTCCGGCCAACATGAGTTTTATTGAAAATACTAGCTCACATATCACCATTCAGGCCTGGGAAATGCAACCATTTCTTGGTGAGAAATTATTGCGGGTTATGACATCTTCCTTTCAAAGGCCCAACCCTAAAGGATTTAAAATTGAGGCCAAAGCTTCGGGTCATTATGTCAATTCAATTCTTGCAAGCCAGGAAGCAAAGGCAAAAGGTTTTGATGAAGCGTTATTGACAGACATGAAAGGTAATGTAGCAGAAGGTCCCGGAGCAAATGTTTTTTATGAAAAAGACGGACAATTATTTACTCCTGCTACCGGCCAGATATTACCTGGCATTACAAGGGCAACAGTAATTGAAATATGTAAAGAGCTTGGAATAACAGTGACAGAAAAAGTTATTTCAGTTGATGAATTAAAAACTGCAGATGCCGCATTTTTTTGTGGCACGGCTGCTGAAGTAATTGGCTGGGAAAGTTTGGACGACGTCGTTTTCAAAACAAATTGGAAAGATACCTTGGGTAAAGTAATTCAGGATGCGTATAAAAATAAAGTAATCGAAAAGGAATATAAACAAACATTAGCAGCATTATAATGGAATTAAATAAATATAGCAAAACCATCACCCAGGATATAACTCAACCTGCGGCTCAAGCCATGTTTTATGGCATTGGATTAACAGATAATGACCTTGCAAAAGCTCAGGTAGGAGTAGTAAGTATGGGCTATGATGGTAATACCTGCAATATGCACCTGAATGACCTTGCAGTATTGGTAAAGGAAGGTGTGTGGAACAATGATCTTGTGGGCCTAATCTTTAATACAATTGGTGTAAGCGATGGCATGAGTAATGGAACACCAGGAATGCGGTATTCATTGGTAAGTCGTGATATTATTGCGGACTCTATTGAAACAGTTTGTGGAGCACAATATTATGATGCACTGATTGCTATTCCGGGTTGCGATAAAAATATGCCGGGGTCGTTGATGGCAATGGGCCGTTTAAATCGTCCGGCTATTATGGTTTATGGAGGGTCAATTGCACCCGGCCATTACAAAGGAAAAGATCTCAACATAGTTTCAGCTTTTGAGGCACTGGGACAAAAAATTGCAGGCACAATTGATGAAGCAGATTTCAAAGGGATAGTGATGAATAGTTGCCCCGGAGCAGGTGCTTGCGGCGGAATGTACACTGCTAACACAATGAGTAGTGCAATTGAAGCACTCGGTATGAGTTTACCCTATTCTTCCAGCAATCCTGCATTAAGTGACGAGAAAAAAATGGAATGCTTAAATGCGGGTAAGGCTATCCGTTATTTATTGGAGAATGATATTAAGCCTGCTGATATTATGACACGCAAGGCATTTGAAAACGCGGTTACCATCATCATGGTTTTAGGCGGAAGTACCAATGCTGTCTTACACATTATTGCAATAGCGAAAAGTGTAGGCATTCAATTTACACAAAACGATTTCCAGGTAATCAGCGATAAAACTCCCGTGCTGGCAGATTTAAAACCTAGCGGAAAATACCTGATGGAAGATTTGCACAATATTGGCGGTGTACCAGCTGTTATGAAATATCTTTTAAAAGAAGGTATGCTACATGGTGATTGTTTGACTGTAACCGGCAAAACAGTGGCAGAAAATTTAAAGGATGTTCCGGATTTAAATTTTGATGAGCAAAAAATTATTTTTCCATTGGCTGAGCCAATTAAAGCAACGGGCCATTTACAAATATTGTACGGTAATCTTGCTGAAAAAGGAAGCGTAGCAAAAATTTCCGGTAAAGAAGGTGAATTGTTTGAAGGACCTGCAAGAGTTTTTAATGGGGAGTTTGAATTAATAAATGGTATCAATTCAGGTAAAATAAAATCGGGCGATGTTGTGGTGATTACACATGTTGGTCCCAGAGGTGCACCAGGTATGCCTGAAATGCTAAAACCAACTTCAGCAATCATTGGCGCTGGTTTGGGAAAAAGCGTAGCACTAATTACTGATGGAAGATTTAGTGGCGGAACACACGGTTTTGTCGTCGGTCACATTACTCCTGAGGCATTCGATGGTGGTTTGATAGGTTTAGTAAAAGATGATGATATTATTGAATTAAATGTTGCCACTAAAAAAATGACTTTAAAAGTTCCGGAAGAAGAAATTGCAAAGAGAAGAGCTGAATGGCAGCAACCGCAATTGAAAGCAAAAAATGGTGTATTGTTTAAATACGCAAAGTTTGTGAAAGATGCCAGCGAAGGTTGTGTAACAGATGAATAAAAAAATCACAGCCATTTGGTAACACTTTTTGCGGAACACGATTGATTAAACATTCGAAGAATAAATCTAAAACATAGAGTAACTTCTAAATAAAAAGTAATGGAAGCAGTAGATATTATTGATAAACAAACAGCGCTGAATAATGCAGCGGCTGAAACCAAAAAATCTCAGGGTGCAGGCGAAGAAATAGCAGGATCACAGGCCGTATTGGACGCATTTGTCGCTGAAGGTGTAGATACCATCTTTGGTTATCCCGGTGGAGCTATTATGCCAATTTATGATTCCTTGTACGACTATCATGACAGGTTAAAACACATTTTGGTTCGGCACGAACAGGGAGGCATTCACGCAGCACAAGGTTACGCAAGAAGTAGTGGCAAGGTAGGTGTAGTGTTTGCAACAAGTGGCCCCGGTGCAACCAACCTCGTTACCGGATTGGCAGACGCAATGATTGATAGCACCCCACTGGTTTGTATTACCGGACAGGTATACGCACATTTACTAGGTACTGATGCATTTCAGGAAGTAGATGTGATCAATATAACCACTCCTGTTACAAAATGGAATTACCAGGTAACCGATGCTAAAGAAATTCCGATGATTTTAGCAAAGGCTTTTTATATAGCCGGCACTGGTCGTCCTGGCCCGGTTTTAATTGACATTACTAAAAATGCCCAATTACAAAAATTCGAATACGAGGGTTATACAAAATGCACCCACATACGTAGCTACAGGCCAAAGCCAATTGTTCGTAAAGAATATATTGAACAGGCAGCACAGTTAATCAACGACGCCAAAAAACCATTCGTGATTTTCGGACAAGGAATTATCCTGGGAAAAGCAGAAAATGAATTTAAAGCGTTTATAGAAAAAGGTGGCTTGCCAGCAGCATGGACTATTCTTGGATTAAGCGCACTGCCAACAGATCATCCACAGAATGTAGGTATGCTGGGAATGCATGGTAATTATGGTCCCAATGTTTTAACCAATGAGTGTGATGTATTAATTGCTATAGGAATGCGTTTTGATGACCGCGTTACCGGCCGACTGGATAAATATGCCAAACAAGCCCAGGTGATTCACCTGGATATTGATCCAGCTGAAATTGATAAAAATGTAAAGAGCACTGTACCAGTTTGGGGCGATTGTAAGGAAACACTTCCAATGCTTACAAAGTTGATTACGGAAAAAAAACATACAGAATGGTTGGCTAAGTTCAATGATTTTACCAGGCAGGAAGTTGAAAAAGTTATTGACAATGAATTACACCCAACAACCGATGAATTAACAATGGGTGAAGTAATCAATCTGTTGAATGAACTTACCAATGGCGATGCAATTATTGTAACAGATGTGGGGCAGCACCAAATGGTAGCATGCAGGTATGCCCGTTTCAATGAAAGTAAAAGTAATATCACTTCCGGAGGTGCAGGCACAATGGGTTTTGCATTACCGGCAGCAATCGGTGCAAAATACGGAGCTCCTCATCGCACAGTGGTGGCTGTTATTGGCGACGGAGGTGTACAGATGACCATCCAGGAATTAGGAACAATTATGCAAACCGGGGTTAATGTAAAGATCCTGATTCTTAACAACCAGTTTTTAGGAATGGTAAGGCAATGGCAGCAATTGTTTCATGACAAGCGTTATTCTTTCGTAGACATTGCCAGCCCCGATTACATAATGGTGGCGAAAGGGTATGGTATTGAAGGACAGAAAATTTCGAAGCGTGAAGATTTGAAAAATGGTTTGAAGCAAATGTTGGATCATGATGCATCTTACTTGCTGGAGGTAATGGTTGGTAAAGAAAATAATGTATTTCCAATGGTGCCACAGGGTTGTAGTGTTGCAGAAATAAGATTGTCATAATTTATTAATAGAAGTAGTTTTTTAAACCTGTTGGTTAAAAATAAAAACATGAAAAAGGAATTCACCATAACAGTTTATACAGAAAACCAGATTGGTTTACTTAACCGGATTGCTATCATTTTTTCCAGGAGAAAAATTAACATTGATAGCATGAATACCTCTCCATCTGAGATTGAAGGCATTCACCGTTTTACAATTTTAATAGACGAAGCCGAAGAAGTAGTACGCAAGGTTTGCCGCCAGATTGAAAAGCAGGTTGAAGTATTAAAGGTTTATTACAATACCGAAGAAGAAGTGGTTTGGCAGGAGATGGCTTTGTATAAAGTGTCGACAGATGCTATTGTTGCAAAAGTAAAAGTAGAGCGTTTGTTAAGAGAATGCGGTGCAAGAGTAGTTGCTATTCGACAAGATTTTACAGTTTTTGAAACTACAGGACACCGTGAGGAAACTGACAAACTTGTAAAAGTGTTGGAACCACTCGGCCTAATAGAATTTGTGAGAAGCGGACGTGTTGCAATTATTAAAGAAAGCTCTGGTTTTCACATCAAACTTAAGGAATTTGAAAAGCAGGATCCGGGAGTTGAATTAATAGAAAATGAGTTTTTAACGCATCAGCAGGAAGTATTTAGCATGTAAATAATTTATGCTAATTGCTAAGGAATACAGGCTCCTATTGTAACATAAAACTGTCGATAAAATCGGCTATTGTGAACGATACAATTCAAATAAAAATTTAATAAATCAGGTAGTAATATAAAATGAATTTCTAATTCTCTGATCAAAAGTCAGGGGCTAAACAATCAACTATACAAACAATGGCTAATTATTTCAACACATTATCGCTAAGAGAAAAACTAAACCAATTAGGGGTATGTGAATTTATGGACAAAAGTGAATTTGCAGACGGAATAAACGAACTAAAAGGAAAAAAAATTGTGATCGTAGGATGCGGTGCCCAGGGTCTTAACCAAGGCTTAAACATGCGTGATTCTGGATTGGATATTAGTTATGCATTACGCCAGGAAGCGATTGATGCAAAGCGTCAGTCATGGAAGAATGCATCTGAAAATAATTTTAAAGTTGGTACATACGAAGAACTGATTCCATCAGCAGATCTTGTGATCAATCTTACACCAGATAAACAACATACTTCAGTAATTACTGCAGTAATGCCCCTGATGAAAAAGAGTGCTACTTTATCTTATTCGCATGGGTTCAACATTGTAGAAGAAGGCATGCAAATCCGGAAAGATATTACGGTTATAATGGTTGCTCCTAAATGCCCGGGGTCTGAAGTAAGAGCTGAATATGTTCGTGGATTTGGTGTGCCTACATTAATTGCGGTACATCCTGAAAACGATCCGGAAGGTAAAGGGTTGGCTTATGCAAAAGCATATTGCGTTGGAACTGGTGGCCACAAAGCAGGTGTTTTAAAATCTTCATTTGTTGCTGAAGTAAAATCAGATTTGATGGGAGAACAAACCATTCTATGTGGGTTATTACAAACTGGTTCTATTTTAAGTTTTGATAAAATGATTGAAAAAGGAATTGATGCAGGCTATGCATCAAAACTGGTTCAATACGGATGGGAAGTAATAACGGAGGCATTAAAGCAGGGAGGTATTACGGCTATGATGGATAGGTTATCTAACCCTGCAAAAATTAAAGCATTCCAATTGTCTGAAGAGTTAAAAGATATTATGCGTCCGTTATTTCAAAAACACCAGGACGATATTATGAGTGGTGAGTTTTCAAAAACTATGATGGAAGATTGGGCAAATGACGATAAAAACTTATTGACATGGCGTGCAGCAACCGGCGAAACGGCTTTTGAAAAAACACCTGCAGGGGATGTTAAAATAGCTGAGCAAGAATATTTTGATAATGGATTATTGATGGTGGCTTTTGTAAGGGCAGGTGTGGAACTGGCTTTTGAAACAATGGTTGAAGCAGGAATTAAAGAAGAGTCTGCATATTATGAGTCATTACATGAAACCCCATTAATTGCGAACACTATTGCACGTAAAAAATTGTTTGAAATGAATCGGGTAATTTCAGACACTGCGGAATATGGTTGTTATCTTTTTGATCATGCATGTAAGCCATTGTTGGCCGATTTTATGAAAAAAGTTGACACAGATATTATTGGAAAAAATTCAAATACCGGAAAAGATACCGGAGTAGATAATAAAACGCTGATAGTAGTAAATGAAGTCATTCGTTTTCACCCGATTGAATTAGTTGGGTCAGAACTCAGACAAGCGATGACAGAAATGAAAGCAATAGCACCGGGCAGTTAGTATCCAATCTACCAGGGATTTATTGGGTGACGCAGCGGTGGCTTTTTAACAATAACATGAATGAGCAATACAACTAGTTTAAATAATATTCGAAACCAGGAAGTGGAAGAATTATTGCCTTTAGAAGATGGCCGGGATTTGCAGGCATCGTTGAAGAGCTCTACTTCTGCGGCCTACGGATTAGACTTTTTTACAGCCGCAACCCGGCTTAAAAAAGTTATTAGCAGAACTCCGTTGATGTTCAACCATAATTTAAGCAGGCAGTTTCAGTGTAATATTTTCCTGAAAAGAGAAGATCTTCAAGTAGTTCGTTCCTACAAAATACGGGGTGCTTACAATATGATGAGCAGTCTTCCACAGGAACAATTACAAAATGGAGTAGTGTGTGCAAGTGCAGGCAACCATGCGCAGGGTTTTGCATATAGCTGTAAAAGGCTTAAATTGAAGGGTGTTATTTTCATGCCGGTTATTACACCGAATCAAAAAATAAGTCAAACAAAAATGTTTGGTGAAGAATGGGTGGAAATCAAGCTGGTTGGTGACACTTTTGATGATTGTGCGGCAGCCGCAAAAATGTTTACGGCAGAAAATAATATGACATTTATCCCTCCTTTTGATGACTTGAGAATTATTGAAGGTCAGGGTACTATGGCGATTGAAATACTGGCAGATGAGCCCGATGTGGATTTTGTTTTTATCCCAGTCGGTGGTGGCGGATTAAGTGCAGGTGTTGGTTGTTATTTTAAAGAATTTTCGCCTAAAACAAAAATTATAGGGTTAGAGCCGGAAGGGGCACCCAGTATGTATGAAGCCTTAAAAGCCGGTCACCCGGTAATGCTTGAAAATATTGAACGGTTTGTAGATGGTGCAGCAGTAAAAAAGGTAGGAGAAATTACCTTTTCAATATGTAAAAATGTACTGGATGATATGCATTTAGTACCGGAGGGCAAAATTTGCAGCACCATTTTAAAATTGTACAATGAAGATGCAATAGTAGTAGAACCTGCCGGAGCTTTGGCAATTGCAGGTTTAGATAATTATGCGGAGCAAATCAAAGGTAAAAATGTAGTTTGTATAATCGGTGGGGGAAATAATGACATTGATCGTATGCAGGAAATTAAGGAACGTTCCCTGCAATATGAAGGTTTGAAACACTATTTTTTAGTACGTTTTGCACAAAGGCCAGGGGCACTAAAAGAGTTTGTAAATCATGTACTTGGGCCGCAGGATGATATTACCCGTTTTGAATATATGCAAAAGCATAACAAAGAAACGGGACCTGCATTGGTAGGAATAGAGTTGAAAAAAAAGGAAGACTATAAGAAATTATTAGAGAATTTGAATAAATACCAGATTAACTTTACCGAGCTTAATAAGAACGACAACGTATTTGGTTACCTCGTGTAAGAGAATGCACTGAACGATAATTTGCTATCCATAACGGTCACATTACACAGTGGGCTGTTATTAATGAAAGAATAAAATCCGTATAAACCTGTGTATTCAGTTGCAAAAAATAAATAATTTATGAAAGAAAATTTAGGATTGTACGATCCGCAATTTGAGCACGACGCATGTGGTATTGGGTTCGTTGCCAGTATCAAAGGCAATAAATCTCACCAACACATTTCAGATGCATTAACCATTCTGGAGAATATGGAACATCGTGGAGCCTGTGGTTGCGAAACCAATACAGGAGACGGCGCCGGTATTTTCTTACAAATACCGCACGAATTCTTCTTTGATGAGTGTGTTAAACTGGGTGTTCATTTACCTGCTTATGGTAAATATGCAGTTGGTGTAATTTTCTTCCCTAAAGAGATTAAGTTAAGAGAAGAATGCAGGGATATTTTTAACCGTGCAGCAGAAAAGCTGGGATTAGAAATTTTGACTTACCGTAGCGTTCCGGTAAATACAAATGATATTGGTCCGACAGCCTTATCTGTTGAACCAGTAATGGAGCAGGTGTTTATTGCTTGTCCGGATCATATTAGCAACCCGATGGATTTCGAAAGAAAATTATTTGTGTTGCGTAAATATTCCACACATCTTATCAATAATACGGTACGTAAAGATGCCATCGGGTTTTACATAGCTTCTCTTTCTTTTAAAACGGTTGTTTATAAAGGGCAACTTACAAGTATGCAGGTACGGCATTATTTCCCCGATCTGAATAATAAAAGGGTTGTATCTGCTTTTGGCCTTGTGCATTCTCGTTTTGCAACCAATACATTTCCTTCATGGAAACTGGCTCAACCATTCAGATATATTGCCCACAATGGAGAAATTAATACGTTACAGGGCAACCTTAACTGGTTAAAAGCCAGCGAAAAAGGTTTTGAATCTCCCTTCTTCAGCAAAGAAGAAATGGAGATGGTTTTACCATTGATTACAGGAGCACAGTCCGATTCTGAATGTCTTGATAATATGATTGAATTATTGGCACTTACCGGTCGGTCATTACCACATGTTATGATGATGCTGATACCCGAAGCATGGGATGGTGATGATCGCATGGATCCTGTAAAAAAGGCTTTTTATGAATTTCATGCATCGCTGATAGAACCATGGGATGGCCCGGCTTCCATTTCATTTACTGATGGAAAAATTATTGGTGCCACATTGGACAGAAACGGACTTCGTCCTTCACGTTATTGCGTTACTACTGATGACAGAGTAATTATGGCATCAGAAACAGGTGCACTTCCTGTTGATCCTGCTTTGATAAAGGAGAATGGAAGACTACAGCCAGGAAAGATGTTTGTAGTGGATATGGAGCAGGGGAGAATTATTAGTGACGATGAATTAAAGGGTGCCATTTGTGCTCAAAAACCTTATGCTGACTGGTTAAATAAATATAAAATCAGGTTAGAAGAGTTACCTGAGCCAAGGGTATTATTTACGCACCTGGAAAGCGATCAAATATTTAAATATCAAAAAGCATTTGGGTATACTACAGAAGATCTGGATGAAATCATTGCACCGATGGCGCTGGATGGTAAAGAACCTTTGGGGTCAATGGGCACCGATGTTCCTTTAGCAGTTTTAAGTGATGAACCTCAGCATCTGACGTCTTATTTCAAACAGTTATTTGCACAGGTTACCAATCCTCCAATCGATCCTATCAGGGAGCGGTTAGTAATGTCACTTGCTACTTTTGTAGGAAATAACGGAAATCTTTTGAATGAAGATCCTTTAAGTTGCCATACGGTTGCCTTAAATCACCCGGTTTTATCTAATTACGAATTAGAAAAAATCAGGAGTATTGATACAGGTATTTTCCAGGCTAAAACCTTGCAGATGTATTATCGTGCAGATGGCAAACCGGATTCTTTGAAAAAGGGTTTGGATAGGTTATGCCGTTATGCAGTGGATGCAGCCGAAGATGGATTTGAAGTGTTAATTTTAACGGATAGATCCATAGATTCTGATCATGCACCCATTCCATCTTTACTTGCTACGGCCGCCGTTCACCATCACCTTATTCGGAGAGGATTGAGAGGTTGTGTTGGTATCGTTGTTGAAGCCGGAAATGTTTGGGAAGTCCATCATTTTGCATGTTTAATTGGTTTCGGCGCAACTGCCATTAACCCATATCTGGCACTTTCAAGTATTCGGGATATGAAGTTGAATGGCAGGCTTCAGACAGATCTTGATGTTGATCATTTAAAGAAGAACTATACAAAAGCTGTTAATGACGGTTTGTTAAAAGTGTTTTCAAAAATGGGTATCTCCACCTTGCAATCATACCAGGGTGCCCAGATTTTTGAAATAATAGGAATTAATAAATCAGTGGTAGATAAATATTTTACAGGAGCTATTTCACGAATAGAAGGTTTAGGCCTGGATGAAATTGCAAAAGAAAGTCTGGCCAAACATGCATTTGCATTCCCTAAAAAGCAAATTCCTGTAGATCGGTTACCTGTGGGAGGCCTTTATCAATGGAAGCGAAAAGGAGAGTTCCATTTGTTCAATCCGCAGACGATACATTTATTACAATATTCTACTCGTCTCAATGATTATCCAACTTTTAAAAAGTATTCAAAACTTGTAAATGAGCAAGGCGAAAAAGCCTGTACACTTAGAAGCTTGTTTCAGTTCAATCACCATCGCCCATCAATTTCTATTGATGAAGTAGAACCAGCAGAATTAATCTGGAAGCGTTTTGCATCCGGTGCAATGAGTTTTGGATCTATATCTCACGAAGCACATAGTACCATTGCTATCGCAATGAACAGGATTGGAGGAAAAAGTAACACTGGTGAAGGTGGTGAAGATGAAGTACGTTTTACTCCGTTGCCAAATGGTGATTCTATGCGTAGTGCAATCAAACAGGTTGCGTCTGCCAGGTTTGGTGTAACCAGTAATTATCTTACACAGGCAGATGAATTGCAAATTAAAATGGCACAGGGAGCAAAACCCGGCGAGGGAGGCCAACTACCCGGACATAAAGTAGATGAATGGATTGGCAGAACAAGGCATGCAACACCAGGAGTTGGATTGATATCGCCTCCTCCACATCATGATATATATTCTATTGAAGATCTTGCACAATTAATATACGATCTTAAAAATGCAAACAGGGCCGCTCGTATTAACGTAAAGCTTGTTTCTAAAGCAGGAGTTGGCACCATTTCAGCCGGTGTAGCAAAAGCAAAAGCTGATGTAATATTGATTTCAGGAAATGATGGTGGTACAGGAGCATCACCTATCAGTTCCATCAAGCATGCAGGTTTGCCATGGGAATTAGGACTTGCTGAGGCACATCAAACGCTGGTAAAAAATAAGTTACGTAGCAGGGTAGTACTTCAAACTGATGGCCAGCTTAAAACAGGAAAGGATGTTGCAATTGCAACATTGCTGGGAGCAGAAGAGTGGGGAGTTGCAACAGCAGCATTGGTAACTGAAGGTTGTATTATGATGCGTAAGTGTCATTTAAATACTTGCCCGGTAGGTATTGCTACCCAGGATACTGAATTAAGAAGTCGTTTTTCCGGGAATGCAGATTATATCGTAAACCTGTTTAAATTCTTAACAGAAGAGTTCCGGGAAATTATGGCTCAGTTAGGTTTCCGCACTGTAAACGAAATGGTTGGCCAGGTAGATTGTCTCGAAATGAGAGAAAATATCGGGCATTGGAAATATAAAAATCTTGATTTATCTCCAATTTTATACAAAGAGCCTGCTTCAATTTACACCGGGCTTTATAATAGCGAAAAACAGGATCACGAGTTAGAAAAAGTGTTGGATTGGCAACTAATGGCTGCGGCAAAGCCAGCATTAGAAGAACAGAAAAAAGTAACAGGTACTTTCGCTATCAAAAATATTGATAGAACTACCGGTACAATTTTGTCAAATGAAATTTCAAAAAGGTATCAGTCTGTGGGGCTGCCCGACGAAACAATTCACTTTAAATTTGTAGGAACAGCAGGGCAGAGTTTTGGAGCATTTAATACTAAAGGTGTTACGCTGGAACTGGAAGGTGATGCAAATGATTATTTCGGAAAAGGATTAAGTGGAGCCAAGTTGATTGTATATCCTTCTTCAAAATCAACATTTATTCCTGAAGATAATATCATAATTGGCAACACTGCTTTCTACGGAGCCACAGATGGCCAGGCTTATATAAGGGGCAAGGCAGGTGAAAGATTCGCAGTAAGAAACTCAGGCGCAGTTGCTGTAGTTGAAGGTGTTGGAGATCATGGTTGCGAATACATGACTGGTGGTAAAGTAGTGATATTAGGAGACACCGGGCGGAATTTTGCAGCAGGTATGAGTGGAGGTATTGCCTATATCTACGATGTAAAAGGAAGTTTCAATGAGCATTGTAACAAAGAAATGGTTGATCTGGATCCGGTATTGGATACTGATAAAGAAGAGCTGTTTAATATGATCAGCAATCACTTAAAATACACCGGTAGTTCTGTTGCAAAATTTGTTATAGATGATTTTGAAAATCAGTTAAAAAACTTTGTGAAAGTATTTCCAAAAGATTATAAGCGAGTATTGGCAAAAAATCAGCTCAATGCTAAAGAAGAACTGAAGTCTTAACGATAGCAATATCATAAATTGACCTGACGACTTTATTAAATAATTACTGTTATTTCGCAGCCCTTTATCCGGCAACAGGATTAACAGAAAAGCATATAAAAATTTTTATGGGAAAACCAACCGGCTTTTTAGAGCATACGAGAGAACTTCCAACTAAACGCCCTACTCAGGAAAGAGTAAACGATTATAAAGAGTTTATTAACAGGTATACGGATGAAAAACTAAATCAACAATCTGCAAGATGCATGGATTGTGGTATACCATTTTGTCACAATGGGTGCCCTTTAGGCAATGTTATCCCTGAATTTAATGATGCAGTGTATCGTAAAAGCTGGAAAGAAGCATACGATATTCTTTCGTCTACAAATAATTTTCCTGAGTTCACTGGCAGAATTTGTCCTGCTCCTTGTGAAACTTCCTGTGTTTTGGGAATCAATCAGCCTGCCATTGCAATTGAAGAAATTGAAAGACATATAATTGAAATAGCATTTGATAAAGGCTATGTGCAGGCACAAAAACAAATACCTCGTACCGGTAAAAAAATAGCGGTAGTTGGGAGTGGCCCTGCCGGTTTAGCCGCTGCTGCTCAGCTAAACCTTGTTGGTCATAGTGTAACAGTTTTTGAGCGTGACGATAAACCCGGAGGATTATTAAGATACGGTATACCTGATTTTAAACTTGAAAAGTGGGTGATTGACAGAAGAATTAAATTAATGGAGGAAGAAGGAGTGGTATTTAAATGTAATGCTAATGTTGGCACTAATATCAGTATTAGCGATTTACTTAGAGAATACCAGGCAATTGTACTTACCGGAGGGTCCACCATTCCAAGAAATCTTGATATCCCCGGACGTAACTTAAACGGCGTTCATTTTGCAATGGAGTTTTTAACTCAGCAAAATAAAAGAGTTTCTGCAACTTCATTTAATGAAAGCGACATAATGGCTACTGGTAAAAATGTTGTAGTTATTGGTGGTGGTGATACAGGAAGCGATTGTGTAGGTACTTCAAACAGGCATAAAGCAGTTTCAGTAACTCAATTTGAATTATTACCAAAACCACCAGCTGAGAGAGCTGATTATATGCCTTGGCCTACTTATCCAATGATACTTAAAACAACTTCTTCGCATGAAGAAGGTTGCGATCGTAAATGGGCTGTTGCTACCAAAGAATTTATTGGTGATGAAAAGGGTAATCTAAAAGCAATCAGAATGGTAGATTTGGAATGGAAAATTCAGGATAACAGGCCTGCCCAGTTTGTGGAGGTAAAAGGTAGTGAAAGAAAAGTGCCGTGTGAACTTGCTTTATTAGCAATGGGTTTCTTACATCCGCAACATGAAGGTTTAATCAGCGAATTAGAACTGGAATTGGATGATAGAGGTAATGTGAGAGCCACTGAAAAAAGTTACCAATCTAATATATCTAAGATTTTCACAGCCGGGGATATGCGCCGGGGTCAGTCACTTGTAGTATGGGCTATAAAAGAGGGTAGGGATTGCGCTCAAAAAGTAGATGAATTTTTAATGGGCGTATCCTTGTTGGAAGCGGCTGATGGAAATGCAATTTCGAGGTACTTATAAATAATTAAAATATTTTAAAGTCAATAGGGGTGATATCGTAAGATATTGCCCCTTTTTGCGTACTTCTACTTGTCCTTTTTTCCAGAATGTATGATGACTACTTTGTTAATTTTTATGAATTTCGTCAACACAATAATAATTTTTTTTCAAAATGCAATATTTTTTAAAAACTTATCCACGCTTTTTTGCTATTTGAATATTTCTGATCAAAAACGAGAAATACTATATATTATTTAATATTTTCAATGATAATTTGCCATTTTTGAGATAATTTTTAGCAATAGTTAAAAATGTTATACACATTACAAACAAAAATATATTTATAATAATAGTATAGACTTGTTAAAATTATATATTTTTACTTTGTGGCATTGTATTAGTAAATTATTGAATGTTTAATATTTTAATCAATTCTCAAAACAAGCAATGAGTAAAATTACCTTCAAATCTGTAATGCCTTTTACGGTTTTAATAGTGGTGGCAATAGCAGCTGCGTTTATTGCCCCGGAAGCAGATTACATTCCTGCAGCTAATGAAACACAATATAATAGTGCAGATATGGCCTGGGTTTTAGTTTCTACTGCGCTGGTTTTCCTTATGACTCCCGGTCTTGCATTTTTTTACGGTGGCATGGTAAACAGGAAGAACGTTATTTCAACAATGATTAAAAGCGTGGTTGCTGCTGGTATTGTGGGCGTTTTGTGGATAGTTGTTGGATTTAGTTTAAGTTTTGGAGATTCTATTGGTGGATTAATTGGAGATCCTACTACATTCTTATTTTTCAAAGGGGTAAAATCGCACGCAGCCTGGCCTGGTGCTCCAACAATGCCTTTAACACTTTTTTCGCTGTTTCAGTTAATGTTCGCAATAATTACTCCTGGTTTGGTTGTAGGTGCCGTTGCTGAAAGAATCAGGTTTACTTCATACGTATTATTCATTGTGTTATTTAGCTTGCTGGTGTATGCACCGGTAGCGCACTGGAGTTGGCATCCGGATGGTATGCTTGCAAAAATGGGAGCCTGGGATTTTGCAGGAGGTACAGTAGTACATATCACTGCAGGTTGTGCGGCACTTGCAGGTGCATTGGTTTTAAAGCGTCGTAAAGTACACCAGGAAAGAGCTGAAATTCCACCAGCAAATGTACCTTATGTGTTAATAGGCACCGGTCTGCTATGGTTTGGATGGTTTGGCTTTAATGCTGGTTCAGCATTAGGATCTACCCCATTAGCAGTAAATGCTTTTGGAACTACTAATACCGCTGCAGCTGCAGGTGGTTTGGCATGGATGTTCTTCGATTTCATGAAAGGTAAAAAGCCTTCAGTTCTTGGTTTTTGTATTGGCGCGGTTGTGGGCCTTGTTGCGATAACACCGGCAGCCGGTTTTGTTGGAATTTCTCAAAGTATTATTATAGGAGTTATTGGTGCTATCATATCCAATATTGCGGTTGGCATAAAACAAAAATCAAGATTAGATGACACACTTGATGTATTTCCATGTCATGGTTTAGGTGGCATGGTGGGGATGTTGTTGACTGGAGTTTTTGCCAACAAATTAGCTCATGGTATCGAAGGTGGCCCACAGGGTTGGGCATATGGTAATTTTCCATTCTTCTTAATTCAATTGAAAGCTATGTTAATAGTAGTTGCTTATAGCTTTACTGTTTCCTTCCTGATATTTAAATTTATCAATTTTATCTTACCAATAAGGGTGAGTGCAGCAGATGAAGAGGAAGGTCTGGATGCATCTCAACATGATGAGAAATATTTGCAGGGTACGCTGTTGGTAAAACATGGAGGCCATCTTGAAGAAAGAGATGTAGATGCCGGATTATAATTTTCACTGTTCGAATAGTTAACTTTTGCTAAGTGCCGGGAATATTGGTATGCCAACATTCCTATGTATTAGCTAAAATCTCCTAATGAGAAAGTAGGGAGAAATGCCATAACTAATTGCTTAAAAATCATTATTAAGTTTTTGATTTTTAAGGGTAAAAAAGGTTCAAAGAAATTAACGTTGCTGTTATACGAATAAAGGTTTAGCCAAACATTTATAACCCAATCAATCATCAAATTAAAAAAAAATGAAGAGAAAAATCTCATTGACAGCGTTAATCGTAGTCGTATTATCAACACAATTATTACTAGCACAAGATTCTACTAAGTCATTAAAAATTTCAGGTTCTGTAGATGCGTACTACAGAGTTGGAGTTGGAGCTAGTGGTTCTGGTAACTTAAACAACTTTACAAGCTTTACAAATTCGAGCAGTACTTTTCAATTAGGTATGGCTTCGATAAAAGCAGAGTATTCAACAAGTAATGTAGGTGCTGTTGTAGATTTAGGTTTTGGAAAAAGAGCCGAAGAATTTTCCTATGCTGATGATGGTACTTTACAGGCACTAAAGCAAGCTTATGTTTACTGGGCTCCATCTGATAAAGTGAAATTCACTTTCGGTAAATTTGGTACCCACGTAGGCTACGAATTATTAGATCCTCAACTGAACAAAAATTACAGCATGTCTTACATGTTCAGCTATGGCCCATTTTCTCACACAGGTATTAAGGCAGACTTCTCTTTAGGTGGTGGTACCGGTTTAATGATTGGTGTTGCAAATCCAATAGATGTAACCTCTCCATCCAGTGAAGCCGATCCAAAAACTTTGATTGCTCAGTTAAGTCACACCTCGGATAAGGTTTCAATATTCTTAAATTATGCAGGATATTTTGGTGCAAAAAATACCATGCCAGATGCTGCTTCTGCAAGCCAGATTGGATTAACTGCTACAGCTACAATATCTGACAAGTTTAGTCTTGGATACGATGGAACTGTAAGATCAGTTAAAAGCGTTGACTACCTGGGTACAGGAAAATCAAAAGGTCAAACCTGGTGGGGTTCTGCATTATATGCAAACTTAACGGCGTCTGATGATTTTGGACTTACACTACGTGGCGAATATTTCAGCGATAGAAAATATATGTTGACTGGTGTAAACTCAAACGTTACTGAATTTACACTTTCAGGAAATTATAAAGTAGGCGGATTTATCTTAATTCCGGAATTGCGCCTGGACAGTGGCAAAGACATGATTTTCTCTAAGAACTCTAAGGGAGATCCAACTAAGTCTGCTTTCAGTGCAATCCTTGCAGCTGTTTACAGTTTCTAAGAACGAAATTCGAAAAAATGATAAGTAGTATTCAACTACTGCTTATCATTTTTTTAACCATTTATTCATAAAAATCTATTTATTTATGCCTTTACTCGAAATTACTCCTGGAGAAACAGCGCTATTTACAGCCAACAATCTTTGGATGATGGTTGCAACATTCCTGGTATTTATTATGCACCTTGGATTTGCAACTGTTGAAAGTGGAATGTGTCAATCAAAAAACACAACTAACATCCTTTTCAAAAACACTTTAATTCCTTGCCTTGGTTTATTAACTTTTGCAGCCTGGGGATTCAATTTAATGTATCCTGGTTTTGCTGAAGGGGATAGCGGCTGGTTTAAGTTTGCGGGTTTTGGCTTACATCAACCTGGTGGTAATTTGAGTGGTGACGCTTCCGGATTGTACGATTATGCAAGCCAGGGTTACACATACTGGACAGATTTCTTATTTCAGGGTATGTTTGCCGCAACAGCAGCAACAATTGTATCTGGTGCGGTAGCTGAGCGTATTAAATTCATTCCATTTATGTTATTCTGCGGATTTTTCGTTGGAATAGTTTACCCTATTATCGGTTCATGGCAGTGGGGTGGAGGCTGGTTAAAAACCTTAGGTTTTTATGATTTCGCCGGTTCATCAATCGTGCATTCAATTGGTGGATGGGGCGCCCTTGCAGGAGCAATCGTTGTAGGACCTCGTATTGGTAAATATGTTGACGGAAAAGTTGTAGGTAAACCTGCTCATAACCTTACTTTAGGCGTAATTGGTGTATTCTTATTATGGTTAGGTTGGTTTGGATTTAACGGCGGTTCTGTACTTTCTGCAAACCCTGAGTTAGTTTCATATGTATTAGTTACTACTTGTCTTGCAGCCGCTGCAGGTGGCGTTATAGCACCAATTACTCAATACTTTTTCTCAAAGAAATTTGATTTGGGTATGTCATTGAATGGTATCCTCGCTGGCCTTGTAGGTATTACTGCAGGAGCTGATTCTGTTAGTGTAGGTGCTGCTATTGCCATTGGATCAATTGCTGGAATACTGGTTGTATTATCAGTTGCCTTTTTTGACAAAATCAAAGTGGATGATCCTGTTGGAGCTGTATCCGTGCATCTTGTTTGCGGAATATGGGGTACACTCGCTGTAGGTATTTTTTCACTTACGCCTGATAAAACTATCGCAAAACAATTAACAGGTATCGCTGCAATTGCACTTGCATTTCCTGTTTGCTTAGCCGCATTTTATGCACTTAAATTAACCGTAGGAATAAGAGTGCCGGCCGAAGAAGAAATTCACGGTTTGGACATGGTTGAGCATGGTGTTAATGCGTACGAAATAACAACACATAGCTAATTTATTTCCGTTAATGGTTTCTACTTAGTAATGCCATCAAGCGGATTGGATTTATATTAAAAGGAATAATGAATGATACAGCTGCCGGATTTAAATTCCGGTAGCTGTCATTTTTAAAAAGACGAAAGAGTAATAAATAGTAAATATTTTGCCTGAATAATACACTGAAAATTGTACCTGATTATTTCAGTTCTGCGCTTGCTGTATTTAAAGATTATAGTTAATGTGTTTGGTGATCATCGTATTGGATGATTATTAAATAATGTTGAGAATAAGGAAAAAATGGTTTTAATAAAAGTTTGACAAAGCTTCCCGTTCGAAATTTTCCTGGTCATTTTTAGCATTAAACAATCAACCTTAACTTGTAAATTTTTAAATTATGAATTTATCAGCATTCGGTAAATTAAAGCAGTCCAGGTTTTTCACTTATGCAATGGTTACCATATTATTGGTAATGCTTTTGCTCCCGTTTCTTACAATAGCCCAGGACCCTACCGGTGGTGTTACCGGTACTATTAAAGACCTTGGTCTTGATACGTTGGCTTCAACTCAGGACACAGCGCTAAATAAAGTGATAGCACATGTAAACACAATTGGAAATGCAGACGGGCATAATAAAATAGCAACAAATATTATCTGGACCCTGATAGCAGGGTTTCTGGTAATGTTTATGCAGGCCGGTTTTGCAATGGTTGAAACCGGTTTTACCCAAAAGAAAAATGTGGCACATACAATGGGAATGAACTTTCTCGTGTATGCAATCGGTATGATCGGATTTTGGATTTGTGGTTTTGCATTTATGTTTGGAGGAGCTTTAAACGCAGCTACTTTAGGGGGTGCACCAGGAGTGATACCTCACGAATATATTATACATCTTTTCGGAAAAGATTTCGGAATTATTGGGTCTGTAGGTTTCTTCCTTAATAGTAAGGTATATGATGTAGGCGTGTTTACTTTATTTCTTTTTCAAATGGTATTCATGGATACCACAGCAACCATTCCAACCGGTTCAATGGCAGAAAGGTGGTCCTTTAAATCGTTCCTTATTTTTGGATTATTCATTTCAATGTTCGTATATCCTGTTTTTGGAAACTGGGTTTGGGGCGGCGGATGGCTATCTCAACTAGGTATTAATTTTGGCTTGGGACATGGTGATGTTGATTTTGCAGGTTCATCAGTTGTGCATCTTGTAGGAGGTGTGGCTGCATTAGCAGGTGCCATTATTATAGGGCCACGTATTGGTAAATATGGCAAGAACGGTGAGGTTAATACAATTCCCGGGCATAATATTCCCATGGCAATTATCGGAACTTTTATTCTTGCATTAGGCTGGTTTGGATTTAACCCAGGCTCTACACTTGCAGGAGGTGATTTACGTATTGCCGTAGTTGCAGTAAACACAATGATGGCAGGTACAGCAGGTGTATTGTCTTCTTTAATCTTTATGTATATAAAGGGACAAAAGCCCGATCCAGGAATGCTTTGTAATGGTTTATTAGCAGGTCTTGTTGCAATCACAGCACCTTGCGCATTTGTAAATTCAATTAGTTCCGTTATCATCGGTGCCGTGGCAGGAGTCCTTGTTATTATTGTTTACAACTTCCTTGACAGAAAGCTTAAAATCGATGATCCTGTTGGAGCGTTTGCAGTACACGGAGCAAATGGCGCATGGGGATGCCTTGCTTTAGGGCTTTTTGCAGATGGTAGTTACGGTGATGGCTGGAATGGCGTTTCCGGAACTGTTAAAGGTTTATTTTACGGTGATGGAAAGCAGTTTATTGCTCAATTAATAGGGGTTGTGACTTGCTTTATTTTTGTATTTACTGTAATGTATATCTTCTTTAAATTATCAAATAAAATAACTCCAATCAGGGTAAAAGCTGAAGATGAAATAGCGGGTTTGGATATGCCGGAAATGGGAGTTGTTGGTTATGTAGATTAAAAATCATTCAATATGATCTTCCGGTATTCAACCGGAAGATCATAATTGTATTGTTTAACCAAATAATTCTGAACAGGGTTAAAAAAGTATGAAGCATCTAATCAATAAATTAATAAGCCCTATTAGGTACTTTATCAACGACAGCCGTGCTGTTGGTATTGTTTTAATTATCAACACAGTGCTTTCGCTGGTATTGGCCAATTCAATTTTAGGTGAATCGTATATAAATTTTTGGATAAAGGAATCTCACGTACTACACGATTTACACCTGCCTCACAACTTGTTAGAGATTATCAATAATTTCTTAATGGGGATTTTCTTTTTAATGGCGGGAACGGAAATTAAAAGAGAATTAATGGAGGGGGAATTGTCTACATTTAAAAGGGCTGTTCTTCCATTCGGCGGAGCTCTTGGAGGTATGATGGTACCTGCGCTGATTTTTATTGTTTTTAATGTACACTCCGGTTTTATTAAAGGATGGGGAATACCTACTGCCACTGATATAGCATTTTCATTGGGAATTGCATCCTTGCTAGGTAAACGTGTGCCATTGAGTTTGAAGATATTGCTAATGGCGCTGGCGATCATCGACGACCTTGGAGCCATTCTGGTAATTGCTTTATTTTATGGAGGCAAAATAAATGCACTGTTCTTAGGCATAGGTGGGCTTATTGTAATAGCCCTGGTTGCATGTAATTATTTGAAGGTGAAATTTGGATTACTACAAATTCTGCTGGCGCTATGTTTATGGTATGCAATACTGCAATCTGGTATTGAGGCAAGTATCGCCGGAGTAGTTTTTGCATTTACTATACCTACAAAAAAGCTGGTAGCAGTAGAAAACTATATACACAATTTTGTGAACTTCTTTGTATTGCCACTATTTGCATTGGTAAACACGGCATTAATTGTACCTCCAAATATTGCAGAAGCTTTGGTAAGTCCCATTGGATTAGGGATAATTGCAGGACTCGTTTTGGGAAAGCCGCTAGGTATATTTTTAATCTGCCGGATATTGGTGGCACTGAATATTGCAAAACTTCCTCATAATATTAAATGGAAACAAATATTGGGAATGGGAGCCCTTGCAGGTATTGGATTCACCATGTCGATATTTACAACAATGCTGGCATTTAGTAGTGAGGCCGCAAGAGATATCGCTAAAGTTGCGATCCTTTCAAGTGTGGCAATTTCAGTGGTTATAAGCGTTGCTTATTTTTGGATTATTGACAAATCTCACGTAAAAAAAGTTATTCCTATAACTAATAAATCGATTGATTTGAAACTTGAGCCTTCAAATTAATGAAAGTATAAAATTAGAATGTTAATAATAACAATGCCCTTTAGTAATAAAGGGCATTGTTATTAAATATGTTTCAGTATCTAACTAAACGACGATTTTGTTGTGCTTGTCTTTCCAATATACAAAGGCAGCAAGCCCACCAATCCAGCCAATGGTAACTAACAATACTTTACCAACTTCAACTAATAAAGGTGAAAATATAAATTGTTGAATATCTGCGGAAAAAACATTTAATATGCTCATACATTGTTGATTTTACAATGTAAAGGTTAAACCAAAATTTCAATAAAACAAAAGCCCACACTGCGTTTAAGCCGATAATGAAGTTGGATATCGAATTGCAAATAAATCGCATATTTTAGCAATATGGCATAACAATTCAAATCTATAAATAGCGGATAAAAAAAATAAAAATTTATTGAGAGGGGATATTAAAAGCAGGCCTGGGATGAAAAATAGTTGAGTTTTTTCTTCGATAAAAAAATAGCGAAAAAGTCAAAAAAAAATGTAAATATTTTTCAAAGAGTAATAAAAATGCCCAAAAAGCAGGCTCATTTAACTACTGCTATCCTTTTTTTAATTTATTTACAATTTCCAAATCTGGAAGTGAAAGACTATCCCACCATTCGTCCGTTACATCAGCAAGGCGATATTCTGTATCGATATCATAGTCTCCGGCATTATCGATTTCGTAGAAGCAGTTATTTAAAGTGTCGAGTACGCTATTCACCGATTTTAATTCAACAAAAAGCAGTCGGCTGATTATTTTTTTATTAGACTTCTGTTCCAAAAACTCAACCCTTTGCCTTAATTCAAGCATTTTATCGTCACGCCGTGCAAGTAAAAAACTGGCTATAAAAATGCAAAAAAGGAAACCAATAATTAAAATTTCAAACATCATATTTATTTATTCAATAAAAATAATTCATTATTAGTCAATCTGTTTCATTCACAGGTAGTTTTTCCGTTGAAAATTTATAGGCAATATCTGCAATCGCATTTGACTATTTATAAATAACATTTTTTAAACTATGTTGAAAATACCCAAGTCGGTTTTCTTAGCCATATGTTGCTAATTAGATATTCGTATTACTAATTCGGAAATAATCTGAATAAATCTACTTTTTAGGACAATTTTTTGTTCACTATTTCGTTGACATTAGGCTAATTGGCTGTAATCATTTAATTGTCCGCAAGGATAAACCAGCAAAAAGCTTTAATCTGAAAACCAATTCTATGAATAGCAGCCTTATTTGTATTGCTGATGGCCGTAAAAAGCCGCCTTGTACAAAAAGTGCTATCATACTTTTTACATTGCTTACACTTTTCCTTTCTACTAATCTTTTTTCACAGGCTCCAACGATTACGTCGTTTTCTCCTACATCAGCCGCAAAGGGTAATACTGTCACAATAGATGGAACTAACTTTTCAGGTACAAGTGCGGTAAGCTTTTCTGGTGTGGCGGCTACCACATTTACTGTTGTATCTTCTACAAGAATTACTGCGGTGGTGCCATTAGCAGCGGCAGGTTCAATAACTGTTGTTAATGCGGGCCAAACGGCAACTAAAACTGGTTTTTATTATTTACCGTTATCCGGGATAATAACTGACTTTGCCGGATACTGGCCCACAACTACCGTAAGCAATAATGTCGTTTATCCGGATAATACTCATAACCTGCTTGCATTCACTTATAATGGGAAGACCTATTCCACAGGTGTTAATGACGCCATACTCACGGGACAGGGTATTAATTTTTCTCCGGGAGATTTTCGATCTCTGCCAGTGGCAAACATAGCCGGTGTTAACAGCGGAGGATCCATTTATCTTGCTATGGCTAGTAAAGTTGATGGTAACGCTTCTGTGGCGAATGCATCGGCACTTGCCGGCATTACCGTAAAAGATATTCTAACAGACGGACCTAAAGGATTAGATATTGGAACCGGCATCACCAATTTGCCTGCCAGTGCGCTCATGACTTTTGATATACATATTATTCAACCTGGAAAAATATCAGATGATGAACCCGATCTTATCATCACGCAAACTGCACAACCAAGTTTATCAAATGATGTCTTTCAATTTATTGATGCTGCAGGTAATACGGTTGGTAATGTTATAACCCAGGACATGACTTTATTAACCAGGTTAGGAACTTACACCTTAGACCTTTTTAACCTTAGTCCTGGAGCACCATTCAATTCAGCCGCCTGCTTTAGCGCTTTCAGTACTAATACCACTCGTGAGATAAGACTTGTAGGATTCAAATTATCAGACTTTGGTATAACCGTAGTCAATTACACCCAGGTGGCTGCATTAAAAGTTACACCGAGTGGTAACAGCGATTATGGATTTATTGCTTATTCAGATGCTATTTTAATGGCACCCAATATTTCACAAAACATAGATCGGTCAAATAGTTCGGTGTGTGCAGGTGGCACGGCCAACCTGGAAGTAATTACCAATGCAGCTTATGGTGGAGCACTTACTTATGTGTGGGAGCAGTCGGTTGATGCTGGAACTACATGGACAACAGTAACAAATGGCGGAAGTTTTTCGGGAGCAACCACAAAAAGATTATCGGTTGTATCACCAACCAATACGTATAAATATAGGGCTACTGTTACAGAGTCTGGCACGGGCTATCACTCTACCTGCAGTCCATTTACAATTGCCATTGTTTCACCTGCGCCTCCAACAGGAGTATCTGTGGCTGCAACAAGTTCTACAACTTGTTTAAACAACCTTGTTTCGTTAACAGGTACAGTTACCGGTGGTAGTAATTTATTTTATCAATGGCAAACCAATGCAAGCGGAAGTTATGTAACTATTGATGATGCTTTGCTAAAAACATACCTCCCTCCTGTAAGTACTACAGGGGTAATTTCTTACCGGCTAATTGCCTCAAGCGGTAGCGGTTGTAGTGGCGCTGTGACTTCTTCGCCAGTTGCAATAACTGTGGTTGGTATTTCCTCCACCACTCCAGCATCCAGGTGTGGTACGGGTGTGGTTACGCTTACAACTACTGCCACTTCTGGAACGGTAAGTTGGTATGCTGCGTATACGGGAGGAACTGCCCTCACCACCGGGAATTCTTACGCACCGTCTATATCTACAGCAACAACCTACTATGTTATTTCTGATGTGGCACAATGTGCCTCAGGTAACAGGGTTCCAATAACAGCAACTATCAATTCTATTACCTGGGCAGGCACCAATACAACTGCCTGGAGCTCGCTTTCCAATTGGGATTGTGGTGGTGTACCTCCCTCAGAACTACCAACACCAACCAATAATGTAACTATTCCAACTGTACCTTCCGGAAGCAGATTTCCAACTATATCTGCTACCGCTACAGTTAATAATATTACCATATCTCCAGGCGCCAGTATTACTGTGGATTCTACAGGTGTATTTGAGATTTATGGAGCTATAGTGAACAATGGTGCATTCAATGTAACCAAAGGCACTATAGCAATGCGGGGATCGGCGCAACAAACGATACCGCAAAATGCGTTTGACTCCAATACTATAAATAATTTAACTATCAATAATGCGGCGGGAGTTTTGATGGGAGGTAAACTCGATGTTACCGGTGTTTATACACCAACAGCAGGTATCTTAACTACGTTTGGCCATCTTACACTTAAATCAAGTTCGTCAGGTACAGCCAGGGTTGCAGCCGGATCAAGTGGATACACCATTGGAAACGTAAATGTGGAAAGATATGTTCCTGAAAGCCGCTCATGGCGGATGATGACAGCGCCGCTAACTAATTCAAATACTTTTTACGACAGCTGGCAAAATGGTGGCGTATATGCGCAAGGGATAGGCTTGCTGGTAACGGCGCCTGGTGGCGGAGTTGGCATTGATTCTGCCGGCAATTCATCTTTAAAAACCTGGAATGTAGGATCACAAGCACTGTTGCCGGTTTATAATACGAAAGTCCCCATTTCTGCTACCAACAACGGTTCTGCTGACAATACAGCTTATTTTATTTTTGTAAGAGGCGATAGGGATGTGTACAATATTGACCATGCTGGTATCAAAAAAAATACCACAACACTTACAAGTAAGGGTTACCTGCAAACAGGTACACAGAATTTTACTGGACTGTCTGCTGTTGCCGGCGGGTTATCGCTTATTGGAAACCCTTTTGCCTCTCCGGTTAACTGGAATCTTGTATTAGGTAACTCAGGAACCACTAACCTAAAAAGAAAGTTTTATGTTTGGGATCCAAAATTAAATTCAGTTGGTGGTTACGCAGCAATGGATGATGTGTTAAATCCCGGGGTATTTAATCCTACACCAGAAGCCAGCTCTCAGAATAATTATCTTCAATCATCTCAGGCATTTTTTGTTATCACTAATACTGCAGGAGCTGCTACATTACAAATTAAAGAAACCAATAAGGCGGCAACTAATAACACTGCAATTTTTGGAAGGCCATTAAATGACTATTCATCATTTAGTACCAACTTGTATTTACGGGAAACTGATAATTTTATAACATTTGCAGATGGCATCAGGGCCGATTTTAAAAGTGGTTTTAACAGTGGAGTAGATGATGATGATAATCTGAAATTTGGCAACGTAAATGAAACTTTTGGATTCGTAAGAAACAATACTATGCTGGCTACCGAAAGAAGGCCGTCTATTACCAGTAGAGATACATTATTTTTTAAATTAACAAAGGCTACGCAACGTGCTTATCAGTTTCAATTTAAGCCTTATAATTTTGATGAACCTGGTATGATTGCAATGCTGGAAGATAGTTACACTGGTACACCAACTGTATTGAGTTTAACGGATATAACCAGTGTGAATTTTACAATAAATTCAGACGTAAAGTCTCAATCCAATACACGTTTTCGGGTGGTATTTATGCTATCAGCACCTCTGCCGGTGTCTTTTTCTTCAGTAAAAGGATATAAGGAAAATAGCAATGTTGTAGTTAACTGGAAAGTTGAAAATGAACTTAACATCCGGCACTATGAAGTAGAGCGTTCGAACGATGGGATGAATTTTGAAGGCAGGTCTGTAAAACCTGCATTGGGAAATAACCAATCTGTGATTAATTATAATTTCATTGACGAAAATCCGGTTACAGGCAATAATTTTTACCGCATTAAAAGTGTTGGAAGAGACGGTTCTATCAATTATAGCAGAGTGGTAAAAGTAATTTACATACCAGGAAATCCGGAAATTAAAGTGTTCCCAAATCCGGTATTGAACCAAACAATAAAACTTCAATTTTCCGGCCTTTCGTCAGGTGCATATAGTTTTGTGTTAACCAATATAACCGGACAAGTAATATTCAGAAAAACGATCGATTATTCGGGTACTGATGCATCCGTAGAAATTGAATTACCAGCTTCTGTAAAATATGGTACTTACCAGGCCGTAATTAAAAAGGGAAGCATTTTTACAACCACCTTGAAAGTAGTTATAGAATAACCAACACTCTTTCATAAATTGTTCTCCAAAAAAAGAAATTCAATAAGGGAACAGGGTTATCACCAGTGAAATTGCCAATGCAGATTTCCTTTGAACGACTGTTAGATGCGTTGGTAAATGTTACAGAATGGATAAGCCATTTCGGTAGAGCTACGGTAATTGTAAAAGAGGCCTTGGTATAATTGCCTCCAAAATTCCAGGTATTTATTCTTCAGGAAATTTTATTAGCAACTGCTATCCTCTTAATAACCTATTCTTTTGAATGATATATTCCTCCTGAGTAATCCCACCTTTTTGCAGTAATTCAAAAAGCTTATGAAGTTCATCTGCAATTAACCGGGTTGAATGTGTTACGGGCTGTGTTGATACTGTATTGTTTGCAGCTATTGCACGGGCAAGTTCTGTAGCCTGGTTGGTTATTTGTGTCTTTTTATATTCTTCCTGCGCATGTGTAATCGTATCCTTTAATAATTTGGGGTGATGAATCCATTCATAATTAGTTTCACCTAATTCTGCAGCCGTTTGTATATCAACATTTCCAAATCCAAGTAACCTGCCCCAAAGTGACTGATCATACTCTACGTTATTAATTTTATCGATCGGGCTTTCTTTTGAATAGCGACTAAAAAAACCAGTTTCATCCACTACTCTTAGGTTGGTAACACACCATAAATTATTCTTCCAGTTTAGGTATTCATACATTGGGTATAATGCTGCTACCAATGTTAAAATAAACCCGGTATTTCCCGCAAGCCATATTAACAATGCCGCTGCCAGCAACCATATTAATATTGGAATAATTAGCCTGATCCAATGTTGCCGAATAATGATCAATATTTTTTCATCCTTTTTTAATACTGTCCGCATCCTGTTTTAATAGACTATTTTTTTTGTAGCTGCCCGCTACTTTTTATAGGTTTAAAATGTTTGTTGAATTTATAACTTGGTTTAAAAATAATCAATCATTTACTGATTTGTTGTTATTTTTTGTGAGATTTAAATGTGCGCCAAGTTAGCGTTATTATTGACGTCCATCTATTAATTAAAAAATACAATTTCTTTCAAGCCCGGGTTTGCAGATATTTTATATCGGGTGATTTATTTGTGTCTATCATTGTCATTATTGGTTTTGATCGATCTGGGAGTAAAACCAAATTGCTTAATTTTACCACCTTATTGCCAAAATATGACCCCAGAAAGAAATGAACGACTAACCGCAGTTTTAAATAAACGCCAACCCGATCTTACAGTTGTGCTTGAAAATGTATTTGATCCACATAATATTTCTGCTGTTATGCGTACCTGTGATGCCGTTGGTATCCAGGATGTATTTATATTGAATCATAAAATTCCGCCCCACAGAAAATGGGGTGCTAAAAGTTCATCCAGTGCAGCTAAATGGCTTACCATTCACCAGTTCACCAACGCTGAAGAATGCTTTGCTGCATTGAGAAGACGCTATCAAAAAATTTATACTACGCATTTAAGTACCGATGCAGTTGGGCTGCATGAATTAAATTTAACTGAACCGGTTGCACTTGTTTTTGGTAACGAGCACAGTGGTGTAAGTGATGAAATTATTGAAATGGCCGATGGTAATTTTATCATTCCACAGGTTGGTATTATCAAATCTTTGAACATTTCGGTAGCCTGCGCCGTTACCCTTTATGAAGCCTTTCGTCAAAAACAAAATGCAGGGCACTACGCTCAACCAAAGATAACTGGTGAGAACCTGGCAACACTAAAAGAAGGTTGGGGCTTTTTAGAAGATGAATAACATGCTTGCTGAAAATATGGGATTACTTTTTTTGTACACATCAAAATGAATTTATGAAGCAAAGTTTATTACCGTTGTTTTTGTTCATGTTTTCCGTTGCCTTTTCACAAAGCAAAAAGCCGTTGAATCATGGGGTGTATGATGGATGGAAAAGTATTGGGCAAAGAATTATAAGCAACGATGGTAACTATATTGTGTATGCAGTAAATCCACAGGAAGGTGATGGCGAACTGGTTGTTCAAAACGTAACTTCATCTTACAAAAAAGTAATTCCAAGAGGTACCAATGCCATTATAAGCGATGATAGTAAATACTTATTTTTTAGTATAAAACCCGTTTATTCAGAAACCCGGGCGGACAAAATAAAAAAGAAGAAGCCAGATGAAATGCAAAAAGATAGTCTGGGTATACTTGAACTAAGGAAGGATAAGCTGGTTAAAATTCAACGGGTAAAATCATTTAAAATCCCGGAAAAGGCAGCAGGTTGGGTTGCATATTTATTTGAAAAAGATTTACCTGATTCATCTTCTAAAGGTAAGCCTGCAATAGATTCCATCAAATCAAAAAATGATCTTTTAATAAAATTGGCCGATTCAATAATCAGGTATGCTATTGATTCTATAAATGGAAAAATTGAAAAAGAAGAATTGGTAAAAGTAGCTCAAAAAGCAGCAAAAGAAATTTTAAAAAAGAGAAGCGATTCGGAATTAAATGAACAGTTGGACGCTGAAGGTGATGATGAAAAATCAGCCGCAAAATCGGAAGGTACAACACTCGTTTTAAAAAGAACCGGCGATAGCCTTGAACTGAGTTTTAAACTGGTGAACGAATATTATTTTGATAAGAAAGGAACAAGGCTGTTGGTTGAAACAACGAAGGATAGTAAGGATAGCAACAGCAAAGCCTTACTATTATTTGTGAATCTTGCAACATTAAAAACAGATACAATTTCAACCGGGTTTAATGATTGTAAAAATTATGCAATGGACGAAACTGGTGATCAATTGGCTTTTGTAGCAGAACGAGACAGCAGTACAAAAGCTTTGCAGAAGTTTTATAAACTCTGGTACTACAGCAGCGGTCAGGATACTGCAATTTTGTTGGCAGACAAAAATTCTATTGGAATCAAATTGGGAAATACCATAAGTGAAAACGGCAAGCTGGAATTTAGCAAAGATGGTAAAAAATTATATTTCGGTGTGGCGCCTGTTCAACCGCCAAAGGATACAATGCTGGTTGATTTTGAATTGGCCCGCCTGGACGTTTGGCATTACAACGATGATTACCTGCAGCCACAACAATTAAAGCAATTGGATGCCGAATTAAAGAGAAGTTACCTGGCTGTAACTATACCCGGCTCTGGCCAAATAGTGCAATTGGGCGATGAAGAAGTAGATAACATTTATACAATAGATGAAGGCAATGCTGATTATGTATTGGGCACAACTACAAAGGGTAACCGCATTAGCATGCAATGGACTGGCAGAGGATATTTGTCAGGCTACTTAATTAGTACAAAAGATGGTAGTAAAAAATTGATCAAAAAAGATGTACTTGCCAATATGCAGCCTTCACCCAATGGTAAGTTTGTATACTGGTACCAGCCAGATTCTAAAAACTATTACACCTACGAAACAGCCACTGGCATTACCCGTAACATAACCGGCAAAATCAAACTGCCATTGTATGATACAGAAAATGATGTGCCCGATTATCCTCGTTCCGCAGGTACCTCAGGCTGGACAAAAAATGATGAATACTTTTTAATAAATGATGAATACGATATCTGGAAAATAGATCCAACTAACTTACAAGCACCTGTAAATATCACCAATGGTTTTGGGAGAAAAACAAACACCAGTCTTGATTATGTTAGTCTTGATCCGGAGGAAAGATTCATTAGCGAAACTGAGCCGGCATTGTTGAAATCATTTAATAAGCTTACGAAATATGCAGGTTTTTATACCAAAAAAATAACTGAAGTCTCAGATCCTACATTGATTGTAACTGGGCCTTACAGTTTTAGTACACCGGTAAAAGCAAGGGATATTAACAAGCACATTGTACAACGCAACAACATAAGCGAAAGTGAATTATTTGCGTCAGATAATTTAAAGCAACTAACCCAATTGACAGATATCGCCAGCCAGCAAAAAGAGTATAACTGGCTTACAGTAGAGTTGGTGAAATGGAAAATGTTTGATGGTAAAATGAGCGAAGGTTTATTATACAAACCGGCCAATTTTGACCCCAACAAAAAGTATCCAATCATCTTTTATTTCTATGAAAGAAATTCGGATGGATTATATAATTACAGGCCACCGGCACCCAGTGCATCCATTATAAATGTACCTTATTTTGTAAGCAATGGTTACCTGGTTTTTGATCCAAACATTTATTACAAAGTGGGCGAGCCCGGTCAAAGTGCTTACAACAGTGTGGTGAGTGCTGCAAAATTTTTATCAAAAAAGCCTTGGGTAGATAGTACAAGAATGGCTTTGCAAGGTCAGAGTTGGGGCGGTTACCAGATTGCCTATTTGGTTACCCGAACAAACATTTTCAGAGCCGCAGGTGCAGGTGCTCCGGTTGCAAATATGACCAGCGCTTACGGTGGAATCCGCTGGGGTAGCGGTGTTAACCGGCAGTTTCAATACGAACGTACACAAAGCCGAATTGGCGCTACACTTTGGCAGCGTCCTGATCTTTACATAAAAAATTCACCCCTCTTTGCAGCGGATAAAATCACCACACCATTATTGTTAACTCACAACGATGCAGACGATGCAGTGCCATGGTACCAGGGTATTGAGTTCTTTACTGCCTTGCGCAGGCTCGGGAAAAAAGTGTGGATGTTGCAGTACAATGGTGAAGCACATAACCTTACGCAACGCAAAAACAGGAAGGATCTTTCCGTAAGGCTCTCACAATTTTTTGATTATTATTTAAAAGATGCGCCGCCTGCAAACTGGATTAAATATGGCGTACCTGCCACACAAAAAGGAAAAGATTGGGGGTTGGAAGTAGAGTAGTGGATTCATTAAATAGTGTAAAAAATATTTATGAACCCGGCTTAGGTAATACTATTAAACTTCGGTGGCGTTATTTATCCCGAGTAAGGTTTTGTGCTGAATCGGGACGCACTCTTGTACTGCAGTAATGTTTTTGAACCATACTAATAAACATTTAGATTAATAAAAAAAATCCCGTATTCAGCGGGATTTTTTTAGTGTGTCAGGCATGTATATCAGCTATAGGGTGCAAGTCCCGAATAC
>JBDUEK010000068.1:0-32272 GCA_040002495.1 Ferruginibacter sp.
TTTTCCATAGCCTAATGTATGAAATAATGGGATAACTAAGCGCCTATACCTATAAAGTTTTTCTCCTTTTTGTTGAAATATCATTCCTATTATTTTCAGTAACTACAATTCGAATTACATCTGTTTATTCCGTTCAACTTTAGCTATTTACTATTTTGTGGAAACGTCCCAATTTTTTACAGTAAAAATTATCTGCTATGTGGCAAACTAACCAGTTATGATAGTACATTGCTCCTGTAAAGGTTGTTTATGTAACGATATCTATTTTTTTGAAGCACTTTTGGGAAGCAGGCTCAGTCCGGAGAAAACTGTTTAAATGCATTGTTAACTTAACAATATTATCTTACTAAACCTCCGCACGTAAATAATCCAATGAAATACAAAGCCATTTTTATTGATGTTGACGGCACCCTACTAACTGATGAACTAACTATTTCGCAGGGAACAAAAACAATCCTGAGCAAACTGCATAACGCCGGCATGCTTATTTCAATTGTTACTGCCAGGCCACCCGGCGCATCCCTTCCAATTTATGATCAACTGGGCATTACAGGCAATCCAATTATTTGTTTTAACGGGGCGCTCATTCTTAAAGGAAACAACATTTTGTACGAAGCAACCATTGCAGCATCAACCACGGCTACAATCATCGAAGAGTTGCAAAAATTTGCAGTCAGTACAAGTTTATATCACCAACATAACTGGTTTACTAACCATATTGATTCCTGGATTGAACAGGAAATTGAAATCACCGGCTCCAGGATTACTGAAGTTAATTTCACTAAACTTATACAAGCTAATTTTGAACCCAATAAAATATTGTGCATGGGAGCACCTGCAGCAATAGAGGCCACAGAGCAACATTTAAAAATGATCGGATTTCCAAACCTTGGTATCCACAAATCAAAACCTACTTACCTCGAAATAATGAATAACAAGGCATCCAAAAGCCAGGGCGTTGAAAAAGTAATCAGTGCCTACCAAATTAACAAGGAAGATATCATTGCCATCGGAGACAATTTTAATGACATAGATATGTTGCAATATGCAGGCACAAGCATAGCAATGGGCAACGCACCGGATGCGGTAAAAAAACACGCAACGATTGTAACGGAAAGTAATAACAATGAAGGCATTCAAAAGGCGTTAAATGAATTAATAAAATAACAAGCTTAAAAAAAATAACACTTGGAAATAATAACAAATGATCAGGTTCACAACTTCAAAAACTGACAATGATTTTTATGAAATCATTGCCTTGCAAAAAGAAAACCTCTCCAAAAACTTAAGCGAAAGCGAACTGAAAAGCCAGGGTTTTGTAACGGTCATACACGAATTGGAGGACTTGCAGAAAATGGATACACATGAGCATAACCTGGTTGCGAAAGAGGATGATAAAATTGTGGGCTATATTCTTGCTATGACCCAGCAGTCAAAAGCCGACATCCCTGTTTTAGTCCCCATGTTTAATAATTTTGAGCAAATCATTTATAAGGGGAAGATAATTGCTGAACATAATTTTATAGTTGTGGGCCAGGTTTGCATTCAAAAAGATTACCGCGGAAAAGGATTGTTTGATGAAGTTTACAACGCATACAAAAAACAGTTTTTTAATAAATACGATTTTGCCATTACATCCATTGCTACCACCAATCAACGATCCATCAATGCACATAAACGTGTAGGTTTTGTTGAGCTGCATTCTTTTACTGATCCTGATAATACGGAATGGAGCATTGTTGCCTGGGACTGGAAATAATTTCCGCCTGATGCAAGCCAACAGTTTTTCAACCGTTAAGGCATCATAAAAATCAGTTAGCTTTAATGATATACAAAACAGTTGTTCATGAACAAAATAAACATTGAAGAAAAGCTTTCGCTGTTCCAGGATTATTGGAATCCACGGATTGTAGGGGAACTAAACGGACAGCATGTAAAGCTGGTAAAATTGCTGGGCGAATTTGTATGGCATAAACATGACTATGAAGACGAATTATTTTATGTATTAAACGGCACACTGAAAATGGAATTTCGTGATAAAACAGTAGAAGTAAAACCCAATGAATTTATCATTGTACCAAAAGGAATTGAACACCGGCCGGTTGCTGATACAGAAGTAGCCGTTATGCTTTTTGAACCGGCCACTACTTTAAATACCGGTGATGCATCAAGCGACCTGACAAGAGCAACCCTGGATTCTATCTAGGCTGGTAAATGGTATACTCACCATACTCATTACACCATTTTCAATTGACAGGGTTGCATTACCAACCTTGTATGCCCCGGTTGACTGAAAACAACTATTCCCATTACAATTAAAATCTACTTAAATGGGGTGCATTTCAAATTGTCGCTGGCTGGTGGAGACACCAGCCAGGGCAGTCAGCCGTGGGCGGTGTCTCCACCGCCCACAGTCTTACAAATAAAGCGACAATTTGAAATACACCCCTTAAATGGTTCACTGAAATACTTATCTTCAATAAGTTATTGCTTGACATATCACCATACTAAATGCCCACTTCATTATCACCCACTTATTTAAAACAACAATTATGACCACCAGGCATCTTGTGTTTATCGTGCTATCCAGCATTTTACTTTTCCCCTTTGCTGCAAAAAGCCAGGGAACTTACAACAATGACATCAAACAAGCGGCCATAAAACTGGTCAACTCATTTGATAAGATGCAACATATTTCAGGAGTGCTTTCGTTTAACGATACGGAAAGATTAAAGTGGAACAATTTACCGGTTGGCCTCAGGGCAAGGGTCGGCACCAGCATTGGCAACATGAGCGTACTCCAGCGTAAACTGCTTCATCGCATACTTTCAGTATCACTTAGTTCGCAGGGATATTTAAAAGCCACCAGCATTATGCACCTGGATGATTTACTAAATCGCTACTACGATAGCCTGCACTACAAAAAAGAAATAAACGATACCATGTATGATATGATGAGGTCGTTAAAATGGTCGCACAAAAATTTTTATTTTGCATTTTTTGGTGAACCTACTGATAGTGCCTGGGGATATAAATTGGAAGGGCATCACCTCTCCATCAATTTCACTTTTGTAAAAGATAAACTTTCTGTTACCCCATTTTTTGTAGGTACCGATCCGGCTGAATACCCAACAACTGAATATGCAGGCTGGCGGGTACTTGGACAGGAGGAAGACCTGGGCATTAAACTGATTCATTTATTAACTCCGGCACAGCAAAAAACGGCAACGATGAGCACAGGCGTTCCGAAAGACATTATTACGGCTGCAGAAAGTGGCAAAAGACTGGTTGATAACTGGGGCCTGTTGGGATCTGCAATGACTAAGGAACAACAAGCAACCATGCAATACATTATCCGTGAGTTTGTATTTAATCTTGAGTATGATAAGGCAATGATTGAATACAATAAAATTTTAGCTGCAGGTGTTGGTAAAATATATTTTGGCTGGATTGGTTCATACGATGAATCGAAACCGCACTACTACGTACTAAACGGTCCCACATTTTTAATTGAATTCGACAACAATGGTTTTGAAGGAAATGCCAATCACATTCATGCCATCTGGCGTGAAAAAGGAAATGAATATGGCGAGGATGTTTTGAAAAAACATTATCAATCAGAAAAGCATTAGTCGGTTTAAAAATTGTTGAATACATTATTTTGGTTGCATGCTATTGCGTTACGACCTTTCATGAGTTTGGGCTTGAAATACTAAAAGAGCATATAATGAAAAAAAAAATTAAAACACGTTCCGAATTTAAGGATTAACAACATGGCTAAATTCTGTCCGCAGAACATGAAACTTGCATATGCATAGGGGATCATTACACTTCCGTGAAGCCCAATTGCACAAAACATGATGTATGCAGGCAAATTATTTTACAGTTTTCAGTTTTCGCTTATTGATGTACTCCTTAAATTCTAAAAAAGTCATCCCCTTTGTTTCATTTGCAATTTTTTCTTTTACAGCTCGAAAGAATTTTACTGTATCAAACTCTTTCTCTTTTAATGGCTCGTTATTTTTCATTTTGTATAATGTCTTTTGGTGAACGAATGTCTAATTGCGAATAGCCATTTTTTATATTGACAGAATTATAACCTCTAATTCTAAAAACGTTTACAATGTGTTTAAAATTCCAACTTATCAAATAATCAATCTTCTTAATTGTGGCACAAGCAATATGCCTGCAATCGTCAATACTTGTTTCACCCACAACTTTTTCATTAATATATTGATTTGCAAGTAAGTTCATTTCTTCTGTAATTTCCACAAACTCGATATACTCCTTTGGTAGGTTTAGGAAATGTTCTTTTACTTTTTCTGGTGCATTTTCTAATTCAAATTCAGTTAAGTCAGAATAAACGCAGGTAATTTCACCAGCCTTTACCATTTCAAAGAGTTGTTCAGTTTCTAATTGAAATTCTTTGTCGTAAACACCGCCAAAAACAGATGTATCAAATATAACTTTGGCCTCATTGAACAAATTTATCGCTTTTCGCCAAGGTGTCCAACTGAACACTTGTAATTTGAGGTATCTCACTTGCTTACGCCCAATAGGTTAAAGGAGTTTTAAAGAATTTTTAAAACAACAAATACTAAATAAAAAGAGCTTTTTATTTCTTACTCATCTGCATGTTTATTTTTTTATGATAATAAACATACGACACAATTAAAATTGCTAAAAATATCAATGGCATAAAGGTTTGAAAATTAGGTCCATCAACAACCCAATGTCCAATGCAGGCAGAAATCATCGTGATTGCAAAACCAGCATAGGCCCATTCTTTAACACGTGCAGGAACCATCGGCAGTATCAGTACCAAAGCACCAATCACTTTAAAAACGGTTAATTCAATTCTAAAATAATCCGGGAAGCCCAGGTGCCGGATACCTTCTTTTGCAAGTTCTGTATTTCCGGTTAGTGCAGGTAAAATGCCCTCCATAATAAAGATGATGATCGTTGCTGTCCAGTAATAAATGTTGATCTTTTTCATGCGATAAATAATTTTAGTTGATTGATTTTTGATGATTTATTTGTGTTGCCTGCTTGTTGCAATTCAGCAACCAGTGTATTCCAAATTTATCGGTAAGTCCGCCAAATACTGCTCCCCAGAAAGTATCCTCCGGCGGATGAGTTTGTTGGCCACCTCTTGATAATTTTTTATAAAATAGTTTTAGTTCCTGTTCATTATTACAATTCAACATCAGCGAAACAGCATTGCCTTTTTTTAAACCATTCGCACTTACCATATCAGTTGCCATCAGTATCATATTATCATTGGTAAGGGTTGAATGTAGAATAAATTTTTTCATTTTCAAAGGCATTTCATCAGCTATTGATGATGCGCCTACTGTTTGAAAAATAAGTTCGCCACCAAGGCAACTTTTATAAAATTGCATTGCCTGCCGGCAGTTACCGCCGAATGTTAAATACGAGTTTATATTTCCCATGCCTGATTAACTATCTTGTTAGCTACCTGTTTCGCATATTTCCTTTAAGCGGGCCAGGGCTTTTGGCCATCCTTCGTTAAACATTTTTTCCCATTCCGGATTAATGATAAGTTCAACAGTTAGCATTGTAACACCGCTTTCATCTTTAAACATATAGTTTTCCGTTGTTCCAATCCAGCCCTTTGCAATATCACTTTCCCGATCTTCTATACCGCCGGATTGTAGTATGGCTATATGCCTGGCTGAAATATAAGTGTATGGTTTATACGATTCCAATAATGCCAATGTGCCGCTTCCATCTTTGCCGATAAAGCGTAAGTTTTCACCTTCTGCCCATCTGCCTTCATAAAAAGAACCGGGCCAGGCTGCGTTTACCCATTCCTGGTAAGTATCCGGCGCCAGCATTATTTCCCAAACTTTTTGTGCGCCTGCGCTGATAGCGATTTTATAGATTAAATTTTTCATCGCATTTTTTGTGAGGTTAAGAATTATATCCCATTACCTGTTCCATTAAATTATTGATCCGCAGGCTTATCCAGTTCGAGCAACCAGTTTTTGCCAAATTTGTCGGTCAAGGTTCCAATTAATCCAAAAAACATCTCACTTATTGGTTGATTCACTTTTCCACCGGCTGAAAGTTTATCAAACAGTGAATATATCTCTTCCTCAGTTTTACAAACAAGACAAAGTTGCACCGTGTTGCCTTCATTAAAATTCCCCGGCACCATATCAGTTGCCATTATTTCAAAATGCTCCGTTTTTAATGTTGAATGCAAAATCTGATCATGATATTTTTCAGGCATTTGGCTTGCGGCAGGCGTATCACCCGCCTTCATTAAATCAAGTTCGCCACCAAGCACATCTTTGTAAAAATTCATTGCTTCCCTGCAATTGCCATTGAATGTTAAATAAGGATTGAGCGTTGCCATTTGATTAGGTTTAAATTTTTTATAATAATTGATTGAACAATACAAAGATGATAACAAAAACTAAATGTTAAGGGAGCAGTATATGACAGTTTAAGGTGTTGATTGCGACAAATGATATGTATATATTTGTTGCATGAAAAAAGTTTCCATCCTTGTGCCGGAGTCATCAGTGATGCAGGCTATTGCGGACCCACAGTATTTGTTTACTGTAGTCAATCACTTTTTAATATCTGCCGGAAAAGAACCTTTATTTGACGTGGAACTGGTGGGTGCAAAAAAGGAAATTAAATTGAATAATGGCATGTACTCCATACATACTGACAGGCAATTAAAAGATGTTGCCCATACCGACCTGGTTATTATTCCGGCATTATTTGGAGACATGCCAACTGCCATTTCAAAAAACAAAAACCTGGTTCCATGGATCATTGAACAACATGATAAAGACGCTGAAGTAGCATCGCTTTGCCTGGGTGCCTTTTTGCTGGCATCAACCGGTTTACTGGATGGTAAAAAATGTTCAACACACTGGGGATTCACCAATGAGTTTAGGGAAATGTACCCGGAGGTTACGGTTGTAGATGGAAGCATTGTTACCGAAGAAGGGCGCATTTATTCAAGTGGTGGCGCCAACTCGTACTGGAATTTATTATTACTACTGGTTGAAAAATATACTGACCGGGAAACTGCAGTACTTGCATCCAAATACTTTGCCATTGACATTGACCGCAGCAGCCAGGCTGCATTTGCTATGTTTAAAGGACAAAAAGATCATAAAGACACCGAAATAAAAAAAGCACAGGAATACATTGAAAATAACATTCATGAAAAATTGAGTATCGACGAACTGTCGAATATAGTTGCAATGGGTAGAAGAAGTTTCGAACGTCGTTTTAAACAAGCCACTAACAACTCTGTTTGGGAATATATACAACGGGTTAAGATTGAAGCGGCCAAACGACAATTTGAAACCAGCAGGAAAAACATCAACGAAGTAATGTACGACGTTGGCTATACCGATACAAAAGCCTTTAGGGATTTGTTTAAAAAAATTACCGGGCTAACACCCATTGTTTACAGGAATAAATACAATAAAATTGGGATGATAGCGTAAGCTGTTTCTTTTAAATATTGCCATACACTACAAAGATGCTTGGCTGATATTAAATAATGGACCATCGATTGTTATTCTGAACGCCATCCCTGAGGAAAACATTTTCTAAGCTGTCATTATTTTGGGTCCCCAAAGAAAGATTTCCGGAGGTAATAAAAGCCGTCCCAACTGCAATTGCCATCTGTCTTTTGAACATTTAGATATTTCCCCTCAATGATATACTTATCTGTCGTAGTGCAACCACCATCCCTTGCAAAATTTAATTCATTTTCAAATCTTAAAAAGTCCTTGATATGCTTTTCTGTCAATATAACTGATTTTGAAGTTGGTCTTGCTTTTCTGCTGTAGGTTTTTCCATTTTTCTCAAAATATTTTGTTTCCACATAAAATAAAGTGGCAATAAATTCATCTGATTTCTTTGTTATTACAATCCTAATATTGTCGCCACCAAAACACCCCTGAGAATGAAAGGCGATTGAAACAGTATCTTTGTTTTGTAATTTTTTCAACGTGTTTTGTGAATAACTAAGAAGCGTGTCAAAACAAATACTTATAAAATTCTTGTTGCCTGCACTAACGGTTACTAACATCGCCATATCCTGTTTAAAATGGTTTCTGTACTTTAGTTTGTAATCAGAAATAGGGATGTCTCCTAAATTAATTGGAAACCTTCTATAGTTTCTCGGTGTTATTTTAAAAGCTAACGTATCCTCAGGAAGTTTGAAAAATAAAATCGTGTCACCGAAAAGACCCGAATAAGGATTTTCTGCTCTACAGTCGCTTATAGACAATATTACTTTAGAGGTCTTTGCCGTTTGAGCAAAAATGGTTGAAGAAAAAAAGACAAGAAAAAATAAAAAGAATGATTTCATAAGGCTTATATCAAAATATTTCCTGCTCAAATTATGCAGTCTATTTATCAAGATGACCTTCAAATGCTCGTATTCGCTCTAGCATTTGAAGGTCATTCCTGTTATTTTCTACTTTAATTCTATTTGAATAATCGTGTCAACATCATCCAATACCACACCATCCAGGTAGATAAAAGTGCCTTCCGGTTGCTGCCTGAATTTGATTGGCTTACTGCCATCAAAAAGAAATGCCTTTGAAATTTTTTGTTTCAATTCCGGTATAAAAATATAAGCATCCTGTTCGGGCTTAAGCAATATGTGCATGTACACCGTTTTATCTTTAATGGTAAGAACGCCCCATTCTTTCGGAGGAATTACATTGCCACGACTACCATAAATAGTGGTTCCATTTTTTTCCAGCCACTGCCCGATTGCTTTTAATGTATCGACAAATTCCGGCTGTATAGTTCCATCGGGCATTGGGCCCACATTCAGCAAAAAATTAGCATTATACCCTGCCGCTTTTACCAAATACTGGATGAGTTTTTTAGTTGATTTATAATTGCGGTCGGTGATGTTAAACCCCCAGCTATCATTCATGGTTTCACAGGTTTCCAGCGGTAGCGCTGAAACGGATGCACCACCAAAACCACTTGTGTTGTGCCCTGGCAGATCTTTTTCAAATGCCTGGAAATCTTCGCCGGGAATGGGTGCCAGATGATGGTTATTGCTGATTAAACATTGTGGTTGCAATTGATGGATCAGTTTGTAAATCTCATCGTAGTGCCAGTTTACTTTTGATGGCAACGCTTTATCAGTATCGTTATCCAACTGATCCCAATGGCCATCGAACCAGATGCCGGAAATTGTACCATAATTCGTCAGCAACTCTGTTAACTGCGCTTTCATAAAACGGATATAACTATCCCAGTCACTCTTTTTGTTTCTGCCAGTCCCCTTGCCTGTTTTACCGGTTTCATATTGATAGTCGCCACGGTACCAGTCCAGCAAAGAATAGTAGCAAAATAATTTCATGCCTTGTTTGTGACATTCATCTGCCAGTTGCTTCAACGCATCTTTTCCATAAGGTGTGTTAGTGATTTTCCAATCGCTTTGTTTAGTATCCCAATTACTGAAACCATCGTGGTGCCTGGTTATAAACGTGATGTATTTCATACCGCCAGCCTTGGCTATGCTTACCCATTTTTTGGCATCAAAATTTTGCGGATTAAAAATATGAATCAACCGGCCGTACTCGTCAACAGTAATGTTGCGGTTATTCATTACCCATTCACCGTAGCCCAGCACACTTGATGCACCCCAATGAATAAACATACCAAATTTATCGTCCTGGAATTGTTGCCGGGCGGCAATATTTACTTCAGAAGGGGTATAAGTTTGAGCGGAAATTGTACAAACTGAAACTAAGGTTATCAATAATGTAAAAAGCAATTTTTTCATATTCATCGTTAATGGTTGATTTTATAAAAGTATCATTTTTATGCTATGTAAACTACTAAGTAAAAGTCAGAACCCCAGAAAAAAACATTCCTGAAATCACAGAAATTGTTGCAAGGAACGGAAAAAAGTGAACCAGCAGTTGCAATAGAAATTTGCTACAATCGGTTAAAAAAGATTTTAAAATACTTAATCAATAATTGATTCACCGTTTAAATTAGTGGTTAGCACTTCGCTCATAAAATCAAAGTAGGGTCGTAGGTTTTTAAATGTCAGATTCAGCTCTTTTAAAAAATTCTTGTCCAGCACCTCTTCATCACTAAAGCTTCTTTTGAAATAAAACTGTTTATAGTTTATTAAATCAATGGCAGGATTATCCCTTGAAAACCCCTTGGGTGCAGTGATAATTTTTTCACCTTTTAGTGTATCGAATGTTTTTACGATTCCTTTACCCGAAAGCATTTTTTTCCAGTCGGCATGGTTCATGTCGATATCTTTTCGAATCCGCAATAAATCATCTGGGGCCGGAGAAAAAAATCCACCAGCTGCAAGTGATTCTCCCGGTCCAATTTGAAAATAGTAACCACCCCGCAGCCTTTTAGTAGCCCTGCGAAAGCCACCGCCAAAATGAGATTTGTAGGGTGTTTTATCTTTTGAAAAACGGGTATCCCTGTATATCCGCATCAATGCTTCTTTACCGGAAGCAGTTTCAATATGATCATGCTTGCGCATTTCAGCTAACAGAGCTTCTGTAAATGCAATCATATTTTCGTGAGCGGTTAAATAGATAACTTTATTAGCATTAAACCATTCCCGGTTATTATTTTTTGAAAGTGTTTTTAAAAAGCTGAGTGTTTTTTTATCAATTGCAGAAATCATATTATGTAAAAATGTTTTGCTACGAAGTTACAAATAGCAACATCAATGTTCAGGGGTTTTCATTCATTTCACCGTATACAAAAACTTATACTCCCCGCCGTATCAAAATGTGTTATGAATATTATTGATCGTCTGTTGTATTGCCTCGCCCTTCAGGGCGGTGGGTATGCACTATAATACATGGCTTTAGCCAAAACAAATTTTGCTAAAGCCATAATGGATAGTTGTTTCATAATCACCGCCCTGAAGGGCAGCGCAATTCAAAAAACATCCAATTCAAGGTAGTCCATTTAAGAACCCGCTAGATTACAATCCCTCCCGGCCTTGATTAGTATTGATTAACTACACAATCCCATACTCTGAAGTATGCAAGTTTTTCTATTTACTCTCCAACTGGTTTAATCGTATAACTGTAGGTATACTTTTTATCCAACAACCTGTATTGATCATGTGGCAATGCACCCCAACTGTTATCACCTCCAACGCCCCGCTGCTTTAAATCAATATTGAGATAAATACTGTGATGCATTTTTATATCAGTTGGATGCTGTTGTTTTTTTGTAAGGCCCGGATCAAGATCTTCAGCAGCCATATTCAAAGCGCTGAAACAAATTGGCTGTGTACCCTCAAAACTTAAACCTTGCCCCTGATCATTTGTTAGTGAAACCCAACGTACATCCGTTCTGTAGCCCGCTTCCTGCGGACGAATATAATTCCAGGTGTATTGATTTTCTACACTGTCTGTGTACTTGCCCACAAAGGCGGCCGTATTTCTATCACTGTAATTTTCCCAGGGGCCACGGCCATAGTAATTTATTTTATCAAACTGTTGTGGCAACTCCATTCGCATGCCAAATCTTGGCAGTTCCGGCACATCGTGCCCCGTCATATCTATAGAAGCGGTAACTTTTACGGAACCATCATTTTGTATTAAATACTCCACCGTGTATGGCACGTCAATCGCATTCAATTCGTAATCAACTTTTATCAAAAGCCCATCAACACCTTGTTCCCCGGTGGTTACATTTTTAATTTTATAATTGGATGCTGCTGACCGCCACACGCTTAACTTTTCCGGCATACGATTCCCAAAATCATTGTCAGTGGGTGCTCGCCAGAAATAAGGCTCTGGCATTGGCCGGTAACCATTTCCTGTTCCTGAAGCATAATAAACTAGCCTACCCTGTCTTAAATCAAATTCACCTTTTATAGTACCTGCAGAAAACGTTAACCTGTTACCTTCCTTCTTTGTTTGTAATGTGGTTCCTGCTGGCGCAGACCTTGCAAAATAATCTCCTGCGGTTTTAAATTGTTCTCTTGCCACTTCATAACCAGAGGGCACCAGTTCCGTTGCCACTTTCGTGTAAGCATATACATTTACGTAAAATTCACTTCCTTCTGTTGCTTTAAAAGATGGAATATGCAAACTGATTGTTTTTTGTTGCTTGGGCGCAAGGCTTACTTCAAAGCTTTCTTCTTTTACTTTTTCTCCATTGCGAAAAAGTTCCCATTTAAAATTAAATTGGTCAAGATTGGTAAAGTCGTAAATATTTTCCACGACTATCTCCCCTTTTGAAATATCAACATCTTTAAAAAGAATTTTTGCATATACTTTTTTTACTTCATGTAATCCGGGATGAACGCTTCTGTCAGATGCAATTAATCCATTGGCACAAAAGTTATCATCGTTCTGTAAATAAAATCCACCGAGGTCTCCACCGTAGGCATAAAACGGTCTGCCATCAGTCGTTTTTGTAGCCAATCCCTGGTCAACCCAATCCCAAATAAAACCACCCTGCATTTTTGGATTGCTGCGGATGATATCAAAATATTCCTGGAAGTTGCCACTGCTATTACCCATTGCATGTGCGTACTCACACATAATAAAGGGCCTTGTTTTGGAACTGGCTGCATAATTTTTCATAGTGTTCATTCCGGGATACATCGGGCAAACGATATCTGTGTTCCAGTCTTCACCTGCCTGTTCAAACTGCACCGGCCTTGTATTGTCACGCTGCTTTAACCAATTGTAAGCGTCATGAAACACTTTACCATTACCGGTTTCGTTACCCATCGACCAGATGATTACAGATGCATGATTTTTATCACGTTCTGCCAAACGAACAATCCTGTCAAAATAAGCGTGCTCCCATAAAGGCAGGTAAGCAGGATGTTTAGTGGTATCAATCCAACCTTGTAATGAAGCGCCCATGCCATGCGTTTCCACATTGGCTTCATCAACCAGGTACATACCATATTTATCACAGAGCTTGTACCAATACGGATCATTGGGATAATGAGATGTTCTTACTGCATTGATGTTATTCAGCTTCATCAACTGAATATCTTTTAGCATCAGTTCTTTGTTGGGAACATGCCCGTTGATGGGATCATGTTCGTGCCTGTCAACACCATGCACATAGGTAGAAACACCATTCACCATTAATTGTGCATTTGTTATTTCAATTTTTCTAAAGCCGATTTTTGTACCGGTAAATGTTTTGGTAATCCCGTCATCAAGTGTGATAACACAATCATATAAATTTGGATATTCAGCGCTCCATTTTGCAGGGTTTTTTATGGTTCCATTAAAATTGATTGTTTGTATTGAATCATCACCTGCGGTAAATTTCTTTTGCTGGGTAAATACAGTTTTACCGGCATTATCCATAATTTCAACAGTTAATGTTCCCTTCTTTACAGCATTACCTGCAAATTGCCTTGCATCAATTGCTGCACTGAACACGCCGTTCTTATACTGTGCATCCAGGCTGCTTTTTAAAAAGAAATCCCAGATAGATAATTTTGGTAAAGCATAAATTGCCACATCTCTCTCGATACCGGATAAACGCCAAAAATCCTGGTCCTCCAGGTAGCTGCCATCATGCCAGCGAAAAACCTGTAGTGCAAGTAAGTTGTTACCCTTTTTAAGGTACCTGGTAATATTAAACTCAGCAGGAGATTTGGAAGCTTTTGTCATACCCACCTTCTCACCATTAACATAAATAAATGCACAGCCGGTTATAGAACCAAATTGCAACATCACTTCGTTTCCATCCCAGTTGGCGGGAACCGTAAAGGTTTTTCGATAAGTACCAACCGGATTATTTTCGCCAATAAATGGCGGATTTCTTGGGTGAGGATAAACGATGTTTGTATAAATAGGAATACCAAACCCTTTTAGTTCCCAGTTGGAAGGCACCGCAATATCGTTCCACTTACTATCGTCCAGGTCTGTTTTATAAAAGCCGGTATTGCGGTCAGCATATTTGTCAACATACTCAAACTTCCAGGTGCCATTAAGCGACTGGTAATAAGTTGACTGATTAAAATCATCCGCAAACACAGCTGGTTTCTTATCATACAACATAAAAAAAGCATGTGGCTTTTCTTTGTTTTGATCTACCAAAGCTGGATTTTCCCAATCGTTGTTTTGCATTTGTGCAAAAGTTACACTAGTAAAAATCAAGGAAAAGAGAAAGCACGTAAACTGTTTAACCGGCAAATTATTCATCATCATTATTTAGTATAAAAAATATGTAAATAGGATTAAAACCTTATTGAAAAAAAGTTTATGAAATTACGGAAGTCTCGTTGTTGTAATAGCTTCAATCTAAATATCCCGTGTGAATATTTTTTGGGAGTGTATTTTTTTCCATTAAAAAAAATTACCCTTATCTACATCAATCTGGCTTTACAATCGAAAATGCAATTTAAGGCAAAATAATTTTTATTGAAGGGGATATATTCTCCATTAATGGGGTACAATTTCATAGATTGATAGATTACGCACTTTTTAGCAGCCTGCAACGATATTTTCCAGATAACATATAAATGCACTTTTGTATTAAAATAAAAACTGGTGAATACTATCGGGGCGATCTATCGCATGTAATTAAAAATTTTAATTTTAATTGATAATGCAGCAGGTGAGCTTCTATATTTATCTTAATAGAATAGTTTGTTGCGGAGGTTTTAATTAATTAAGCTTCTTTCCCTCGGGGGACTAATGTAAATTGCAAAACAATCGCCTGATAATTGCTATGATGAATATTGCCTTTTTTAGAATAATTACTTTATATATTGGATGCCTGTTTGTTACTGCCGGGCAATTAACTGCCGGTGAAACCCCAACAGTAAAATATGTCGGCATCGAACACGGGCTTTCTAATAATTCGGTGCTATGTGTGTACCAGGATTACAAAGGTTTTATGTGGTTTGGCACTTATGATGGCCTGAACCGGTATGACGGGTATGATTTTACGATCTTCAGAAATCGTATCGGAGATGCTACTTCTCTTAATTGCAATGAAGTTTTTTCCATTATCGGCGACGCTCAACACAATTTATGGATCGGCGCAAGAAAAGGCATCAGCATTTATGATCCGGTTAAAAATAATTTTTCTGTTCCCCTCTATTTTCCCTTCGGTGAAAAAACTGCCAAACCTGTTACCGGTGCCAGTACAAATATTGTAATTGATAGTTTGGGGCACGTATTTGCACCAACTGATAAAGATGGATTTATAGTTTTTGATAACAAAACTCATGTAGGAAAACAAATTCCATTACAAACCAAAACGGGCCTCACCAGCAATTACCGCGTGATGACGATAGAAGGTGATAATGCTACACATGGTGCCTGGCTGATCATTCAAAATGTTGGCTTGTGCAGGTACGATGAAAAGGCCAATGTCATCAAAATTGCAAATAATTCAATTACGGATGGCAATTGTTTACGTGAAGATGGCAAAGGCAATATATGGATGGGTACCGAGGATGGCCTATACCTGTACAATGCAGGCAGCAATACATTCTCAGAGAATTACCTGCAGGGAAACTTTAAAATAACCTGTATCAGGATCGATAAAAAGGGAGTGCTTTGGATTGGGTCAGATGGCCGGGGCATTTTACAAATAACAGCACCAGGCAATAAAGCAACTCCATATTTATCGACCGAAGGCAAGTCTCTGATAAACAGCGTAGCCGTATACTCCATTTATGAAGATATGCAGGGCCGCAAATGGGTAGGCACATTGCGTGGCGGTGTCAATATTATCGAGTCAAAAATATTTCCTTTCAAATCAGTTGTGTATGGTGATGAAAAAATACTGAATTCCAACAAAAATTTCATCCAGGCATTCTGCGAAGATGAAAAGCAAAACCTGTGGATAGGGACCGGTGGCGGTGGTATCCGGTATTGGGACCGCAAACAAAATACTTACAGAGAATATACTTATGATGCAGGCAACAAAAACTCAGTTGGTGGAAATTTTATTACAGGTATATTAAGAGATGCTCAAAACGACATCTGGGTTTCATCCTGGTTTGGTGGTATCAGCAAGTACAACAAAGCAACCGATGCATTTGAAAGATACCACTGTTTCAATCCTTACTTAAATACAATAGAAACCCGTGCCTGGTTTGTGTACGAAGACAGGCAAAAGCGGCTATGGGCAAGCACAAGTAACGATGGCACGCTGTTTTACCTTGACAGGCAGGCAAATGAATTTAAAATATTAGATAGCAGCCTTCAAAACCTGCAATGCATTACGCAGGACAAAGCGGGGAATTTATGGGCAGGTAATTATGGCTCGCTCATAAAAATTGACCCGGTAAATAAACAGCACCAATATTATAAAATAGGCTACACTATCAGAAGCATTCATGAAGATAGTAATGGAAATTTTTGGGTGGCCACCCAGGGCGGAGGCTTATTACTTTTTGACAGAAAAACGGGCACCTATAAACGCTACGACGAATCAGAAGGTTTAATAGGCAATACGATTTTAAGAATTTTAGAAGATAAGAAAGGTAATCTTTGGATGAGTTCGTTTACAGGGTTGATCAAAATGAATATCACGGATAAAAAGTTTATTTATTTCTCAAAATCAGATGGCCTGCAAAGCAACCAGTTTAATTTTAATGCAGCCATTAAACTACAATCAGGCGAATTTTTATTTGGTGGATTAAAGGGCTTCAACATATTTTATCCTGATAGTGTGCGTGGACAAGGTAGCAGTCCGGCAGTATATTTAACCAGTATAAGAGTTGGCGGCCAGCCGCTTGATGCCAACAGTTCTTTTATAAGAACAAGGGTAATGGAAAACATAAAAGTATTGCGTGTTCCCTATGATAGCTCTACCCTGTCCTTCGATTTTGTGGCGTTGGAATATAGCTTTCCCGATAAAATAAAATATGCTTATTATTTAGATGGTTGGGATAAAAACTGGAATTATACCGGCGCAATTAAAACGGCCAATTACAATCATATCAATGAAGGAAGTTATTTGCTGAGAATAAAATCTACCAATGCAGATGGCTCCTGGAGTAATAATGAAACTACTATAAAAATTATTGTATTACCGCCCTGGTACAGAACATGGTGGGCATACCTTAGCTATATGCTGATTCTTTCTGGCGCTATTTATTTATACCTGTTTTATAAAGACCGGCAGTCGAAATTAAAATATGAGATTCAACTTGCACATATTGAGGCGCAGAAAGAAAAAGAATTAAATGAAAGAAAAGTTGCCTTTTTTACCAACATTTCCCACGAATTCAGAACACCGCTTTCTTTAATCATCAACCCAATAAAAGACATCCTGCACAAAAACAGCCAGGAATCTGAAAATAATGAATTGAGTATTGTTTACCGCAACGCAAAAAGATTACTGCGCCTGGTTGATCAGCTTTTGCTGTTTAAAAAGAGCGACAGTGAAATGGACAAATTAAATGTTGCCCGGTTAAATATTTATAGCCTTTGCAAAGAAGTATATATGTGTTTTATTCAACAGGCAAGAGCAAAGAAAATATTCTACGAGTTTAATTGCGGGAACAAAAAAATAGAAATATTTGCCGACAGGGAAAAGCTGGAAATCGCATTGTTTAATATACTTAGTAACGCATTTAAAAATACGCCGGACAATGGGAAGGTGATTTTTAAACTGGAAGAATTGAATGATACCGTACAAATTTCTATCGCAGATAATGGCCGTGGTATTCCTGTGGAGGCCGGTGAGAAATTATTTGAAAGATTTTACCAGGTGAAAAAAGATACCATTCCTTCTGATGGATTTGGGATTGGTTTATACCTGGTTAAAAAATTTATAGATGCACACCAGGGAAAAATCTCATACGAAACCGGGCAGGGACAAGGAACCACCTTTTTTATAAACCTTAAAAAAGGTGGCACACATATTAATGATAGTGATATACTTAAATCATCAAAATCCGAATCGGTTATTCTACAGGAATTAAATGAAACCGAACTGGAAAAAAGACCTGTTCCTGTTTCAAAAAAACCGGGACAGGTTACTGACATCATTACGGATCAGCCAACTATATTAATTATAGATGATGACGATGAAATGCGGAGTTACCTTATTAGTTTGTTTGATGCAGATTATAAAATATACAACACCAACAACGGTAGCAACGGAATCAGCCTTGCACACGAACATTTACCCGATTTAATTTTATGCGATGTAATGATGGAAGGCGTTGATGGCATAGACCTTTGCAAAACACTTAAAACAGATACTACTGTAAGCCATATTCCTATTATATTATTAACCGGTACTTCGTCAGACGAAATTCAACTAAAAGGTTTTGAAAGCGGGGCCGATGATTATATAAAGAAACCTTTTGATAAGGACATATTGCTGGCAAGGGTGGAAAACATGCTAAAAAGCCGAAACACCCTTCAGAATTATTTTTTCAACGAAGTCACCTTGCAAACCAATACATTTAAAATATCCGCAGAATACAAAGAATTTTTAGAAAAATGTATCAAAATTGTAGAAGATCACATGGACGATGAAAATTTTTCTATTAAAATACTGGCCAGCGAAATTGGCATGAGTCATTCTACCCTTTATAAAAAGGTGAAATCGGTTTCCGGCCAGTCGGTTAATAGCTTTATCAGGTTTATCCGGTTGCGGAAAGCTGCAGAAATATTTATCAATACGGAAAGCAATGTAAATGAGACAGCCGCACAGGTTGGCTTTAATGATGTGAAATATTTTAGGGAACAGTTTTTTAAACTCTTTAATCTCAACCCATCGGAATACATCAAAAAATACAGGAAGCCGTTTCACAACATTCACCAGCTCAATGAAAATATGCGCAAGTAGCTGCCACCTGGCTTAAAACAACCATTGCCTTTTCCTTCACCCACTCCTTTATTTTAAGATATTATAATATAGAGCCAGGCTTTTGAAAGCTGGCTCTTTTTTATTTGATCTCCCATTTTATAAAAAATACATAGCCCATCATTTTAATATGGTTGAATAATTCAAAGATTATTGTGGTTGGGTTGAAAAAATGTGAGGGGTAAAATTCAATTACCCCTCTAAATACCTTTAAAAAATGATTTTACCCCTTTAATTCTGCGAATTCTTCCCTTACCCTCCCTACTCAATCTATCTACTTTCACGCTGCAATTTTAATTGTTTATTCCATCTCAAGTTTTACTAAAACCGATTGTGTATGAAAAAAAGATTCAATTCTTTATTAACTCTTAATGAGTTTACCAAAAACATTCTCTCTGCTTTTACACCCAAAAATTCATCAGAGAAATCTAACACTCAAATTTTTGCAATCAGCAAAAAATTTGCTGTTATGTTGCTTGCTACTATTTGTTTCACTTCGATGGCTAATGCACAGGTAACCGGAAAAATAATGTCGGGTGATAATGCAGTTACCGACGTTACTGTGTTGGTAAAAGGCAGTTCAACAGCTACCAAAAGCGATGCATCCGGCAGCTTTTCTGTAAATGCCCCAACAACTGCTACACTGGTATTTAGCCATGTGGGTTATGCCACCCAGGAGGTGAAAGTGAATAACAGGAAAAGTATTACTGTAACATTAATTGCCACGCAAATTCAGATGACGGATGTGGTGGTAGTGGGATATGGTACCCAAAAACGGTCAGACGTTACCGGTTCCGTTTCCTCAGTTCCAAAAGCCAGGCTAAGCCAGCTACCGGTTACCAATATCATGCAGGCCATTGAAGGTTCGGTTGCAGGTGTAGGTGTGTCTACCCCATCTCAGATACCGGGCCGTACTGCAAACGTACAGATACGTGGACTAAACTCCATCGGCGCCAGCAGCTCACCGCTAATTGTAGTTGATGGCATTCCCTTAAGCCAGGATGCCAGTACCAACGACATCAATTCAAATGATGTTGCCTCGATGGAAATTTTAAAAGATGCCTCGGCCGTTGCCATTTATGGTGTCAGAGGTTCTAACGGTGTGATATTAATAACCACTAAAAGAGGATCAAACGGGAAAGCAGTCATTCGTTACAATGTTTACACAGGTATTGAAAACATCATCAATAGCCTAACGCCAAGCAGCCCTGAACGATACCTGCAAAAATGGGCCGATCATAAAAGTCAGAACAACCTGAACGACACCAGTATTTTACCTAACCTTTATGAAAGAAACAACTACTATTCCGGCAAAGCCCCGGTTGACTGGGTAGATGTTGCAACTCAAACCGGTATGTTAACAGATCATAACTTAAGTGTATCCGGTGGTAATAAAGATGTAAAATATTATATCTCCGGCGAATACCTGAAGCAAAAAGGTGCAGTATTGGGTTATCAGTATAACAGAATTAACTTAAGGTCAAATCTTGATGTAAATGTTACCGATTACCTTACAGTAGGTACTTCCTTTTTCTTCAATAATAATAATTCAGATGGCGGCCGCGCCAATTTTTACCTGGCTGCCACTATGAGCCCGTACGCAAGTGTTTACAATGCAACCGGTGGCTACGAAATTTACCCGATGTATCCTGAATTGTTATATACCAATCCGTTGTTGGGCTTAACCACCGATCGCATTGAACGTAGTAAAAACCTTACCGGTAACGCTTACGCAGAATTGAAACCTACTTTTATCAAAGGATTAAAGTATCGCCTGAATGCTTCTTACTCTTTTGTAAATGGCCGAACCGGCAATTACTCAGGACGTAGTAATAACAACCTGCTTGGAACCGCCGACCTGTTTAATTCCGACTCAAAATACTGGATCATTGAAAACATCCTGACCTATAACAGGGACTTTAGAAAACATCATGTTGATTTCACAGGTTTGTACAGCTCGCAGGAAAAAACATACTTCAAGAATAATTCTTCTGCAACAGGTTTTATCAACGATCAGCTTTCTTTTAATAGTTTAGGATCAGGCGCCACACAGTCTGCCACCTCCTTCTATGATAAAAAGAATAACCTGTCTCAAATGGGCCGTATCAACTACTCATACGATAGCCGCTATCTTTTCACAGTAACAGCAAGGCGTGACGGATCATCTGTTTTTGGTGCCAATACAACCAAATACGGTGTGTTCCCTTCTGTAGCTGCGGGTTGGAACATTCACAACGAAGCTTTCATGCAAAATGTATCGCTGGTAAACAGCCTAAAATTAAGAGGCTCTTATGGTAAAACAGGTAACGAAGCCATCGATATTAATGGAACGGCTACCACTGCAGGTACCAACAGGTTTCCTTTCAATGGTATCAGTACCATTGGTGTATTGGCAAGTAATCTTGGCAACAGGGACCTGCATTGGGAAGAAACCAAGGGCCTGAACGTAGGTGTTGATTTCTCTTTGGCATCCAGCAGAATTGCCGGTACCATCGACGTTTTTAGAACCACCACCAGCGACATTTTATTAAAAAGAAACCTGCCAATCATTACCGGTTATTCATCCATCCTTGATAACCTTGGCAAAACAAAAAACAAGGGTATTGAACTTACTTTAAACACGGTAAATATTGTGTCGGGTGATTTTAAATGGGAAACTTCTTTAAATTATACAGCCTATAGAAATACCATCGTTGGTTTATATGGTAACAAAGATTCATTGGGTAATGAAGTAAGCGATATTGGTCAGGGATTGTTTATCGGCCAGCCACGTTATGTTATTTATGATTACACGTTAGAAGGCGTATGGCAGGTAGGCGAAGATCCGTCAGGTGTTGACCCAAGCGCCAAACCTGGTTTCCTGAAATTTAAAGATATCAATGGGGATAAGAAAATAGATGGTAATGACAGAAGTATCCTTGGTTCAAGATTACCAAAATGGCAGGGTGGTATCACCAATACTTTTCACTACAAAGGTTTTCATTTAAGTGTATTCATTCAAACTTCACAGGGGGCTTTAAGAAACAATGGCAACCTTACATTTGCTGATGAAGCAGGAAGGATTAACCTTCCTACCGAAATCAATTACTGGACACCCGACAACAAGATCAATGACAGGCCGTCTTTGAGTGCATTGGCCGTGGCAGGAACAAGGGGTTACGGTTATCCTAAAGATGCCAGTTATACAAGGATAAAGGACATTACATTCAGTTATACCGCACCAGCTTCTTTCCTCGATAAAATTCACCTGGGTGGTTTAACATTATACGCAAGCGGAAGAAACCTGCACACATTTACAAACTGGCAAGGCTGGGATCCGGAACAGGATTTCACCTTCCGTGGATCGGATGGTTGGTTAAACAACTACCCTCCCGTACGTTCATTTGTATTTGGCGCAAACATCACCCTTCGTTAACGATTCTAAAATAAAAACTAATGAAAAAGCTTTCATATATATTTATAGGTTCAATCATATCGATGCTTGTTTTAGCATCTTGTAAAAAAACTTTTCTCGATGAGAAAGTATACTCCGCGTATGCACCCGAAACCCTTACAGACTCTCTTGGTTTGGAGGCATCTTTAACCGGTCTTTACAACCACCTAAGCCAGTTTTATACAACCAGCGGCCGGCAGGGTTGGTTAAATGTATGGCAGGTTGGTACCGACATTGCTTTTGCAGGCCAGCCCGAAGGTATTGAAGTGCCCTATTTCAACTATCCCCTGTTAATATCAACCGATGCGGCAGCATCTTTTACCTGGAGCTTTGGCTACAGAATGATTAACAATGCCAACATCATTATCGCCAATGTGGAAAATCCAAATCTTGGAGGAATGACACAAAGGAATAAGGACCAGGTAGATGCTGAAGCAAAATTTTTCAGGGCCTATGCTTATAACATTTTAACTACCTGCTTTGGTAAAGTGCCGTTGGTGGTTGAACCGTTAAGCGGCCCCAAAACGGATTTCGTAAGAGCACCGTTGGATGAAGTGTACAAAGTAATGGAAGAAGACCTGTTATACGCAGCAACCAATCTGCCGGATATTGACAACGTAAAAAGTAACACCAAAGGAAGGCTGTATGCAAGGGCCAATAAAGCAATGGCACAGCAATTACTGGCGGAAGCTTATTTAAAAATGAATAAAAACGACCTGGCAGAACAGCAGGCCCAGGCAGTGATAAGCAGCGGTAAATTTGCACTTACTACCTCCCGTTATGGCATCAGGGCCAGCCAGCCAGGCGATCCATTCTCTGATATGTTTATTTATGGAAACGAAAGAAGAGGACAGGGAAATAAGGAAGCCATCTGGATAATGGAAATGGAAAGTCCAACTATTGTGTTGGGCGGTATTACCAATAGTCCGCAACAACGTCGGGTATGGGGTGCGGCATATTACCAGATAAACGGAATGAAGTTAACAGATTCATTGGGAGGAAGGGGCCTTGCCCGCCTTCGCCTGAACAACTGGGTAAACTATGGTATTTACGAACCAAACGATATGCGTAATTCAAGTTATAATTTCCGTAGAGATTATTGGTTCAACGATCCATCTAAGCCGGCTACTTACGGACAAAAAGTGCCTTATGCCGGATTTGACACACTTTATCGAATAAACCCTCATACCACCAAATGGTACCAGTTTGATCCGAATGACGAATTTGGATTTGCAATGATCAAAGATGTTCCAATCATGCGCTTGGGAGAAACTTATTTATTGTTGGCCGAAGCACAGTTTAAACAGGGTAAAACAGTAGAAGCAGCAGCCTCTCTAAATGTAATAAGGATGAGAGCTAATGCAACACCGGTTGCACCTTCAGCAGTAACGCTTGACTATATACTGGATGAAAGAGTAAGGGAACTTGTAGGTGAAGAAAATCGTCGCATGACTTTAATGCGTACCGGCAAACTGGTAGAGCGTGCCAATGCATTCAATGCAATTAGTCCAATTAACCAATTAACCGGACTTACAAAAAAATATGAACTAATGCCAATACCACAGTCTGAGATTGACCTGAATAAAGATGCAAAGCTGGAGCAGAATCCAGGGTATTAATTACTGATTAGAAAGTAAAAAACCTATGTAATTAACCGACTGTTTTACAATTGAACAAAGGATTATGCCGGGAACGATTTGGTGTATTCGTTCCCGGCTTTTCTTTTTTTAAGCTGCTGATTAAGAAAGTGATTGGTTGATAAAATCAGCGATTAAAATGAACACTGCATTTATGATAAGTAAATAAAAAATTACACCAACCTACAAAGCTCCATTGTATAAATAATATTTGGTTGCTTTGCAAAAACGAAAAATGCATCAAACTACTCTTTCAGGCAGGGCAAAAAAAGGACTGTATTATTTACTGGCATTGGCAATACTGGCCGGGTGTGCAACATTAAATCATACAACACCAAAGCTGGTGAGCGTTGCCGATGGATGGGCAAACAACTCCATTAATACAGTGGTGTTCAGAAAAAATTCGTTGGTTAGTTTTGGTAAAACGCAATACATTTCTTTTTATGATAATGACAGCTATGTGGTAATTGGAAAAAGGAATTGGAATAGTGATCAATGGGAACTTAAAAGAACAGATTACAAAGGCAACACAAAAGATGCACACAATACAATCAGCATAATGGTGGATGGTGATGGCTATCTTCATCTATCATGGGATCATCACAACAACGAGTTGCGGTATTGTAAAAGTATAGCACCGGGTTCGCTGGAGATGACAGCAAAAATGCGCATGACCGGAATGTTGGAAGACAAAGTAAGTTATCCTGAATTTTATAAGTTACCCAATGGCAACCTTATTTTTATGTACCGGGATGGAGGCTCTGGAAAGGGTAACCTGGTGATGAATCAATATGATATCAAAACAAAAAAATGGAGGCAACTACATAGCAATCTGGTAGATGGCGAAGGCAAACGAAACGCCTACTGGCAGGCTTGTGTAGACAGTAAAGGCACCATACATATTTCCTGGGTTTGGAGAGAAACACCTGACGTGGCAAGTAATCATGATTTATGTTATGCCATGTCGGATGACGGTGGAATAAGCTGGCAAAAATCAACCGGTGAAAAATATATGTTACCCATAAATGCAGCTACAGCTGAGTACGTGATGAAGATACCGCAGCAAAGTGAACTCATTAACCAGACATCGATGTATGCTGATGGGGAGGGCCACCCTTTTATTGCAACTTACTGGAAAGAAAAAGGCAGCAATGTGCCGCAGTATCACCTGGTGTATAATAACACCGGACAATGGCAAACCCAGAGCCTTGATTTCAGAAAAACTGCTTTTAGTTTAAGCGGCGCTGGCACAAAAAAAATACCTATTTCGAGGCCACAGGTAATTGCCTGGAACAAGGCTGGCATACCTGGTGCAGCCATTATATTCAGAGACGCTGAACGTGGTGATAAAGTATCGGTGGCTATTAATAAAAATCTAGATTCAAAAGAATGGAAGATTGAAGACTTAACCAACACTTCCGTCGGTAATTGGGAACCAACTTATGATACAGAGCTTTGGAAGAATAAAAATATATTACACCTGTTTGTTGAAAAAGTAGAACAGGTTGATGGTGAAGGAACAGCAAATCTTCCTCCACAACCAATACAGGTGTTGGAATATAAAATAAAATATTAGGGCGTTATAATTATGCAACAAATCGTGGCTGGTTAATGAACTACCAGTACAAGTGAGTCCCGGATAGCGGGATAAAATAACACAACGATGTTGAGTAAACAAATTAGCTATTCGAAAAAAGTATTTGCGAAATCCCGAGTATTCGGGAATGTCATGAAATACAAATACCTGTAAAACAATACCTACTATTAAACTTATTAAAAGCCATATGAAGTACAAATTATTTTTGCCGCTCCTTATTTCAGGCATCTTAATTATTTCCTGTAATGATGCAAAAAAAGCAAGCAACTCAACCAGCACAAATGATCATTCGCTTCTGCAAACCATTGATAAAAATGTCATTGATGCAGACTCGCAGTACCGGGTAATGATGAAATTGTTACCAGCTGGTAAATTTCCTAAATCATATTATCCAACTACCGATAAATTTGAAGGCAGCGAATCGGGATGGTGGTGCAGTGGATTTTATCCGGGCACCTTACTAAAAATTTACCAGCAAACAAAAGATACCGTACTACGCAACGAAGCCAGGCGCATGCTGGGTTTGCTTGAAAAAGAAAAATTAAATACACATACGCACGATCTTGGCTTTATGATGTATTGCAGCTTTGGTACCGCCAACATAGTTGATCCCTCACCTGCCTATAAAGACATTTTAATTACCAGTGCAAAATCATTATCATCAAGATTTAATCCAACTGTTGGTACCATTAAATCCTGGGACGGAAAGCCAAACGAATACCTGGTAATTATAGACAACATGATGAACCTCGAATTGCTTTTCTGGGCCACAAAAGTTACAGGCGATTCATCATTTTATAACATTGCGGTAACACATGCCAACACAACAATGAAGAATCATTTCAGGCCCGACTTCAGTTCTTATCACGTAGTAAATTACAACGAAAAAACCGGTGAAGTCATACAACGAAAAACGGCACAGGGTTTTGCAGATGAGTCGGCCTGGGCACGTGGGCAAAGCTGGGGATTATATGGTTACACAGTGATGTACCGCGAAACAAAAGATAAAAAATACCTTGACCAGGCAAATCATATTGCCGAATTTATTTTAACCAATCCAAACCTGCCGGCAGATAAAATTCCTTACTGGGATTTTAATGCACCCAACATTCCAAATGCTTTAAGAGATGCTTCAGCAGGGGCTATCATGGCTTCTGCCCTGCTTGAACTTAGTAAATATGCTGATACCGCCCATGCAGATAAATATTTTAAAACTGCAGAAAAAATATTGGAAACCTTATCTACAGATCATTACAAAGCTGCACCGGGTACCAATGGCGGATTTATTTTAGCACATTGCGTTGGCCATATACCTCAAAATACGGAAGTGGATGTGCCGCTTACTTATGCGGATTACTATTTTGTAGAAGCAATGGAACGCTATAAGAACTATGATAAAGCGGAGGCTTTTTATTAATAGATGAATGCTGATTGTAGAATAAGTGGATTTCACATCCGATGGCTACCGGATGTCGCTGCTGATTTTCGTTCGGCGAGGACACAGCCCGAGGCTGGGGAAATTTTGGGCCGTGGTCGGTGTCCTCACCGAACACTTGCGACAATCTGGAATGTACTTTGTAAAATTGAATAGTAAAATATTATAAAATGAAGTACATACTACAGTTGAATGTTAAGCTTCGCATTACAAAACCCGTTGTTAAATACAGTGTTGGCCTATTGCTGTTATGCCTGTTAAACAATAAGCAAGCAATTGCACAACATGATGCAGATATTGAAATTGTTAATGCAAAAAGGGAAGTTGTAAAAAACAATTCTTTTAAGCCGGGCCAACTTTGGTTTGATACCAACGGCGATACTATTAATGCACATGGAGGTGGAATTATTTATGTAAACCACACCTACTATTGGTTTGGAGAAATAAGAGGATTAAGAAATTCAAAAGGTGTAAATGTATATTCATCCAAAGATTTATACAACTGGAAGAAAGAAGGGCTGGCGCTGGCACAAGACATGGACACTACGAGTGATATTGCTCCGGGAGGCATCATGGAACGACCGAAAGTTATTTACAATAAAAAGAACAAACAATATGTAATGTGGTTTCACGTGGAGATGAGGGGCAAAGGATACAGCGCTGCCCGTGCGGCCGTAGCCGTAAGTAACAACGTTACCGGTCCATATAAATATGTAAAAAGTTTCAGGCCCAATGGCAATATGTCGAGAGATATGACCCTATATGTGGATGATGACAATACAGCTTACCAGGTTTATTCTTCCCGTGAAAATTATGATTTACGAATGGTGAAACTGAGTGATGATTACTTGTCTGCAACCAATGAAGACCAACTGCTTTTCAGCAATCACCGGGAGGCTCCTGCCCTGTTTAAATACAATAAAAAATATTACTTAATTAGCAGTGGTTGCACCGGCTGGGCACCCAATGAAGCCAGCATGCATGTGGCCAACTCAATCATGGGGCCATGGGAACCGGTTGGCGATCCAATGATTGGACCAGCAGCAAAGACGACCTTCGATGGACAATCAACTTATATATTACCGGTGCAGGGAAAGAAAAACGCCTTCATTTTTATAGCAGACCGATGGAAGCCAAAAGACCTGAAAGACAGCCGCTATTTATGGTTGCCCATTCAATTCAAAAACGACCAGCCATTTGTAGGTTGGGTAGATGAATGGACCCTGCAAATGTTGAGCAAATACTGATCTATCTTTTATAGGGTGCATTCCAAATTGTCGCTGGCCGGTGGAGACACCAGCCAGGGCAGTCAGCCGTGGGCGGTGTCCTCACCGCCCACAGTGTTACAAGTAAAGCGACAATTTGAAATGCACCCCTTTTATACAATCAGTGAATCACTTAATTTCGTCCAACGATATTGAGTTATCTTATTTATCTAAAAAAAATTATCAATGACAAAAATATTTTTAATGTGCGGTGCTTTTGTTGCATTGGTACAGGTTGGTTTTACACAGAAGAAAATAAATGCAATTAAAACAGATCGTGAAATATGGTTGATGCAATTAGATAAGGTTTGCAGGCCGGTAATGATGAATCTTGCAGCAGATAAACTGAAAGAAACAATGCCAAAAAATGTGTCAATAAAAATTGACAATGCGGCGCAAAGAACCAAGGTAGCTTATCTGGAAGCATTTGGCAGAACCCTCAGTGGTATTGCACCCTGGTTGAATGGCGAAGGAGGTTCAGCAGCCGAAATAGCATTACGGAATCAATACAGGCAATGGTCGCTAAAAGCAATTGCCAACGCAACAGATTCCACTGCAAAAGATTATATGATTTGGAACGAAGGTGGACAGCCATTGGTAGATGCTTCGTTTGTGGCACTTGCATTTATCCGCTGTCCCTGGCTTTGGGAAAACCTGGACAATACCGTAAAAACAAATGTGATTAACTCGTTGTTGAAAACAAGAGAGATGGTTCCCGTATACAGCAACTGGATTTTGTTTACCGGGATGATTGAAGCATTTTTTGCCAAATACAATTACAGTTATGATAAGGTACGTGTTGAATTTGCCCTCCGTGAATTTTCGCAACATTGGTATGTGGGTGATGGCGTATTTTCTGATGGTATGAACTATGCCTGGGACTATTACAATAGCTATGTAATACAACCTTATTTAACCACAATTTTAGAGATTGCCGCAACCAAAACGGACCGATATAATTACTTTGTACCAAAGCTGCACCAAATTACTCAGCGGTATGCACAAATACAGGAACGAATGATTAATACCGATGGCAGCTTTCCGGCAACCGGCAGATCCATTGTATACCGTGGTGCCGCCTTTCAACACCTTGCGAATATGGCATTGCGGCAGGAATTACCTTCTTCATTAAAACCTGCACAGGTTCGTGGTGCCCTAACTGCAGTTATTCAAAAAACCCTGGACGCACCCGGTACATTTGATAAAGATGGATGGCTTGCCATTGGCGTGTCTGGTAATCAACCGCACCTGGCAGATGTCTACAACACAACAGGTAGCTTATATATTTGTACCAACATTTTCTTGCCATTAGGCTTACCCGAAACAAATGAATTCTGGTCGGCTCCTCCTGCTCCATGGACATCTGTAAAAGTATGGAGTGGCCAGGATGTGGATGGCGACCATGCATTGGATTTAAAATAACGAAAAAAATTGTTGCTTTATTTATCACTTAAAAAAGTGAAACATATTCAATCTAAAATATCATATCATTTAAATATTATACCATGTACATACGGATTATCGCATCTTTAATACTCCTTCAATCTGTATGTTTCGCCCAGGGCGACATGCACCTAAAAAGCCCTATAAGAAAAACTACCAGCCTTAACGGCAAATGGCAATACATCGTTGATCCCTATGAAACCGGCTTTTATGATTATCGGTTTAAGGAACGCAAAGAAACAGACCGGGAGGCATACTGGAACAGCGATAAACCCGATAACAAAACAGATCGTAAAGAACATGGTTATGTAGATAAGCTTACATTAAATGTTCCCGGCGACTGGAATTCGCAAGAGGCAAAATTTTTATATTATGAAGGAACCGTGTGGTATAGAAAATTATTTAACTATACGAAAAGCAGTACTTCCAATAAGGTGTTTTTATATTTTGGTGCCGTAAATTATAAAGCGGATGTTTATCTCAATGGTAAAAAATTAGGCGCACATATTGGTGGCTTTACTCCTTTTCAGTTTGAAATACCCGATTCAGTTTTAAAAACAACCGGTAATTTTTTAGTGGTGAAAGTTGATAACAAAAGAGGTGCTGATGAAGTACCAACACTCAATACAGATTGGTGGAACTATGGTGGCATAACAAGAGAGGTTGCCCTACTTGAAATGCCTCAACATCACATAGAAGCATTTTCCATTCAATTAAAGCAAGGCCAGGCAAGTACAGTACCTGACGCACAAAATGCAGTGGCAGCCTGCAATGTACGACTCAACAAAGCTGTAACCGGTGAAAAGCTAACTATCGAAATTCCTGAACTAAAATTTAAAAAAGAAATATTTGCCGAAGGCGATGTTACAACATTCGATTTACCGCTACCGGTCATTCAATTTTGGTCGCCGGAAAAACCTAAACTGTACCAGGTTATCGTAAGCAGCGGTACCGACAAAGTGATGGATAAAATCGGGTTCAGAACCATTGAAGTTTCCGGCAAAAAAGTATTGCTGAATGGACAGCCGGTATTTATGCGTGGCATCAGCGTTCATGCAGAAATACCAGCACCGGGCCGCAGGGCTTACAGTAAAAAAGATGCGTTACAATTGCTGGGCTGGGCCAAAGAATTAGGTTGTAATATGGTAAGGCTGGCGCACTATCCGCATGATGAAAGCATGACAAGAATGGCAGATTCCCTGGGCATATTGGTATGGTCGGAAATACCGGTTTACTGGACCATTAATTTTAAAAGTGAAGCAGTATTGGATAAGGCAAAGGCTCAATTAAAAGAGATGATTGATCGGGACATTAACCGGGCAAGCATCATCATTTGGTCGGTTGGTAACGAAACGCCTGTTAGTCCGGCGAGAACCGATTTTATGCATAAGCTTATCACGGCAGCAAAACAACTGGATGGTTCAAGAATAATTTCCGCTGCACTTGAGGTACATTATAGCGGAGGTGTAAACAGCATTGATGATCCGTTGGGCGCATTTACAGATATGGTTGCGGTAAATGAATACCTGGGTTGGTACGGCGGATTACCGAATGATTGTCGCACTGCTCAATGGGAAGTAAAATATGACAAGCCATTATTTTTTAGTGAAACAGGCGCATCCGCGGCAGATGGTTATCATGCCGATTCATTAACGAGGTGGAGCGAAGAGTACCAGGAGTGGTTTTATAAAGAACAGGTAGCCATGATGAAACGTATGCCGGATAATTACATTGGTATGTCGCCGTGGATATTGGTAGATTTTCGCTCACCTAAAAGAAACAATCCCTGGTTTCAACAAGGTTGGAATGTAAAAGGTTTGATTGGGCACGACGGTAAAAAGAAAAAAGCATTTTACATTTTACAAGCCTATTATAAAGAAATGAAAAAGAAGTATGAAACAAAATAACCTGGCATTAATTAACGAGATCAGCCCTCCTTTTTTCAGGGTTGTCATCAATCATTTTAATAAACTTATTAATTCTACTTTGAAAAGTCAAACCTTTGTGTTTTTTTGTTGACCAGCAGAAGTTTTTTATGGCGGCATCGTTGTGTCACTCACTTGTACTGTATTTTTTCATGGCATCTTTTTCGTTCCATAATTAAACTATCGTAACCGTGAGCTACATTTTTTTAAATATGTCAAAGTAGAATTAAATAATCTCAGAAATCCTTACCCATATCAATAAACAAGTATTAGAATGTGATGACATTCGCAAATTAAAACTACAAGCAAAGCCCGAAGGGGTTGAATTTTAGTAGCCGTGGGTGAAACCCATGGTTACTGGAATATTTCAATAACCCCAACGGGGTTGAATATATGTCAGGTTTAATGATTCAACCCCGTTGGGGTTGCTGAAAACAAAACGTTTTATTCCCCGGGTTTTACCCGGGGCTATTCAAATTAAACCCTTGCAGGGTTTTAATCAACCATTTTAATTTGCGAAGGATCAGGAGTTCTGAATCTACAACAATGAGTGCTTACCGGTTTGAATGTGGTAAAATAGTTTCGGAATTAGCTGGTGGTAAAAAGACTTCTACGGATGTGTCGTTTTTTTTTATCCGGAGAGATTTTTACTTTACACTGTATGGGATTGTGTAATAGGCAACAATATTCATAACACATTTTG
>JBDUEK010000069.1:0-32080 GCA_040002495.1 Ferruginibacter sp.
GGTATGCGGATGAAAGGATTGTGACACAACTATGTCGCCATGAAATTATAAAGCTTGATGCAAAATAAAAATCATTCAGTGGCAGCTTGAAAAAGATGGCGGGTTTATAAATTGATATAACAATCTAAAAATAAAAAGATCTACATTGGTATGCGGATGAAAGGATTGTGACACAACTATGTCGCCATGAAATTATAAAGCTGGTATTTACAAATTCATTCAACAAAAAAAGGAGCGCCACAGTTTACCTGTAGTCACTCCTTTAAAAATATGAGCTACCACTAGCCGATAAAAAACTATTTCAATTTAGCCAGGGCATCTTTGATTCTAACCCAGGCTCTTTCGATGTTCGTCATGCTGTTTGCAAATGAAAACCGCACACAGGCAGGTTCCCCGAAAGCATCGCCCATTACAGAAGATACATGTGCATTGTTCAACAGGTACATGGAAAAATCGGATGCATTGGTTATTTTATTTTCACCATCTGACTTACCATAATAAGCAGAAACATCGGGGAAAATATAGAATGCACCTTCTGGTTCAGAACATATAAATCCTGGAATATCTTTTACCAGTTCCATCACTTTTGCTCTTCTGCGGGTAAACTCTTCCGTCATTTCCATGGAAGGCTTTAAGTCTGTTGTTAAGGCAACCACCGCAGCTTTTTGTGTTATAGAACATGTACCACTGGTGATTTGTCCCTGTAATTTTTCGCAGGCTTTTGCAATGGCTACGTTTGAAGCAATATAACCCAGTCTCCAACCGGTCATGGCAAATCCTTTACTTAATCCGTTGATCAGTATCACACGGTCTTTCAAATCGTCGAACTGTGCAATACTTTCATGGGTGCCTACAAAATTGATGTATTCATAAATTTCATCGGACAGGATAATGATACCCGGATGTTTGCGAAAAACTTCGGCTAACCCTTCCAGTTCGGTTTTGCTATACACTGCGCCTGAAGGATTGCAGGGTGAAGAGAACATGAACAATTTAGTTTGCGGTGTAATAGCAGCTTCCAGTTCAGCCGGTGTTACTTTAAACCCACTTTCCAGGGTAGTATGCACTTCTACTACTTTTGCACGGGCAATTTTTACCAACTCTGAGTAAGTTACCCAATAAGGAGTTGGAATGATTACTTCGTCACCTTCTTCTACTGTAGCAAGGATAGCATTGGCCAGGCTTTGTTTGGCACCGGTTGAAGTAACAATATTTTCTGGTTTATAATCGAGGTTGTTGTCTCTTTTTAGTTTAGTACAAACAGCTTCACGCAAATCAGCATAACCTGATACGGGTGTATAATGACTGAAGTTGTCGTTGATGGCCTGGATGGCTGCATCTTTAATGTGCTGGGGTGTATCAAAATCGGGCTCTCCCAGGCTAAGATCAATTACATCAATGCCCTGGGCTCTTAATTCACGGCCTAGTTTGGCCATTTTCAACGTTTCCGGTTCAGCAAAACGGTCTAGTAAAGAAGATAGTTGCATGTTTTTTATTTAGAAGCGCAAAATTAAAAGAAATTGAACTGTTTTTGGCACTTATTATGAAATAATTGAAGAATTGGGGCATTGTGGGTGGTTCATGGTTCATAGTTGATGGTTCATGGTAAATGCAGGGTTGTTCGATTTTAATGGTTAATTGGTTGGGAGGGTCTGTTATACTTCAAGGTTTATTTTTTATGGCTGATGGCTGATGGCTGATGGCTGATTTAAAATGCATAGGCTTTGAGTTTTGAATATTAATTAGGTGGGTGGCTATTTTAGAGGTCATGGTTCATGGTTCATGGTTAATAGTAAATGCATAGCTCTTAGGCTCGATAACAGATAAAATAGCTAAAGCTATTAGATGTTGTTTTTCATTTAACATTAAGCATTCATCATAATGAAAGAATAAAACGTTGATTTATTAAATACTGACCAGCCATCAGACATTGCATTTCATTCATCATTTAACATTAAACATTCAACGTAAAATAAAAGATATCTCAATTAAAAATTCTGCTCAACATCGACTGTCTTGTTTCTAAAAAGCATCCTTAAAACTGCCGGCAACACTATCAGTAATAACGGCAAGGCCACAATAAAACCTCCAATAACGGCAATGGCCAATGGTTGGTGCAGTTTGGCGCCGGTACCGATGCCTAATGCAAGTGGAGATAATGCAATGATAGCTCCCAGTGCGGTCATAAGTTTGGGGCGAAGGCGGGTTGAGATGGCGTATATAATGGATTCATCTACCGTATTTTCTTTTAGTGATTCTTTGAATTGCAGGAAGGTGAAAATAGCATTCTCCCCTATTATTCCAACAATCATAATGAGTCCGGTATAACTACCCACGTTCAATGCTGTGTTTGTTAAATACATAGCCATATAACTACCTGATATTCCTAAAACAGCAATTCCTAATATGGTGAGGGCCACACCAAAATCCTTGAACATAAACAGGATTATTACAAAAACCAGCAGACTGGAAGTTGCTAATATCAACAACAGTTCTTTGAAAGATTGTTGCTGCTCGGCATACTCGCCTCCATATTCAATGTGGTAGCCCTGTGGCAGATGAATGCCGTTGGCTACTTCTTTTTGTATATCAGTGATTACACTGCCCAGGTCGCGGTTGTTGAGGCGGGCAGTAACTACACCCATGGATTGCAGGTTTTGCCTTTCTATTTCTGCATCGCCGGAATTGACGGTTACTTGCGCCAGGTCGGTGATCGGTTTTAGTTTTCCATCGGGCATAAACATCTGCAGCTTTTTAAGATCGGCCACACTTATTTTTTGACTGCCGGGATAAATCATGCGGATATTATTTACCTGCTCTTTTTCATAAATAACACCGGCTAAATTTCCTTCCAGAGAATTTTGAAGCTGGCTTTGCAGGTTGGCGGGAGTAATGCCAAAGGCAGCAAGGCGGCTGTAATCGGGCGCAATACTTACAGAAGGGCCGGCAATAATAATTCCATCAAATACATCAGCAGTACCATTTACCTTTTCTACAATGGCCGCCATTTGTTGCGATAACACTTGAAGTTGACTCTTATCATCTCCAAATATTTTTATTTCAATGGGTTGAACGGAACTCATCAGGTCGCCGAGCATATCTCCGATCACTTGTCCGAAATCTATGCGCAATGCGGGTTGTGTAGCTTCTATTCTTTTTCGGATATCATCAATTACTTCTTCGGTTGTGCGTTTGCGGTTGTCTTTTAACTGTATCAGGTAATCACCTAAATTGGGTTCAGTAATAAAGAATCCCATTTGCGTACCAGTTCGCCTGCTATAGGCTGCTACTTCGGGTACTTTTACAATAATTTTCTCTGCTTCCCGAAGCATTCGGTCGGTTTCGTCGATTGAGGTTCCAGGTGGTGTGGCATAGTCCAAAACAATACTGCCTTCATCCATCTCAGGTAAAAAACCTGTTTCCAGTTTTGGCAAAATATACCAGATGCTGACACCTAAAAATGCAATGATGACAAAACTGATATAGGGCCTGAAAATAAAGAACGCCACCCAGCGCTGCCTTTTAACAGTAACTTCTTTTTTAACTTTTTTAGCAGTTGATTTTGTTGACTTAGTCTTTTTACCCAATAGCAAATACACAACCGGTAACCCTATCCATGTTACAAAAAACGAACAAACCAGGGTGATGATCATGGTGCTGGTCATGATTTTAAAATAAGCTCCTGCTACTCCGCTTAATAATATAAATGGTATAAAGATTACAATGGTACTAAGCGAAGACCCAACCATGGCGGGTAATAAAAATTTAATGGCTTTTTGTACAACTATGTTATTTGATTCCAACGGATGTTCTTCATGCGAACGATGAATTTGCTCCACCACCACAATGGCATCATCAATGATAAGCCCGATGGCAGCGGCTATGGCACCCAGTGTCATAATATTGAAAGTATAACCAATGGCGTACAATACAATGATGGTTAAACCAAGCGTAATTGGAATGGTAATAAGGATCGTTGTACTTGCACGGAAAGAACGAAGAAATATAACTGCAACGATGATTGCCAGCAGTAAACCAATCCACACGCTATCGGTTACACTTTTAATGGAGGTATTTACAAAATTGGCCTGGATATAATAAGGCTTGATGGTAACACCTTCCGGTAATATTTTTCTTAGCTCTGCCACCTTCTTTTCCATTGCTGCAGAAATATCCAGCAGGTTTGCATTGGGTTGTTTGATAACGGCTACCAATACCCCATCATGGCCATTTGCATTGATACGGGTATATTCAATTGCTTCCCTGATGGCTACTTCGGCTACATCTTTTAAATAAATAATGCGCTTGTTATCGTTACTGATTACCAGGTTTTCGAGATCGGCTTTATTGCGTACGGTGGCGTCCGTTATAGTCAGATACAGGAAGCGATAATCGGCCAGGTAACCATTGCTTTTTATAAAATTGGTTGCATTAATTGCATTGGTGATCATTTCCGGTGTTACGGACAATGTGCTCATTTTACTGGCATTCAACTGAAGCCAGTATTCTTTAGTTCTGCCCCCAATAATCCTTACTTCACTGATGCCATCTACCTGCGACAAAAAGGGTTTGATGGTGTACACCGCCAGTTGTTTTAATTCAATGGGCGATTGGTTATGACTCTCCAGCGTATAGCCCATCACGGGCAATATGGAAGGATTCATTTTTTCAACGGTGATGGATACATCTGCGGGAAGGTCGTTCCTGATTTCCCCGATACGTGCCTCAATGCGTTGCTGGCTTAAATCAATATCTGCTTTCCAATCTACAAAGGCTGAAATTTCACAACTTCCCCTGCTTGTTATACTTCGTATCTGTGATAAGTCGGGTATTCTCTTTATAGCATTTTCCAATGGCCGCGTTACACTTACCATCATTTTATTAACGGGCTGTAAACCACCATCTGCAATGATCTTAATTTTTGGAAAGGTGATTTCCGGAAACAAGGAAGATTGCATACGGCTATAAGCAAAAGCGCCACCAAGAATAATAAGTAGCAGTATTACTGTAAGCGGATTTTTATGTGAGATGAAGAATTTTTCCAAAACAAAGAGTTATGTCTGATGTCTGATTTATTGATGTCTGATTTTGAGCAGTATTTTTTATTGAAATATCTTTTCTGTGATGTTGAATGCTTTGTGTTAAATGATGAATGTTAAATGATAAATGATATCTGATTGCTGATTTCTGATTTTTTGATGTCTGATGTTGAACGGTATTAATAATTCAAGGTTGTATTCTTTTATTATGATAAATGTTTAATGTTAAATGAAAATAGCACTCAAACAACTTTGGCTATCTTTTGTGTCATCGAACCATTGTTGTCCGACTAAAATTCTAAAATCCCTACTGAGCCTACATGACCTTACCCCAACCCCTCTACTATAGAACTGGAATCCATGTAACTCATTTGACCTCACCCCCAACCCCTCTCCAAAGGCAGAGGGGAGCTTGACACTGATACCTCAACGCTTTCTCTTATTCGCCTGGTAGTCTCATTTTTCTTGAACGCTTATTCGAAAAAAGCTTTGCATTTTCCAATTCTATTCAGCGAAACATCAGCGCATTGATAGTACTCTCCAAGGGAGAGGGGCTAAAACCTCCAACCAGTCGGTGTTTTAGCGATGGCTCAAATTTTTAGTCGAACAGTAATGTTATCGAACCTAAAAACTATGCATTTTAAATCAGACATCAGACATAAATAAATTATGTTAGATGATGAATGTTAAATGTTTAATAAACGCCGATGCTTTATACTTTGGATACATTTTTTTTCGTCGAACCATATTTCTATGCATTTTACATCAGACATCAGCCATCAGCCATCAGAAATAAATAAATTATGTTAGATGATGAATGTTAAATGATGAATGAACGCCGATGCTTTATACGTTGGATACACTTTTTTTTTCGAACCATATTACTATGCATTTTATATCAGCCATCAGCCATCAGACATAAATCATAAACCACGAACTATAAAAGAACAACCGAACGAAATAGTCTTCAAATACAACAACTATGCATTTACCATCAACTATGAACTATGAACCATGACCTACCGAACAACCACCTTAGCCGTATCCCCCAGCCCATAATTACCGGTTAATAAAATTTTATCATTTGCTGAAAAAATGGGTGAAATGATTTCTATGGAGCTGTCGGTTTGAATACCGGTTGTTACCAACACTTTGGCCGCTGTGCTGCTATCTATCAACTTCATTACCCAAAACTCGGTTTGTGTTTCGTCACTTAATACGGCGCTGCGTGGTAATGCATTGGCTGTACCTTTTGAATCTTTTACCAATCTTACTTTTGCCACCAGGTTTTCCGGTAACTGGTGAGATGCATTTACTTTCAAAAGTATGCTTTGCGTTTGAGCAGCGGCATCCATTGTTGGTAAGTTACCCGACACAGTTGCCAATAATTTTTCACCATCGGGTAAAACCATTTGTAAGGTTTTCTTATTCAAAATATAGGGTCGCAATTCGTAGGGCAGGTTGAGTACAAAAACAAAACTCCTGGTATCGGTAATAATTGCTAACTGCTCGCCGTCCTGCACATAGTCGCCGTTCTGGTGATCAAGCTGGGAGATAAATCCTCCTCCATTTGCTTTAATGCGATTGACACCGGTAAAATGAAAAGTTGAATCGAGGATATTAATTGAATTGCCAATACTGGCGGCTTCTTTTGTTTTTATGGTATAAAGCGATTGCCCGGCACTTACAGATTGGTTTAACTGAACATTTGCAGCCTGCAGGTATCCGGTGGCGTTGGCTCTTACCGTCCACTTTTGCAGATAAGTGGCCGTTGCATTTAGGTCAATAAATTCCTGCATTGGCTGAAAGTTGATGGACGTAACTGTTACAGGTGTTACAATATCTTCCGGATCTTCTTCAGCATCGGGTGCCGGAGCATCATGACAGGATGCAAACAACACAACCAGAAAACAGTAATTAATAAATGTTGACTTCATAATTTATTGGTTCCAGTAATTCAACTGGTTAATAATTTGTAAACGGCTGATGATATTTTGCGTGACCAGATTTTTTGCATTCAGGTAATTGTTGAGTGCCAGCATATAATCTGCAACCTTCACCTCACCGGCTTCCAGCAATTTGCTATTAACATCCACCAGGCTTTTTGAATAACGCAACTGGATGTTGATGTCGCTGATCATTTGCTCCGTTGCCTGTAATTGCTGATTGTATTGTGCAATTTGCCGGGCATATTGATTCACAAAAAAATGACTGTACTGCTGTCTTGATTTTTCCTGTAATTCAATTTTACTGTATTGAAGTTCTTTTTGTTTGCCATCATAAATAGGAATAGTAGCGCTGATGCCGAAACTTGTTCCAAAGTTTTTATATGGACGATATGCCAGTGATGAGTTATAACCAGCATCTGCAAAAACAGATATTTTCGGCGTATATGAAACATCAATCAAGGTTTTACTGTTTACCAGTTGCAGGCTATCCAGGTAAAACTGTTGATAGAATACGGAGTTGTTTATCGCAGGCAATGTTGAATTTGAAATGGCAGGACCCTGTAACTCAGCCATCAAAGTATCTTCTACCCCGGACAGATATTGCAAGGTTGCATAATCATTTTTTACCTGCATATTTAGTTGCTTTATCAACAAATCCTGTTGTTGCATGGTAACTAAAAAAGCGAGATAGTCGGCTTGTTTGTAAACATTGCCTTGTGTAAGCTTTTTAAAAATAATATCCTCACGGGTAAGCACCTGATATACTTCCTGGTTAAAACTTAATTGTTGCTGATCACCATAAACAGTAATGTATTGAGCAATGATGGTACGCTGTAAATCCTGTTTGGTTATTTTAGCGGTATTAACAAATTGCTGGTTTTGTATCTGCAGATTTTGAAACTGGGCATTTACCAATTTCTTATTTTGTATTTGTTTGTTTACTCCAATAAGTGCACTAATATTTCTACCATTGGTAATGGCATCATCGTATCCCCATCCTTTAATTACAGGCGCATAATTATTAAAACTATTGCCGGTTACCTGTGGTTTATAGGCTGCTAAAATTAACAAACTATCGTACCTGGAAGCCTGCACTTTTAGTTGGTAATCCTTTAACAAAGGACTGTTTTGTAATGCTGCCTGTACAAAATAATCCAACTGGTTGCTTTGGGCAAAACAGCCGGTTACCATCCAACAAAAACCTAGTGATACTAAAATCCTTTTCAGCATAATTGTATTGATACCGTTCTAATATTAATTTGAGTAAACCAGCACCTGGAAAGTTCCGGGCTTTAATTTGGGCCTACCTTTTTGCCCCGGTTCCATTGGCAACATATCTGCGGTTGGCAAATATAATTTATGGCTTGCTGCATCAAGCGTGATAGTCCTGGCACCTTTTTTTGTTTCAATATTTTCTAAAACCTGGTATTTATCTGCAGCTACTTCTTTAATAACTGTAAGCGTGGCGTCTGCACCATTTGCCGTATAAATGTTTTTCGTACTTGCGTCAAAAGCTACGCCATCACAACCGTCTCCAATGGTTATTTTATCAACGATTGCCCCATTATCTGCATTGATAACCATCAATAATTTTTCGCAACCTGCAAACAGGCGATGAGTTGCCGCATCAAAAGCAAGTCCTGTTGGGCCTTCACCGGGTGCTATACTCCAATGATGCAAAACCTTAAATGTTTTAGTATCTACCACTGCAATTTCATTCTTGTCTTCCACATTTACATACAATAATCCCATGCCATTACTTACGGCAGTTTCTGGCTTTCCACCCACATCTACACTATCAACTACTACGCCTTGAATCGGATCAATGATGGATAAATTATGACTCCGGCCATTGCAGGTAATTATCTTTTTAGAAAATGTTTCATAAATTATGGCATCCGGGTTTTGACCGGTGGCAATTTCTCCCAACACTTTATTGGTTTGTAAATCAAAAACAAAAACATTATTTAACCGGCCGTTGCTCGTATAACCTTTCCCTTCTGCAACATCAAATGCAATACCATGTACTCCCGTAGTATTTTCAATGATACCTACTGAATCACCCGTATTTTTATTAAGGATGTTTACCTGTGTTCCGTGGCTAACATATAACCAATCGTTTACCGGGCCGGTTATTAAATAATCCCATCCTCCATTACTTTTTATTGAAAAGGTATTGGCTAAATGAAGGCCTGACTGGGCCTGCATTTTTGGTGTAGCAGCAAGCATTAGCATTGCCCCAATTATCGATATCTTTTTATAGTTCATGTTTGTTGTTTAATATTTATGTGAGAATTAGAAATACAAATGTGCTCAATTCTTTCTTTGATGAAAAGCAATTTATTATTAATCTTCTACTTCCCTTAAAAATTGTCCTTTCTCATCAAATATCATGTCTTTGCCGCTTACTTCAGCCTCGTAGTTGATGCTGCCATTGGCGAGTGTAATTTTAGCTGCATCTTTAATTTTCTTACCAACTCTATGCTTGCTGATATATGCCAGCGATCTTGATGGTAATGCAGCTATGTTGATAGATTCTTCCGTTTCATTGATAACACCTTTTGGGGTCAGAAGCAGGGACATGCTTTTATTATTTTGTTTAAAATTTACTTCATAATTGCCCGCTTCTTTCTCCCATTTACCTTCAATACCCGGATAGTTTTTTTGAAAGGCTGCTTTTACAGCGGCAGGTACTTTTGATTCAGCAATTTTTTGAGCAAAAACAGCTCCGGTAAAAAAGTATATTGTAATTGCAAGCAGGAGGAACTTCTTCATAAACTTTAAGTTTGTGAGTGTAAACCTAAATAGCAAATCTGTAGAAAACTTGGAGTTGAAAAATCGGCATCGACTTAAAGGCCGGTATTAACGCTGAGCAGAAGAAAACCTGATGAAAAAGGAATGTAAATCACCAATAAAATAATAACCCGTTTTAAAACCATATACATCGCAAACCTGCTTTATAATTGAAAGCCCGAGGCCATTGCCATCCTGCCCTGTATCGGTATGCCGGTAAAAACGCTGAAACACCTGACCCTCATCGAGCATCGTTAACATGGATGTATTTGAAATGGTGAAAGTATTGTCTTCGATTGTCAATATTATGTTACCATTATCCTTATTGTAACGGATGGCATTGTTGAGAAGATTGCCAATCATTATTTCGGCCAACTGTTTATTACAACGAATGGTTAATGGTTGCAGTGCTGTGTGAATTGCCAGCTTTTTGTTATGAATTAACTCATCAAACTGATCCAGTTTTTCACGTACCAGTTGTGTTACGTCAATGTTTGCTGCATCATTGAATTGATTGTTCTCAATTTTAGTAAGTAACAACAATGATTGGTTCAGTTTAGACAGGCGATCTTTTGCATCATAAATGCCCTGCAACTGTTGAAGTTGGTATTCACTGATTGTATCGTCCTGTATCAATAAATCAAGTTTGGAATTAATGATAGCAAGTGGCGTCTGCATTTCATGCGAAGCGTTTTCGGTAAAAGTTTTTAACGTATTGTAATCCTGCCTTACTTGCCCGGTCATAATAAAAACCGCTTCGTTGAGTTCTTTAAATTCACTGATGTTAGTGCCTTCGAGATGTATATTCTTTTTACCAGTAAGATTGAACTCCTTTAACTGCGTGAGTGTATTGTTAAAGGGTTGCCAGAGCCTGTTAAAGAAAAAGCGGTTTACAAGAAAGAGTGTAGCCAATAACAGCACTACTATGCCCAGTGTGATCAGCACAATCAACTGCAACATATTTTCAGTTTCTTCTTCCGATTTGGTGATAGATATTTTGTAATTTTTGCCCGACACTTTGATGGGAAATATCAATCGCCTGCTATCGAGGTATTCATTTTCAAGGCTGTCATACAATTCCAGGTTTTGAGTTGTACGATAAATTGCTGAACGGTATAGTTCTTCATAACTGGTTTGCTGATCTTTATACGACATTGGATTTGGAAGGCTGTTATTAAGCCGCACATAATCAGTTATCTCCTCCTCTTCCACCCTTAAATCTTTATCCAACTGATTTATCAATACATGCCTTATGATAAAATAGTAACAGATACTACTCACCATCAACACCACTATTGCAGTGAACACATTTACGCGGTTATACCTGGCTAACAATTTCATTGCTCTGCAAATTTATATCCCATTCCATAAACTGACCGGATGTAATCACCTGCGCCGGCTTCCTGTAGTTTTTTACGCAGGTTTTTTATATGTGTGTAAATGAAATCCATATTACCGTCCATATCATCGCCCCAAACGTGTGATGCAATGGCGTTTTTAGAAATAACCCTGCGTTTGTTGATGATAAAATAAATCAACAGCTCATATTCTTTTCTTGTTAACTCCAATTGCGTATCACTTATGGAAACAGTCCGGGCCATTGTATCAATTTCAATCTCCTTGAATTTAACCAGGTTTGATCCTTCAAAATTTCTACGGCGAATAATAGCTGCTATCCGTGCACTTAATTCAGAAAGGTGAAAGGGTTTGGGAAGGTAATCGTCAGCGCCCAATTTAAGTCCGGCTACCTTGTCATCAATTGAGTTTTTTGCAGAAATAATTAACACGCCATCCAGTTTGTTGGCTGCCTTTAATTCCTTTAAAATTTCGAGTCCACTTCCGCCGGGGAGTGTTATGTCCAGTAATATACAATCATAATCAAAATCGGAGGTCATATCCATCGCCCGTTTAAAATCACTGGCAATATCACATAAATAGTCTTCTCCCTTCAGATAGGCCGCGATGCTTTCACTTAATACTTTTTCGTCTTCAATAATAAGTATTTTCAAAACAGAGATTTTGTAAAAAATTCAAAATTAAAATTGAAGTAAATCCACCAATTGCAAAAAGATAAATATGGCTTAAACAACAATTAATAAAAACAAAGACTTAATTTATAGGGTGCACTTCAAATTCGATAACTACCGGATCATAAAAAGAGCTGCCATGAAAAGATACGGTACAAGTGAGTGACACAACAATGTCGCTATGAAAAACAAATGTTCGTCCCCCCAAAAAGCAACATCTGATAGCTATAGCTGTCGGATGTTGAAATGCACTTTAATGAAAATTGTATACCATCGAAATACCACCACCTTTGTTTTGGTAGTAAGGCATAATCATAGTGTTCATTGGTTTTTCTTTGAAGAATTTTCTTTTAATAGCCGGATAAACAAGGTAAGCCAGTTTTGTAGACGCAATACCAAATCCGGCACCTGCCAACACATCACTCACCCAATGTTTATTGTTATACATACGCAGTGCGCCGGTTGCGCCAGCTGCAAAATATCCGGCAATGCCATACCAGGGCGAAAGGTCCTTATACTCCTGCCGCATAAATTCTGCTGCAGCAAATGCAGTGGCTGTATGTCCTGAAGGAAAGGAATAAAAATCACTTCCATCCGGACGTTGTTCGTGAGAAATATTCTTAACACCTATGACAGAAACCCCGACAAAAACATTCGACATCAAATAAATGAGTGAACGGTCCCTGAAATTATTGCGGCCCTTTATACCCAATGCATTTAACGCATACACTGCCATTGCAGGTGAATACTGAAGATAATTGTCGATGGTGGTTTTATTGTGAGGATGGTCTTCCCATACATCTTCTTTTATGCCGGCATTTATATTTTTTAACCCTCCTACTTCAAGCGATGCAAATCCATAAATGCCTAGTATTGCCGGGGCAAGAAATGCATTATGACGTGCTTTTTGCTTTTGCAATGGTATCTGCCAGTTGGCATGTAAACTTGTATCGGTTGCCAAAGCCTGGCTGGTTGTTGTATCGGTTTGCTGGGCATTTGCAGCATTAAAATTAAAAACAATAATAACTAAAGCGAGGAATGAATGAATAAAACGCATGTACTATTTTTTTGACAAATGAATTTAGGCAATAATGGATGTTGATCAATTGCAGGTTTTACAACGCTAACCTATTTAAAATTTCGCAAACCTATTAAACAAATGTGTAGCAAACCTGTATCTCAAAATTATTAACTCAATTTTCTATATTATATTGTCGTTCTATTAGCCCGCTAAAAAACTATTTTTACTTACATGATCGTCCATTTCTTTAAGCCATTGTTGTTAATATGCCTGTTTGTTTTACCGCTTTGGATTATTGTAAGAACAGTTATTGCTGCTATTAATAATAAAAATACCGGCAGCCTGGTGAATGCAAAAAAAGAGCTGTTGCTGGTATTCTTTATTATCTACATTACATCGGTTTTATCTTTAACCCTTGCGCCTGCCTCATTAACCCACTTTAATAATCCTCATCAATTAAGGCTCAATTATATTCCATTTGTAAATATCTATAACGACCTCTGTTATATGTTCAAAATATCTTACTACGAAGTAACTGAAATAGTACTGGAGAATCTTTTGGGCAATATCCTGTTATTTATACCGATGGGATTCTTTATTCCTTTACTATTTCCTACATACGGATCCATCAAAAAAATATTGATAATTTGCGTATTGTTTTCTTTCTTAATAGAATTAACACAATTCCTGATGTACTGGTATGGCACTAACCGCACCGCAGATATTGATGATATTATCCTTAATACTTTAGGTGGATTTTTAGGGTTCGTCATTTACCGGAAATTTTTTAAAAATTTGCAAGCAAAATTTGAGCTTTATAAAAACATTAAAAATTAGCAGGTTTGTTGTTTGTATGCGTACTACACCTTATAATTGGCACATGGAAAGAAAAATATTATCTTTAATTCAGAAATTATAAAGAGGCAAAATGCAAAGATTTTATTTTGACACCTCCGTTTTTGGTGGTGTGTTTGATATTGTATTTGATGACGCAACACTACAATTTTTTGAAAGAGTGAAGATTAAAACAAAAAAAATAATACAAGGAAAAGAGTTTGACACAGTCAAAACTTTTAGGGCCATCAAGGACAAAATATCATTAGAAATGGCTAATATGAATTTTGAACAAATCAAAGAGTATTTAAGAACTAATAGTGCTAAACTCTACACAAAATAGCATAGCAGACATAAGATATTTCAAAAGCAGAGCGTAGGAAAACGTAACTATGAAAGTCATTTTACAAGTGTGATTTTTAACCCTCCACCAGTTTATTTAAGTTAAAATATATAACAATCATGAAACCAACCATCTCTATTGAATATTGCCCAAAATGTAACTGGTTACTCAGAGCTGCTTATATGGCCCAGGAAATTTTGACCACATTTACAAATGATGTAGCAGGTGTAACCCTGGTGCCCAGCGAAATAAACGGCGACTTTCACATTACTATTGGTGAAAAACGAATTTTTGATCGTAAAACTTATGGTGGTTTTCCGGAGATAAAAGAATTAAAACAATTGGTTCGTGATGAAGTGAGCCCTGGTAAAAGTCTGGGACATGCGGATACCAAACCGCATCATACCGATACTATTTAATTGTAAAAAAATCATGTATGCTTGCTGTAATTTTATGTGGAGGAAAAAGCACCCGAATGGGTTCAGACAAGGGACTGCTAAAGTTGCATGCCAATACCTGGGCACGTACTGCGGCAGATAAAATGGAACAACTGAATGTGCAGGTGGTTTTGTCTGTAAACGCAGCCCAATTCAAAGATTATGCGGAGGTATTTGATGCAACGCAATTAATTATAGACGATGCTGGTTTGGATATACATGGGCCACTTGCCGGTGTGTTAAGCATTCATGAAAAATATCCGGCAGAAGATTTATTTGTGTTTGCCTGCGACATGCCGTTGATGGATATTTCGATACTTGAACAATTATTTGAGAACTATCAAAAGCATCTTACTGCAGATGCATTTGCCTTTACCAATGAAGGCGCCCCTGAACCACTTTGCGCTATTTACAAAGCAACCGGCCTTGCACATATTTTGGAGTTGTATAGAAAAAGCCTGTTAACAAAACATAGTATGAAATTTATGCTGGAGCATATTAACACGCAACTGACACCACTTACCACTGAACAACAAAAATACTTTCGCAACTTTAATGCCCATGCTGAATTAAATGGCTTGTAAACCTAGTTCCAGAATATTAGTTTTTACAAAATCTTCTTTAGGTGCGTCACACAAATCGCAGGTATAGCTTGATGGCAGTTTTGAAAATAATGTGTCGGCAGGAATCTCTTTAGAAGGATCTCCTGTTTTTTCATCGTACACTGACATACAATGACTGCATTGGTAAACAAATTGTGGTTCCGCTTCATTTACCGGTTTTTCTTTTTTGGATGAAGGCGTTTTTAATATTGGCAAACTGGCCGCATCATGATAAAAATAAAAAGACAGGATAGCTCTCCGTAACTGTTCGGGCAATAAAAATTTAAAATTACCGGTACTAAATGCAGATCCGGTACGCTCATTGGGATTAAAGTCTTTTGCGCACAGAATATCATATACGTGAAAGAAACCAAATCCAAACAAGGAAATCAATGGCCGCCTTCTTACCAGGATATTACTAAAAACCTCGCTCTTTTTACGGGTTTTAATTCCAAAACAAATACCAAAAGTACGGGTATCGTCTTTGTGTAAATATTTAACCAAAAAGTTCTTTAACTCTAATCCCTCATGACAATGATCTTCTACCTGGAAGTTAAGTTCATTGGCCGCATGCCTTACATTTATCAGGTGTTTTGCCAACAAATTATTCCAGTATTTCAGCGTCCTGGATTCAATGTTTTTTATGATGATAGATTTCCAGGGCGTGGAGCATATTTGCCCGATCTTGGTTTGCAAACATATCTGGCAAAGCTCTTTCAGAAAGCTTACAGAAAACATTTCATCCCTGCGATATATACCTAACCAGAATTTATCCTGGTAGCGATTAAGCCCTTCATAATAAGGCAAATTAAAACCTGGGAGTTTTACCGGAGCCTCCGCAGTTTTTGTAATGTAATTGTTCTCAGTTAGCAAATCAAATAGCTCATCACCACTTGCGAGTGGATTATCTATAAATTTTTTACGGTTGGCAAATATCAATTCCTCAATATGCATACTCATTCTCGGCACATCGTTGGTATACAACATTTCTTTCCATTCATACACAACATTGGTTTTAGGAAAACGAATAAAAAGATGCCAAAAATGCTGAACGTGGGAAGCAACCCAGTTAATGTTGCCCGTAAGATTAGGCGTAATACTCTGGTTACTGTCGGCGATATTTATTTTCAATTTGGGCCGATAATCCATCATGTCAAAAATGTCGATGTACACACCTTCGCTCAACCATGTTTTGGTAATAAAAATTTCTTCTGCAGGATAAGAGCTGCTGATATTGGGATACGAATCACTGTTTACTTCAAAAAATATTCCCAACTGATGCAATTCTTCAACGAGTATTTTGTAGTTCTCATTTATTACATCCATAAACAATTGCTGACGCAAGCCAAAACTTACATTTTCAATTTTAGCCTTATTGGCAGCTACCAATATATTGTACAAATCTCCGGGTGAAATAATGCCCCCTTTGAAGTTGACCTTTATAGTGATTTTATCATTCATGGGTTGATAAATATGAGTTATGAAATTATTTGGCTTCGTTATTAAATTTTTTGGGCACAAACATTTGTTTTTCATGGCGGCATCGTTGTGTCACTCACTTGTACAGTAGCTTTTCATTGCAGCTTTTTTTATGCACTTTTCATCCGCCAATCCAAACTCTTTCATTGCCTTTGGAAAATTTTTATTCTCATGACCGGGCCTGTATAATTTTAATAATGCAAATCGTTGCAGGTCACTTAATCGCTTCCATTGCTCTACAGAAATGGTCCAGTCATATTCGCTAGCTTTTGCCAACAATGATTCATCTACTTTTTCAAGATTAGCCCAGGCCGGATCTTGTATTAATTGCAATACGGTTGGTTGGTTACCTGATCTGAATTTTACCAACTGTTGCAAATAGTTTTTATATACAACTATCTCTTCATCAGTATCACATTGCTGTATTGCCAGTTGATTTCTTTCATCCACACTAAATTTACTCCACTCTGCCAACTTTAATTTAATACCGGCAGCATCAAGTTTAAAACGCACCAACATTGGTATACACCGTATATTATCTTCCATAAAGTCTTCTTCAAAAAGGAAGCCGGGTGGTTGGTCGTATTTTATGGTTAAGGGGTTATAAGAGTTCATAGTTCATGGTTCATAGTTGATAGTAAATGCATAGTTGTTTATTTTCAATATTAATTATGTTAGTAGTTCTTTTCAATTCGTGGTTCATGATTAATGGCTGATGGCTGATGGCTGATTTAAAATGCATAGCTTTTAGATTCGATTAAAGAGACGATTGCTAAAGTTATTTGAATGCCGTTTTCATTTAGCATTTAACATTAAGCATTCAACAAAAAAAATAAGCATTCATCATTTAACATAAATAGAAAACAGCTTTAAAATAATAACAATATTAAAATCCACCATCCGACATTAATATCAAACTTGTGACAATGGCGATATCAAACTAAAAAAAATCAGACATCAGATATCAAAAAATCAGACATCAACCTGTTGTTTTCATTTAGCATTCAACATTCATAATTCAACATAATAAAATAATACGCTCACAATTTAAACGACTGCTAAACATCAGACATGAATAAATCAGACATCAGACATTACTAAATCCGCCTCCAGCTTCTTATCGAGTATTGCTTTTACTTCCGGCCTGCAACTTCCACATCCCATACCAGCGCCGGATAACTGACAAAGCTGCACCAGGTCTTTACAGCCCGCTGCGATTTTATTTTGCAGGTTGCCCTCACCTACTCCACTACAACTACATACCAGTTTGCCAATTACAGGTTCTGCTTTTTGTCCGCTGCGTAACAACTGCAAACGTTTATCGCTTAATTCAATTTTCCCCTGGATGAGGTCCCGAAATTCGAGGAACTCCGACTTGTCGCCTATCAGAATTGCACCAACCAACCGGTCATTATAGATAATACATTTTTTATAATAGCGGCGTGATTTATCAATAAACACCACTTCTTCATAACCCGGTTCATCCGGCGATTCCGCAAGCCCTAATGAACACAAATCCATTCCGTGCATTTTCAAAATGTTCATCAACAACGAACCATCATAATATTTAGAAATATCACCACAAAGATACCTGGCAACAATAGCAGCCTGTTGTTCTGCAGCAGCAGTAATTCCATATAAAAACCCTTGAAATTCGGCTATTTCACCAATGGCAAAAATAGATGGATCGTTTGTTTGCAGGTATTCATTTACAACTACTCCACGTTTACATTCCAATTCAGCATCTTTTACTATTTCGATATTTGGCACAGTACCAATGGCAATAATAATTGACTGGCAGTCGATCGTTGAACCACTCTTTAATCGTACGCCGGTAACCTGGTCTTCGCCAAGAAAACGCTCAACTTCATCATTGTAATAAATCTCTACCCCTTTGTCAATTAATTCCTCATGTAATAACTGGCTACCAAGTGGATCCAACTGACGATCCATTAGCCTGGAAGTACGTTGTACAATGGTTATATTAACATTTATTTCTTTTAAAGATGCGGCCATTTCAATACCCAGTAAACCACCCCCAAGAATTACAACCCTGCCTTTTGAAGGGTCAATATGCTTTTTAAAATCATCTGCATCCTTTCTGCTACGCATGGTGAAGGTGCCTTTAATTGAAGGCATATCTCTAAGTGTTGCCGCACGGCTGCCGGTTGCCACCAATAAAACATCATATCGATGTTCGTTACCAATACTATCAGTAACAGTTTTATTTTGCCGGTCGATATTATCAATACTAACGCCCCGGTGTAATTTTATTTTATAAGTTAATTCTTCTTCATCTGTCATCTTTACCAGGTTATCCCAGGGCAACGCACCACTGATGTAATCGGGTAACAGTACACGATTATAAAATGGAAAATTTTCCCTGCTGAACACTTCAATTTCGTCATCCTGGTTTAATGACCTGTACGATTTCACAAAGCCACAGGCACCTGCACCAGCGCCAATTACAACAATTTTGCGAGGTAGCTCTGCAAAGCGCTTTACTTCTACTGAAGTAAATTTAAAATCAGGTTCCTTACTTTTTGAATCGATGAGATTAGATGTTAAATTATTTGCACGATTCAAGTCACTCTTACCTATTTTACCCCAATGCATTGGCATAAACACCACACCCTTTTTTATATCGGCTGATATCCTTGCTTTCACCCTAACATTGCCCTGCCTGCTGGATATTTCCACCAGGTTATTTTCTTTTATTCCACGCTCCATTGCATCCTCCGGATGTATTTCCATAAATGATTCAGCAATGTGCTGTTTCAATTTATTTACTTTTCCGGTTTTGCTCATCGTATGCCACTGATCACGTATACGCCCGGTTGTAAGTATTAACGGAAAATTTGCATCCGTTGGAATACTCAGGTTATTATCTTCAAATGAATGGATAATTGCCTTGCGGGAAGGCGTATAAAACTTTTTATCTGTAAACAGCCGAGGTGTTCCTATAACCTCATCATTGCCTATAACGATTGGAAGGCTTTCTTTTGGACAAGGCCATTGAATGGTACCCTGGTCCTTCAGCAATTTATAATTGACACCACTATAATCCATTTTGGTACCGGCAGTAAGTGCAGCATGCTCATCAAATATTTGCGAAGGACTTGAAAAATCAAACCCTTTGAATCCCATTTTTTGAGCAAACATGCAAATGATGGATGCATCCGGCAACGCTTCTCCGGGAGCCTCCACAATTTTTCCCAGGTAACTTATTCTACGTTCGGCGTTCGTCATGGAACCTTCTTTTTCGGCCCATGTAGCGCCTGGTAATACAACATCAGCATAAGGCAAGGTTTCCACTTTGTTGCTGATATCCTGCACTACCACAAATTTTGCTTTCTTTAAACCTTCTTCAGCAACCCTCACATCCGGCAAACTGATCAGTGGGTTGGTACACATAATCCAGATGGCTTTTAATTTACCATCATTCAACGCATCAAACATTTCAGTAGCTGTTAAACCAGCTTTAGATTGAATGGTGCCGGGAGAAATTTTCCAAAATCTTTCCACTTCATTGCGGTCATCCTCATTTGCCAGGTCGCGATGTGCAGGCAATTGATTTGATAATCCGCCCACCTCTCTGCCTCCCATGGCATTTGGCTGGCCTGTTAGTGAAAACGGGCCTGAGCCAGGTTTTCCAATATGTCCTGTTATGAGATTGAGGTTAATTAGTGAAAGGTTTTTATTAACACCCACCACACTTTGATTTAACCCCATCGTCCACATTGTGATAAAGCCTTTTGCATTTCCGATAAAGGATGCGGCTAGTTTTATATCACTTTCTTTTATGCCACAAATTGCCGCAGCTTCAGCCAGCGTTCTTTCAAAAACTACTTTACGGTAATTATCAAATCCTTCTGTATGGTCTTGTAAAAAATCAAAATCTATTTGTCCTTCTTCAATCAGGCAACGCCCTATTGCATGATGTAATGTAATATCGGTACCGGGATTTAATTGTAAATGCACATCTGCCACTGAGCAGGTTTGTGTTTTACGTGGATCGCTTACAATTATCTTCAGCTCCGGATTTTTTTCCCGAGCAGCCTCTACCCTGCGCCATAATATAGGATGGCACCATGCCGGGTTGGCTCCTGCAACAAAAATACAATCCGCCAGTTCCAGGTCTTCGTAACCAACGGGTACGCTATCTTCACCCAGGCTCATCTTATATCCCACTACCGCCGAACTCATACAAAGCCTTGAATTGGTATCAATATTATTGCTTCCAACAAAGCCCTTCATCAGTTTATTAACTACATAATATTCTTCTGTAAGGCATTGTCCGGAAACATAAAATGCTACTGAATCCGGTCCGTATTTTTCAATGAGGGTTTTAAAAACTGCGGCCGTACGATCCAACGCTGTATCCCATGAAACCCTTTGCCTTGGCTGATTTTTGCTGTAACGCATTTCAGGGTACAATAAGCGATCACTGGTATCGGTTACTGTATAATGTAAATTCATTCCCTTACTACACAACATCCCTTTATTTACAGGGTGATCCGGATCGCCTTCTAATTTTAAAACACCCTGTTTATCTTTTTGCAAAATGATACCACATCCCACGCCACAATAACAACAGGTAGTTTTTATACCAGCGGATGTTCCCCGAAATGGAACTGTTCCTGAAAGGTTATTATTTTTTATCTCTGTCAAATTATACGTGTTTTACTGCCTGCTATTGTTGAAGCGTAATTGGCAGGTTTCAATTTTATTATTTTGCGATACCAACTATTTTCAGCCAGGTATAAACTATTTTACCCTACTTGCAATTTAGATTTTGTCAATGCTTTTTCGTCAGCAGTTTCTTCACTTGTTTTTTCCGCCGTTACAAATTTTGTAATTAATACTACCAGTGAAACCGCAATTACTGCGTATCCAATATATCTGAATGCTTCCACATAAGTAATGGTGCTTGATTTAAATAAAAATCCAAACGCCATACCACCAACATTACCACCTGCACCAACGATACCACTAACCATACCTACATTTTTTTCATTAATAAAAGGTGTAATGGCGTAGGTAGTTCCATTAGCCATTTTTAAAAACAAAGCAAATGTTACCATTGATATAATTGCCATTTCGAGTGATCCTGCCAGGGCAAAAAGAATAATGCCACAGCCTTCAAGTAATAAAAGCGCAGCAAGTAAAATACCCTTCCCTTTTATTCCCCATTTTCTGCCAACCCTGTCCGCTGCGATACCGCCCATTGCACGGGCAAATAGATTCATAAAACCAAATGAACCAGCCCAAAAACCAGCACTGCTCTGGCTTAGTTTAAATGTATCATGAAAATGCAGAGCCGCTACGCCATCAAAAGTAATCTCCATACCAAAGCACATTGCGTATGCCAATGCCAAAGACCATACACGCCAGTCTGCAAGAATACTCCAGTCTGTTTTGGTTGATTTTTTTACATCACGGGGAATGTCTTCAAAATTACCTGCAGGCGTATCCTTTGTAAATTTGTAGTTAAGATAAGACATCACCAATAACATAAAACCAGGCAAGATCATAGCATATCTCCAGGCGTCATGCTTTGTATACCCAAAAGCAACAATAGCAGCAAAAATCAACGGCATCACCATATTTGTAACGCCACCACCCAGGTTACCCCATCCGCCGGTTAAAGCATTGGCTGTTCCTTTTAATCTTGGCGTAAACATAACGGCGGTATGATATTGTGTAACCACGAAAGAAGCTCCGATAACACCAATGGCCAAACGGAATAATAAAAAAGACGTGTATGTGTGTGCTAACCCTACCAACATAACCGGGAAGGCCCCGATAAAAAGTAATACCGTATGTGTTTTCCTTGGGCCCCAGGTATCGCAAAGCTTACCAATGATGAGCCTGGCAAAAATTGTTGCAGACACTGCAGCAATAATAGTATTACCTACCTGCGATTTTGTTAGGCCAAGGTCTTCACGAATAGTTGGCATTAATGGTGCAAGGCCAAACCATCCAAAAAAGCATACAAAAAATGTGAGCCATGCAATGTGGAAGGTTCGCATTTGCACCCCCTTAATACTTAATACATTTATCTTGTCGAGTGGTTGGTTACTGATTGTTGACATATTTTTAATTTTAAGTGTGATCGGTATTGTTTAGTGAATATCTGCTATTGAAAATTTATCGATCAAAAGGTTTAATAATTTGTCATGAATGGCCATATATTGCGGATCATGTACGATTTCTTTTTTATTCCTTGGCCGGGGTAATGGGATATCTATAATCTCTTTGATGGTAGCAGCCGGCCCATTGTTCATCACCACCACACGGTCGCTTAAAAAAATCGCTTCTTCAATGTCATGCGTAACCATTACGATTGTTTTCTCCCGATGGTCGAGGTTCCATAATTTTAATAATTCTACGTGCATGTTGCTCTTTGTTAACGCATCCAAAGCACCAAAGGGTTCATCCAATAATAATATAGAAGGATTGATGGCAAATGCCCTCGCAATGGCCACCCGTTGCTTCATCCCACCGGATAAATGGCCTGGCAGTTTATCTTTATGATCCCATAGATTTACCATTTTTAAATTATTTTCAACAAGCGTTTTTTTGTCTGCCGATGACATACCTTTTTTGGCCGCATCCACTGCTTCGTAAATATTTTTGTAAACACTTAGCCATGGCAGCAAAGAATAATTTTGAAACACAATGCCGCGGTCGGGACCAGGCTTTTTAACCGTAACTCCATTGGCAAGTACTTCGCCGGTTGTTGGTTTTACCATACCACTTATTGTTCCCATTAAAGTAGATTTACCACAACCGGAATGGCCGATCAAAGAAATAATTTCGCCTTTTTTTACGCTGAGCGAAATATCCTTTATGGCAGTGTAAAGGCCTTTGGGCGTTTTAAAACTTACGGTTACGTTCTTTATATCAATACTCTTTCCTGCATTGTAAACAGGCTGTAACGCATTTTCAGAAATATTATCGATTGTTTCCAATATGGGTGCTGTAGCAGTTGATGAAGTATTCATAAAATCATTTTTAAATTGAAAAGTTTTGTTTCTAATTGGTGTTTTGTTTTAAGGCATTTACCGAAGAATATAAGGAAACACAAAATGGTGTGATGTAGGTTAGTACAATCCTCAGTGTATTTCTTACCGTAAATTTTGCCTGCCAAAAAACATCATAACTGTTTATTAAATTCAATATGGTTCCAACTATTATTGCTACCAATAATGCTGTCTGTATATTTTTTGAATTCATCTTTATTTATTGAAACTTATAAATAATTTTTTCGCTATGCTACGTAGCTAAATTTTTTCTGGATAGCAGTAAATAGTTTATCCAGCAATAACCCCACCACGCCGATAATTACAATGGCTACTAAAATTTTTGCTGTACTGCCTCCGTTAAATCCTTCTTCCCATACAAAGTAGCCTAAGCCTTGTCCACCCGAAAGCATTTCACCTGCTACAATAACCATCCATGCAATACCGATGGATAATTTCAAACCGGTAAAAATGTGTGGCAGCGAATAGGGAATCATAATTTTTGTGATGTATTTCCAGGGAGAAAAACCAAAGGCTTTGCTCACGTTTTTATGATCTTTAGGAATAGAGGCTACGCCAAAAGAAGTATTAATAACAATCGGCCAGATGCAACAAATAAAAATCATAAATACACTTGCCTTTGGTGAATTTTGAAAAATAGCCAGGCCCAATGGAAACCACGCTAATGGTGATACCGGTTTTAAAATTTGTACTATCGGGTTAAAGATGTTCATAATTATCTTGCTGTTCCCCATCAATAATCCCAAAGGAATAGCAACTAAGCTTCCCAGGCCAAAGCCCTTGGCAACCCTTGCTAGTGAGCTTAATAATTTAGTGCCGATGCCGGTAATATCCGGATCGTTTTGCATTGGGTTTTGCATCACTTCTTTAAAGGTTATCCAGGTAGCGACAGGCGATGGGATTTCGTTTTTGGTAACTTTAGAAACGATGTACCATATTGCCAGCAATATTCCCATACCCAGCAAAAAATAGAGCAGGGATTTTAGCGCTTTTATTGAAATATTTTTAATCATCGTAAAAGGTTTTGCTTTTAAAAAATAAAAAGAAGTAAGGCCGCTTTTTTACAATACAATCTTACGGCCCTACCCTTTAATATGGCAGCTATTTTTTTGCTCCTGCTATATAAGGAGCAGGATTGTTAGGATCAAATAGCGTTGGTTCTAAATTTGTTTTAAAGGCTTTCATACCATCTGCCGGTACAGCAATGCCCATGCTTGCAGCTACTTCAGCATACAAATCATCCATAATTAATTTATCGGCAACTGCTTTGTAGTTTGGTGCCGCAGCCATTCCAAACCTTGTGAATTGCGCCATAAACCAAATGCCATAACTTAACCTCGGCGCATTCACATCGCCATTGCGGTAGAAGGTCATTTTATCGGCACCGTATTTTTGAACACCTAAATCGCAACCCAAATCATTGCTGCCCATTAGCCTTGCTTCAATCACCGCAAGAGGCGCATTTACATAGTTTGGTTTGGTTAAAACAGATGCTGCTTTTTTTCTGTTGCCCATATCATCCAGCCATTTGCAGGCTTCCAAAATTGCTTTCATACAATTCTTTAAATCTTCTTTTTTTGTTTCGGAAAATGTTTTGTTTACAACCAAAGCTTTCTCAGGATGATTGGTCCAGATATCCTGGCTGGCTATTTCGGTAAAGCCGATATTTTGTGCAGCAGCTACACCGTTCCATGGCTCGCCAACACTATATCCTTCCATATTATCTACCTTCATATTGGCTACCATTTGTGGAGGAGGAATTGTAATGATGCCAACAGATTTAGAATTTACACCACAAGCGGCTAACCAGTTACGCAGCCATATATCATGTGTGCCTCCGGGAAAAGTCATTGCAAAAGTTACTTCTTTACGTGATTGTACTGCTTTAATTGCTGCAGCTACTTTTTTGGTTTCTTTAAAACCAACAATACCACAAAAATCTTTTGATAAAGTAATACCCTGTCCATTGTTGCTTAACGTCATTGCAATACGCATTTCGCTACCAGCTTTACCACCAATACCTTCATAAACAGAGAAGGGCATAGAGAATAAGCAATGTGCGCCATCCAGTTCCCCATTTAAAATTTTATCCCGGATAACTGCCCAGGAAGCTTCTTTGGTTAACTGAATATCTATGCCATATTTTTTAAACAGGCCTAACTCTTTAGCCATTACCAACGGAGCACAATCTGTTAAGGCAATAAAGCCCAGTTTAACGGTATGTTGCGCATAAGTAACAGACTGCATAGAAACAACAAGCAGTAAGCATAAAGTGAATATTTTTGATTGTATATTTTTCATTGTTGTTATATTAAGTCGTTAAATAAATATTTTCGAATTATGGTTGTTTAATGGCTACCGGTTTTGCATAAAAAAAGTCAGGTGTAAATTTTATCATGGCATAAAACCAAGAACCCGTTTTTCTGTAAGTATCAGCTACAGCATCCGTAGTAGCCTGACCTTTTGCAAAAGTCATACTGTTGGTTGCACTCATTAAAGAGTATCCCAATTCTATATTCGAAAATTTATTTAAATTATAATTCAATACAAAATCAACCTCGTGGCCCAGCTTTTTTGGCACTAATGAGCCATCCCCTTTCTTCATATCTTTGTTTAAAGAAAAGCTGTGATAGTCTAATCCAACAGTAAGCATGTTGCCTGTGTATTTTACTTTTAAGTAAGGATTATTAAGACCTCCAGCAGGTGACCCTGTACCTACGTAGAAATAATCCATATAACCCCAATGCTTGTGTGGCGTGCCATACAGCGGATCGAATTTTTCATCTTCAGATGTACCGGCATTGTTACCACTTAATACATCGTAACCAGGGGTAACACTGAATTTACCTTTTTGATAAGTAACCGCAGCGGTGTAGTGATAAGCATTTTTCATCTTTACTCCGTCCCTGTTTTTGCCTGATTGAGCATAATAAGCAGCCTGAACAGCAATTTTGCCAAAGCCAGATGCATTGCCCATGGTACGATTGATCATTAAACCATAAGTATATCTTGCATTGGTTCCAGAATAATCATAAGTATCTGTGGTGCCTGAGGAAACAAATCTTTTACCATATACATATCCTGCTGCAGCGCTGCCCACTGAGTCAATTTTATATTTGCCAAAATTGTCGTTGAAGAAAAGCGCAGAAAATTTTGTTTGATTGAATTTTTTACTGATATACAAACTGGTAAAAGTTTTGTAGTCCTGGTTGCCGCCGTTTGTTGTTGGAGGGTTTGTCCAAACGGGAGTTCCGGTTTTTGAACTGATGTTGCCGGGATTGCCTGAAGCGGCCATTGGAAGTATGCCCGCAGGAGTTGGTACCAAAGCACCCAATGAATTTTTTACATAAGGGGCAACATTGGATGGTACATAAGAGGTGTTGGTAATACCAAATGCATCTGAATTTTGATTGTAGGCATAGCCAAGGTCAACCTGCCAGCCATGGTGAACAGCTTTTAATAAAGCCATATCATGACGGCGGCCTTGCTGTAACCAATCGAGGTTGCCAATTAGTCTTACATCATCGTAACTTAATTCCTGACGGCCAATTTTTAAAGACAATAAATCCAGTAATTTAAATTTGAAAGTGGTATCCGCCTTGTTGGCCAGCATTAAATCGGCCCAACCTTCATGCAACATTAGTTTATTGCCATCGGCGTTGGAAATAGTGGATGCATCCTGTCCCCAAACGCGAACATCCTGAATACTCACACCCACAGTCAGCCTATCCCATTTATATCCAAAATTCAGGCGTGTACGCTGCGATGTAAATGCAGCATTTTTTGAATTTTTTAAAACAAGGTTTCCCAAACCGTTCCTGATTTCCGTTCGGGTTCTTATCTGTCCAGTAAATGTAACCTGTGCATTGGCATTAAAAATCCACATTAAAGTAAACATGCAGAGGATTAAACACTTCATGAATTTTAAATTATTAGTCATAAATTCGTTTTGGTTTTAAGTTGTTTGCAATTTGAGATCGAAATTTTGGCCCGGACAGACCGCAATTCTTCCGGGCTTTTTTATTCTCCGAAGAGTGCTATATATTTTTACAGTGTTTTTTTTATTTTACCATATTTATTGATTGATAGTTAACAATGTGGTGAATGCATATACTAGTATAACTTTATTTTATAGTTGAGTAATGCCGATAAATACCTGGCCATTCTCAACTTTTACCGGGTATGTTTTAATGGCACATTCATCGCCGCTTAAACATTCGCCGGTTGCCAGAGAAAATGTTTTTTTATGAAAGGGACATGCAACTTTTGGCTCATCATCCTGTGATCCAATCATACCACGGCTCAATGCCATTTGCTTACGATGCGGACATTCATTTTGAGTAGCATACCATTCACCTCTTCTTTCAAATTGAAAAAGTGCAATCTGGGTTTCGTTGTATTTCACACAAACACCACCATTTGCGGGCACGTCTGATACCTTGCAGGCTGCAAACCAGTTTACTAATTTTTGTTCTGTTAACACTTCCATAATTGATAGTTTAAAAAAAATGATTTCCTGCCTGGCAATCATCACCAGGTTAATAAACTTTCATATATCTACAGGGAATCCAGTGATTCAACACTGAAAAAAAGCAAGCAATCGTGTAAAAAAATGCCCGCTACTTTAGCATGAAAAAGGCAAAAAAAGCAAGCAATCGAAGTTGTTGTAAATCGTTGGATATTGAAAATCTACTGGCAAATATTTTATTATACAATGCTTACACAATCAACTACTATTTCCATTCAACTACCTTTTTCTGATCACGCATTGATTCGAATTTTATTGATGGATCTTTTTCTTCGGGAGCATTTACAAAATGGTTGAAACGCTTTTTTATTTCGGGGCTTTCAATAGCCACTTTCCATTCGCATTCGTAACTATCAACCAGCGCCTGCATCTCTACTTCCCATTGTGCAGCCATATCCAGGCTATCATTCATTACCACATTTCTCAGGTAGTCAACACCACCTTCCATTTTATTTAACCAGGTTGCTGTTCTTGTTAACGGATCAGCAGTTCTTATATAAAACATCAGGAAGCGATCCAGGTACTTAATACAGGTTTCGCTGTCGAGGTCGGAAGCTAATAATAGCGCATGTTGCGGTTTGCTACCACCGTTTCCGCATACAAAAAGGTTCCATCCTTTTTCAGTTGCAATCACACCAAAATCTTTACTTTGTGCTTCGGCACATTCACGGATACAACCACTAACTCCACCTTTTAATTTATGAGGAGAACGAAGTCCACGATAACGCTCTTCTATTTGTATGGCGAAACTTACACTGTCATGTAATCCAAACCTGCACCATGTGCTGCCTACACAACTTTTAACGGTACGCAATGATTTACCGTAAGCATGGCCACTTTCAAAGCCTGCATCAATCAGTTGTTTCCAGATATCAGGCAAATCACCCACATGTGCACCAAACATATCAATACGCTGGCCGCCTGTTATTTTTGTATATAGATTGTATTGCTTGGCAACCTGGCCAATCACAATTAATTTATCGGGTGTTATTTCGCCGCCGGGAATACGTGGTACTACTGAATACGTTCCACCTTTTTGGATATTGGCAAGAAAACGATCATTACTATCCTGCGCTGTATCATTACCTTTTTTCAAAATCATTTCGCCCCAAAGGCTTGCCAATATTGACGACACAGGCGGTTTACATAATTCGCATCCATCACCTTTTCCTAATTTATCCAGCACTTCATCATACGATCTCAGGTCATGCATTTTTACCAGGTCAAATAATTCCTGCCTGCTATAATTAAAATGTTCGCATAAAACGTTGCGTATATATTTTCCCTGCGATTTCATGGTGTATACCATCAGGTCTTTTACCATTGGTAAACATCCGCCGCAACCTGTACCAGCTTTTGTACATTTTTTTATTGCATCAATTGTTTCACAACCATCTTCCGAAACTGAATTGCATATATCAATCTTTGATACACTTTCGCAACTACAGATAAGGGCATCATCCGGTAAAGCCTGTACGCCGGCACCAGCCGATGCTTCGGAACCACCACGTGACCCCAGGATCATATCTTCCGGATTGGGAGGCAAAACCATTTTGTTCTTACATGTTTGTAATAACATATTGTATTGTTCAGCATCTCCTACCAATATTCCACCATGCAATTCCTTTCCATCTCCTGAAATATTGATCCTTTTATAAATTCCTTTGTTGGTATCTTCAAAAACCAGTGTTCTTGAATTTTCTGTCTTCATAAAAGGATCTCCAAAACTTGCAACGTCAATTCCAATCAGTTTAAGTTTGGTACTCATGTCGTAACCGGTAAATTCTTTAGCGCCTCCGCAAAGATTTGCTGCTACTACATCAGCCATTTCGTAACCGGGAGCTACCAGGCCGTAAATCATTCCTTTATACAAGGCACATTCACCTATTGCAAATATTTCCGGATCTGAAGTTTGCAGCCTGTCATTTACCATAATTCCACCACGTGGCCCTACTTCCAGGCCTGCTCCTATTGCAATTTCGTCTCTGGGTTTTATACCCGCAGAAATAACCAGCATATCAACAGAAATGGTTGTATCATCAGAAAATTGCATTCCTGTTATTACATCATCACCTAATATCTTACTGGTATTTTTATTAGTATGTATAGTGAGCCCCAGTGACTCCAGTTTGTTTTTTAATATGGATGAACCGGCATCATCTATCTGACGCGGCATTAAACGGGGAGCAAACTCAATAACCTGTGTATTTACAATACCCAGATCCAGCATTGCTTTTGCAGCTTCAAGGCCAAGTAAACCACCACCTATAACGGCACCCGTTTTTGCCTTTTTTGCATGACCTGCCATCATTTCCAGGTCTTCAATGGTTCTATATATAAACACACCTTGCTTATCAACACCCGGAATAGGTGGAACAAAGGCTGATGAACCAGTAGCTAAAACAAGAAAATCGTAGGATTCAATAATGCCGAGATGAGATAGAACAGTTTTGGCAGAGCGATCGATACTTTTAACCGGATCTCCTAAATGTAACCGTATGTTATTTGCAAGATACCAGTCGGTACCAGCAAGACTTAAATCCTCTGCCGACTTACCGGCAAAGAATTCACTTAAATGAACCCTGTCGTATGCAGGCCGAACTTCTTCGCCAAACACAACCAGTTCAAAATTAGTCGTCGAGTTCCTTGATATTAATTTTTCACAAAATTTATATCCAACCATTCCGTTTCCGATAATTACAATTTTCATGGCAGTTGTTTTATAAGTTGGCCAAAAAATAGCAAGCAATTATCGTATAAGTTATTTTATGCATTTAATAAATTTCGACTATTGCATGTAAAATCAAAGACGATATTCATTGTTTGCATCATAAAAATATGAATAATATCAATACATTATCTATATTTGGATATAAATATTTACATTTAATTAATTATAATATATATTGCAATGAATCATTCTAAGTTATCGTTAGTTGGAGCCGGACCTGGAGACCCTGAGTTAATAACACTTAAAGCTATCAGGACGATAGCTTCTGCCGATGTGATATTATATGATGCGTTAGCAAATAAAGCGTTATTACAATATAGTTCTTCTGAATGTATTAAAGTATTTGTGGGTAAAAGATATGGTTGCCATGCATTGTCTCAACAAGAAATTAATATCCTGATACTGGAGTATGCAAAATCGCATGGTCATGTAGTTAGATTAAAAGGAGGAGATCCATTTGTATTTGGCAGGGCACAGGAAGAAATAGATGCAGCAAGAAATGCCGGCATACCGGTACAAGTAATACCAGGCATTTCAAGTGCGCTGGCAGTACCTGCTACACAGCTGATACCACTCACTTGCAGAGGTATTAACGAAAGTTTTTGGGTAACAACCGGAACTACAAAAACGGGTGAAATTTCGTCAGATATTCACCTGGCAGCACAGTCTTCTGCAACTGTTATCTTATTGATGGCAATGAGTAAACTGGAAGCTATTATGGATATATTTACAGCTAATGGACGATCATCAACTCCCGTTGCAATTATACAGGATGGCACAACAGCAAACGAAAAAATTGTTATCGGAACTGTACGGGATATCCTTTTTAAATCTATCTACGCAAATCTTAAGAATCCCGCAATCATCATCATCGGAGAAGTTGTTGACTTGCATCCTTCACGCATTATTGAAAAAGTTCAAAATCAACACAATATCCTTAATAAGGAAAACAAGGGTGTGTAAACAGTTATCAATTATTCCCCCATCTTAATTCTACTTTGACATGTTCAGAAAACGTAGTTCAGGGTTACAATAATCTTAATTATTGAACGGAAAAGTTGCCATAAAAAACTACCGTACAAGAGAGTGACACAACGATGCCGCCATGAAAAACGGCTGCTGGTCAACAAAAAATTAAAAATGTTTGATTTGTCAAAGTAGAATTAATCCCCTCTTTGAGGTTTTTTTTATGTTAAGTCACTACCATCCGAAAGTCAAAAAAGTAAATAGCCCATATTATCTTTGAGGTGA
>JBDUEK010000070.1:0-31714 GCA_040002495.1 Ferruginibacter sp.
TCCCTCAAATATAAGCTATCAGTGGATCAGGGAGTTGCTGAGCAGACCCTATTTATAGTGGCCTTTTCTTATATTTTAATAATGATAACCTTATTCCCGTTCGTGAATACTTTTAGTTCGAAGCCGTAAAAAACCGCCATCCCTGTTTGACAGGCTGGCCCTTACTTCTGCAATAAGTGACAGGGCTATTTCTTCCGGTGATATTGCGCCGATATCCAAACCGATGGGTGCATGTATACGCTGTAAATTTTGAGGTGAAATTTTATAGCCTTCTTCTTCCTCCAGTTCAGCCCAAATTTTTTCCGCACGTATCCTTGGCCCCAACATGCCAATATAGGGTGCTGATGTTGTAAGGGCTTTTGGGAGATTTTTTTTGTCTGTTTTATAGTCGTGCGACATTAATATAATTACCGTGTATTCATCTACCAGTAATTCATCAAATTTTTCCGGGTCAATGATTTCATCGGCGATTGCTGCAGTTTGTGTATTTATTTTTTGCAGGTTAGAAACGATGGAAGCAGTCCAGCCGATTTCTTTGATCAATCTGCAAAGTGGATAAATATCGTATTGGTTACCCATTAAAACCATTTTGATTTCGGGCAGTAAAATTTCAATGAATACTTCTATCTCTCTTCCATCTTCGAATAAATGAGTATGTGGAGCTGATTTACTTGTTTTTATTTGTTGTTCAATAGTTTGGTTGAACTGATCTTCAAACCAATCATTTTCAAAAATCTGCAGATCTTCCGCTCCTTCGTAAATGATTACATCGCCTGTTTTTATTGACTTCCATTCACCCTCCAATCGGGTAATTGTTATCAATACATGTGTTTGACGGTTCAACAACAAACAGGATTTTAATAACTCTACAGGATTATTTTTATCAGAAAAATTTAAAGGAGTAAATAAAACGTCAATAACGCCATTGCAACCCAGTCCAACTCCAATCTGGTAAGCGTCATCTTCCGTGGTATCATAAGTAACTAATGTAGAAACTGATTTAGCCATTGCAAGGCGGGCTCTTTTCAGGGCATCACCTTCAAGACATCCGCCACTGATACCTCCCACCCAGGTGCCATCATCTGTTATAAGCATCCGTGCACCTGTGCGGCGATAAGATGAGCCTTCAACTCTTACAACCGTTGCAAGTGCCGCCCTGGTAGTGGATATGTCTACCTGGTTGTAGGCTTGAATGATTGCCTTAATTTCTTTCATACGAATGATAAATGTTAGCCGGTGCTTATTGAGGCTGTGGACTTCAATAATTGTTTAAGTCAAAAGTGTAGCTCCATAATGATTTAAAGATGAAGTTGTGAATTTGCTCGGCTACATTTGCCAGCCGAAAGTGCTGCTTATAGAGATTTGTAGCAGATTTTTAAAAGTCCACCTTCACTTAGCTGTGGTGCTTTAATTCAGGCAGGGTTGTTGTTTTCAGCATCTCATTTGCCTGTTGTAACTTTTCTGGAAAAAATATTTTGTTCTTATCTTTTTCCAGTGAAGGATCAATTACAACAATCGGAGCCTTCCTTTTTTTTAACTCCTCTATTTTTTGTTCTATTTCATTTTTCATAATAGCAAGTTACTCAAATTTTCGTTGTGCTAAAAAGCCATCGTATTCTATCCCAACTTGAAAAGGGAAAAAATTTTCTCCTATTGGGCCATACAGATAAAAGTCCCTGCTCATTTCTGCAATATATTTGGTTATTCCCATTCGATAAAGCCTGGTTCGTGACTTTGTACTGCCTTTAGCATAAACAAATGTGTCAGGATGCTGGTCAAAAAAAGAATAAACCGCTCCAACCACAGTTGCTAATACTTTTTCACTATCATCATTGTTCGAAATAGCCTGATCATTAATGTGTCCTGTCACAGGATTTTTGTCGCCGAAAGCAAGATTGAATAGTTTTAGATCAGTAGTTTTTTGAAATTCAATTCTCTTACGAATACGCCCTTTCGGTCCTTCACTAATAAACTCAAAAGTTGTTAGACTGCTCTCCGATTTAAGCTGATATTTTTCAATTTTCATGCTGGGTCAAATGTCAGCATGAAGATAACTGTTTAAGTTTTGTTGTATGATAATTTGGGCGTCAAAATTGAATTGTAACTCCTATAGCAATTTTTTGCAATAAATTACAAGTGGGATTATTGTTTTACAGAATTTCTGAAATGAGTTACTAAATCTATTAAATAGAGTTGCTGAATTATTTGTAATTCTCAATAGCATCTATTTTAAAAATAGTAACATCACTCTCTTAATATTCATTACCCGTCGCTGGTTTTGCTGCAGGCTTTTTATTTTGTTCGCCGGGTTTTAGCGGAGGAACTGTTGTTCCTTTTTTATCATCCGGTTTCTTACCATTTTGCAACTTGGCATCTTCTGGTTTAATAGCAGGGTTAACTGTTGTTCCTTTTACTTTTGATCCGGTATCTTTTTTAACCGGTGCTAAATCGTTTTCAATAAGTCCGCCAGGATCCTGGTCTGTCAATGGCTGCTCTACAAAATCGCTTGCATCGCCGTTACCCTGGTCATTCGCTACATCACCCTGGGTAACCAAACTGTTAAAGCTACTGGCGTCTGCATAAATAGGATCATTGACCATTTCAGCGGGCTCATCAAATTCCATTTTACTATAGCCCAACGTTTTATCCGCATAAACCTTTTTCATAAAATATCCCCACTTAGGAAGCGCCATTTCGTTACCGCCACTTGTACCTGCATAAATTCTTATAAAAGGGTCATCGCAACCAACCCACGTGCCTGCCAATAATTCTGGTGTATATCCCATAAACCATCCATCGGTGTTGTCGTTGGTGGTGCCTGTTTTACCGGCTTTTTGTGCTGGTATATTGTAATTATTCAATGACCGTCCCGTTCCTATTTGCACAACACCTTCCATTAATTTTACCATGGTAAAAGCATCTTGTTCATTCAGCACCTGCTTTGTGCTGATACGTGAAAAATCTTCCAGCAAATTGCCATTTTTATCTTCAATACGATTAAAAAAAACGGGTTCTGTATTGAATCCTTTGTTTGGAAACATAGTGTAAGCCTGAAGCATTTGCAGTAAAGGAATTTCTGCAGCACCTAATGCCAAAGAGCTATATGGAGGTAGTTTGGCAGATACGCCAACACTCTTCGCAAATTCAATGATTCTGTTTACACCCAATAAATTGGTTAAACGAATGGAGGCAGTATTTTTTGAATAAGCAAGACAATTAGCCAGTGTGCCACCACCACCGCTAAACGTGCGCATTTCTTTACCATACAAAACCGGTCCGCCTTCAATCATGGTGGAGGGCGTGTAACCTGCATCCTGCACAGCTAAAGAATAAATTAAAGGTTTGATGGTAGATCCCACCTGGCGGCTTGCTGTTACATGATCGTATTTAAACCATTTAAAATCGATACCTCCAACCCAGCATTTTATTTCTCCTGTTTTAGGATTCATTGCTACAAAAGACGTTTGCATTAATTGCTTGTGGTATTTGATTGAATCCCTTGGCGTCATCACCGTATCTACTTCACGCTTTGCGTTCCAGGCAAATACTTTCATTTTTACCGGCACCAAAAAAGATTTTTTGATGTCTGAAACACTCACATTATCTTCTGCCATTGTTCTCCACCGCTCACTGTTCTTCATGGCATTTTCAATTATATTCTCACGGGATTTCCACATTCTGTCGCCATTATTTTTTAACAGGCCATTCAGTTTTTTCTGAATTACTGGCATGTGTTCGGCAACAGATTCTTCAGCATATCCCTGCATTTTTGAGTCAATGGTGGTATAGATTTTTAATCCGTCCCTATATAAATCATAGTTCTCGCCTGTTTTTGGATTGATATGATTTTTGCACCATTCCTTCATTTTATCAGCCAGCACCATCCGGAAATAGGGGGCAATACCTACGTTATCATCCACTTTTTTATAGCTGGTAATAAGGGGCTTCGCTTTTAATTTGTCGGCCTGTGTTTGCGTGATATAATGCTGCTTACAATCTACCATGCGATCAATAACAGTATTACGACGGTTGATTGCGTTTACCGGATGACGGATGGGTTCATAAATAAATCCCTTCAACATGCCCACAAGTACTGCTGCTTCTTCCATATTAAGGTCTGCCGGTTCTTTCTGAAAATAAGTTCTGGAAGCATTGCGGATTCCATAATTATTACCCCAGGGAGCCCTGTTTAAATACAAGGTGATAATTTCTTCTTTGGTAAAATTTCTTTCAAGTTTTACAGCAATGATCCATTCCTTTATTTTATCTATTCCCCGCTTTAAAACATTTCCTCTTCCCTGGCCGAGCATCATTTTAGCAAGCTGTTGTGTAATTGGGCTACCGCCACCCGCTGTGCCTAATTTAACCACCACCCTGGCAACAGCTTTAGCATCAATGCCTGAATGATCGTAAAAATTTTGATCTTCTGTTGCAATCAATGCATGTATGATATTGGGAGAAATTTCATTGTATTTTATTTCGCTGCGATTTTCTGCATAATATTTACCCATCTGTATGCCATCGCTGGTATATACTTCACTGGCAAGATCAGCCTCCGGATTTTCGAGCTCAATCAAAGACGGCATTTTACCAAAAATTCCAAAATTTGCACATACAAATACCAATACTAGCAATAGCAAACCGCCAAAGAATAATTTCCATAATATTCGTACTGAACTTTTTGTCGTGTTATTTTTATTTTTATTTTTCATGGTGTTCTTTATGAAACCGTAAAGGGTTTTTTAAATAATTGTAAAGCCCCGGGGCAAATATATAAGGCTCTTTGTTAAGATGAATTAAAACATTGCTATTAAGTTCCAGGCTTTTCCTGTAATTTTTGAAATAGTTTTTTATTCAAATACCGTGGTGTGTTTTCTCGGGGCACTTTTTTAAAGCATGCTTTTATTGTATTAAAATTTACCGGGAAATGCTTTATTTAAAACACCTATATATCCAGGAATATCTTTATTTGCTTTCAATAATTGTAAATTCTCATCGCTAATCAGTAAAAAGGAATATTTATTGGCAGGCAACCAGGATACTTCGCCAGGAGCTGCACTTTTTACTTTCTGTAAAAATTCAAATGCGGCATCTGCATTTGGAAACGAAGAAAAAACCAATAATGCAAGATCTTTATCAATACCATCTTTCACCAATGTGATTGGCTCGCCTCTAAAACTTTCATTAAGATACCGTGCAAACGCATTTTTTGATTCATTTACATAAGTACCATCTACTTTATCCAACAGCATAATCACATTATGTGCTACATCTTTATCTAAGGTGAAAGCGCCATTTACAAAAATTGCAGAAGGTTTTCTTATACTATCAATTTTTGGAATTATTACCGGAGCAGTCGTAATAATTGTTTTGACTGTATCAGGAATTGCCGGCACATCTTTCACCTGCACGGTTTCTACAATTGGAACTTTTGGTGGCGCCACAGTATTGGTGTCAATTGTATGTTCGGGTGATTTAATAAGGTTTGAATCGTCCCTTACTAAAACAGGTGCAGGCGGTGTGTCATCAATTTTTACAATTTCATCATCCTTGGCCCTTGTAATTTCTAGTTTGGTAAGATAGTCTTCTATCTCTGCCCTTCTTTTCAATACATCAATTAACCTAACGGCTTTTGGTGAAAGTTCTGAAGAAGGATATAAGTTTACGATATTGTTCAATGTAGCAATTGCCACGCTATCGTTGCGTTGTTTGATATGATAGACTGCTTCGATGTATAATAATTGCGGACTCCAGTAATTTACACCATACAGGCTATCAGCTTTCTTTTTATCTTCAAATGCCTGGTCAAAATTTCCTTCTATAAATAAGTTGTAGATAGCTGCATATATTTTGGTTCCTTCCGCATTTTTGCTTTTAGGATCAGCAGCCACAGCATTATTTGCTTTGGAAGTTGCCTGGCTTGTAGCAAAATTCTTATTTAGTAAATTTTTATAGTAGGCTGCTTTATCGTTAATTCCAAGTTTGTTATAACAATAATAAAGTCCCAGGTACAATTCACCATTGTACAACGAGTCTGGAAACTGCTCTAAAGATTGATGATATGTAACAATTGCCTGTGCATAATCTTCCAGTTCAACCTGGTAGAGTTGAGCTAATTCAAAAGTGTTTACGGCAACCAATGATTGGCTTGCACTTAATTTTTCCGGAGTTAATGGAAGATTTGACATCAGTCCTTCATAACTGTAATCTCCCGGCTGTACAATCTCCGCATTATTGGTTTTTGCAATACTGTTATCCTGCACACGGTTTGGATCTGGCGGGCTATCGACGTCATCCGGCGACATATTGTCGCCATTTGCTACCGGCCCGCTGGCATCCGGGGTTGCAGTAGCCGCATCTTTTCTTCGCCAGTTATCTACATTTTTTCGGGCTCCCCATTTTTTCTTAAAATCGCCATAGCCTTTAGACTTAACCGAGGTGTTATAAAAATACCATTCACCTTTTGTGTTATTGGAAAACAAATCAATTGCAGCATCTTTTTTACCGGCAAATTCAATGGGCGCAATGGCATTGGGATTGCTGTCATCATCTTTCAATCCCTTTTCTTTTCTGAATCGCTTAACCAGTTTTTTTATATACAGGTCACGTTCCGCAGTTGGCATGGCTGCAATGGTTTGTAAACTATCTTCTCTTTCAATGATGATAATTTTTTCTACAATTTTTACCAATCCATTTCTTCTTGCCTGTATACTTTCCAGCCGGTCATTGAGTGTAGTATCGCCGGTTTGTAAACTGTCGTAGTAAGCATAAGAAAGTTTGTATTGTTTTCTTTCATACGCAATATCTGCCAGTTGTAAAAATGCTTTGTTTTTATAACTCACATTTGATTCATTATAAAGCAAACTTTTATTGAAAAATCCTATGGCAAGATTGCTGTCGGGCTTTTGCATGGCGATATCACCTGCGGAGTAAAAAAGTATATCACGGAATGATTCAAACTTATCTTTTTTTGCCATTTTTACCAGGTTGGCAATACTGTTATCCAGTTCTTCCGGATTGGTGCCCTTACGCATTTTAGCATTGTTAAGCCTGGCGTAGATGTCCATCAAAGGGTCAACAGTATGCGTAGAAACTTTCACATAGTAATCAGATGCTTTATCGAACTGGTGAGTTATTTCATATAACTGTGCAAGCAAAAATTCAGAACGTGAAAGATCTTGTTTTGTATCTGCATTGCTAAGCGACTTCTCCAGATAGTTTGCTGCGCTATCATAAATTTCTTGTTTAAAAAACCAATAGGCATATACTTCATCCAGATCGTTCTTTAAACGGGCAGGTAAGTTTGGATCATGTTGTAGTGTGCTGATAAGGCCCGCTGCTTCACCCAATTCACCTGATTCAATTAATGTGCGTACCATCCACAAAAGCGCATCATTTCTGCTTGGCGGTTCTGCAGTAACTTTTTGTAAGATATTTTGTTTTTCTTTATTGGCGATACTCAGGCCATTGCTGTTGGGATCATCACTGGTTCCAACAATCCTGTTATCGTCTTCATTTTTTTTACGGGGAAACAGGTTAAAATTTATGAATTGAAAAGTGGCAGCAGCTGAATCAAAATCTTTCCTCAAAAAAAAGGCCTTGCCCATTAAAAGATACATATTATCAACCCAGTCGTTTCGCAGGTCATGTAATAAAATGCCTGCCGTTGCTTTGTATATTACGGAGTCTAATTCTGATTTTTGGCTTACCGTGTTTTCTAGCGAATAAGGGTAGTAGCTGAGCAAAGTTGTATAGTCATCTTTCTGTGCTTCTTTAGCACGCTCAATAACAGCATTTATTTTATTGTTGGCGTTATAGAAATAATTATAGTGGGTGTAGTTGTTCTGAAAAATCCGGCGAACCAGTGTGAATTTTTTATCAGCCATTTTTTCGGATCCCAGTTTCCGGTTCTCAAACTTTTCCGGTTTTTTTTCTTTACCCAAAAGATCAATCGTCCAGGTGGGCTGAGCAATCGTACTTTTACACCATGTACATATTGCTATTATAAATAAAACCTTTAAAAAAATCCTTGTCGGCATGTACATAAACGATTGAAATAAAGGGGCTAAATATCGGACATTTTTAGCAATTAGTAGTGATATTGCCGCAAGGTTTCCTATTTTTAACAACCAATAAAAAGTTATGGGCAAATTAGATGCCAACAGCACACTAAAACGTTTACGAAATCGTTACCGTCTGGTAGTAATGAATGAGGATACCTATGAAGAGGTAGTGAAATTTCGACTGAGCAGATTAAGCGTTTACATTGTGTTGAGCAGTGTGTTTGTTTTACTTGCGGTTTTAACGGTGGCGTTAATCGTATTTACACCTGTTAAATATTATTTGCCCGGAGTTGGATACGGTGATGCCAGGCAGATAAAAGAATTTCGCCAGTTGAAAATACGAACCGATTCAATGGAAAGCGCATTAAAATACCGGCAAAAGTATTTTGAGGATCTCAAGAAAGTTTTAGAAGGGAAAGTGTCAGTTTTGGATACAAACAAGCTAGAGTTGCCAAAGGCAGATAATACTACAGAATAATTTTGCATATAATTTTTTATATATTCAAACCTATAGTAATAACCAAAAACTTTATCTATGTTCAATTCAAAATCTAAATCATCTTCCGGAGAAATTTCGAAAGGAGGAACAACAATTATTGGAGCCGGAACTATCATTAATGGTGACATTGTAAGTGAGGGCGACATTAGAATTGATGGCGTACTAAATGGTAATCTTACTGCCCGGGCAAAAGTCTTCATTGGTCAGGATGGCGGAGTTGAAGGAGATATTCATGGGGTACAGGCAGATGTAATGGGAAAAGTAACAGGAAAAATTCGCATAAAAGAATTACTGCAGCTGTTAGGTAAATGCGATGTGCAGGGAGATATTTATGCGGGGAAATTACAAATTGAACCAACTGCTAACTTTAATGGTTCTTGTCATACAGGTGCCAACGTAGTAGAACTCAATAATAAAAATGTAGTAGAACTAAACAACTTGTCAAATAAAGAATTGGGCAATGTTGTGAATCAATAATCTTTAAAATACCTTTGCGGAACATGAATTCTCAAACGAAAATTATTGTTCCGCTTTTTTCTTTATTTATAGTTTTTAGTGGTGCCATCTCAGTTACTAAATCGCTCCTTGCTAAATGGGGTATTGATTATGAAGTATTAATTATAGCCAACCTTTTATTCTTTGCCGTGAGCCTGCTTGTATTTTTTATGCAGAAAAAGGCCTTGTACCACAGTAATCCAAATGTATTTATCCGGAGTGTAATGGCTGGTATGCTTATTAAAATGGGTGTATGTGTTGCTGCTGTAATCATCTACAGGCTTGCAGCCGGTGACGCTGTAAGTAAAGTTTCCGTATTTGCCGCTATGTTTTTATACCTGCTATATCTCACCATAGAAGTAGTAATAATAACAAAACTGAATAAGCAGAGAAATGCCTAAACAGGAAGCACCCTTACACCAGTTAAAACAGTATTTACCCGAAGGAAGTTTTGACGAGGTCGTTCATTACTTACTGCATCATAAGGTTCAGCTAACAATAACACGTGAACGTAAAACTGTGTTAGGCGACTACAGAAACTCAATTGCTGGTAAAAACCATCGCATCAGCGTTAACGGCAATCTCAATTCCTTTGCTTTCCTTATTACCTTATTGCACGAGCTTGCCCATCTTTTTACATACGAACGTTTTGGCCACCGTGTACAGGCACATGGACAGGAATGGAAGAATGAATTCAGTAAGTTGCTGGCGCAATTTTTATTGAAAAAAATATTTCCGGCAGATATTCATAAGGCATTGCTGAAAACACTTCAAAACCCTGCGGCCAGTTCTTGTGCCGACACTGCTTTACTAAGAGTATTGCATCATTATGACGAAAAGAAAAATGGAGGAGTGTTGATAGAATCACTTCCTGAAGGGGCCCTGTTTAAAATAAGTGGCAACAGAATATTTAAAAAAGAAAGTAAGGTGCGTAAACGATATAAATGTACCGAACTTGCCACAGGAAAGGTTTATCTTTTTAGCCCGGTTTATGAAGTTTTTCCGGAAACTGCTTAAGCAGTTTGCAGCCCTATCTTCTCAATAATTAAATTAATCAATTGATTTTATCATCCATACGCCACACCCATTGTGGCCTGTATTTCCTAAAGCATGCGGCAGGTAAGTAAACCCCGATTTTTCATAAAGCGGAATGGCATTTTTTAACTCAGGCATCGTTTCAAGATATATTTTTTTAAACCCTGCATTTTTAGCCGCTTCAAGAGAAGCCGTCATCAGCAATTTTGCAATTCCTTTACCACGTGCTTTGGGTGAGAGGTACATTTTTACAAGCTCACAGGTGTCATCATCTAATCCTTCGGTATCAAAAATACCTGCACCACCTACCACCTCATTGTTGATTAAAACTACATTGTAAATATTGTTGGCTGCTTCAAATAACTCAAATAAATGATCGGTGCTTTCATCAAAATAGACTGTACCGGGCTTATTTGCATTAAATTCTTCTAATGCATTTCGTATAATTTTTGCTAATAGAGGATTGTCAGTTTTTTCAATCTTCCTTATTTCAATATTACTCACGATCATCAACGTTTTTGTCCAAACCTTATCAGGTTTTTATTGTTATCAATGATTGTAAATTCTTTGTTACCCCAAGGCTTATCCGAAAGTTGACCGGTTAAATGTACAAGTCCTTTTGAAGATAGCCTGGTATAAAGATCCTCAATATTATCAACCATTATAAGGCAGGTACCGGCAACGGGATGTACTTTACTATTGGTCATAGCAAGATGGATTTCTGTATTTTCGTAACGAAGAATGGCATAATTTCCGTAGTTGATAGCTGCAAATCCCAACTTGGCTTCATAGAAGTCAATGGTGTCTATAATATTCAGTGATGGTAAAATTGGAACAGATTTTTGCAACATTACTATATTTATATAACCTTATTGCGAAAGGTATTTTAAAAAACTCTATTTTCGGGATCTTAACGAAAAATTTATTTTGGAAGTAATTAAAAGATATAGTGAAGATGAGTTGGTGCTTTTACTGCAAAAGCGGGATCAGGAGGCATTTTCTTATCTGTATGATAATTACGCTCCAGCGTTAAATGGCGTTATTTTTCGTTTAGTAGAGGATAAAACTTTATCGGAAGATATTTTACAGGAGGCGTTTTTAAAGATATGGAATAATTTTTCCAGCTACGATAATTCCAAGGGACGCTTGTTTACCTGGATGATGAACCTCACCCGTAATTTAACCATCGATACACTTCGAAGTAAAGGGTATAAAAAACAAACTAAAATCTCTGGAGATGAAAACTCCGTAAATAATTTGCAGGATACCAATTCAGGTGTTGAGAAGTTTGATACGTTGGGAATAAGAAAACAACTCGAAAATTTAAAACCTGATCAACGTTTAGTGATTGACCTCGCATATTTTAAAGGCCTTACACAAGACGAAATTTCAAAAGAAATTGGAATACCATTAGGAACCGTTAAAACCAGGATGCGTACAGCCATTTTGGAACTGCGAAAAATACTGCAATACTCATAAATTGGAAATAGAAGAAATTATATCATCGGGATTATTGGAGCTTTACGCTGCCGGACTTACTTCAGAGGTTGAGTCTAAAGAAGTAGAGCAATGGCTGGAGCAATATCCGGAAGTTGCCGCAGAATTAAAAGAAATATCTGCCGGTGTAGAAGCATATGCTCAATTACATGCTGTTCAACCATCTCCCCAAATAAAGGACAAAATTTTTGCTGAAATAAAAAACACTGAAACAGGTAATGTTGTTTCAATTAACTCAATAGAAAATAATACTGCACGTGTAATAAACGGTGTAGCGCCATTTTGGAGAATTGCAGCAGCAGCTTCTATTGCGCTGCTGGTTGGTAGTGTAGCGTTAAATTTTGTAACCTATAATAAATATCAACAAGCTGGTGATGCTCTTGTTGTTTCCAAACAATCGGTAAACTCATTGGAAGAACAGAATAAGGAAATGGAACAGGGGTTAAGCGTGGTTCAAAGTAAATATAGTGTGCCTGTTTCTCTCAATGGATTAGAAGCTGCCCCCGAAGCGGCTGCTAAAATTTTTTGGATGAAAAACACAGGCGAGGTTTTTATTGATCCAAGTAATTTGCCAGATGCACCTGTAGGAAAGCAATATCAACTATGGGGTATTGTAGATGGCAAACCTGTTGATGGAGGTATGATACTTACTTCAAAAAAAGGAGATAAGTTTAGAATGCAAAAAATGAAAACCTTTGGTAAAGCAGAAGCTTTTGCAATTACACTTGAATCCGAAAAAGGTAATCCTACACCACAAGGCCCAATGTTTGTGATGGGTAAAATGTAAGTAACTATCTTAAAAATATTTGGGAAAAAATTCCGGCAAAAGTCTGCATTTTTATTTTTATAATGACAACAAACTACAACCCCTGATATCAGCATTGTCGAGTCTTCCTAAAATTTCAAAACTGCCATCACTATAAATTTTCCCAGCATCTTCAGTGGCTATAAAAGAGCATGAATAAATATTTGCAAGGTCAATTATATTGATAGCGCCTGATTGCATTTGGTGTTCGTATTGGCTATGGATTGCAAATGGATCATCTTCTTCTCTCACTAAAATTTTCATCCAGGGAGGGCAGTTAAAAATACCTTCGCCAGTTGAATATGCCTGGCTCAATAATTCCGTCATACCATATTCTGAATGGATATTTTTCAAATTAAAAGCATTACAAAGTTGTTGGTGTACTTCCGTCCTTGTTAATTCTTCACGCCTGCCTTTCATACCACCGGTTTCCATTATGGTTGTATATTTTAATGATTTGGGAAAAGATTCTGCAAAGTCTAATAAAGCAAAAGTTACACCTATCAGCAAAGTGTTGGTTTGTTGCTTTTCCAACATTTCCAATGTTGTGCTCAATTTTTCCAGGTCGTTTAAATAGAAGCCACTGGCTGGGTGCCCGCTTTGTTGAATGAGTTTATCCGCCATCAAAACCAGTGAGGAATTTTTTCTTTCAAGATAGACTGGCAACAATGCAATGATACACCAATCGGATGGCTGGCCATAAAATTGATTAAAGGCCTTGTTAAAGCTTTTTTCGTATATGTTTGTAAACCTTACCAGGTGTTTACTTTGAATGGTTTGCGTAGTGCCGCTGCTTTCAAAAATTACTTCAGGTTCAAATTCAGTTGTTTTAACCTGGTGAGATTTGAAAAATTGAATGGGTAGAAATGGAATGTTTTTGAAATGCAAAATTTGTTCAGGAATAATTTTCAGTACGTGGCAAAACTTATTGTAAACAAGATTGTTTTCATATTGAAAATGAAAAACTTCCAGGGCGAAAGAATTAAAATTTTCTTCAGCCACCCCAAAAATATTCGAAGATTCAATGGTATTTTTAACAGATGGATTCAATTTCTATCAGTAAATTTGAAAAATAATATACAAAGATGCGTAACACAATTATTATTATCATCATTAGTTTATTCGCAGTTAGTTGTGGTAAAGATAAATTTACATCCGCACCCCAAATTAAGTTTAAATCTGTAAGTCCTAATGTAGTAAGCCGTGGTGTTACCAATGCAGGTAATGATATTATTCCCGTTATTACTTTAAACGTTACGGATTTAGAAGGCGATCTAGGATATTCAAGCCCTACCGATATTTCTTATGTGTTTGTAAGAAACCTTTTAATCAATAGGCTCGATTCCTTCCGCATGCCCGATATTCAAACAGTCATTACAAAAAATTTCCAGGCAGATATCCTCATCAATACATTCGATATTTTGCGTGGATCAAGCCCTGCTCCTCCACGTGGCCAGGCTGATACCCTCATCTATGAAATTTATGTGCAGGATTTTGCAAAAAATAAGAGCAATGTTGTTACGACAGCCCCATTATATTATGTGACGCCTTAATGAAACGCCTGTTTCATTTTATATTATCGCATTCCATATTTATTTCTTTTTGCGCCGCAGCATTAAGCCTGCAAACCATGTTGCTTTTATCGCTTCCGATAAATAACTACCGGCTTGCTTTTATTTTCTTTGCTACACTTTCCGGATACAATGCATACTGGATGATCAGCCGGTATTCCTTTAATAAATTTGACAGCCTGTTTTCATTTTTCAGCAAAAGTAAAAGCTCGTTGCTCGTGATGTTGACCGCAGTAGCGGGAATGATATTTTGTTATAAACACCTGCAACTTGTTATGTACAATACGGTGATCACTTTTGTTTTTCTTATATTATATGCAATTCCTTTATTGCCAATTAAGCAACTACATTTTACCAGGAAGGCTGGTTTTGTGAAGACCATTTTACTGGCTTTTGCCTGGACGATGGTTACCATTTTAATTCCCTTGCAGATAGCCATTACTGACATGGAAACCGCTGGCGTACTCATATTTATTACCCGTTTTCTTTTTATGCTGGTGCTATGTATCATATTTGATAAAAGGGATGCAACTATGGATAAAATAAGGGGATTGCAAAGCCTGGCCACAGATATCAGTGCAGGTACGCTTAAATATTTTATAGGAATTATTTTATTGGCTTACATTTTAATAAGCTTCGGTCTTAGCAGGTATGAAATTCCTTTTTTACAAGTTATGTCTTTGGTGGGTACGGGCCTTTTTACGGCTTGGGTATACATACGTTCTCTGCAAAAAAGAGGCTATATTTTTTATTATTTCGAGGTAGATGGTTTGATGTTTTTATCCGGCCTCCTTACCTTACTGGCAAGTATTTAGTTAATTTTACAAAAAAAATATATTTAATGGCAAAATCAAAAGCATCCAAAAGTATCCTAACTGATGAATCATATTCATTTTTACGCAAGTATATCAACAACCCTTCACCAACAGGTTTTGAAAGCAGTGGGCAAAAAATGTGGCTCGAGTATGTAAAACCATTTACAGATTCTTTTTTTACAGATCCCTACGGAACAGCAGTAGCAGTAATAAATCCAACCGCAACTTTTAAAGTAGTGATAGAAGCACATGCAGATGAAATAAGTTGGTTTGTGAATTATATTTCTCCTGAAGGATTAATTTATTTAAAACGCAATGGTGGAGTTGATCACCAGATAGCACCTTCTATGCGTGTATTGATTCATGGAAAAAAAGGAGCGGTAAAAGCTGTATTCGGCTGGCCGGCTATTCATACAAGAATGGGTGCAGGAGACAAAGAAACACAACCGAAAGTTGAAAATTTATTTTTGGACTGTGGTGCAAGAACTAAAAAGGAAGTGGAGGCGCTTGGTATACATATCGGAGCAGTTGCAACGTACGAAGATGGTTATGATGAATTGGCCAACGACTATATAATTGGCCGTGCATTTGACAACAGAATAGGAGGTTTTATAATTGCTGAAGTTGCCCGTATGCTGCAGCAAAACAAAAAGAAATTACCATTTGCATTATATATAGTAAACGCAGTTCAGGAAGAAATTGGTTTGCGTGGTGCAGAAATGATTGCCAGAAGAATTAAGCCAAATATTGCCATCATCACAGATGTAACGCATGATACCACAACCCCAATGATCAATAAAATTGCACAAGGCGATACCGCTTGTGGCAAAGGGCCATCCTTAACTTACGGGCCTGCCGTTCATAATAAGTTATTGGACCTGGTACAAAATGTAGCCGGTAAAAATAAAATACCGGTACAGATGCATACTGTAAGCCGCAGCACCGGAACAGACACGGATGCATTTGCCTATGCCAATGACGGATGCCCGTCGGTATTAATTTCTATGCCACTTCGTTACATGCATACAACCGTAGAAATGATACATAAAAGTGATGTAGAGAATACTATTAAATTAATGTATGAGACTTTACTGACAATAACACCGAAAACTAATCTGAGTTATTTTAGTTAGTGTTAAATTAAAGGAGATTAAGGCACATTAATAACACGAATTATATTCACGAATTACACGAATTAATACAGATACCGGTTCTTAATTCGTGTAATTTGCGTTTTATAATTCGTGTAATAATAAATAATTCCTCTGTTTAATCTAGGTATAGCGATAATTAAAATCTTCCTACAATTTTAAAATTGATTAATCGTGGAGTAAGTCGATTGGGAATACTATAAACCGTGTTGGAGAAATCTTTGATGAGTTGATAGGAGATAGTGTTTCTGCGATCAATGAGGTTAAACACTTCGAAGCTTGCCCAGATATTATCAAAATCTTTAAACGGACTATGGCTTCGGCGCTTGTTTTTTTCACTTAACAACAGTGCGCTGAAGCCAATATCCACCCGAATGTAAGGATCTACAATAAGCGCATTGCGATACTTTACACTATTGGGAATATTGAAAGACATATTGCTGCCATACAACATATTCAGATGTACCCTGAAGTTTTTATTGGTAGATAAATAATCCTGTAAAAATAATCCCATTGTAAGCAGTCGGTCACTCGGCCTGCGCAGCCATCCCACATCTGTTCCAACACTATCTGTTACCACCTGGTCTGTTGATTTGGAATTAATAATTTCTCCTGCGGCATTTTTATATTGATAATACCTGTCGCCGTCTAAATTTTCTTTGGTTTGCATTAAGCCAATGCTGAACCAGCTTTCCGCATCCTTTACCAGCTCCGTATACAACCTTGTTTCCAATCCAACTGCATAAGCTTTGGCATTGTTCTCACCAAAATACCGGATCCTCACATTATCAATATCATAAGGAATTACATCACGCATGTTTTTATAATAAGCCTCTGTTGTAATCCTGACGGGCCTGTCAGTTCTTTTAAAATTATAATCGAGCCCGGCTACTAGTTGAATACTTTTTTGTGACTTTACATTTGTATTCAACGTGCCGTCATACTTTCTTAACTCCCTGTAAAAAGGAGGCTGGTTATAGGAACCGGCAGCAAATTTTAATACAACATCTTTTTTCCAGTTAGGCTTAATGCTTACCTGCAAACGCGGACTTACAAAAAATTCTTTATTCAGCGAATTGTAATTGTATCGCAAGCCACCTTGTAATGTGATGTCTCTTTTTGTATTGCTGAAACTAATATTATCCTGCACATAGCCACTATATTTTTGAATGGATAAGTTGGCGTTTGAATGCAAAAAACTATTCAACAAGCCAGTATTAACGGGCAAAGAATAACCGGCACTATCCTGGTATTCCCATTCGTAAAGAACATCCCTTATTTTAGTTTGTTCAATGCTGTTACCAAATTGAATAAAATGTTTTCCTCTATCCAGGCTGCCCTTCAGGCTTGCGTTCCATACCTCAATATTTAACTGATTGCGTCCATAATTTTGATAGTAACCTGCACCCAGGGGATTTACTATCTGCCCAAACGTGCTGCTGCTGTTGTCAAAATCACGATCACCAAAAAGGTAAGCACCTGCTATGTCAAAGTTTTCATTTTCTTTATTTTGAAATCGGCTCAGCATCCATTTTAACCGCAGATTTTTATTGGGTTGGTGGATAGCACTGATACCAACAAGACTGGTTTTATAACTGCTTTTTTCCTGGCCTTCGAAATAAATATCCAGGCCCAGGTTGGCGGTAAAAAGTGGTGAAAAAACAGAGGTTGTCTTTTCAGCAGATTCCGGTAACAACGTAAATTTTGTAGTAGAAAAATTTCCAAGAATTTCGAGTTGTAGTTTGTTGCTCACTTTGTAAGTAAGGTATCCCTGCACATCTGTTGAAGTTGGAATATAGGCGCCCCTTGTTTCCTGGCTGCTTAATAAATTTCGGTTGCTCCTGTTACGTACGCCAATAAGATAAGTAAGCCGTTCATTTTTTGCGGCGCCTTCCAGGTGTACACCTTGCTCCAGTAAACTTACATAAGCAGAGCCTCCAAATGTTTTTGGTTTTTTATATTGTATGTCGAGCACACTACTCATTTTGTCGCCATACTTTGCCTGGAAACCACCATTATAAAAACTTACATTTTTGGCAAGTTCCGGGTTAATAAAACTAAGGCCTTCCTGTTGACCGCTGCGAACCAGGTATGGACGAAAAATTTCAAAATCATTGATGTAAATTAAATTTTCATCATAGTTTCCACCTCGTACACTGTATTGCGATGTAAGCTCATTATTGCTTCCTACCAAAATCTTTATAAGCCCTTCAATACCGCCGGTTGTGCTGGGCAATACAAGTGCATTTTTGGGGTTTATTTTTGTTATGCCTGCTTCCTTTCTTTCACGCTCATCGCTTACTACAACGGTTTCCAGCACTTTGCCCACATGCTCCATGCGGATAGAAATTTTTTCCTCCTCATTTTCACTTAAGTAAAAATTCTTTTGCGTTTCGGCATAGCCGGTATATGAAAATATAAGTGCAAACGATTTGTCTGCCGGAACTTTTAATTTAAAATAGCCGCTATCATTTGTAACAATGCCGGTGGTTTTTCCAAGTATTACAATGGATACTTTTGAAAGTGGATTTTCATTTTCATCGAGCACGGTGCCACTAACAATTGCTGATTTTTTTTGAGCAGTAGTATTTAAAAAAAACAGTGATAATAGCAGGGCGAAAAATGCTCTCATGTTATGAAGATAAAATATTTTAGACTTTTAATTATTATACCTGCAAATATCTGCCTGCTTCTGTATATTTTTGAAAAAAGTACGCCATGAAGATATCTTTTATTTTGATGATTGCTTTGTCGGCCACATTTATTTCCTGCAACAATGATGCGGCAAAAAAGGACGAAGCAGTTGAGGCGCAGGTTGAGGATCGTGGACCTGCACCATTGGATGATATATCAACTTCTAAAGACATACATGTGTTATTGTGTCAGGATTGGGAGAATAAGGAAGATGCAGAAGATGCAGCCGCTTCCGGCAGCGGAGGCGACCTTGAAATGCCCTATCGTGGTTTCTCTTTTTTTAAGGATGGAAGTTTTACTGAAAATCCCAGGGACAAAATAAGATTTGGTAAATGGAAGCTGAATGATGCAGAGAAAATAATTGACCTGGAATATTCCGGCGGTGCAAAGGGGCATCAAAAAATTGGTGCCATTGGCCCAAAACAATTGATATTGTTGAACATGGCTGATAAAAAGAAAATGGAGTATAAAAGCGATGGATTAGTTGAAATTGAACCTACGGACGATCCCTTTCATCCGTCTAATAATCAATGGCGGATAAAACCTTCAAAATCCGAATCGGATAGTGCTATAAAACACCGGGTAAAACAGTCGGTTACTTTTTATGCAAAATTTTTAAAAGACAATGCTGCCCGTGGTGGAAATTTGGTTTCGTTTGTTGGATTACCCGGTTGTTTTAAATGGTACAGTGGCGCAATTACAGTGGCTAATAAAAGCAAAATTGAAGATAAATGGATCAACTGTTTTTACAATCAGGAGCAGGCCATAAAAGGACAGCAACTATTAGAAAATGTGATTACCAAAAAATACAAATGGAATAAAAAAGAACCCAATTGGGTAATGCAATCTGCTGATGTAATGCGCCAGATTTATGATACCCTTAGATAGCCTTTAATTGAGCGATCGTTTCCATTGGATTGGCTGATTTAAATACGGAGCTACCTGCCACCAATACATCTGCGCCTGCATCTACCAGTTGTTTTGCATTGTCGATACTCACGCCGCCGTCAACTTCAATTTTTACATCCAGGCCAAGATCGTCAATCATTTTTCGCAGTTCTTTTATCTTGTTCAACGACTGTGGAATAAATGATTGTCCGCCAAAACCAGGGTTTACACTCATGATCAAAACAAGATCGATATCTGCTAAAATATCTTGTAAAAAAGATACAGGTGTATGTGGATTTAATGCAACACCCGCCTGCATGTCCAGCGATTTTATTTGTTGAATATTGCGGTGTAAATGGGGGCAGGCTTCTATATGAACGGTCAGACTATCGGCACCAGCTTTTTTAAACGCCTCCGCATAATTACCCGGTTCTTCAATCATTAAATGAACATCAAAAAATTTTGTTGTAGTGGTTCTCAAAAACTCAATTACCATTGGCCCATAACTGATATTGGGAACAAAGCGCCCATCCATTACATCCAGGTGAAACCATTCTGCCTGGCTTTCGTTGAGCATGTTGCATTCGTTCTGCAATTGTAAAAAATTAGACGCTAATAAGGAGGGGGCTATGATCGGCATTGTTAAATATGAATTATGAAATATGAGTTATGAAATTTTGTAACCCCGTCAGCGGTTGCAAACCCTTACGGCGGTTGTTATTAAATACGAGTTATTAAATATGAGTTATTAAATATGAGTTATGAAATATTTTTTTTTACCAACTTTAACGCCTTAATCAACATCGTTGTGTCACTCACTTATACTTTTGTTTGTTGATTGAGCCTGTTAAGTTTAGCTGTTAAAATGTTCCACAAAGGTATGCCGTACAAGGGAGTGACACAACTATGCCTAATTGAAACACGAATGTTTGTAAAAAAATTAATAACCAAGGTTTAATTATCGGAACTAAATAATCAGCCTTTTACACCCAACTTACCCAACGCATCTTTGGCTTCTATAAATTCAGGATCAAATTGTAATGCCATCCGGTAACTCTCAATTGCTTCTTTATTTTTATTTAATTTTTGATAGCATTTACCCATCCAGTACCAGCCTTCCTCGTAGGTTTTTTGTACGGTGGTGGCGGTTTCTAAAACCTTTAGCGCCTCCTCGTATTTTGCCATCTCATACAATGCAATTGCCTTTTCACGATAGGCATCCAGGAAGGTATAATCTGTGGTTAAACATTTATCAAAAAAAGAAACTGCCTGCGCCTTATCGCCGGAATAACTATAGTATAATCCTTTTATAAACAATGCTTGCAAGGCGGCGTTGGCACGTGGCGCATTCAATAATGCATCGGCCATTGCAAGTGCCAATGGGTTATTTGTTTGTGCATAGATAGTACCCAAAGAAATGATGTACTGCGGATCAGGAAAAATTTCAATCGCACGATTTAATGCATCGATTGCTCCGGTTGTATCGCCATTTAAAAAAAGCAGGCGGGCCTTCGCATCCCAAAGTGTGGGGTTGCTGCTGTCTTTTTTTATTACAATATTTGTTTCTTTCAACGCAGCTCCATAATCATTGTTGCTTGCAAAATAATCTACCAGTTTATTATGTAGTTCTAATGAATCGGGGTATTGTTTTATCTGGTTCCTTATCGTTTGCTCTGTAGCAGGAATGGATTCAGTTCCCTTACTATCATTGTTATTGCAGGATATCACCAAAAAGGTTGCAGGTAATAATATGTAAATAATTGATTTAAACATAAGGGCTATAAGTTGGTTGCAAAAATAAGGGCTTAAATGAAAGGTTGCCCACAATTTTATTATAAAATAAAGGAGGACGGGCTTAACTTAGCAACCACAAAAACAGGAATGATGAATAGAAAAACAGGCTTATTTGCTTTAATAATCGCATTGCTTGTAGTTGCATTTAAACCTGCCATGGATGGCAAGTTGGCGCCTGTTTTTAATCATGTTTCAACTATGCCGGTTGATACTATTTTATTTCCTGGTGAAACTCATTTTGCCAATGTGCAACAACTCACATTTGGTGGCGATAATGCCGAAGCCTACTTTAGTAATGATGGTAAGTACCTGGTTTTTCAAAAAACAAATCCGGCAGAAGGAATTGCCTGCGACCAGATTTGGATGGGCAAAATACCAACAGTTGCCGGCGAAAAATTTGAACCAACATTAGTTAGCAACGGAACCGGAAGAACTACCTGTGCTTATTTTTATCCGGATGGAAAACATATACTCTATGGCTCCACGCATTTAGGAAGCAAGGATTGTCCACCGGTGCCCGACCGCTCAAAACATGGCAATAAATACATCTGGCCAATTTATGAAAGCTTCGATATTTTTAAAGCCGATCTGAACGGGAAAATTGTACAGCAACTAACCAACACGAAGGGGTATGATGCTGAAGCAACGATTTCTCCAAAAGGTGATAAAATTTTGTTTACATCCATGCGTGATGGTGATCTTGATTTATATACAATGGATCTAAATGGAAAACATGTAAAGCGTATAACCAATACATTGGGTTATGACGGCGGCGCATGGTTTAGCCCCGATGGCACAAAGATTATCTGGAGAGCAAGCCGACCTGATACTGAAGAAGAAATAAAAGAATACAAAGAATTGCTTGCTCAAAATTTAGTAGCGCCCACACACATGGAAGTATGGGTAGCTAATGCAGATGGAACCAATGCAAAGCAAATTACGTTTCTTGAACAAGCTAACTGGGCACCCAACTTTACACCGGATGGGAAACATTTTATTTTTTGCAGCAATCATGAATACAAAAGAGGGTTTCCTTTTAATATGTACCTGGCCAATTTGGATGGGGGAAATATTGAAAAAATAAGCCGGGATAAAGGCTTTGATGCATTCCCGATGTTTAGCCCGGACGGCAAGAAATTTGTGTTTTGCAGCAATAGAAACAATGGTGGTACGCACGATACTAATATTTTTATTGCTGACTGGATTCCATAGGGTGCTTACCCCAGAGTTAGCTTTATTACAGGATCGCAGCATTATAATTCTCCACAGATTACAATTTTAATAGGCTATAATCGTTACATTTTTAGCGAATCATTTTTATGTACCTGAGATGGTACAACTATTTATATTATCTATGAAAAATATCCACACAGCAATTGCTATTTTATTAGCAACTGTTTTATTTGCTGGTTGCACAAAAAACGGCGGTAACCCTGCTCTAGCTCCTATTAATGTTGAAAATAATAAAGCAGTTGGGGCGTCTGCCGGTGACCTGTTGAGTTCTGCAAAATACACCTCATTAAAAATTGAAATTCAATACATGCCCGGTTACGCACCGGATGCAAATGCCGTAAATAATTTAACCACATTCATAAATAATACGTTGAATAAACCGGCCGGTGTTACCATCGTTCAGTCGCAGGTAGTTACCGGTGGAAAACTTGTGCTGACCTTGGATGATATTGCAGCACTTGAAAAAAGAAGCCGGACTGTTTATACAACGGGTACACAACTAGGGGTTTACTTTTTAATTACTGATGGCAGATACACCGATGCAAATGTGCTTGGCCTGGCATTCCGTAATACTTCCATTGCAATACTTGGAAAAACAATTCATGACAATAGTGGTGGAATAGGACAAGCAAGTCGCACCAAACTTGAAACCACTGTATTGGAGCATGAGCTGGCTCATATACTTGGACTGGTAGATATTGGCTCAGCCATGCAAACCAATCATAAAGATGCTGCACATGGCAACCATTGTAACAATAGTAATTGCCTGATGTACTATGCTGCTGAAACAACGGACATAACTGGCTTTTTACTTACAGGAAATATTCCGGTACTGGATGCAAATTGTACGGCCGATTTACATGCCAATGGTGGGAAATGATTTTTGATTTAAAACGCAGATTTATAGTTCAATTACTTCGCAATTTTTGATATCTTTTTCATCAATTGCAAACCGGATAAGGGTGCGTACTTTATGCCAACCTTGTTTGCCGGCAGCTCCCGGATTCATGTGCAGACAATCCAGTTTATCATCGTACATCACTTTTAAAATATGTGAATGGCCACTGATAAAAAGTTGGGGCCGTTGAATTAATAATTCCTTTTTTGTTTCAGGATTATATTTAGGTGGGTAGCCGCCAATGTGCCGGATCATTACTTTAACTCCTTCGCACATAAACACAATTTGTTCAGGATAAACCGTCCGTACATCCTGCCCATCAATGTTTCCATAAACACCCCTGAACCTTATTTTATCTTCTCCGGCTGCCCAATTATTTTTCATGCCATTGATGATTTTTTCGGCAATTTCGATAGTGCCAAAATCACCGCCATGCCATATTTCATCACAGTTTTTAAAGTGCTCAAAAACGGCATCGTCTAAAAAATGATGGGTATCTGATATAAGGCCAATTCGTGTCATTCAGTTTATGTAAAACTTCCATTAATAATATGCAGGGTCGTAGGCTATAAAAAAGAAATTATAATTCTTATAAAACTGGCCACTGAATTCTTCTCTTGAAAATGGCTGTTTGCGTGCGTTAAAATATTCAATGATAGATACACCCATTCCGCATTCGGTAAACAAGTCGTAGATCTGATCAGGCGTAGTACCGTACACATCTGCGCCGCCAATTCCGCATTCAAACAACACAATGGGCTTGTTTAACTGAAGTGTTTTTCTGGCTCCTTGCAATACCTGTAACTCGGCCCCTTCCACATCAATTTTTAATAAGTCAATTTTTACATTTTCAGGTATGATGTCATCCAGCTTTTCCATTTTTACTGAAAGCAACTGTGGTTCTACATCGCTTACATTATCCCGTTCCCTGAAGCCGCTAACTGCTGGCCTTGCGGGATAATAATTAAAGGTGGCAGTTCCTTTTTCAGAAGAAAGTGCGTAATTAAATACGTCCGTGTTTTTTGAATATTTTTTCTTTAAATCAGTGTACAAATGCGGAATAGGTTCAAACGCATAATGATGCCCTTTTGGTGCAGCCTTTACAATCTCCATCAGGATATGGCCGAGATTGGCGCCCACATCAATACAGTTGGAATTTTTTTGCAGGTAGGTGCGAATAAGCTGAGTAGTTTGAAAATCGTATTTATCAACAGGCAACCGGTAAAATGCTTCGGTTAACCGGTATAAACGAAACAATGCTTTTTTAGAAACAACCTTAAACCAGCCCGGAGCATACCTGCGTAGAAAATTCTTCATATTAGTTGAATCTGTTTATAGGTTAAAGACAATGCTGCAATTTTAATGTTGGATAAAATAAATCAACATACGGGTTGATTTTCAGGTGGCGAAAATAATCCTTAATTATTTATTTTAACGTGGATTTAGTTATTTTAAATTGGTAGTGATTGGTGTGTTTGATTATCATAGTTAACCCGGCAATCAAAAATTAACTAATGATGGCAAATAATTTCATCATTAATTGGTAATTTTAAAGAAGCCATTTTACAGAAAATTTACATACAGGATTGTTAGTGGTAATGTGGCGAAAGTATCTATTTAAAGTTTTTATCTTTCGGCCAAGTGACATTTTGTAAATTAGCAAAGTGAATAAACGCAGAAAAATACCGCTTGATTTTCTTATAGACAAGTTGACTAATTCAATTGAAAACGTTCAAACCGGTGACAGGTTTCCTACTAACATTGTTTTACTTTCTACGGCTGACCTGAAATCAGTAACAAAAAGAAATGGTTGGCAATTTGACTGGAGATATGAACTCAAACAACCTGAAAGAGAGGTTTATAAATTAACTATCCCAAATAATCTTTCAATAATCCAGGGTGTTATCAGTTTAGAAATTAAAAGCGACCACATTTACATGCACTTGGTAGAAAGTGCACCGTTTAATAAAGGCAAGTCAAAAGTTTATGCCGGTGTTCCTGGAAACTTGGTTGCTTTTGCTTGCAGGCTTTCATTTCAACGTGGTTTTGAAGGAAATATTTCTTTTATTTCTAAAACGCAACTGATTAGCCATTACGTTGAAAGTTTGGGAGCATTTCATTTTGGTGGCCGCCTTATGATTATAGAAAGTGAAGCCGCCTTAAAATTAATTGACAGGTATTTTAAAAATCAGGAAAAATGAAACAAAATAAAAATGAACTTGATGTTGACTTCATTGGTGGATCAGGTCCTTTAACAAAAGAAGAAGAAAAAGCAATCAGCGAATATATCAAATCTTCAAAGGAGAGAAGGAAAAAGCAGCAGGCTCAACAAAAATTACGGACCACTAATAATAGTATAAATGTGAGTGGAGCGGTGCGTTGAAACATCTGCTGTATTGTACTATCAGTAAAAGTTTCATCCGACAAAGAACGCCGGATGAAACTTTTTATCTTCATCTTTTAAATCATTATTGGCTATAGTTTCGGGTTGGAAATTCATGAATCATCCTGTCTGTAGCAATACTTGCATTTTGTAACTGTTTTTAACGCATTGCTTTATTCCTGTTTTCAAAATAAATATTTTACCGGTCAGTTAAATCTTTCATACTTCCAATTATTAAATTTGATAAAAAACGAATGCTATGCCTCACTATCATACACTGGGATCTGTTCCACATAAACGACACACACAATTCCGCAAACCAGATGGTAACCTGTATGCCGAACAGTTATTTTCAACAGAAGGTTTTAGCAATGACTATTCGCTGCTGTACCATATTAACCCTCCAACGCAGATCATTAAAACCGATGCACCTGTTAATATACAGCCGGTTATTGCAGAAGAGAAAATGCTGCAGCACCGGAGTTTTGAAGGGTTTAAAGTAAAACCTGAAAAGGATTTCCTGCATAGTCGCAAACCAATGTTGGTGAATAATGATTGTCATATTGTATTAGCTGCTCCGCAGGAAAGTATGCGAAGTTATTTTTACAAAAATGCAGATGCTGATGAAATGATTTTTATTCATGAGGGATCGGGTACACTGAAAACAATGTATGGCAATATCGAATTTGGATATGGCGATTATTTGATTGTACCCCGTGGCACTATTTACCAAATTAGTTTTAATGATGAAAACAACCGGTTATTGATTGTGGAATCATTTTCGCCTATCCGGTATCCCAAAAAATACCTAAGTAAAAATGGCCAGTTGCTGGAGCATTCACCTTATTGCGAAAGGGATATCAGGATGCCCAATGAATTAATTACAAATGATAAAACGGGAGATTTTTTAATCAAGACAAAAAAGAAGGGAATCCTATATGGGATACATTATGCAACCCATCCGTTTGATGTAATTGGCTGGGACGGATGCTGTTATCCTTTTGCATTTTCCATTCATGATTTTGAACCTATCACCGGCAGGGTACACCAGCCACCGCCGGTTCACCAAACGTTTGAAGCCAATAATTTTGTGGTATGTTCTTTTGTTCCAAGGTTGTTTGATTATCATCCGGATGCTATACCTGCACCTTACAATCACAGCAATATAGATAGTGACGAAGTGTTGTATTATGTGGATGGAGATTTTATGAGTCGTAAACATGTAACCCGTGGTATGATTAATCTGCATCCGGCCGGTATACCACATGGCCCTCATCCCGGAGCCGTTCAAAAGAGCATTGGTGCAAAGCAAACCAATGAACTGGCAGTTATGATCGATACATTTCATTCGCTTCAATTAACAAAAGATGCAATCGATATTGAAAATGAAGGATATGTTATGAGTTGGGCGGAATAAATTGATTATGTTATTTCAAAAAATCATTTTTTGAATATTACCGGGTTAATTGCATAAGCTAATTCTTTCAATAACACGAGGTGATTTGTTTCGTAAAAATTACTATATTGGGAATATTAAAATTTAAGTTATATGATAAAATTTCATGAAATCAAAGTGGGTGATTATTTAATGGCCGATAACGATGGTGACATTAAAAAAGGCGAAGTAACAAATTTGAATGGAGATGAAAAACAGGTTTGCGTGGACACAGGCCAGGAATTTTGGTATGAAACCGAACAGCTTTCTGCAATTACATTGGACGAAGCACAACTTTTTGAACTAAAGTTTTCTAAAGAGCCGGAGCCCAATGGTACAGTAAAGTATTTGAAAGGAGCTTTCAGGTTGTTACTTCCGGCAGAAGGTGATTTTTCAAAAATGGAAATCTGGTACAGGGATGAACGTAGACATATTATGCAGCGGATTAGCGTACACCAGTTGCAGAATCATTTTTATGAAATGACTAAAGTGCATTTAAACGACGAGTCATTTAACTAATACATTTTAAAATTTTTTCTGATTAAAAAACCCGGACGAATGGCCGGGTTTAATTTTTTTAACAATTTTTTTTATTTAAGATCGGATGATCTAAGATTGGTTTGTTGGTCGGTATGATCCATGATACCACTAAAATTTACGTCTATTTTATTAATGGATTGTATCAAGCCATATTTTGGAGCATAAAACGTTTGTATATCAGTTGTTAAGGCCCCGGCCGGTAAGGGAACGCCACTTATTGTTGCAGTAATATTGGTTGATACTTTAATCACATCATTATACGTAATACCATTTATAACTTTTGTAATGCCTTTTTCTGCTATGGTATTGGCCAAAGTAACAACAGCCGGAAAGCCAGATGCTGTAACGGAAAATGATTGTGACCAGCTACCACCGACTGCAACATTATCTTTTAAATATAAAACTTCCACATTGCTGCCTCCAAAGGCTGCCGGTAAGCTGCGGAAATTGTAATATTCATTTCCAGTAATATTGTAGTATTCGTTGCCAGTTGTACCTGAATTTGTAAACACGTGGTAGATTTTACTGTTAATTGTAGAATCCCTGTTTGTGGATGTAAGGGTATACAAAGAAGTGGTTACAGTAATATTATTTACCAGTTCGTAATTCCAGGAGCTTGCATTATTTGAATTGAGGTATTTATCTGCAACCGGCGCAGGTGTAGGAGGATCACTTTTTTTACAAGATATTCCCAATAGTATAACTGATAAGATGCCAAAAATGGTGTGCTTCATGGGGAAATGGGGTTTTAGTTGGTAAATATCTGATTTTTTTAGTAATAATTAAATTTATCCTCTTATCTTTGCGCTCCAAAAATATGGCTAAGCAGGCACTCATTAAACAAGACGGAACAATTTTAGAAGCACTTAGTAATGCTATGTTTAAAGTTAAGCTCGAAAATGGTCATGAAATACTGGCCACAATCTCCGGAAAAATGAGAATGCACTATATCAGAATTTTGCCAGGAGATAAGGTGGGCGTGGAAATGAGCCCGTATGATTTGACAAGAGGCAGAATTATTTTCAGGTATAAATAAATACATTTTTGCATAGCAAAGTGATTATTAATAAATAAAAAGAAACAAAATGAAGGTTAAAGCTTCAATTAAGAAAAGAAGTGTTGATTGCAAGATTGTAAGAAGAAAAGGTGTCTTGTTTGTTATCAACAAAAAGAATCCTCGCTTTAAACAAAGACAAGGATAATAAATGGCCTTTGGTCAATGGCTTACGGCCATTTAACTAATCAACTAATTAACAAATCAATAGTATATGGCTCGTATTGCCGGTATAGATTTACCAAAAAATAAAAGAGGCGAAATAGGACTTACCTACATATTTGGAATAGGTCGCTCAACTGCTCAATATATTTTAGACAAAGCTGGAATCAGCTATGATAAAAAAGTAAATGAGTGGGATGATGATGAACAAACTGCCATTCGTAATGTAATTAACACTGAATTTAAAACTGAAGGTGCTTTACGTAGCGAGGTTCAGATGAATATTAAGCGTTTGCTTGATATCGCTTGTTACCGTGGTTTACGTCATCGTAAAGGTTTACCATTACGTGGACAACGTACACGTACCAACAGTCGTACTCGTAAGGGTAAGCGTAAGACAGTTGCCGGTAAAAAGAAAGTAGCTAAGAAATAATTTAAAAATCAAAAGTAAAAAGTGAAAATTTTTGACTTTTGATTTTTTAGTTTTGACTTAAATCATTTTGAACAAACGCCGGATAGCTTCATAAGTCAGCAGGAGGGTTGGTTCAGTTTCGCAGTCACACGTCTGCGAATATTTTTTAAAGATTACCTATTAAATTAATTATGGCAAAAGCACAAGGCAAGCAACAGAGTGGCAAAGCAGCAGCTAAAAAAAGAGTTGTAAAAGTTGATAGTTACGGTGACGCACATGTAACAGCTAGTTTCAACAACATCATTATCAGTTTAACTAACAAAACTGGCCAGGTTATTTCATGGTCAAGTGCTGGTAAAATGGGTTTTAAAGGAAGTAAGAAAAATACACCTTACGCAGCCCAGATGGCCGCTTCAGATGCAGCAAAAGTTGCAATGGATGCAGGTTTAAAAAGAGTGGATGTATTTGTAAAAGGACCAGGTTCTGGCCGTGAAGGCGCTATCAGGGCATTATCACAATCAGGTATCGAAATCAATATGATCAAAGATGTTACTCCTTTACCACACAACGGTTGTCGTCCTCCAAAAAAGAGAAGAGTATAATTTGTTATGATAAATGTTGAATGCTTAATGTTAAATGGGCAAATTCAACATTCATCATTTAACATCCAACATATTTTTAATCGGGTGCAATATTCATTTTAGGATTTTTTAATGTTGCATCGTCACTAAAAAATCGCAATTATAATTATGGCAAGGTACACAGGTCCCAAAACAAAGATCTCCAGGATTTTCGGAGAACCTATCACAGGCAACGGTAAGTGGTTAACTAAAAACAGTAACCCTCCGGGTATGCACGGTGCAAACCGCAAACGTAAAACTTTAGGCGAATACGCTTTACAGTTGCGTGAAAAGCAAAAAGCTAAATACACCTATGGTTTATTGGAAAAACAATTCCGTAAAACATTTGATGAAGCTTCAAGACGCAAGGGCGTTACCGGTGAAAACTTAATTAAATTATTAGAAGCCCGTTTGGATAACACCGTTTTCCGTATGGGTATTGCACCAAGCCGCCAGGCAGCCCGCCAGTTGGTTAGTCACAAGCACATTACAGTTAATGGCGACGTTCTAAACGTACCTTCTTATTCAATGAAGCCAGGTGATACTATTGGTTTAAAAAATAAGAGTGCTGTTAATAGTTCAATCACCAGCAATGTACGCGGTAAAAATGCTAAGTTTAACTGGATCGATTTTAACGAAACAGAATTGAAAGGTACTTTCATTGCTTATCCTGAAAGAGAAAGCGTTCCTGAAAATATTAAGGAGCAGCTGATTGTGGAATTGTATAGCAAGTAAAAGTAGCCCATCCTAAATCCTTCCCAAAGGGAAGGACTTATAACATTGTTATGGAGGATGCCTTAAGCTGAAACTGTAGAAGTGAGTGACACAACGATGACGAGTAAAGATAAAATGCCCGTCATAAAATTTTAAACAATTAAACAACAAAATACAAATGGCCATTTTAAATTTTGTTAAGCCCGATAAAATTGTACTTCAGAAAGCAAATGATTTTGAAGCACAGTTTGAATTTCGGCCGCTTGAGCCGGGTTATGGTGTAACAATTGGTAATTCTTTACGCCGTGTATTACTTAATAGCTTAGAAGGTTACGCTATTATTGGTATCAACATTGTTGGTGCTGATCATGAGTTTGCAACCATCAAAGGTATTACTGAAGATGTAACTGAAATTATTTTAAATCTTAAGCAGGTTCGTTTTAAGAAGAAAGTAGAGCATGAAATTGGTATTGAGAAAATTACACTTTCTCTTAAAAACAAAACTGAATTCACTGCAGCAATGATTGGTGAAGCGTCTCTTTCTTTTGAAGTAATGAATCCTGAATTGATTCTTTGCGTAATGGATAGCAGTGCTAAACTTGATATTGAAATTACAATCGGTAAGGGCCGCGGTTATGTTCCTGCAGAAGAAAATAAAGAAAAAAATTCTCATTTTGGTTACATAGCAGTCGATGCTATTTATACCCCGATTAAGAATGTAAAATATACCATCGAAAATACCCGTGTTGAACAACGCACCGATTTTGAAAAATTGATTATGGAAGTAATCACTGATGGTACTATTCATCCTGAAGAAGCTGTTAAGCAGGCGAGTCGTATTTTGATTCAACATTTGATGATCATCACTGATGAGAACATTACATTTGATACAAAAGAAGACAAAAAAGAAGACCTGGTTGATGAACAAACTTTACAATTGCGTAAAGTGTTGAAAA
>JBDUEK010000071.1:0-31031 GCA_040002495.1 Ferruginibacter sp.
TGCATTAATCAACAATATTCATAACACATTTTGATGCAGCGGGAAGTATAACATAACACCAGTAGAATAAATTGATATGTGCGGCGATATTCCTTGCATAGTCAGCACCTAACTATTTCGTTGTAATTAATCACTATTGTTCGACGAAAAATATACAATATCGCTACAACTCTTACTGGTTCAATGTTCTAGCCCCTCTCTTTTGGAGAGAGCCTGTCCCGATTTTTTTTCGGGAGGTTGGGGTGAGGTCATTGAGGCGTAGCAACGAATACAGGAGTTTAGTCGGACAACACTGTCAATTGATTTTACAATCAGTTATTGGCAGCTGATTTTTCTGTTACAGCTTTTTGCAGAAAGCGAAAAGATTTTTTGTCAATCACCAGCTTGTCGATATTATTTTTACCGCCCTTTGTAAACTTTACATCAATAATGGCTGTTCGTCTTGGAGAAACAATTGTGTCAGAAAAATGAGTATGGAAAACATATTTTAAATTGCCGTTTGCCAGCTTAATAAAATCACCATGCCCCGTTCCGTTTATACCAATCAATGATTTGCTGATAATGGGATTTCCTGTATATTTTTTCCATGGACCATAAGGCGATTTACTGGTTGCATAGCCAACAGCATAATCTGGATTTCGAAAATCATTGGCGGTGTAAAACAAGTAGTACATTCCTTTGTGTTTTAATACCGACGGCCCTTCTGTAACCGGCCATTTTGAATTAGCAGTATTTTCCCATGGTGCTGTTGCTGTAATGCATTCGGTTAAAGTTGAAGGTTTTATCTCAGAAAAATCAGCTTCCATTTCGGCCACAAATATTTTATTACCATTGGTAAGCCTTACATGATAAAGATATATTTTACCATCATCATCAACAAAAATAAAAGGGTCTATTTGTTTAACCGGTGCAGCTAATGGCTGTAATAACTTTTGTGTAAACGGACCTGCCGGCTGATTGCTTTTTGCAATGGCAATATTTTCATTGGCTACATAAGCCATGTAGAATTCATTGCCAAATGGAAAAACCTGTGGTGCCCAAAAACCAGCAGAGCCAAAGGCTTTTCCTTTTTCAAGTGCATAGTGTGATTCGGTATTAGACGCCTGCTTCCAATGCATCAAATCATTGGAACTATAAGCAATAAAACCGTTATTGCCGTTCCCTCCTACTGTTCCGTACAAATAAAAAATACCATTGTATTGAATCATCGCCGGATCGGCCAGATAGATGCTTGAATCGCTGCTGTTTAATTTTTGTGCAGTTGAACCGGTGTTGATCAGCAGAGTAAAAATTAAAATGAACGTTGAAAAATATTGCAGGTCAGTCTTTCTTATGGAAATGCTCATTGAGTTGGTTTATGAGAAACTTTGTGTTGTAATTAAAAGGAAAAGGCACATAGATGCATCGCAAATTATGTTCGCAGATAAGAACAAGCTATTTATTTTACAATGGCCATATCTTCCTTTTTTGTTCTTAGTTTATCTGCAATAAAATTACCAAGTTTATACCCTTCGTCCAGGCCATTGGTAATAGAAGGCATGTAATGAATACCACCATAAAAGCGGCTGATAGCAGCTTCTTTTGCAGCTTGTTTAAATGAAGTAAAATCCCGGGGTGGCAACCTGAATTCAACTTCAGTAGAATCTGTAAAAGAAAAATTATCACCAAATAATTTGGTTAATATAATGGATGATGCGGCAGATACCACACTATGCCCGCTGGTGTATTCAGGAAAAGGTGGTGTTTGTAATAATGGCAGCCAGCTGTTGCTGATATATTGGTTAATATAGGTTTCGGGCCTGATGACTTTACTACGATATTTTTCATCCCAGCAACTTATAAAACCATCAGCTAATGTAATCGATAAACAGGCATAAGCTTCTGCACTTCTAACAAAATCAGCATTGGCTTTTTTACAGGCGAGCCGTACTATGTTAACCCAATGCCCACCCGGTGATATTTTTTTTGTTGCAAACATTACATGCCCGTTTATATTCATCTTAAATGGGTTGCAGTCCCAGAAACTAGCAATCGCTGTTTGCTCCGGTGTAAGGCTTAAACCAATTTCCTGCACGTCTTTAGCCTCCTTATAAAACTGGCTGCTTTTATCTATGGAAAATGGTGTGGGTGGAAGCGGTTTAAACTGCTCAGCAGAATCAATTAAAAAGGTACGCATCCGGTTCCAGTTAGGTTCAATGGCTTTCATGTAACCTGGTGGCGTCGGTTTCCAGGAAGCGGCATCTTTGCCCACCACATACTTTGATAAAGACCTGCTTTGTTTATAATTATCTTCTGCAGCCCATGCCATAATATGAGTTGCAATTTGTTTTCCAAATTCAACAGAGTTATCATATTCATTTGTTGATATGCCGGTTGATTTTATTTCGGCTAACAAGCTTGTATGGAATGTTGTTATTTTTTCTTCAGAAATAATCATTGTTGCGGCAACATCCAATATGGCTTCTACTGCCGCTAACTGGTAATTATATGCGTTGCCTGCAACCGGCTTTGGCAGTGGCTTTAGTCCATGTAACTGCCCCGCAAATGAAACATAACCGGCATTTGCTTCCCGTGCCGCTTCATAACCTGCAATGCTAACATAGGCATAAATTCTGCTGGCAACCGGCGGTGAATAAATATCATGTACGATTACATCTGTAACCTGTTTGATGGCACGGTGCAGGTAATCAGCATCAACGGATTGGATATTTAATTGGGCCCTTGTATCCATGGGTAAATACAGTAACAAGAAAATAATTATCCGTAAGCAATTGTTTTTCATTTTTTATTAACCATTTAAGTTAAAATCATAGCAAGTGTAAGCACCTGGCGAAATGCTGCCATTCTCATAATTTTTTGCTTCATTTCACAGGTGCTTATAAAAAAATGTCAACTTAAATCATTTTCTAATTTTTACTTATTCAATAAATTACAATTTTTATGCTAATGGTTACCAGGCATTTTTTTAACAATATGCATGAAGTGGATGGAAGTTATAATAAGGGTGAAATGGCCTCGAATAAAAAGTGCTAGAAATTTTCGACATAAGCCGTTAAGAAATCAAGGCTGTTTGAGCCAGCATAAACTATAAAGTATTTTACTATACCGGCGAGTTCCTTGATTTTAGGATTATGTTGAAAATTTCAGCCTTTTTATTCGCAGCCTTGATTTTTTTTGTTTCTTTTTTTTATTAAGAAAAAAAAGAAAATAGGGTCTTAAATAGTTGAGTTAAGACTTTACGGACTAAATGCTTCTTTCATTATTTTACCGACAAATCTTTTGCAAGCGTGTTTTTTATAACACTAATTTCTTTTTCATCATACGGTGTAAAATCAGGCCTGAACAAATCGTGCTGCCAGATTTTTTGAAACCGGGTTTTCGGGACGATGGCCCCATGGCAAATTAGTTTGAGTTTTTCCGTTCGCAGCACGGCATTTTTTTAAATTTATACACAAGACCTTTTTAGCTTAAAATAATTAATCCTTCAAAACAATTTCAATCCAATTTAACCAATTACAATACCAGCGGATTAAGTGGAGATGCGGCCGGATTGCCCGGCGTAATACCAGCCAGCCAACGGTTACGGTCATTTTCCTGATGCTCGTTAATTGGTTCGGTAACGATGGCTCCATCCGCAAAATAAATAACGGTCATTACTTCTCTTGTAATCTGCGAAAGATTGCCGGGTGCACTATGCAATGTCCAGCCATAGTGCCAGCTTGCATCACCTGCATTCATTGTTTTGGGGCGACTTATATTAAATCCTTTTTCTTTGATGTATTCGTGGAGTAAATTTTCTGATTCATCTGAAATAGCAATGTTTCCAATGGCGCCACCAACATGCGTACCCGAAGCAAAAGTGAGCATGCCCATTTCTTCATCAATATCAATTAGTGGCATCCACATGGTTACCGTATTTTTTGTATCCAATGGCCAGTAATATTGATCCTGGTGCCAGGGTGTAAATCCACCACCCGATTCTTTGTAAAGCGCCTGGTCGTGATAGATGCGTACGTTTTCAACACCTAATAAATCTGCAGCAATTTTTGCAAAACGTCTAGCAAGTGTAAACTTTTTAACGGCTTCATCCACCTCCCATAAATTCATGATTTGTAAAAATGCTTTGCCATAGGTATCCCTTTCTTCCAGGTTTCTTTTCTCCGTATTAAACTGGTAGGCGGCATGATTGATTGCCTCCCGGTAAGCAGGAACTTCATCCGGGTTTAAAACTGATTTAACCAACGTATGTCCATCTTTTCTAAACTGCTCAACCTGGCCGGGAGCTATTTGTAAAAACTGATCTAAAGCAGGCAATTGTTCTGTAATCATTTTTATAAATTTTATGAAACAAAATAAAACCAAAACCGGGTAGATTTAATTGCAGATACTGGCAGTTTTATGGATTATATTAACTTTATACTTGCTAAATAAATACACACAGTTAAAATTTACTATAAAATGAAGCCTGCTTTTGAAAATATCAACGCTGGAAATGCTTCCTTCCTGGTGCGGAAATTTGAAGAAAAAAACTTTGCTGCACCTTATCATTTCCATCCTGAATATGAACTCACCCTGATTTTGGAAGGTACCGGTAAACGGTATGTGGGCACTAACATGAACGATTATTACCCTAATGATTTAGTGCTGCTTGGCGCAAATCTGCCACATTGCTGGAAGACGGAAATTAGCGCAAATGATGGCATGTCTGGCTCAATTGTAATACAGTTTCTCACAGATTTTATGGGGAACGATTTTTTACAAAAGCCAGAACTCAATCATATACTTCAATTGCTAAATAGAAGCATGCATGGCATACATTTTACGGGCAATACCAATTTATGCAAACAAAAAATGATTGCATTGACAAATGAGCAAAGTAGTTTTCGCAGGTTGGTTTTAACACTTGAAATATTGGAGGAGCTGGCCGTAATGGAACAGTACACATTGTTAAACAATCAACCTGTTTACACCGGATTGCCACAGGTTGAAAAAGAAAGAATGAACGCAGTAATAGCCTATATTGTTGAAAATTTCCAGGATAAGGTAACGTTGCAACATGCTGCTGCTACTGCTAATATGACGCCACATGCATTCTGTAAATATTTTAAAAAGATCAACCGGAAAACCTTTATTGAAGCAGTAATTGATTACAGAATTGAGTATGCAATAAAGGAACTGGTTAATACAGATAAGCCGGTGGAACAGATTGGATTTGACAGTGGGTTTAATGATATTTCAAATTTTTATAAAACATTTAAAGACAGGATAAAGATGAGTCCACTGAATTATCGCAACAGTTTTATGAAGCAATTGCAACATTCGTGAAAAGTAAAAAGTGAAAATTAAAAAGTTATTCCATCAGCAAAAATCGTCCATCATATGAGCCAACAAAATTTCAGCCGATCTGTAAAAGTTTTCAATCATCTAATGCTCGGTTTAGTGTTGTTAATAATCACCAATAGCAGTTTTGCACAACAACCCATTCGTGTGGTAATTGCAGGATTAAATCACGATCATATTCATGGCATTTTAAATCAGTACAATAAAGGCGTGGTGGATATTGTTGGCATCGCAGAACCCAATAAGCAATTACATGCTAAGTATAGCAAACTGTATCATATTCCTGATTCACTTTTTGTTACGGATTTAAAACAATTGGTTTTAAAAACAAAACCCGAGGCAGTACTTGGTTATAATGCAGCAGCAAAGCATGTGGATATTGTAGAGATATGTGCCCCACTCGGCATTTCTGTAATGGTTGAAAAACCTTTGGCAGCAACACTTACACAGGCAAAGCGGATGGAATTCCTGGCCAATAAATTCAAGATTAAAGTTTTAACCAACTACGAAACCACCTGGTATGCATCCTATAAAGATGTGTATGATACGGTTGCCCATGGCGTGATTGGCCCCATCAAAAAAATGGTGGTGCATGATGGCCACCAGGGCCCACAGGAAATTGGATGTAGCAAAGAATTTTTAAGCTGGTTAACCGATCCGGTTGAAAATGGAGCAGGTGCCTTAAATGATTTTGGATGTTATGGTGCTGACTTAATGACCTGGCTGATGCATGGCGATAAACCAATTGCTGTTACTGCTATCACCCGAAATTATAAACCGGCAATTTATCCCAAAGTGGATGATGATGCAACTATTATTGTTGAATATGCCGGTGCAACGGGGTTGATTGAAGCTTCCTGGAATTGGCCCTTTTCTATCAAAGACCTTGAAGTGTTTGGTGAAAAAGGTTACCTGCATGCATTGAACGGATCAAGCATTACCAGCCGCCTTCGTGAGAATATTAATAGTTCTAAAACCGCTGAACCATTGGCAGCTCCAATCAATGATGCCATGCTTTATTTAACGGCTGTCCTTCAACATAAAATTGCCGGTACTGATGATCAGTCGTCTTTAAAATACAATATGATTGCGATGGAAATATTGGATGCCGCTAAAAGATCTGCACAAACAGGGAAAAGAATTGTGTTGTAATAAAACTCATTCAAAAGCCCTGTATTATTTAACTTTCATTAAATCGGATACTACCATTTTGGGGGTAAAATATTTGAGAAACTGCATGTTCGTTTCCTGTAATTTTTGAAAACATATAAGTCTTGCTATTGCGATCGCTTTAATTTATCATGTAACAGAATGAATAAATTATGATACTCCGCACGCTACCTTGCAAAAATAATTTTCAACAATAAAATATTACTTTGTGTAATTAAATAACGGAGTTATATGAAGAACCAGCTATTGAAATTATTGATATTACCTGCTATTTTATTTATTACACTTCCTACAATTTCCTGGAGTCAAAATACAGCTCCTGCTACCCTCTTTCAGTTACGCTCACCTGCACAAACTGGCATCGATTTTAAGAACCAGCTTTTTGAAAGTGATTCTATTAATATTTTAAACCAGGCCAATATTTACAATGGCGGCGGCGTGGGTATGGGCGATTTTAATGGAGATGGTTTGATAGATATTTATTTTGCCGCCAACATGACGCCCAATAAATTATACCTGAATAAAGGCGCCATGCATTTTGAAGATATCACCGGTAAAGCAGGAGTTGATGGCGATGGCAGATGGTGTACCGGTGTTTCGGTGGTTGACATCAATGCCGATGGTAAACTGGATTTGTACGTTTGTGCGTCATTTAGAAAAGATGCATTGCGGCGAACAAATCTGCTTTATATTAACCAGGGTAACGATGCTGCCGGCATTCCTGTTTTTAAAGAAGAAGCGGTTGCTTATGGAATAGCCGACCAGGGATTTAGTACGCAAGGTTATTTTTTTGATTATGATAAAGATGGCGACCTCGATCTTTACCTGGTAACAAACGAATTAAACGACCCAAAAACGCCGATTCGTTTCAGGCCAAAAGTTACGGATGGTTCGGCATTAAATACTGACCGGCTGTATCGCAATAATGGCAACGGTACATTTACAAATGTATCCCATGAAGCAGGCATTTTAAAAGAAGGTTGGGGACATGCGGCCTGCATTTCCGATTTTAATATGGATGGCTGGCAGGATGTATATGTTGCAGATGATTTTGCATCGAACGACCTGTTGTACATCAATAATAAAGACGGCACATTTACCGATCGCCTCGGCGAATATTTTAAACATACGGGCTGGAACGCAATGGGCACCGATGCTGTAGACATCAACAACGACGGGCTTGTGGACTTATTATCACTCGAAATGTTACCGGAAGATAATATGCGTAAAAAGCGGATGCTAAGTGGTAACGAATATTATAATTATACCAACGCCCAAACATTTGGGTACCAGCATCAGTATGTAAGAAATGTATTGCAGTTAAACAGTGGCATTTCTGGCAAGGGCCTGCCGGTATTTAGTGATGTTGGTTTTATGTCTGACATTTACCAGACAGATTGGAGTTGGTGTCCGCTGGTGGCTGATTTTGATAATGATGGATACCGGGATGTAGTGATAACAAATGGTTTGCCCCGTGATGTAACCGACCTCGATTATATTGCTTATGACAATGGGCAAATTGGTTACGGCAACTTCACGCTGGGCATGGTTGATTCACTTCCCATTGTAAAAATTCCCAACTATGCTTTTAAAAACAAAGGCGGCAATCATTTTGAAAATACGGCAAAAGCCTGGGGTTTTACGCAGCCTTCTTTCTCTAACGGTGGCGCTTATGCAGACCTAGACAATGATGGCGATCTTGATATTGTAATCAACAATATCAATGACAATGCCTTTGTGTATGAAAACACTTCGAATCATGATAATGAGCACCAGCTTACGGTAGCCATTGTTGGCGCTGGTAATAACACACAGGGTTTGGGTGCGAATATCCGTATCTGGTATGCCGGTAACCAACAACAATATTATGAGCATCAGCCAACCCGTGGCTATTTATCAACCGATGATGCCAGGGCACATTTTGGATTGGGAAATACCGCCACGATAGATTCAATAAAAATAAGTTGGCCCGATAATGAGGAACAGGTTCTTACTAATATTAAAGCTGATCAAAGCATTACGCTGGATCGTAAAAACGCAAAGGCCGCATCCAAAAAAACGCCTGTTGCCAACACGCTGTTTACAAATGCATCCACACGCTATGGTATCAACTACAAACCTGTTGAAGATGATTTTGTTGATTATAATATACAGGCTACACTTCCACATAAACTTAGTCAATATGGCCCTGGCATAGCCGTTGGAGATATTGACAATAACGGGTTCGATGATTTTTATGTGGGTGGTTCTTCCAGTAATCCCGGGGCATTTTTTATGCAGGATGCAAACGGGCATTTTACAAAAGACAACGATCGCTTTTTACAACAGGAAGATCCTTTGGTGGAAGACATGGGCGTACTTTTCTTTGATGCAGATAACGATAAAGATCTGGATATGTACATTGTTAGTGGAAGTTATGAGTTACCTCCCAATCACGCCATCTGCCAGGATCGCCTTTATTTAAATGATGGGAAAGGGAAATTTAAAAGAGTGGAATCTGCAGTGCCAACCGAAACCACCAATGGGTCCTGTGTACGTGCTGCCGATTTTGATGGCGATGGATTTTTGGATCTTTTTGTTGGTGGCCGGGTTGTATCAGGCGCCTACCCTACCGCACCAAAAAGTTTTATATTTAAAAACATCGGTGGTAAATTTATAGATGTCACCAAACAATATTGTCCGCAACTGGAAAACATCGGCATGGTGACCGATGCCTTATGGAGCGACTTTGACAATGATGGAAAAATTGATCTTGTGTTAACCGGAGAATGGATGCCGATTACGTTTTTGAAAAATACGGGAAAGGCTTTTGTTGACGTAACTAAAACAACAGGCATAAGTAAACATACCGGTTGGTGGAACAGTTTAACGGCGGGTGATTTTGACAATGATGGCGATATTGATTATATCGCAGGCAACCTCGGATTGAACTCCAACTACAAAGCATCGCCCACTCAACCCATGACTATTTTAGCAAAAGATCTTGATCAAAACGGTTCGTTGGATGCGATGGTGTTTTGTTATATGAAGGCGGAAGATGGCACCATGAAACCCTTCCCCATGCATACCAAGGATGACCTTGCCGGCCAGCTACTTTCCATACGTAAAAAATACCCAACTTATAAATCATTTGGCGCTGTTACCATGGATGATTTGTGGGGTAAAAAGGAAAAGGAAAATGCCATCATATTAGAAGCCACAGATTTACAAACCAACTATATTGAAAACCTTGGCAATGGAAAATTTTCCATTAAGCCATTGCCGTCAGCAGCACAGTCAGCGCCGGTTTACGGCATGTTGGCAGAGGATCTGGACAATGATGGCAACCTCGATGTAATGATGGTTGGCAATGATTATGGCATGGAACCATACAGCGGCAGGCACGATGCATTTACGGGTTTATTTTTAAAGGGAAATGGTAAAGGTGAATTAACCGCCATGCCTGTACCAGGCACCGGATTTTTTGTAGATGGTGATGCAAAAGGGCTCACCAAACTGCACACTGCAAAAAATGAAGACATCATTATAGCAACGCAAAACCAGGATAGCCTGTTAGTATTTGACAAAATATTAACCGATAAAAATACCCGTTGGATCAGCTTACAACCAGGCGACGCTTATGCAGAACTGTTATACAAAGATGGAAGAAAACAACGCATTGAATTTTATTACGGCGGCACTTATCTCTCGCAATCAACCCGGAAAATAAAACTGGATAAAGCGGTTACAAAAATTACTGTTACAAATTTTCAGGGTAAAAAAAGAGTGCTGTAACAAAGGTGTGTAATGCCTGGTAAAAATTTATATGATTGCTATTACGAAGAAAAATCATAAGTTAATTTTTCCGACATCTACTTTTTGCATTCGTGTGCCACGAACGCAGGCGGTCTATATTTTTTTCTCAACTGTATATTTTCATAGCAACATCGTTGTGTCACTCACTTTTACTGAATACCATTGGGCAACTTTAATCACAATATCCGGGATGCTCATGTATCTAAACTTTCAAATAAAAATATCAACCTGGAAATAAAAACAGCCCACCCTTCCCTTCCGATGTCTCCTCTGCATAGGTTTGTGCGTAGGGAGGGACTCGGAAGCTGCATGCATTAACTTTAGCTTGAGTTGTCAACAAGTAAGTTAATCGAATTAAATTTTAAGGAGTTGAATAATTGAAATTAAATAACTTTCCCTGAACTGCGGGGAGTCCTGCAAACCACCGCACTTTGCTTTTGCAGAGACTCGCCTTGGAAGTAATTTTTCAACTATTAAGTTGTGGCTACATAGGATAAATAGATATTATCAAATCCTTCAATAATGGCATGATGTTCTTCGCCCATTGAATAAATATACATAGCTTTCTCATTATCAACTGGCACTTCTTCGTTGGTTATTATAGCTTGCTCAATGTGATCAATAAGTAACTTATAGAACGTCATACTGTGTGGCAAATAGCCCCAAACAAATTCATATTGCATTAAATCTTGACCATAAACATAAGGTTCAATGTCAATTTCAATTGTTTGTCCTACTCCATATTTTATTGTTAGAGAAAGCTCTCTTTTTTGGCTTATAGCATCTTTGATTGTTTCAACAATATTTGTCATGTTATTTTTTAAAAAGGATGTTTTAGTTTGTAATGCAAACGTTCATTTTCACATTAAACTTCTTCCTATCAACGTCTCTTTCCTCGTTATTTGTAAGCTTATATTTAAAATTGAGTTTTATAAAATAATTTTCAAGTTCAGTCCATTTTTGATTGTCAAATGCATAAAGTTCTTTTAGGTCAGCAGAAGTTTCAAATCCTAAGCATTCAAAACAAATGTCAATGTACGAGGTTTTACCATTTTTAAAAATGAAGATTGTGTGATGTGGTACAAAGCACTTGCCAATAACAATCTCTCTATCCTTAAATGGCCTTTGCAAAATTCTGATTAAAGTATCCTTTTCCTGATTGCTTAATAAATGGCTTTCTTTAAAAATTTTATAGTTTGGCTTATTGCTGACTATCAATTTTGGAAGTGGAATTGATTTTCCTAAATCGTTAACCAGGCTAATGCCCTGTGTATCTTCATGACTAACCAGAAGTATTGAGTCAGCTTGTTCTATTTTATTTTTTATCAGCTCCTCTCCTCTCTGCGCTGAAGTAAGTAACGAGTTAAATAAAACCAAGATTATTATAGTTGCAAAGTGTTTCATGAAAAATTAAGTTGAACGGTTTAGGGCTTTGTGTAGTAGTGCGAATCAGGGGAATTCAGCCTGATTCATACCCAAATCCACAATTAAAAAACTAAAGATAAGTCATGTTTGTCAGCTCTACATAACACAAAGTAATGTAGGCAATAGAGTATTTGGGGCTCCTTCCGATGCCTCCGAAGCATAGTTTTGTACGTAAGGCGGGACGTGATAAGCAGGTAGCATATACCGTATTAAATTTTAAGGAGTTGAAAAATTTAAATTTAAGTAGCTTTCCCAAAACTGCGGCGGGTCCTGCAAGCCACCGCACTTTGCTTTTGTAGAAACTCGCCTTGGAAGTATTATGGTTGAGTGAGACTTGCTCCGGGATAAATTGGCATGGTTGGCGGTAATGTTTTTACTTTAGCTTGTTAAAGCCTTCATAATCTCTTACCAGGCGCAGGACTCTGTCCTGTGTCTCTTTGTTACTGATCTCGTTTAATGTTGTCTTACCAATGTCATTATATCTGTCGTGCCATCGACATTGCATTTTGGAAATGTTTTAATAGTTAATATTTCAAACGTGTCAATGAGTTTTGAATTATTAAATGTCTGTAAAAAATATTTATTGTTTTTCTTCAATATTTCCAACTTGTGGTAGTCTCTTTCTCTGACTGCGGAAGCTTTTGCTGGCTCATCACACAAATGCATTTCGGTTAAAATGAAAGCCTTTTCTTCATAAAATGTCCACGCAATTAATTCACAACATTGTGTCGTATTTGGTTTGTTTTTATAATAGGCGTTACTACAAAAATATAATGTATCCATTTTAGAATATGAACTGTCTCTATTACAAGTCAACCATTCATTAGAAGGAATTGAAATTTTATCGTAAGCAGGTTGTTGAATACTTGCTTTAAATATATTGAGAACTTCATTTTCGCTGATTGTCAGTGTTTTTCCGATGTCGCAAGGGAATACCATAGGTTTGAGTGTGTCCTTTTGTCCATAAGTTATATGCCCGATGAAGATTGCTGCGATCAGGAAAAGTAGTTTCATGTTTTTTTCAATCGAATTAGGATTTCGTTTAAACTAATCACTAACATTTGTATTTAATCAACTAGAGGCAATTTACTTGTTATGTATGTCATTGATTTATTGATTGTAATTGGTATTATTTCTTCCCAGCAATATATATCACCAAGCCTAAGCATAGCCCAGGACTTTGCGTGTAGAAATTTACCCTTTACTTTTTTTGAAACCCGCACTGGCGAAAAGATTAGGCTTTGCATTTTGTAAAATACTTTCCTGTGCAGGGCAGCAAATCAATCGATTGCTAATTCTTTTTTGGTGTTCATTACACTTGCGTTTCTGATATGTGAATTCTCAGGTACAATTAATTTGTAAGGCCGATTGAATGCCTCCTGGGATACTTTAAAGTGTTCCGAAAGTTTGCGGATTACATCCTTAGATAAGCCCTTTTTATAATTCAAAATATCTGACACGTATCCTTTACTTACTTCCAGTAATTCAGTTAAATCTTTTGCTTTCAACTTATGGTCAGTCATAAAGGAATGCAATAAACGAACGGGGTCAATTTCCTGAAAGCTGTTATGCTCTTCGTCCCATTTCTCAATTAATAAAGTAATCAAGGCAATCTCATCTTTTACATCCTTATTTTTTGAACCGGAAAAAACAAGTTCTTCGAGCATATTGCTGTATTCCCGGTACTGTGTTTTGCTGCTAATAATCTTATACTTAAGTGCTGCCATCGTGTTGATTTAATAAATACTTACAGTGTATTGTTCATTACTATTGCAAAGTTCATCATATGCTGCATGTGTTCCCATCCAGCAGACAAATAAGTGAGCTTGTTTATCGCCAAAAGCATACCTGCATATCATCCGGTAATTATTACCTGCTATATCAAAAACAGCCCGGCCTGAACTCCTCCCCAACAAATCAGTACTTCTAAAAGTTGCTTTCATATCTGCTGGCTTTTCCCAATCTGCATTTTTGATTTTTGTTAGCCACTCCTCAAGAGAAGTCCTGCTTTGGGCATTTTGCCGGGCAAATTCTTCAATTGTTTCTTTACGAATTAAATGAACTTTCATATCAAAGTTAAGGTTATACATTTAAAAAGTTCACTTCTAGTGAACTTTTATGATACTTAATAGAGTTGGTTTACAAACCCTGATACCTCTTATAATGTTTCGTACCTTGTACAATCTCTACAACCTAACAACCCTCATATAATCCACCATCGCCTGGTTAATTGCTCCATTCATGTTATCATCATACTCATCGAAAGATAAGGTGACATTGTATTTGCCTTTTGCCAGTTTCAATTGTATTTTATTGGTAAATCCCCAGTTGCTCCATTCGTCTTTGCCGCGTTGTGGTAGTACAATGGTTCCTTTTTTTACATTATTAATATTCAGGCTTCGAAGGGCACATTTATTTTCTGTATTAACGGGGCCGTTGCCATTCGCATACCTGAAATCAATCGCATAGGTTCCGGGTGTATCAATGCTAACCGGAATGGTGATGGTTTTATTGACGGCTTTACTTATCTCCACAAATCCGCTTCCCGAAAATCCCTTGTAATTTAATTTCGCAGCCCGGTTAGTTTTTTCGGCTTCAACTATTATTTCAGATGCACTATTCGATATCACAAAAGGTTCACTGGCAAAAGATTCTGTGCCTTGGTTATCAATTGCAATTACCTGGTAGCATGCAGGTTGTTGATCGGCGATAACAAACGTGTTCGGTTCGCTATTGCTGATTAACTGGTTGTTTTTTAAAATCGTATAATATTTAGCCCCGGTAACTTTTTGCCACGCAAAACCTTTTTCAGTTGCCGTTACAATTGGCGTTGCAGGCGAAACCAGGTTGAGTACTTTATTGATGGGTTCTTCCTTTACAATATTGTTGGCTAAAACTATTTTTACTGTATGTTGCCCTGTTAAATTTTCCGGAACCTGGGAGGATTTCGACGTTTTTCCATCCAACAAAAAGCTTTGAATTTTATTTCCAAAACCTTCCATTAAAATATCCAAAACAGCATTGCGGTATTTAAAATTTGTAAGACTGTGTTTACCTTTTAATGCCATTGGCACGAACGGGTGAAACAATAATTTGTTTGATTGAAATTCAATTCCAAATAATAATTTATGCACCATTGCCAGGTTGCCCGACAAACTCCATAACATGTTACTGGAATTGATGACCGTGCCCGCAAAATCACCATTGTCGGCAACAAAATTTTCTTTGTTAGTTAAAAACAATGCGGCCGGCCGGTAGATGGCAGCCAACGATTCCATCACCGATTTTTCATTGCCTGCTTTTGCTGAAGCCAATGCCCAGTACGATTGTACAAATGGCCAAACTGCATCATTGTGATAAGGTGGAATATCAGGGATCTGTGGATAGATACAAGGGATTCCAAAATCCAACATAGGCGTGTGTGATATAACCAGGTCGGCTTGTGCCGGACTGGCAATTCCAAAAAGTACACATAAGGCTTCGCCTAACGCTTCCGATCTTGGAGAGACTGACTTGTAATTTCTGCCATAAATATATTGGCTGTAATAACCTTTGTCTGCCATCCACAAATGATGGTTAATGCCTGCTTTAATTTTTGAAGCGTTGGTACTATATTTTCTTGCTGCCAATGGGTTATTCAATATTTCCAACATTTGCGACAGCACCATATTTGCCTGGTAATGCACTGCGTTTGTTCCCAGGTTTTCAGATTCGTAAATGTCTGCAGGTTCCATCCATTTGGGATAAGTCTGTTCACGCCAATCTAAAAAAGAGGACTCGCCCTTTACCAGTCCTGTGCTCGCATTATATGCCACCTGCATGTCATCTTCAATGCTGTTTTTAATGATTTCACTGGCTTGCTCTAACCAGCCTTTATCACCAGTGGCCTTATATATTTCCCAGGCTGCCACCGACCATACGATGCGATCTGTTGAGCAAGGATAAGCACCGCCTGTTCCCGTATCCTGAATGATTCTCTTTTTTGCATTCACCTTTCTCAACAAACTATTTTTTGCTACATCAGGTTGCAGGTAAGCCATCGATAAAATAATACTGTAACTGATATCTCTTGTCCATACACCTGCCCACTCTTTACCTGTTCTGAAAGTACCGTCTGGCTCCACTGCTTTTATCATTTCTTCCAGCGACATATTGTAGATGGCATTGATGATTGGTTGGTCTGAACTATACTGCGGAAATGCAGAAACATTTTTGGATAATTTCCAACTTGCCTCGGTTTGTTTCTCATCTTTTTGCGCATTCAATACCAGCGTAGTTTCATAAATACCATCACCATCAGCATCTGTTAATTCAAGTTCCTTTCGGTTGTGCAGGTTGTCAAAATCCCACGACATTGGTAAAGTGCTACCTGCAACATACAGTCCCTTAAAATCTTCGGGGTAAACCTTGTCACCTTTCAACGTTGTATAAAATCCTTTCGATTTAAAATCGCTCAACACGGTACGCATATCAACCCTTATTTTCAACTTACTATCCGGTTGTAAAAAAATTTTTATGTCTTCGGCATTGTCTTTTAATTGCTTGCCAAAAATGATAACCGGCGTTTCCGTTACGCCCGGTAAAATATTAAACTGGTGATTGATACCCGGCTGCATTTCGTTGTCTTTGCCATTGATGCTGAATTTAAATGACAGCATGGTTGGTTGCAATTGATTAGCCGGACTCTTATAATTTGAAACAATTTCTGTAGCAGACAATGCGGTTGCCTGCATATTTCCCTGGGTAACTTTATCGGGGTAAATAGTATAGGCCTTTGATTGAAATAAGGGTTGTTGACTAAATCCATTCTGTATCGCCAACAACGTAAGTGATATATATAGCAGTCGTTTCATAATATCTAAATTAAAGGATGATAAAGATAATTTAAATACTATTGGATGCTGTCTTAAAAGTAAGACGCATTTCAAATGGTCGTTAAGGGTTGCCAACCTTTTCACCGGTTTTTTTTATTAAAGGAAATCGCCATAAAGTTGGCAACCCGATCATTAACCGACAATTTGAAAGACGCTCTAAAAATAGCAAAGGCGGCTTGATTTACACCAGGCCGCCTTTTATTGAATATGATTATGGACGGGCTTCGTTAGTTAATGTGCGACTCCAATTCTTCCATCATTTTTGTACTACCAATAAATAATGGTGAGCGTTGGTGCAATTCAGTTGGTTTAATATCAAGGATGCGTTGCTTGCCATCTGTTGCTTTTCCCCCAGCCTTTTCAACGATATAGGCAAGAGGGTTACATTCATACAGCAATCGTAATTTACCCTTGGGTTTATTGTTGGTTGGTGGATACATAAAAATGCCACCTTTGATTAAGTTTCTATGTACATCAGCAACCATACTGCCAATGTAACGCTGCGTGTAAGGGCCACCGTGTGCCGGTTCTTTTTTCTGGCAGATATTGATGTACTTGCGAACGCCATCTTCAAACTGGAAGAAATTTCCATGATTCACCGAATATATTTTTCCTTGTTCAGGGCATTTAATATCCGCATGGCTCAATGTAAATTCGCCGATTGTTGGATCGAGCGTAAAACCATTTACACTAATACGCGTTGCATACACCAGCATGGTACTGGAACCATAGATTACATAGCCTGCTGCAATCTGCCGGTTGCCGGGTTGCAAAAAATCTTCTTTTACTACCGGGGTACCAATTGCACTCACCCTGCGGTATATGCTAAAAATAGTTCCGATAGAAACATTCACATCAATATTAGCACTGCCATCCAATGGATCCATCAGCATTACATACTTACTTTTATTACTCAATGGATCATCAAAAATTACGATGTCGTCATTTTCTTCACTACCTACACCGGCACAACTCACCCCATGTTTTGTAACACCAATAAACTGGTTGTTGGCAAAAACATCCAGCAATTTTACTTCTTCGCCTTGTACGTTAACTTCTCCCGCATCTCCCAAAATATCAACCAATCCAGCTTTATTTACTTCTACATTCACCCTTTTTGCTGCAAGTGCAATGTCTTTTAGTAACATACTAAGTTCCCCTGTTGCTTCCGGAAATTCACGGCGCTGCTGAATGGTAAACTCGTCCAGGGTGAGAATATTTCTGTTGATCATACTTTTGATTTTTATGTTTTATTGAAATAAACAGTCAATGTGAGATTTGGCAACAAAAAATGAATTAGTAAATAAGGGTAGAAAATAGCCCCAAAAACTTTGTTGATTACTGATGAAATAGTTAGAAATGGGAATTTTTTCATGATAGCTTATAATCGTTTACCAAAGCAGCTAATGTTGTTTGGCATGCAATTTTAGTTGTATACCTTGGTTAATTCAACAATTTAAATTTCTTTATTTACGCAAACGTTACCGAGAACCTTCCCGTAAATGACTGCTTGCAATTCGGCCATGGTTTCAGTAACTGTTCTGCTTCTTTTGCTTGCAAGAAAAAAGTTATTAAACTCATTTGCCATAATTGATATCATTAAAATTATTTCCAGGCACCTGTCTCCAGGATCAACCTGTTGTGAAGATAGTTTTTTAATACTGTTCTCTTTTTCTGGCAACATTAAGAAGCGGTCTCATGTATTTGGTTTAAATACCAGCCAAAGTTTTTCATGGCATCAACTGTTGCGTTATTTATCCCGAGTAAGATTTTGTGTGCCGCATCGGGACGCAATCCGTTCATCTGCATATTTCCATGGCAATAATGAGCGTTATAACAGCTATTCTTTAATTAACTCAAACTGCATCTAAGGATTTTAAAGTTAGAAAATATCGCACTCATTTGCTGGCTTTTGATTTAGCTTATTGCTAAAAATGAGTAGCAAATTTTACCATGAATGTGTATATAAAATATCAATGCCTTACTTTTCAAATGTGGAAAAAAAATCTAAAATTTTACTAACCACAATTGGCTAAAATTACAAAACCCTTGCTCAACAAAGGTTTTGTAATTTTAATAAGTCGTCCTCCCTGTACAATTTTCTAACTTATTTATTATCTGCCTAAAGCGTTTGGCACGCATTGGTCTTTAGCAATCAGTTTTTTTTCGTTCCATTCTTACCTGATTTTGAGCGTAGCCTTAAACATTTGCTGTGAAAAGTAAAAACGCTATTGCTTTTGCAAAATATAGATTTCGTTTCTATGAATTAAAACGTTTCATGCTAAATGCTTTTACTTATCATTATTCTGTAATCAGGTCTACCTCGGCATATCCCGTTTCATTATTGCCTTCTGTGTTCTTCAATGCTCTTAGCTTGAAATAGCGAGCTGTTTCAGGATCAAATTTTTTGACTTGCCACAGGGGATTATTTTTAATGTTAGAAAATTCGCCCTGGTCAACGAGTTTCCATTGTACATTATCATTAGAAATATAAAACTGGTAATTCGTAATAATACCCGGACCCCATAACCCCTGATCCGGGAAATACCTGAAGCCACTAATATGTTCATTTTTCCCTAAATCAACAACCAGGTCAATGGGCATAATTTTGTCTTTGCCCTGGTGCCAGGTAGTGATTGTATTCCCATCCAACACCTGGTAAGCTTTATCATCGTTTATATCCAATATCTTCCAACTTTTACGGGAAAGATCAAATAGCTCATGACTTACAGGGCTGCTTTTAGCTGATGCAGGATCATATGCAAGTGCCTTTACTTCCAGTTTTCCTTCCGTTTGAAAAGGAGCTGTATATTTTTTTGATGCAGGCGAAGGTTCACTACCATCCAGCGTATAATAAACAACCGATTCCGGATCCGCTGGTGTTATGATAATTTCACCTGATTGATTCCTGACTATAGCAGGAATATCAAGTATTTGTGGAGCATTGTAAATACCGATATTGGAAATAACAGGGCAGCTTTTAGCATCCATTATATTGAAACGAACCTGAGTTGCCCTTACTGTTGGAAAACGAAGAATGCGTTTATAACCGATGGTTGTTGCCTTTACCACCTCTTTCCATACACCATGCTCCATCGCTTCAACAGAAAAAGATTTTACCCGTTGCCCCAGGCGAATATACTCTTGCACTAAAAAGCGATTAAAAGTGGTTGGTTTGCCAAAATTGATTGTTAAAGAGGCGGTTTTTACAGAATCATCAGTAGCCCAATAAGATTCTTTTTTATTGTCAATTGCTTTTGCGGCATCAAATTTTTGTTGCTTCCCCCTTATGTTAGACGCCGTTGCTTTTGATTGGCCAACCAGGTTTTTAGCAAAAACTTCTTTAACAGCCCGGGCCATTTCCAATGCATTTTTTTCATCCGTTTCATTGATTAATCCATTTGGCATAATGGGAAAATTGAGTAACAATGAACCGTTCCTGCCAATTGAATTATAATACAAATCCATTAATTTAGGAAGTGTTTTTACTTTACTATCTTCTCCGGGATGATAAAACCACTCTGGCCTGATGGATGTATTTACTTCAGCAGGAACCCAGGCATTACCGTTCTCCACACCATAATGCAACATATTCCAGGGCACATCGCCGGTGGCGTTCAGCAAACTCCAGTTAGTTTCACCAACATAGCCTGCTTCTGTTCCTACCCAGCGCAGGTCGCCCCTCTCTCCACCATCGTTCCAAATGATGCAGTTTGGCTGCAGTTTATGAATAAGGGCATAAGTATTCTTCCAATCGTAATAAGTTGTCCTGTCAATGGTACGTGTTTCATTGGCGCCGCCGTAGTAACCAGAACCCCCGTTAGCTCCATCAAACCATACTTCGAAAATGGGACCATAGTTGGTAAGCAACTCCGTTAGTTGATTCCGGAAATAGGTAATATATTCCGGTTTGCCGTAGTCGGCACTGTTTCTATCCCAGGGTGATAAATAGATACCTAACTTCAAACCATATTCCTTACAGGCATCAGCCATTTCTTTTACCACATCACCTTTACCATTTTTCCATGGCGCATTTTTAACTGAATACCCGGTATACTTAGAAGGCCACAGGCAAAAACCACAGTGATGTTTTGCGGTAATGATGACACCTTTCATGCCGGATTCTTTACAAATACGGGCCCATTGGCGGCAATCCAATTTTTCAGGATTAAACAGGTTAACATCTTCGTCGCCAAATCCCCATGACTGATCCGTATAGGTATTCAGGGAGAAATGGACAAATGCATAAGATTCCATTTGCTGCCAGCTCATTTGTTTTTCGGATGGAATGGGGCCATAAGGTTTGGGTACACTCGTTTGGGCAAACGAAGAATAAGCCAAACACAGATAAAGTATAAATCCGCCAATAGTTTTTTTATGCATGATAATAGGTATTTGTTATGAGGCTTATGCAAATTGCTGCACAGCCATCGTTTTGTTTAATCGTAGTTGCTAAATCTATTTTAATTTGACTTGATGTTTAATTTTATGCAGATTAAGAAAAATTATTATTTCAATACCTGATCCAATTACAGACATACTTACCATTTGCAAATCGTGTAGATTATTTACAGGTTTATTATCAAACGATAATATTACATTATTTCTTTGCAGGAATCGGGAAGTAACTGATCCTGCAGTTACTTCCAATACTAATACCCCCGTGTAAATTGACCATGATATTATTTTCCACAATACGGTTAACACCTTCACGAATTTTTATTCCTGCTAAAGTTTTTATTCGTCTATTTTTTTATACTTAAAATTTTTAAATTTTACACTTCCTTCACCTATTGAGCAAAGTCCAATCCGCACTCCGATAAAACCACCAAAAGCATTGTGATGAAGCCCGGAAATTTCTAATGAATTCTCAATTTTATTCCACTTTACACCATCAACGCTATAATACATATCAACCGTGTTGTTTATATTTTTTATGCGCAGAAATACATGCCTTCTTATTACATTCTTTTCAGTTACAAATTGCCAACTTTTTATATTAGCCAATACATTTACGCTATCTGCCAAAATACCCGAATACGCTGAGTTGTTATAAAAAAGCACCAAGCCTCCAATTGCGTTACCCTCCATTTCCATTTCCACATCTGCTGTGTAAGAATGATCAGATGCGTTTACCAGAAGCGGTGATGAACCTCCAACATTATTACTCTTTGCTTTAATAGTTACTCCGCTATTTGCCAAGTGAAACCTGCTGGTATCGTATTCTCCAAAAAATTTCCATTGCGGTTTTAATGAGTTTCCGTCAAAATTATCATTCAGGGTAAAAGTAGGTTTTGAAGGAGCAATATTTGGCCGCTTAATCGGGGTGAAATTACTAACGTCATCCGGTATTTTATACCAACCTTCTTTCGTCCATTCAACAGGCAGCATCAACGTTTGCCGGCCCCTGTTGTAAAAGCCCTTTTCATAGGCGTGTAACACCATCCACCACTTGCCTTGTGCATCTTCGAAAACCGTTCCATGCCCCCGCGACCACCATCGCTCTGTATTTTTCTTTGTTCTGACAATTGGGTTGTAAGGAGAATTTTCCCAGGGTCCAAACAGTGATTTTGATCGGGCTGAAATAACCATATGCCCTGTGGCTGGCCCTGCAGTTCCTCCTTCTGCTACTGTGAGATAATAATATTCTCCACGTTTCATAAGCTTTGGGCCCTCTAAACAAAAACATTCTATTGACCATTGTCGCGGAATGGGCCAACCATCATAAGCATGTTTCATCTCTCCTGTTATGGAAAGCCCGTCATCTGATAAAGGCACATAGCCGCCATTAGCGAAATAGAGGTAACGTTTTCCGTTTTCATCAACAGCATGACCGGGGTCAATATTATTGATATGTAATGCTATCGGGTCGCTCCATTTACCATTGATTGAATCGGCGCTTACAACATATATCTCATTATTTGCCGGGAAATAAATGTAGAATTTGCTTTTATACTTCACCAGGTCGGGGGCCCAGACTGAACCGACATTTTTATGCAAGGCATTTGTAACAGGAGCCCAGTTAATTAAATCTTTTGAATGCCAGATCAGCAAACCCGGATAGTACTCAAAAGAAGAATGTACTATGTAATAATCATCTCCATCACGTAATATACTTGGATCAGGATAATCGCTGGCAAAAATGGGGTTTGTATAATAACCAGCTCTTTTTGTATTGGCCTGGGTTTGATACTGGGCACTTGCCCAAACAGACAGTAACACTAAAGGAATAACTATAAAAAAATGCTTCATTATTTGTTTGTTTAAAATGATTTAAAAGGTTGCTTATTTTATTTCAATAAACTCCGGTTCATAAGGCTGTACAATAAAACCTCCTTTATAATCTTTATCAAAAAGAATACTTCTTGCATTTCCAGTTATGGATATTTCTTTAGGCTCACCGCTAACGTTTAGATACAAGAAATGGTTTTTATCTATTTGCCTTGCCATTACACCCGATGGCACATCGGGCCCTTTCTTTAGCGACAACTCCGTCATCAAATTATCCAGCAATGGATTTAACACCGCTTCATTTGCCGGCAGGCCGATATAAATTGCCCGTCCTTTTCCATATTTATTGGAAGTAATAATTGGATAATCTTTATCTAAACTGGTTATGCTGCCAAGTACATCGGCTCCTTTTGATTCTACAATATCAAACCTTGCAGATTCTGTAGAGATTGTTTTACCACTAAAATCCAGTTCCAGTTTTTTTTCTTTTAAACCCTTGCGGGATAATTCATTTAGTGCTTCTGTTTCTTCGTAAGCTGCCACTCTAATACCAAAAACATCGCTTAAGCGTCCGGGACGTGTGGTGGAAAATACCTGGCCGCTTTCGTCAACAACCGCTGAATTACTTGTCATAACCACTGTGCCACCATTTTTTACATAGTCACGTATTTTGCTGGCTGTGGCTTCATCCATTACCGTTACACCAGGAACAAAAAGTAGTTTGTATTTTAAAGAACTTTTGCTGATGTCCACAACAGCGGCATCCATGTTTCTCCAATAAAATAAATTCCAGCAAGTTTGCAATTGATTATCCTGTTGTTGCGGAAAAGAACTACTTGCTATCTGGCTTGGAAATGAAAATGCCATACCAACTTCTGGCTGTGGTTTGTAAGGAAAATATTTTTCTATCTTTTTAAATTCTGTTGCAATTTTTTTATACTCATCATATTTGCGGTTGGGTATTCCATCCCAGTCAAGCATCCCTTCCAGGTATTGTTCCTCGCCGGCATGCATGCTTTGCCATGTCCACCCGCAAACCAGTTGGTTGCCGTACATTAATGTGGCATAAGCTGATTTTCGTATAGAATTGGGCACAGCATTCATGGTAGTAAATTCGCTGCACCAGAAAGGATTTTTACTTTCAAACTGTATGCGGGATATTCCAAACAGGGCATTCATTACACCCCAATTGGTTATTAGTGAACTGCCCGGATAAAAACCTTCTCCCTGTCTTGTTATTTTTCCCGAATAGGCAATGGGCGCATAATCGAAATATCTTAAGGCACTGAAATACCATGCGTTGGTGTTGGTTAAAACATTGGGTGCATTGGTATTGACTTTTGCAAGTACTTTAAACAAAAAACCATTGATCTCGTCCGAAATAAAACGTCTGAAATCCAGTATTCTTTCCGGCGCACCGGATATGTTTCCCGATTGAGGCAACCCTATTTCATCAAACTGGTTTATTCGCCTGCTCCAGCGTTGAGTAGCCCAGGCTTTATTTAAATTATCCGTATTGGAATATTTATTTTTAAGCCAAATAATAAATCGCTGCAAAACTGTTTTGGAATAAGATATTGGCCCGTCGCCAGATTCATTATCAATTCCAAATGCCTGTAAGGCCGGATGTTTAGCATACCTTTTTGTAATAGCATCGGTGTATCGGAGTGCATACTGCTGATAATTCGGATCACCCACATCATCCATATAGCGATGATTGGGATAAAGCACATTACCACTTGCATCTACTACATCAATAGAAGGGAATTTTTTATGTAACCATATCGGGGCAGGGCGAACGGCGATGTCCAGAATAACTTTTATGCCTGCTTCATTCATCATATCCATCACCTTATCAAACCAGGCAAAATCAAACTTACCATCCGAAGGTTCATAACTATCCCATGCCAGGTGGCCCATACGAACCGAAGTAAATCCGGCGGCCTTCATTAAGGCTATATCGCTTTTGATTTTTTCGGTGTTTTTGTCGTCATGCGGATGATAATTAGCGCCAACATATAACTGCTGTGCATTTGCAGTTATGTGGTAAGAAAAGAGAATTGCGATGATGAAAAACAGCGATTTAAATTGTGACCTCATTGTTAGTGTGTTGTATTTTTTTGAAATTTTATGCCAATTAGATTTTTTATTTTATACTAAACTGTATTGCTACTATCGGGCAGGCAACCTTTGTTGGCGGCTGGCTTGTCGTCTGTAAGTTTAGTCTCTGGACGGAATTAATGTAAACTTTCTTTTAAGTCGTAAAAATGGGGTTTCAAAAAAATTATATGACACCATTGAAATAGTTACAGTGGCAATGAAAGCAATTACAAAGCCTACATCATTTTTCCATTCATACAAACCAATCATTTTGCTAAAAGCAGCCAATTCACTTTTATATATGTGATAAACAATCCAAAAGACTGTTATATGGAAAATATACATTCCATACGAGATACGACCAAGATAAACTAACACGGAGGGCATATACTTAGTCGTGGCTCCATAGAACGATAAAAAGAAAAGCAGTACTCCAGTGAGCATCAGAAACCAGCCACTAATTGCTTGCGGAATTGTTGAAAGATGCGGAGCATCGGCATGCACTTCACAAACGATGGAAGCTGTTAGCCAACATGCCAGGCCGGCGATGAATATGACAACCCGGGCCATAGCAGTCCATTTTGGTTGCCAACCCTTTAAATAAACGGAGAGAAGAATGCCTGCTGCAAAGAATTGAAAATGCACAAAGCTATTAGTCCATTCTCCACTAAATCCTTCTGTGGGGTTTTGGGCATAGTAAGCAATTGTTGCATATGCTAACGCAAGTGAAATAAATGAAAAAATCTTTAATCCCCGTTTGCCTGTAAAAAACATTACTAGTGGAAGCAAAATGTAAAGTTGTTCTTCAACAGAAATGCTCCAAAGCGGATTAATCGGATAGGATGGAAGCCATTGATTGAAAGTAATATACCAATTGCCAGAAAATAAGCTGAATGCAAGTTGTGTTTCGGGTGAAATATGTCCAAATTTGTCTGAAAACTGTGTTACTAGCACCATCCCAAAAAAGAAGGTGAAATACAAAGGCCAAATACGCAAAATTCGCCTGATGTAAAACGCCTTAATATTTATTTTTCCGAACAGATCATGTTCCTTAGTAAGCAATTCTGTTATTAAAAATGCACTAAGAAAAAAGAATAGTGGCACTCCAAATACGCCTACTAAACTGATATGGTGTCCCCAATAATAGATTGTTGGGTCAATGGGAGCAAGGTCCATTCTATGAGTAAAAAAAACAAAAAGAAATGCACATAAACGAAGTATGTCTAACTCAGGCTTGTAATATCGTTTTACTGTCATAATTTAAGTGCTATAGTTTGTTTTTATTATACAATTGTCTTTTAATTTATTTCCCTTTACTAATTGTTTTGATGTTTATGGCAGCATCAGATAAACCTGGTGAAGTAATGATCAGCTTAATAAAACCAAGCTTGAAGCCTTAATTTGATTTCGTTTTTCCAAAAATCTCGACCTCCCTAATCGATACCAAATTAACTTCTGACCCAATAAATTTTATCCGCAAAAAGCGCCCCGCAATACTGCTATCTGTTTGATGACGCTGATATTTCTTGTTTTTATCGCCTTCTTTTAAAGATGCAATGGTTTCCCAATTCTTATTGTCTATCGATAGTTCAATTTTATATAAACCAGTCTCAATTGAGGGGAATAAGACTTTAACTTCAGATATTGTATATATATTTTCGAGGTCTACCTGCCACCATTTTACCGGGTCATTTGTATTTGGTTGCCAAAAGGAAACAGTATCCTTATCGTTAGCTTTGTCAGCAGTTTTTCCATTCATTTCGCTACTGGCACGGGTAGGTTTTTGGTAAGCTATATTGACTAAATTATCTGCCGATTCCTTTTTAATAATATAACGAGTATAGGGTCTGTCAACAATTTTAGGAGTTATCTCTTTAACAAAAACAGGTGAGCCCTTTGTTTCAACTACAACGGAATCGTTTTGCAAACCAGCAGAAGTAGCCTTTATGATTGTTTTTCCTCCGAAATAAGAACGAAACTCGATAGCCGCTTTCCCGTCGCGGATATAAATATCAGAAGCCTCACTAAATGTTATTGAAGTTCCTGTTGGGAATTCACCCGGACCGGAAACAATCTCCAAAGTAACATCCGGCGAATTACTCAACTGTTTGCCGTCTTTATCTAATACCGAAACAACCAAAAATATATCATCGGTGCCATTGGTATTGGCAATTACCATTTTGTCAGCAGTTAGTTTTAGCTTTAACGGGGTACCATTTGTAGCTGGTTCCGGGGGGCTAATGTGCTTGTATTCGTTTCGGTACCAATACCACATATTTTTGGGTAAACGGAAATAATCAATCATTCCCATTAGCCCAAAATCGCCGGCACGTGTACCATAATCGAATGCACACCAAATAGCCTCTCCGCTGCGCCAAGGATATTTTTCCTGTTGTAACTCACCCCATCCTGGATTATAATCTCCAGGTCGCTTGGCAATTGTAGAACCATATTCGGTAACAACGCTCGGAATACCCGGATTTATATACAACCTTGCCCCATCGCCATTGTAACCGGCAATATCTCCAAGTTTATCTATCTCACCTCTTTGAGAACCTCCGATGCCAACCTTTCGGGTTGGATCAAGTTCGTGTGTCAATTTCGTCAACTCTTTCAGGAATTCCCTGACTTGGGGCATTGTAATCCCCCAATCAGTAAAGAATGGTTCGTTGCACATACTCCAGGCGATAATTGATGGATGATTTCTGTGAATCCGCACCATTTCACGCAGATTGTTTTTTACACTTTCTTCGAATTTGGGCTGGTCTTCCTCTTTAGCTGGATAAGCCCCTCCACCTTCGTACCAGTTATCGGTTTCTTTTTGCGTACCTCCTGAACCCCAGAAATCATTTTCTTGCCAAAGTAGAACACCTAAATTGTCGCATGCATCAGAAAACGATGGGTCATGGGGATAGTGCGAACCACGAATAAAGTCCATACCACAATCTTTAATCATCCGCACATCACGAAGGGTTGCCGCATTAGTAACGGCATTCGCCCAACCGGCATGATCCTGATGCACATTAGCCCCTTTGAAATAATAATGTTCGCCGTTCAGAAAGAAGCCGCTATCGGCACTCCACTTCGTCCAGCGAAAGCCAAATGAAGTTTCATGTTTGTCAACTATTACTTTATCATCCATTACTGTGCTTATTGCTTTGTACATAAATGGATGGTCCGGATGCCAAAGTTTCGGTTGTATAACAGAAGGGGTTGTTTGGTCGAACACAATGGTTGAATCCGAAGGGATTTGCTGTTTTGAAGTAACTGAAGTTACAATCTTTCCTGAAGGAGAAACAATATCGGTTCTTACTGTATATTTTTTTGTTGAATTGCCATCGTTTCTTATTTCGGTTTTAATATTTACGACACCAGATTTTTTGGAAAGAGCAGGAGTTGTAACGAATGTACCGTACCATGTAACGTGTACCTGATTTGTAACAACTAAATACACATCGCGATAGATACCACCGATAAAATTATGGTCGCCATTACGTGGAGCCAGACGCGGGTTATAGTTGTTGTTTAGCCTTACAGCTAATACATTTTTCCCAACTTTCAGTTTATCAGTAATATCAATTGAAAAGCCTGTATAACCTCCTTTGTGCGTACCAACTTGTTGTCCGTTAATAAATATTTGTGCTTCGCGAAAAGCAGCTTCAAATTCTATGAATATTCGTTTTGATTTCCATTGTTCTGGAATTTCTATATACTTACGATACCAGCCGAATCCGGTATACCAGTTTACCGACTGGAAATAAGGAATGCTGAAATTGTGCGGCAAATTTATATTGCTCCAATCTTTGTCGTTGTACGATTCACCCTCGGCGTCGGAATAGTCTCCCAATTTGAATTTCCATCCGCGGTTAATGTTTAATTTTTCCCTATTGTTGACCGTAGTTTTAAAATCCTGACTGAATACAACCAATGACATTTGCAATAAAAGAATAATCAAATAAATGTGTTTAAGCATGTATGAAAGTGATTTTTATAATATTTTCTATCTTTTATTAGCTTTCTTAAAAGTCGGAGACGAGTATGCTGAATCTAATTTAACACCATCAAACGGAACAACGATAATTTTGCTGCCATGCAGGTCATTAGCCAAATCCTGTTCTTTTTCAACATCAATAGCTGCAAATGTCATTGCCACAACATGCCCGTTTTCAATATAAGCGAAAGGTCTTTCCAGCTTTCGCCAATGATTTACAGTATTATTGGAATAGCGAATAAAATCCACCGTAGGGTCGTAAGCATTTCCTTTTTCCATCTTCCAATTGTCAACACCATTAGATGACGTAAAATGATAAGCTTTACGAGTATCCCATTTATTAAAAACTGCATGATAACGATCACCGCTATAGAATAAGAGAGGATCTTCCATGTTATAGATAGGGCAATCTGGAATCTGCGAAAAAAGAGAAGGTGTTTGAACCGTATATGGACCAAGTATATTATCAGAGGTAGCCAATTGAAAATTGCTTACAATGGCTTCGTACTTCCCATCCGGGCGAAGGATGACCCTAAAATTATTCCCAGTACTTAAAGTGCTAGAATATTGACCCGAAGCAATCTGCGTATCGCCTAAATACGTCCAAGGTCCATTCAACGAATTCGCTCCGTAAATGCGGCCCGAGCCGGGAGTGAGTCCACCACTAAGTATAATGGCATATTTTTTACCACTTGCGTCACCATCTCTCAATTGAAGTATCCCTACATTATGGCCCAGACCATTGTTATCCGTAAAGCACAAACCTTTTTCAGTATAGGGGCCGTAAAGGTTTGGACTTGTGGCATGAACTGCATGAGAGTCTGACATCCATCCGGTGTGGCCTTTTGCCTGATCCCACCTACTTGCAAACATGTGATAGAGATTGTCTTCTCCTTTGATTATTGCCCCATCCCAATAAGCCCATTGTGTCATCCCCTTGTCTTCCAGCCCATTTGATTGATCGCGGGCACCTACTTGTGGTTCACCCCAACAAGTTGAAGACAATTTATCTACAATCGGTGTCGCAGTAAAGTAATCCATATATTGAGATTGTGCATGCACTAATGATATTACCTGAAAAAATACAAGCAACAATGAGATACCACCTTTTATAAAAGGGAAACAAGTTGCGTTCGTTTTTTTCTTCATCTTTTAAATTTTAATTGTTTCAACTTAAGAATGAATTAGGTACTTCTAGAAAGTTTTAAAGTTTATCTATATTTTCTTTCCTATATGGCTAACCATCTTAGAGACTTTATCAGTAATATTTCATTGCATTCATCCACCTTCAACCTTGACTTCCCTGGCTGGTGGGGACACCAGCCAGGGACAAGAACTCACCCTTATCCACCAGTTCCATTTTTTGACCTGGCATCAGCAGTATCTCCCAGAAAGAATTTCCAGTCGTAGTCAAAAAGTTGCTTTCGTTCATTTAAATCCTGAGTAAAACCTAAGAGGTTGCTGGTTAAAAGCAGCACTGTTGTTACTATTACTTTCACGTTAAAATTGCCGGGATTGTCTGCTTTAAATTGAATCATAGTTGATTTAAATAATCAGAAAGAAGTTATCTCAGATAAGTCTAAGTTTATTTTGCTACAAAAGCCCTTGAACACGTCGCTTAATCTGAACCTCGAAACACATGCACCTTTCTTGAAATATCCTGAGACAACTTCTATCATTGCTTCTGTAATAATTACTTCTTTACAACCTTAAAAGATTGTGGCCAGTTGACCCCATTTACCTGAACTAAATATAAACCTGGTTTCAGAGAAGCTCCCACTGACATTGTGTTAGAAACTGCTGAATGTTCAATGGTTTGAACCCGCCTGCCTGACACGTCAAAAATGGTGATACTTGTTACTTCTTCCGGCCTGGAAACTTTAAGGTTTAAACTCGATGTGAATGGATTTGGATTTAATTGTACCTGGAATTTAGATTCATTGGTTAATGCAACGCTTGCCATTCGTGCACTTGGCAAATTGGTTATTGTCCATTCCTGGTTACTGCTATTGCTTTTTTTATATTGGCCTAAATTTGAAGGATTGGCAGTTAACCCTAAACCATCAATGTACTGCCCGGTACCACGGTTTTTAAATTTCATATAA
>JBDUEK010000072.1:0-30835 GCA_040002495.1 Ferruginibacter sp.
AAGGTCGTACTTTTAGTTGGCTGTTGCGGCCTTCACCGTAGGTGTTGGTTCAACACGGGTATTGCAGCAAGTGGGGCTTGACATTGGAACTTCAGCAGTTTGCATCACTATACTTTAGTTCACTATACTTTAGTTCGGGCTAGACGTTAATAATTTTGCTTTTAGTTATTATCTTCATCAAAAGCTTTTCAGTCGGCATTTGTTCCGGGCAGGACATTATAAAGTATCCCACCTGCAGCAATACCTGACCGTTGCCTGCAATAAATTCAAGACGCCAACTATTGTAAAGTCGTTGAACATACAACAAATTTCGTTTACAGTAAGCGACGTAAAATGGACTTGACACCATTTGTGAAACAAAAGAAAGCAACAACTGAGTATTTATTTTAATTTGCGATTAAATTCATTTTTAAAATACTGTTATTATGAAACATAAATTTTTTATTAGCATCCTGGCAGTTATAACTCTCATCATTACTTCTTGTTCCAAGGATAAATCTCCTTATATTCCGGATACTTCTTCAAATAACGTATCCGCAACTATTTCGATAGGCAATAATGCTCCATTTCAGTTTTCTGCAACAGGAGCAGCGGCAAAAATTTATCCATTATTAGCGAATCCGTCATCGTACCGCATAGAGGCTAGAAACGTTAATAATAATAATCTTATCATTGCTGTTGAAAATGTCACTCAAACAGGAACATATCCTTTTACTAGTAACAACGGTATTGGCAACGGATTATCATTCATTAAAGATGAAGGGTCAATATCGCAAGTTACTTATAGGACATCAGACCCATCAATTACTAATAAAGGTAGCGTGACTATTACAGCCCTCAATAATCATCACATTGAGGGTTTGTTTACTGCTTTCTGTAAAAGTGATAATAATACCGGTGAAGTTGCGCAAATAAGTAGTGGATCATTCAAAGGAAATTTTTGAGGAATATTCATACTTGTTCTCCAAAAGACACAGCCGCTAACAAACAAGCAGTTTTGCGTCAGCAGGGAGCGACGACTAAATTCTCATCTTAGTACTACTATCAGCTACATATCCGGCTGACCTAACACGGATGAGCAATAGAATATATTTTCAACTTTTGTAACTTACATCGGCTGCAGTTCCAGGTTGGACGTTTTCCAAATGCCCTGCCGAACGCAAAGCTGTGGCCGTTAGCGGTCATTGTAACATGACACTACAAAACAGAAATGACAGACTTCAAATGAACCAAATTCCTGTAAAACAAATTAAAGAACCTGATTTTTTCGATAGTTTTAACATTCGAAATATTGGTGAATTGCTTTTTGAAAAAGATTTGGTTCAGGAACTTCACAGGCATAATTTCTTTTTTGCATTATTTTTAAAAAAAGGAAAAGGAGAACACAGTATTGATTTTATCAATTACTCAGTAGCAGACCATTCAGTTTTCTTTATGCGACCAGGTCAAATTCATCAACTCAATCTGAAACAAGGTAGCACTGGGTATTTAATTCAGTTTAATAAAGAATTCTACAAGCCAAAAGAAGAGCCACTTAATTTTGTTTTACGCAAAGTGAGCCATAAAAACCACTGCCCACTAAATGCCAAAAAGTTTAATAAATTGCTTTCTTTGCTAGACTTTATTTTTGAGGAATATACCAAAAAACAACATTGCTATAAAGATGTTATCAAGGCAAATTTGGAAATCCTTTTTATTGAGTTGGTTAGACAAAGTGAAAATCCCAAAGAAATTTCAGCCAATAATAACCAGTATTCGCAAGAACGATTTGAAGAGTTTTTAGGCCTCTTACAACAAAATATTGTAACTCAAAAACAGGTAGCACAATATGGCGAAATGATGCACCTAACTATATTTCAATTAAACAAAATTACCAAAGATGCGGTAGGCAAAAACTGCTCACAACTTATCAATGAGCAAATTATACTTGAAGCAAAAAGAAACCTAATGGCAACTACCAATCTTGTCAATCAAGTTGCCTTTGATTTGGGATTTGAAGATGCTTCTTATTTTATTCGATTATTCAAAAAACATACAGGGCTTTCGCCTGAAGCATTTCGTAAACACTTTAAATAAGTTCTATTCAAATTGATTTTTATCTAATCAAGGGGTAAATCCGTGTAGCTACTTTTGTTAAATAAAAGTAAGGTGTTCGTCAAACTCAATCTTTAAAAATATCCTATAAGAGTAAATTTTTGTCCTGTTTGTTATGCTTACCCATCAAGTAATTTTGCATAATAATAAAAGACAAAAATATGAAAATTATAATTGTAGGTGCATCAGGCACAATGGGGCAATACTTAACGAGTGTGCTTGAAAAAGAAAATCACGAGATAATCAGAGCAAGCCGTTCGTCAGGTGATATTTTGGTGGATACTATATCAACCCAATCCATAGAAGCTATGTTTACTCAAATAGGCACTTTTGATGCCTTGATTTCTACGGCAGGAACTACTTTCGTTGGTCCTTGGGGAAAACTTACCGACCAGACTTTCAGAACGGGAATTGAAGGAAAAATGATGGGGCAAATCAATTTGGTGCTTATCGGGCAACAATACATTAACCCAAAAGGGTCGTTTACGCTAATCAGTGGAGCATTAACACATGAACCTCAAGTTAATTTTGCCAATGCCTCTGCTTCAAATGGAGCAGTAGAAGGTTTTGTAAGGGGCGCATCAATTGAGTTACAAAACGGTATCCGCATCAATGCGGTGAGCCCAACAGTAATCGAAAATTCTCCTCACTATTTCCCTTTTTTTCCAGGCGAAATTCCAACAACAATGAAACAATTAGAGTTTGGTTTTAAAAAAAGTCTGTTTGGTACAGTAACAGGGCAAATTATTAAACCATAAAATGAAAGCAATGAATACGAAAGCAAAAATTATCCAAGCCATAAAAGTTTGGTTAGTTATCTATCCTTCAATAACGCTGTTTTATGGTTTGTTCGGAAGTTATTTAATTACCCTTCCATTGTTCCTGCGAACACTCATTCTAACTTTGGTATTGGTTCCTTGGATGGTGTTTGTAGGCTTACCATTGGTAAACCTTTTACAAAAAAAGGCTCCGAAAAATGAAAAATCTTAGCCGAAGAATTTTTATAAAAAAAAGTACCGTTTTTGCAACAGCATTTGTTTTACCATTAAGTTTCAATAGAATTTTAGAAAATAAAAAAATGAATGATACAACACACTTTGACGTAATCATAATTGGAGGCAGTTATTCGGGATTGGCTACAGCAATGGCTTTGGGCAGAGCTTTGCGAAAAGTTTTAATCATTGATAGTGGCAATCCGTGTAACAAGCAAACGCCACATTCCCATAACTTTCTTACACAAGACGGTAAAACTCCAAAAGAAATTGCCACACTTGCCAAACAGCAAGTTGAAGAATATAAAACAATTAAATTCTTCAACGGACTTGCAATAAACGGAAAACAAACAGAAAAAGGATTTGAAATAGAAACAGAAAATGGGAATATTTTTAATGCTAAAAAATTAGTATTTGCAACAGGCGTTAAAGACATTATGCCAAACATAAAAGGCTTTGCTGAATGTTGGGGTATTTCTGTTATTCATTGTCCGTATTGCCACGGTTACGAAGTACGGAACGAGCCAACAGGTATTTTGGGTAACGGTGAATATGGTTTTGAGTTTGCAAAACTTATCTCAAATTGGACACAAAATTTGACATTATTTACAAATGGAAAATCAACATTAACAAAAGACCAATCGGCAAAGCTAGTAAGCCACAATATTAAAATAGTAGAAAATGAAGTAATAGAACTGCAACACATAAATGGGTATCTACAAAACATTATTTTTAAAGACGGCACAAAAACAAGTGTAAAAGCTACTTATACAAGGCTACCCTTTAAACAACATTGCTCGATATACGAACATTTAGGAGGAGAACTAACAGAGGATGGGTACATAAAAATAGATGCATTTCAACAAACGACTATCAAAGGTGTTTACGCCTGTGGCGACAACGTAACTCGAATGAGAACTGTGGCTAATGCAGTAGCAATGGGAACAACAACAGGAATAGCTATAAATAAAGAACTTGTTGAGGAAAGCTTTAAATAATTCCTGTTTCACTTACAGGCAAATGCCCAGCCGCTAGCAAGGGTTTGGCAAAATGGGGGCAGAAGTGCTGAATTGAGCATTTGTAATTCTATTTGCCATTTGTGTTAAATTGAACATTTGTGCTTCTAATTCCCCATTTGGCGCAAGTGTGTCGGGCAGGTAATATTTTTTAGAAATCCTTGTACCGTGTAATACAATAACAAAATAAAAATGACTAAAGCCAGCAACACATAAAAAGTTTGTCCGCAAGCGGTTCATGTTGACATACCATTCTTTAATGTCAAACTCTAATTACGCAGGAGCAATTTATAAATTGCTCTTGCGTTACGTCAACAGTTGAAGCACCCTTCGCTCTTTTAAATTGGCATAATTATTAACCTTACTATTAATTTAAACATTCTTCTCAATAAATCTTTTTACCATGTGGACAAAAATCAACGATTGCGGCAAACAGCTAACCATACATTCCAAATTAAGAGAACAGGACGGTGACCAGGTAAAAGTATATGAGATTATAGCAATAGAGTTTGACCAATATAAAGTTGCGCTCATTGAAACCAATGATCCCTCAGCAGGCGAAAAGTTACAACAAACGCTGAACTGCAGGCAACTGCAACAATACGGTTTTGAAGTAGAAACCGGCGATTAACATTTACCATGCATTAGTTCCATTGTCTTCTACTTTTGCTCCTTTGCCATTTGCGTAACTGAAATATAATACACCATGCCTGAAGGCCCATCCATACTTCATCTTAAAGATCAATTAAAACCATTTAAAGGCAAGTTCGTAAAAGCGGCGGGCGGTTATGGCGGTATGCCAACTACCTGGATTGTGGGTAAAAAATTAACCGATATTAAAACATGGGGCAAACACCTGCTGTTTATTTTTTCAAATGGAGTAGTGAAAGTACACCTTGGTTTATTTGGCGATGTACTTATCAATGAGCGGAAGAAAGTAAACCGTTCTTTTTTCCTGGAGTTTGCCAGCGGTGAAATAAACGGGTATGTTGTAAAAGCAAGTAAGCTTGAAAAGCCGCTGGAAGATTTGTACGACTGGCGCACAGATATATTAAGTACTGAATTTGACAAAGCCTATGTAAAAGCACTGCTGAAAAAATTGGGCGATAAAACCATCGACGATGTATTGATGGACCAGGCCGTATTTACCGGCGTAGGTAATAAGATCAGGAACGAGGCTTTGTATCGTGCAGCAATCCATCCTTTGAGCATAGTCAACAAAATTCCTGCAGCAAAAATCAGCAAGCTCATCGCCGAGGTGGTGAAGTATGCAAACATATTTTACCGCCAGCTAAAAGAAACAGGTGTTAATGATTACTTCCAGGTGTACCAGCAGGAATACGCAGCAGATGGCAGCGAAGTAACCATGAAAATACTGACTAAATCAAAACGAAAGATTTTTTTCAGCGAATATCGGCAAGTGTTGTATCAATAAAGATAGTGGGCAACTTCCCCTGAAAAAGCGGCTACTTCTTTTCCCGGGATACGCATTTATGTGTTGTACTCCTTTGCACCAGCGGTGCCATCTATTTGTAGAAAAATTGTATAAATACACCACCGCTGTTGTACAAAATGATACACATAAAATGCTTACCATTAATGAAATGCCTAATCACATACACGTGCTAGAATTTTACAATTAAACCGCCGATAAGCAGGTTGCCCCTCTGGGGCAAATTACCGTTTGTTTATTATTTCTACAAACAGGTTACGCCGCCGGTGTAAATTTATACAGGTATGCTTGCATGGCATACATTGCAAAATAAAAGGCCCTCAATTACACTTAGTAATCAAAAAATAACAGCTGCCTGTATTATTGATGAACATTGGTAAAATGTTGAAAGATGTCCAGATAGCGGAGAAATCCATGTAATCGTTGAACATTAGTTAAGGATTAAGTAATCTTGCATTATTATTTTCCAGTAACAAATTTAGTCTATGCTGGTTTGGCTATTTCTGAGTTTTGTAATATTGATATTTTTATTAGCTATTGGTACGGCAATAGTGGCTGGTTTAATTACAATTCTGTTGTATAAACGAATGGATTATTTTTTACCCATTTTTAAATCAGGATTTTTGCCAGGATCAATTGGGATAGTATTACTGCTTATCATCGGAATTTTTTTTGAAACCGAAATTGACCAGGCAACTAACTTTGGCCTGCTTTGGTTAACACCTGTTGCCTTTACAGGTATCGGATTGACCGTTGGCGCTATTCGGATATATCGAACAAAACAGCATTAGATAATAATATTTTGCTTAGTTCTTTAACAGCATATTTTACTTCTTTTACTTCTCTTACTTTTCCCTCACACACTACTTCTGTTAAAGACAGTAATACCATCTTGATTTAATAAGAGTCCAAAGGACTACGTTGAAAATCTTAGAGTATTATACCGATTGCAAATCGCATTGGACTAAATAACGGTATAATCGGTATAATTTATAATAAACGTCATCTTCGATAATCGCTTCAACATATCTTAAACGGCCTGATCTCCACAATAAACAAAACAATTTTTATTTTTTTTACAATCCTGTCCAAATACCCAAGCCTGGTTCGTCATCTCTATATAAAATTAAAAAATTATGAATTATTCAATCAAGCAATTGTATCACATCAACGCCCCAAGGCAAAAAGTATACGAAGCCATCACTACCGTTAATGGTTTAAAAAACTGGTGGACAACACAAGTTGAGGGCTCAGCAGAAACCGGAGGCACGCTCCAATTTAATTTCGGCGATTTTAAAGGCCCTCTTATGAAAGTAACCGAACTTAACCCAAACGAACAACTGGTTTGGGAATGTGTGGGTGAAGACCAGGAATGGCGGGGAAATACAATTGCTTTTTCACTGGATGAAAATGAAGGCAAGACCCGTATTCGGTTTTCGCATGACGGTTGGGAAGCACAGGATGATTTTTATGCGTCTTGTTGTTATAGCTGGGGCCGCTACCTTGAAAGTTTAAGGCAATACTGCCAGACAGGTAAAGGCGAAGCGTTTGGCAGCGAAGGTTACAGGAAATAAAAAAATTCATTTTATATTTCTACTTTGACATATTTATAAAAATGTAGCTCACGGTTACGATAGTTTAATTATGGAACGAAAAAGATGCCATGAAAAAATACAGTACAAGTGAGTGACACAACGATGCCGCCATAAAAAACTTCTGCTGGTCAACAAAAAAACACAAAGGTTTGACTTGTCAAAGTAGAAATATGAATAGCTTGTAAAAAAAATCAATTACACACTAAATAAAAATATCATGACTAAGTCATCTCACCATTCAGCAATTATTTTAAATTTAAATGAACGTTTATTTTTAAATGCACTTGAAGCCGTTACCGAAGAGCAGGCCGCAAAGCGCATCAGCGAACATAACAACCCCTTAAACTGGTTAGCCACACATACGGTTTGGGCCCGGTACAATATAGCCGCCCTTTTAGGCAAGCCAACAGAAAATCCATACCCCGGCATGTTTGAAAATTTTAAACCCATTGATGAATCAATGAAATTTGATTCGCTGGATACAATAAAGGAAGAATGGAAAAAAGCCAGTGCGTTGATAAGGGAAGGGCTTGTGTCGGTTACAGAAGAGCAGCTTGCTTACGCCGCACCTTTTCCCGATCCTACGGGTGATGGCACCATTGGCGGTACTGTTGCATTTCTTGCACAACATGAAAGCTATGATATTGGCCAGATTGGTTTTCTAAAAAAGTATTTTACCAAAGAAGCGATGAAATATTAAACCCCTTATTGTAACACCAAAATTTAATACAATGAACGAGTATATGTTGATTTTCCGAAACGAAAAAGCCCATGATGAACTTAAGCCTACTGCTGAGCAAATGGGCGCCTTAATGAAAGAATGGCAAATATGGATCAGTACAATTGCAAAGCAGGGAAACTACAGCGGTACTAACCGGTTATTGCCACAGGGAAAAACCATCAGGCCCGGGAATGTAATTTCCGATGGCCCTTTTCTTGAAGCAAAGGAAATGCTGGGTGGTTACGTGATTGTAAAAACTGCCTCGCTTGATGAAGCAACTGACATTGCAAAAGCCTGCCCAAATCTTTTATATGGCGGCAATGTGGAGGTGAGGCCTGTAATGAATATTGACAGCGATCCCACATCGGCAACATTTTTGGATCCCGTTAATTAATTTTTTTCACTATTGTCCGACTAAAAATATACAATATCGCTACAACTCTTACTGGTTGAATGTTCTAGCCCCTCTGCTTTGGAGAGCGTTGGGTGAGGTCATTCAGGCGTAGCAACGGATACAGAAGTTTAGTCGGACAACACTAAATTTTTTTATTAAATTTAAAATATGAAAATATGAAAGAGTATTTATTATTATTCAGGGGTGGCGACCATGAGGCCCTGCAGAAGTCTCCGGAAAAATGGCAGGAACACATGCAAAAATGGATGCTATGGATGAGCGGCTTGCAGGAGCAGGGGAAATTAGTTGGCGCCCAACCACTTGGCCATGAAGGAAAAGTTTTAAAAGGAATACAAAAAACAGTCAGTGACGGGCCCTTTATGGAAGGCAAAGAAATGGTAGGTGGTTATCTTGCGTGCAAAGCCGGCAACTTTGACGAAGCAATAGAAATTTCAAAAGGCTGTCCCATACTTGAATTTGAAAACGGCACAGTAGAAGTAAGGGAAATCAATGAGCTCAAAATGTAATTAACTTAAATTTTATAATTATGAAAAAGATCATGCTACCGTTATTGGTGTTGGCCATGTTTAGTTTCAGCACTGCGGATACCGAACTCACCAGTACCGAAAGAAAAAAGGCTGTTGAAGAAATGACCCAAACAAAGGATCACCTTCTTAACGTTCTTAAAGGATTGAGTGCGGCACAGCTTAATTTTAAAAGCAGTCCCGAATCCTGGTCAATTGCTGAATGTACCGAGCATATAGCCATTTCAGAAAATAATATTTTTGCTATGATAGATGGTTTGTTAAAGACAACCGCGGATCCTTCAAAAAGAGATAGTGTAAAAATGACCGATGACCAGGTACTGGCTATGATTGTTGATCGCAGCCATAAGGTAAAAACAATCAAATCTTTTGAGCCTACCGGCAAATATGGTTCGCATGAAGCAACGCTAAAAGATTTCCTTGAAAAGAGAAAGGAGCATATCAATTTTGTAAAGCGAACAAAGGAAGACCTGCGGAACCGTTATCAACAACTGCCCTTTGGTACCATTGATGGTTACCAGGTATTGTTATTTATGTCGGCGCATACCGGGCGGCATATTAAACAGATTGAAGAAGTAATGGCCGATGAAAATTTTCCAAAAAATTAAAGTGTTACTATTTTATTAACAACCATCTTTTTCAAAAATATTGAAAAAGATGGTTGTATTTTTAAAGATACTATTCTTCACAATTAAAAATAAAAACGATGGCTGTTATAAACCCCTACCTTACTTTCAATGGCAACTGCGAAGAAGCATTTCTATTTTACAGATCAGTTTTTGGCGGTGAATTTCCTTATGTCGGCCGTTTTAAAGAAATGCCGCCAATGGATGGTAAATCTGTTCCTGTAGAAGAAGCCGAAAAAATCATGCACATTTCATTGCCCATCAGCAAGGAAACAATTCTCATGGGCAGTGATACTTCGGCTGCATTTGGGCAAACTGCCAATGCAGGCACCAATTTTTCAATATCCATTACTGCCGATAGCCAGGCCGAAGCTGATAAATTATTCAATGCCCTTGTAGTGGGTGGTAAAGTGACCATGCCCATGGGTAAGACGTTTTGGGGCTCCTATTTTGGTATGCTAACCGATAAGTTCGGCATTGCCTGGATGATGAGTTTTGATGAGGCACAAAAATAATAATCGCCGGAAATACGGGAAGGCGTAAAGCCAATAATAACGCCTTTTTCGCCTTCCTGGCAAAAAACATTAACGGCCGATTGCTAAAAATTTCCGATGATATCAACAAACTAACCGACCATCTTTTCCGGCACGAATCGGGTAAGATGGTTGCTGTGCTTAGTAAGATATTTGGTACAGAAAATATGGAGCTGGCAGAAGACGTGGTGCAGGAAACTTTTCTTGCCGCAGTGCAAAACTGGGCGCTAAAAGGATTGCCCGATAATCCTTCGGCATGGCTGATGCAGGTTGCAAAAAACAAGGCAATTGATACCCTTCGAAAAAATAAATTCTCTTCCCAAATAGATTTCAATGATCCCGAAAGAAAACTGCTGCGGTCGGAATATACCCTGGCCATACAGATGGAAAAACTATGGCAGGCAGATGAAATAAAAGATGATCAATTGCGGATGATGTATGCCTGCAGCCATCCCGATCTTTCAACCGAATACCAGATAAGCCTGGTGCTTAAAACACTTTGTGGTTTTTCTACTGCAGAAATTGCCAAAGCATTTCTTACTTCAGAAGATACGATCTCTAAACGAATTTACCGGGCTAAGGAATTTTTTAGGGAGAAAAAAATAAAGCCGGAGTTTCCCGATACGCTACTTTTAAAAGACCGTACCGAAGCCGTTTTAAAAACCATTTATTTAATCTTTAACGAAGGCTATAATTCCAGCCACTCCGAAGAGCTAATACGCAAGGACCTGCTGGCCCAGGCCATGTACCTGTGTAAACTTTTATGCAACAACAGGCAAACACAATTGCCACAGGTATATGCAGCAATGGCGCTAATGTGTTTTCATGCAGCAAGAATAAACAGCCGTATAAATGCTGAAGGCGAAATAATACTGCTTGCACAACAGGACCGCAGTAAATGGAACCTGGCCCTCATAGCGGAAGGAAACGACTACATGAACAAAGCGGCTTTTGGCGACAGCCTGAGCACCTACCATATTGAAGCTGCCATTGCTTACGAACATTGCAGCACTAAAAAATTTGAAGACACCAACTGGCAACAGATACTAAATTATTACGACCTGCTGGCACAAATACATCCCACTGCCATAGTAGCCCTCAACCGCATGACGGTTGTTTATAAATTAAAAGGTGGCGCTGCTACCTTACCGGAATTAAACGATTCTCCCTTTCTTACAGAATGGAAAAAACATTATCTCTACTACAGTTTACTGGCCGAAATATATGCCACAACCGATCAACAAAAAGCAAGAGCAAATTTTGAAAAAGCAATAACCCTCACCCAATCAGATGCAGAAAAGAAATTGCTGAGGAAGAAGATGGGGAATTTGTCTCCTTCAAGGTGACACAAAATCTCCTACAGGTGACACCTTTTAAAAAAGGTGTCACCTGTCGAGGGAAACATACAAACCTTGAGCAAATTACTATCATAATTCACAAACCTAAAAAGGCTGCCATAATTTTTTATGTACCAGGCGACAATGCTACTATTAAGCATCGTTGCGTCGCACACTTGTACGTTCTGTAATTCTATTGGGCCATGAACAATTAAACTGCTGCTGATTATTTGTTGCGTTTATGCTGTTATATTTGATGTATTGCCGAACAGGTTAATATGGCTAATTCAGCGAAACAAACCCTGATATTAATTTTATCAGACCCAAATCACTAAACAAGCTAAACAATACTTAAGAATGAAATTCTGGAGAAGTTATGAAAAAAGCGATGACAAAATAATCGCATACGACAATGGCACAATTTACCGTGGCAACCCTGGCACTGACGAAATTGAAACCGTAATTTACAACTTGCAATCGCAAGTAATTCCGACCAAAAACTTTACAGCAATTCCGCTGCATTATTTAAAGCAAATAAATTTGGAAGATAACCGTACCTACATTGAAGTTTTATTTGGCAGTGACTCGTCTGAACATTTAAGAATAAAAGATGAAGAAAAACGAAAAGAAATCTTCGAGTATTTTAAAACAAATATTCCAAATGCAAAGTTCTATACCGACAAATATTCTAAAATCCAGGCAGGTAAAAAGCCCTTGATTGCAATGGGCGTAGTTACTGCAATTTTTCTATGGACATTTTATATTGCCGCAGGAATTGAAAATGGAAATGAATATGGTGTTTCCGGTGATCATAAAAATTCCGTTGCAGGAATCGTTTTGGCATTAGCATCATTAGGAACTAAAAATGTCTCATTAATCTTTGGCGCATTGTTTATTATTGCGGCGATTTCATTTATACAAAAAGTAAGAAACCCTAAAACAATATTCAGAATTCAGGTTAGAAGTTGAAATAAAACTAAGCACATTAAACAGTCCACCCCAACTCCCTACAGGTGACACCTTTCAAAAAGGTGTCACCTGTAGGGAGGCTAAAGAAGAAGTTGCAGCAAATCATATTTAACGAGGCATATAAAAACAAAACTTATGAATAATGTTGAAATAGACAACATCCATTTAATTGGCCTGACGCTAAAAACAAAAACAATCAATACTAATGGACAATCGGGCATTGATTGTGGAAACTTATGGCACGAGTTTGAAACAGGAAAATATGCAACTACAATTCCTGGCAAATTGAGTGACGAAATATTTGGCGTATACCACCAATACGAGGGAGATAGTACAAAACCCTTTTCATATTTTGTAGGTTGTAAAGTAAATCCAGGCACATCTGTTCCGGAGGGATTACAAAGCTTGACGATCCCACACGGAACCTACCACAAAATTATTGCAAAAGGAATAATGCCGGCATGCATGACAAATGTCTGGATAGAAATATGGGCTTCAAATATTCCCAGAACGCATCAAATTGATTTTGAAGTGTATGATGAAAGGAGCAAGGACTGGAACAATGCAGAAGTAGACGTTTATCTTTCTATTGAACAATAGTGTTCAACTCTATAGTCGGGAGAATAAAGCACAACTCAAATAAAACAACCAGATAGAAGAAATGATTTCAATTCCACTAAATCTGAGAGGCATAATAGCTGCTTTAATTTTATTGATAGCTTTAATGGTTTTTCATATTCAAATGAACTCAAAACAAAAGTTTGAGTATGAAAAAACTACCGGACAAATAGTTTATTTAGATAAACAACTTGGAAAATTACCAATAACAAATCCGGGCAAATACAGGTACCTAAAAATACAAGGTTATGAATTTCCCTTTGAAATATTTGTAGGCAATGAATCGGGTGATTTCAAACCAAAATTTGAACAAATTGATAGTCTAAAAGTCGGGGATAATGTTACAGTATTTTATTACCAAACCAACAACACTAAGGAAGAAAGAATAAACAGATTTACGCAATTTATTGACAAGGGTGACAAGTCATATTTTGAAAGAGGAAATTCAGGTAAAACGGTTGGTTTTTTTGTAATATTCATGTGTGTATTTTTTATTCTGGCAGCAATTATCCTTTGGAAAATGAAAAAGATTAAGTATTAAAAGAAAGACCGAATCTTAGTCCAAAAGAAAATGCCATTAAATATTATCAGTTAACGGAAAAGTATGGTGACGAAGAGGCAAAGCAACCGGCAAGACAGGAAATTAAAAATTAAGCACCTAATTGTATAAAACAACAGCCGGAAAAACTAGCCAGTTTAGAGAGATGATTGAATTGTGAAATTGGCCCAATCAAATTTTCCAAAGCAAATTTGAAAATTCAGGAAACCTGCACCCGGTTTTAAGAATCAGGTATTTCCCCCTTGCATTAACGATCGTTTGGTAATACATTTGATGGAATAAAATTTATTGTATGCCAACCAAAACAGTTAAACAAAACAGAATTTATAATGCAAGACCCGACACATTGGATTTTAGAGATAAAATGTATGTTGCGTCTCTGTACGAAGTTCCCACAAGTATTGAGTTGGAAGAATATAAAAAATATGAGGTACCCATATTAGACCAGGGGCAGGAAGGCGCCTGTACGGGATTTGGATTGGCTACCGTGGCTAATTACCTGTTAAGAAGAAGAAAATTTGTTCCCGATCCTAACTCCGTAAGCCCACGTATGATTTATGAAATGGCAAGAAGATACGATGAGTGGCCGGGTGAACATTACAGTGGCTCAAGTGCCAGGGGTGCTATGAAAGGCTGGCACAAACACGGTATCTGCGGAGATGCTTGCTGGCCCTACAAAAATAAAAGCAGGAAAGAACAGTTTAATGAAGCCCGCTCCTCAGATGCTTTAAAAAGGCCATTGGGCGCCTACTACCGCGTTAATCACAAAGACCTGGTTGCAATGCATAGCGCATTGGCTGAAGTTGGTATTTTGTACGCCACAGGCGCTGTACATGAAGGCTGGGACGTGGTGGATGAAACCGGAATAATTCCTTACATGGAAAAGCTGACAGGTGGCCATGCATTTGCAATTGTTGCGTATGATAGCAATGGGTTCTGGATACAAAATTCATGGAGCAATACCTGGGGCAAAGAAGGCTTTGCACAAATTTCTTATGATGACTGGCTTGCCAATGGTACAGATGTATGGGTTGCAAGACTGGGTGCCCCCGTTACATTAATGAAAATTGAATCAACGGCAATTGCCCATTCTGCCGGCGCAGGAAAATCGAATGCATATTCCTATTCGGATTTGCGCCCTCATATTATAAGCGTAGGAAATGATGGCCAGTTAAATGTTGGTGGAAATTTTGGTACGACTGAATCTTCGGTTAAAGCAATTTTTGAAGAAGACTTCCCAAGGATAACAGCAACCTGGAAAAAGAAGCGAATTTTATTATATGCACATGGGGGCCTGGTTTCTGAAGTATCTGCCGTGCAGCGGCTGGCTGAATACAGGAAAGCTATGATTGAACAGGAGGTATATCCCATTTCATTTATCTGGCATAGCGATTACTGGACAACGCTTACAAACCTTTTAAAAGATGCGTTTGACAGGAACAGGCCCGAAGGTTTTCTTGATAGTGCAAAAGATTTTTTGTTGAACCGGCTCGATGATGCACTGGAACCATTGGCCCGAAAGCTAACCGGCAAATTGCAATGGGATGAAATGAAAGAAAATGCCATCTTATCTACCACTTCAAAAACGGGTGGAGCCCGCTTAGCTTTAGCACATATAAAGGACCTTGCCAACAAATACAACAACGATTTTGAAATTCATGTGGTGGGCCATAGTGCCGGCAGTATTTTTCATGCGCCCCTGCTACAACTGCTTACATCAAAAGGTAAAATTAAAGATGGTCCGCTAAAAGGTACAACCGGTTACGGACTGCCGGTATTAACCTGCACCATGTGGGCACCGGCATGTACCGTTGAATTATTTAAAACCTGTTACCTGTCTGCTATAAAAAATAAAGCTATCGAAAAGTTTGCCTTGTTTATTTTAAACGACGAGGCAGAGAACGATGATAACTGCGCAAAGATTTATAACAAATCGCTTTTGTACCTGGTGTCCAATGCATTTGAAAAAAGATTTAGAATCCCTTTGTTCAGGCCCGATGGTGAAGCCATTCTTGGCATGCAAAAATTTATTGAAAAAGATCCCGAACTAGCTGCATTATTTAAAGGTAAAAATGCAGAACTGGTGCTTTCTCCCAATGCAAATCCTGAAGGATCAACCACACATTCCACCTCCACGGCTCATGGTGCTTTTGATGATGATATACCAACTGTGAAAGCCACATTGGCCAGGATATTAAATGCCAAAACAGTTGAGAATGATTTCACCTTTAGCAGTTCTGCTTCTTCATTAAAAGATAGAAGGGGGCAGTTGCCGGTGTAATTACTTGATTGAATTAGGGAACTCCTGCAACAGGTGACACCTTTCGGAAAGGTGTCACCTGTTGCAGGAGTTTGGTTTACAGGAAAAGGATACAATAAACACCCAATCGCTAACATTTCTACTATATCTTTATTCACCCACTGGCAGCAAGCAGATAACATTTTATGATTCAAACATTTTTATTCAGAACAGAAAGGTTAGATAAATCTTTTCAATATACTCTGCCGTTGTTGGTATATATTTTAAAACAGTTGCATTAAAGCCAATGCATCTGATGGTAACGCACTAAATAAATCAACCTGCTCCAGAAGCCGCCGTTGTGTCTTATTGACCAACGGCCGAAGCGCCAACCAGCGAAAAACTGTGATATGAATTATTCTTTAAAGGCAGTATTTATATGAACTTATGGACACACTAAGACCTCTTACATATTGAATGGTTAACCGGCTGTAACTTCGGTTGCTGGTGAAAACACCAGCAACGGCCTTTGGATAACAAGTAGTTTAAAATTCGTTAGAGGAACACAACAGAGGCAAAATCCCGACTTGCGACAAGCGGGATTTTAATCACAATTCGAACATAACCCCAACTATATGAAATCAAGTTTAACAAATGATAAAAACAACAATTTCATTAATTCTGGTAGCTTTATTAATTTCGGGCTGCACCAACTCAAACAGTAAAAAATTGGAATCACCAACGACAACAAATAATCCAATGAAACAAGACATCAAAACTGGTTATGCGGCCATTAACGGGTTAAAAATGTATTATGAAATTCATGGAACAGGAACACCATTGGTTTTAATTCATGGTGGCGGATCAACTATCCAAACAAGCTTCGGGAGGGTGTTATCTTTGTTCGCAACAACTCATAAAGTAATTGCTGTAGAGATGCAGGCGCATGGACATACGGCTGATATAGACAGGCCTTTAACATTTGAACAGGATGCAGATGATATTGCCGCTCTTTTAAAGGAACTCAACATTGACAAAGCGGATATTTTTGGTTTCAGCAACGGCGCAAGCACAACACTACAGTTTGCCATCCGCCATCCTGAAATGACTAACAAAATAGTTGTTGCTTCTATTTTTTATAAGATGTCAGGAGCACCCGATTGGTTCTGGGATATGATGAGCAAAGCCACATTTGAAGGCATGCCACAAATTTACAAAGACGCCTTTCTGCAAATAAATCCCGACACTAATGCACTGCATCGGATGTATGAAAGAGATGTGGCAAGAATGCAGGCTTTCCCAAATATTACAGATGAACAGATGAAAGCAATTAAAGCCCCTGCATTTATTATTATCGGCGATAAAGACGTGGTTACTCCTGAACATGCAGTAGAAATGCATCGCCTGCTACCCGGTTCACAGCTTGCCATAATTCCCGGCGGGCATGGCGATTATATCGGCGAAATAACAGCACCGCAAAACTCCACATTAATTGCTGCAACAATATCTATGATTAATAAGTTTTTAAATGAACCAATGCAGGAAAATAATTAGCATATTGAACAAAAATTGTTGCAGCTTTAAAACCAATACCAGGTTTATTTAGCCACCTTATAAACTATGAAAGTCCAAATTTCAAATCAAGGTTTCACTATTGTAGATGACGTTTATTCAGCCGAAGAAATCAACGATTTGCTTTTTACAATTTCACAGGCTGATAATTCTAAACCAACATTTCGTAAAACTGCAGATCTGTTTGCCATAAGGCAATTTTTAAAAGAAGTACCTGCCTCAGTTGATAAAGTTTTCACTACTAAGTTGAAGAATATTATTGCTGAATTATTTGGTGATGATTATTTTGTGGTGAAGTCAATTTACTTTGACAAACCCGAAAATTCAAATTGGTTTGTATCCTATCACCAGGACCTGACAATTTCGGTAGATAAAAAAATTGATACAGATGGTTTTGGTCCCTGGACTACAAAACAAAACCAGTTTGCAGTTCAACCTCCTTTGAACATTTTGCAGGATAACTTTACCATTCGCATCCATCTGGATGAAACAAACGGGCAAAATGGTGCATTAAAAGTTATTCCCAGTTCTCATCTAAAAGGAATTTATAGGCCCGAAACAATTGACTGGACTAATGAAAATGAAACAACTTGCAACGTTAAAAAAGGTGGCGTAATGTTTATGAAGCCATTGCTTTTACATGCTTCCGGCAGAACAACCAACAACAATAAAAGACGTGTGCTGCACATTGAATTTAGTAGATATTCATTACCGGAAAATTTAAATTGGTCAGAGCGTTTAGAAATAAATCTCTCCAAGTAGCAACTGTTTTGATCCTTTTCTGCCGTTGTTGGTATATATTTTAAAACAGTTGCATTAAAGCCAATGCATCTGATGGTAACGCACTAAATAAATCAACCTGCTCCAGAAGCCGCCGTTGTGTCTTATTGACCAACGGCCGAAGCGCCAACCAGCGAAAAACTGTGATATGAATTATTCTTTAAAGGCAGTATTTATATGAACTTATGGACACACTAAGACCTCTTACATATTGAATGGTTAACCGGCTGTAACTTCGGTTGCTGGTGAAAACACCAGCAACGGCCTTTGGATAACAAGTAGTTTAAAATTCGTTAGAGGAACACAACAGAGGCAAAAACAAATAAGACTTGCTGGATAAAAAACTATCACTTATTCCGTCGAAAGTCCCCCACTCTTCCCGATCAATATCTCTTTCCAATCCATACGTGCCCACCCTCTCCCGCCGATGTCTCCTCAGCAAAGATTTTGTACAAAGGACAGAACTCAGAAACTGCATACGATAACTTAAAAAATATACCGCAGAGTTACTTCGAATACAAGCAAACCCGGTTTATTTTTTCTATTCCTTATGCAACCTGGCATTTAACGTGTTGCCTGGTTTAATAAGAAAATCCTGCCAAAATCATTAAAAATCTCCAATTCTGTAGAGATGCTGAAGTTATTGTTATATCAGTGTTATATAAAGATTATGAAATTAACAAGACATAATTGCACTGTTCATATAACAAGAAAATAAGAAAATATTTGCGTCCTAAACCAAAATGGACATGATACTACCAAAATCACTTATTGCTTTCAATCTACTTTTTTTCACCCTTCTTTTTACCGGCTTTAATGTTCAAAGCCAGGTTGTAAAGGGTAAAGTGCTGGACCAAAATACCGGGGAATCCCTAATCGGCGCTGTGGTAAAATTAAAAGGCACCCCATACGCTGCACTTGTAAAACTGGATGGCTCATTTGCTATAAAAGTTACACCAGGTACCTACACCATTTCAATTTCTTATGCAGGATATAAAAATAATTCCAGCGAAAAAACTGTAACGGTAAAGCAAAACGAAACCACCAATTTAAGTTTTACGTTAGATCCTGTTATCAGGGAGTTGGAGTCTTTAACCATCACTGCAGCACCGGTGGGTGAAAAGGATGCACACGCCAGGAGACTGGAAAAACTGGCTGATCCTATTCTGAATATTTTATCAGCGAAAACACTGCAATTACTACCCGACATTACTGTTGCAAACGCATTGCAGCGGGTAAGCGGTGTTACCATCGAAAAAGGTAGCAGCGGTGAAGGCCGTTATCCAATCATTCGTGGTATGGAAAAAAGATATATCAACACGCTTGTCAACGGCATTAAAATTCCAAGCCCTGATAATAAAAACCGATTTATTCCGCTTGATCTTTTTCCTTCTGAATTATTAGAAAGACTTGAAGTAAGCAAAAGCCTTACACCTTCTATGGAAGGCGATGCCATTGGCGGCACCATTAACCTGGTAATGAAAGATGCACCATTGGGTAAATTATTACAAGCTAATTTTTCGACCGGTTACAATAATATTTTTGGCACACAAGACTTTCAAAACTTTGATCAGAGTGCTATGAACAAAAAATCGCCCAACCAAAAAAACGGTGCGACTTATGCAGCAAGTGAAAAAGAATTTTCGGTGGCACATTTAAATTATACCGCAAAGTCTGCTCCCGTAAATTCTACTTTCGGCTTAACATTTGGTGATCGTTTTGGGAAAAATAAAAAGTTTGGGGCTTTGGTTTCCGGTAGCTTCCAGAATCAATACCGAGGTACTTCCACCACCGTATTTTCTACAGCAACCACACCAAATGTGGATGACATCCCTGCATTTGAATACTTAAGAAACCGTACTTATTCGCAGCAATCGCAACGCCTTGGTTTAACGGCGAAACTTGATTACAAAATTAACAATGATAACAAAATTTCCTTGTTCAATACATTGGTAAAACTGTCTGATTACCAGGTACGCCAGTCAATTGACACCACCAATGCCATCAACCAAACATTGTCATATTCAAGCAGAACTGCCTGGCAGTATCAATCTATTTACAATTCTACTTTACAGGGCGTTCATAAAATCACCTCGTCTTTTACAGTGGATTGGTCGGCTGCTTATTCAATTGCAAAAAATGCCATCCCAGATCTCACATCCTTTTCTCATGGCGGTTTAAGCATCGACAGAACGGGCAGTAAAGTGGCATTGGCCGGTGATGATATTTTAAGCTCCATGTCGAGAAGCTGGACAAACAACAGCGATAAGGATTTATCATTTTATGCCAATTTAACCAAGCGGACTAAAATTCTTAACAGGTCATTTGAACTGAAAGCTGGCGGCTTATACAGAAATAAAAACAGGGATAATTTTTACAACTCATATACCTTAAACCCATTGCGTGTTGCAGGTGCTAACCAACTGTACACATCTGTTAACGAAGCAAAATTTACTTTTGTAGGATCCGATTCTACTGCCCAGTTAAATGGCAACAACTATACATTTAAAGAAGATATAGCTGCCGGATATGTTCAGGGCAAATGGAAACTATCATCAAAACTGGAGGCGCTTGGTGGCGTAAGAATTGAACATACCAAACAACATTATGATGCCCAGCTTCCAATAACAGCCGATTACAAATACGGTACAATTTCCTATACTGATGTATTGCCTTCTATACAGTTTAAGTACGAGCTAAACAGAACACAGGCCCTTAGGCTTTCTTATTACAAAGCCCTTTCAAGGCCGCAGTTTTCTGAGTTGATTCCTGACGGACCAGACAACTATGAACTATTCAGGCAAATTGGTAACCCCGAAGGTTTGCAACATTCACTGGCTGATAATTTTGATTTGCGTTACGAACTATTTCCGGGTAATGCCGACCAGTTTTTACTGGGTGCATTTTACAAACGTATCAACGACCCAATTGAACTTTCTGTAAGCAGGTTTGGATATAATTCGCAGGTATTTAAACCGGTAAATATTGGCTCGGCTGCAACCAACTATGGTTTTGAAGCAGTGTTTACAAAATACTTCGGGTCATTTGGAGTGTCTGCCAATTACACGTTCACACAATCTAAAATTACCAACGACAGTATCTTATATAAATACCGGGATTCCAACATCGGTATTACCGACAAGTACGTATCTGAAACAAGGCCAATGCAGGGACAGGCCAATCACATTGCCAACCTTTCATTGATTTACAAAAATCCAACAATTGGTTTTGATGCGCAGGTTGCCTTTGTTTATACAGGCGAAAGACTGTCTGTATTAAATACATATTCCGGGCTTCACTATTGGTTGCAACCTACTACACAGATGGATGTATCTTTTGAAAAAAGAATAGTAAAAAAGTTTACGCTTTACGGCAAGATAAATAACCTCACCAACGCACCTGCTGTTACCAGCATTCATCAATCGTACAATGCATACCTGGCTAAAACAAATGTTCCTTTAAACATGCAGTCTGATCCCAATAACAAAATCATTGTTCAAAAAGATTTTTTCAAAACATCTTTCTTATTCGGACTTAGATACAAATTATAAAAAATAACAACTAATTAAAATGAAGAAATATAGCATAATAAATATTTTACTGGTAGCCACCATACTATTTTTTGGTTGCAAAAAAGTGGAGGATAAAAAAGACTTGTACAAGGCTCCTGTAGCTATTGCAACTCCAATCAGTGATGCAGGTTGCCTTGGAAGCGACCCGGTTAATAATGCAGTAAAAGGTACCATGCTGGCAGGTAAAACCTACACAGTTTGCGGCGATATATTTGTTAATGAAAAAGATACATTAATTATACAGGAAGGCGTTACTGTTAACTTTACCGGCAAATACGGCATTGGTGTACGAGGAACTTTTATTTGCCTGGGTACAAAGGCAAAGCCAAATGTTTTTACGTTTCCCGGTGCTGTAAAAACCGATACTTATGGCGCCGATCCCAATGTTGATCCGGCTTTAAACGGTCAATGGATTGGTATTATTGGTGGGGCTACCTGCCCGTTGATGATTTTTAAATGGACGCATGTAGAATTTGGCGGAGCGGCAATTCCTGCAACAAGTGGAATTAAACAGGTATATACAAGCCCTTATCCCGTATTCTTTCAAAACCCCAATGGTGTTTTTGTAATGGAAGATTCGTGGCTTTACGGAAGTAAAGATGATCCTTTAAGAATATTGGGCGGCAAGGCTTCTATCATGCGCAATACTTTTGAAAAATGCGGTTACACTGGTGGGGAAGCTTTAAATGGCAAGGCAGGATTAAGAGGTGATTTTGCATACAATCTTTGTATAGGTATGGCTACCAACGGCCCTAAGTTATCCAACGCAGGCGCTGTGGCAGGTGTACCGGGTAGCAATATGCGCATTTACAATAATACTATCATCAACTGCGGTTACAGAAGGTCTTCAGCCGGTCGTGGTGGTTCTATCAATTTTGAAGAAGGTGCAGGCGGCATGGCTTACAACAACCTGATCATAAACTGTAAATTTGGTTTAAGGGTTGTACAAAATCCTATAGCTGATACAGCCAATCTTCGTTACGGATACAATTACACTTACGCAGATTCTACTGCGGTCGCAAATAATATTTATCCAACAAGTGCCATCAGCGTTTGTATTAGCAATGCTCCGGCAACAGACATGCCAACACCTTCCAGCTTTTTGCCGGTTGACTGGACACCGGGTGCAACCTATTCAGCTAATCCGGCCATACTGGGTGCTAATAATCCACAGTTTGTAAATGCCCCATGCCCAATGCCGGCAGGATTAAAACTGAGAGATATCTCTTTTGTTGGTAATTATGATTTTCGTTTAAAGTCAACATCGCCCTGTATTGGTAAGGGTTATATTGGATTTTCGCCACGGGCAGATGTACCTGTAGATCTAATTTACGGCGCTACAGAAATTACACCTCCGGGAAAAGATATCGGGGCTTTTCAAAGCAACGGCTATGGTAATCAGCATTAATATTATTCCATAAATAAGCATAAGGGTACTACTGTATATATATTTCGGTAGTACCCTTTTAATATCAGTTAAGATTTCAAATATCCTTATTAGCGAACTGTGGTACCTGGCATAGAAAGATAGCGGCTGTACTATTTATATTTTTCCATTTATCACTATCAAGGCTATCATGCTTGCATGGAAATCATTTTTTACAATGATCAATTTCAAGGATCAACATATTATGTCCAACTATCAGCGGATTTTATCCCTGGTGGAAACGTAAACAAATCAGACAATTAAAAAAAAATATGAAACTATCAATTTTCTTCTTTGCCATTTTATGCTCCATCGGCGTTAGTTGCCAGGATAAAGCAGGCAGCAATTCCCCATTCATTGCAAAGCCATATTTGCAAATTGGAACAAATCCCTCTTCCACAACATTGGACATTTTATGGCAGGCAAATGACGAGGACGCCACCTGGTTAGTGGAAACAAAAGCGGCAGGCTCAAAAAAATGGATGCCAGTTTCAATCCCAGGTTTTAAAATACTGGCTGTTTCCAATATTGGTAAGAGAAGAATTTATATGGTTAGCCTTGCAAATCTTGTTGCAGGTTCTGAATTCAATTATCGAATCAGCAGAAATAAAAAACAGGTATTTATAACTACTGCCAAAGCTCCAAAAGCTGCCAACCAATCTTTTCGCTTTGTAACAATGGGCGACATTGGAGCAGGCACGGTAGATGCAAAATTGATTGCAGAGCAGGCCGGTTTGGCAAAGCCGGACCTGGTAGTAATTCCGGGAGATATTGTATATGAGCATGGACTGGTAAGGGAATATGATGAAAATTTTTGGCCCGTGTACAATGCCGATTCGGCCAATCATTCAGGTGCGCCGTTAATGCGTTCTATTCCTTTTGTTGCTGCTCCGGGCAACCATGATACGGAAGAAAGAAATTTTGTCAAGTACCCGGATGCATTGGCTTATTTCTTTTTCTGGAACCAGCCGTTAAACGGGCCAGCTTCCAAAGAAGGTGGACCTGTTTATCCGGCATTAAATATTTCCGATTCTGCCCGTCGTTCATTTTTAAACACAGCCGGTAACCGCTTTCCCACCATGACTAACTTTTCTTTTAACTATGGTAACGCACATTGGTTGATGCTGGATGCAGACAATTATGTTGATTGGACGAATGCTGATTTACTAAAATGGGTAAAAAAAGATTTGGCAGACGCATCGGCCAGCACCTGGAAGTTTGTAATTTATCATCACCCCGGCTTTAGCTCTTCACGTGAACATTTTGAGCAACAACAAATGCGTTTATTGGCGCCGGTATTTGACAGTGCTAAAGTTGATGTGGTTTTTAACGGCCATGTACATAACTATCAACGTTCTTTTCCAATGAGTTTTACGCCTGATAAAAAAGGCACGTTGTTGATTGGTGGAAAAGATAATAAAACCATCAGAGGACGGGTAGTGAATGGCAAATGGATTTTAGATAAAACGTTTGATGGCAAATCAACTACCAAATCAACTGGTGTTGTTTACATCGTAACAGGTGCAGGTGGACAGGAATTATACAATCCTGAACAAAGCAATGATCCGGATAGCTGGCAAAAATTTACCGACAAATTTATTTCTACCGTTCACTCATTGAGTGTGATTGATGTAGATGGAAAAACATTTAAACTAAAACAGGTAGATACAAAGGGCAACACAATCGATGAATTTACCATTACTAAAAACTAATCATATCAAACTTTTAATATGAAAATATTTTCACTGGCTACAATTGCGCTAAGCTTTTCCGCTACTGCATTTAGCCAAAATAACCAGCCAGCAATACCTGCAGTTTTGCATGGCATAGCTTATAATAATAATGGTAAACTTATGCTGACAGGATTGGATAATGTAGAAGAACTTGAACGTAAAGACTTGTACGTTTTATCAAAAATGATTGGCAACCCTTCCGGCACAGAAACAGGAATCTCTATTGATATAAACATGCCGGGATTTACCGGAACTGTGGCTTACGGGCCGCTTGACGAAAATGCAGCTGATCCCACCATTGCTTTTTTGCCTAAAGATGTTAATATGATTGATGGCAAGGCTTTGCTTGAAATAAAAAAGGTTTTTACTAAAGCAAATGATTTTTTTAAACTGGAAGAAAAAGGAAAAGGCATTATTGGTTACAGAATCATAAATCAACAAGGGCGCATTATTTATGAAGGCCGGGTTGCTTTTGAAGGCAAAAGCCCGTACACCATTGTTCCAACTATTATTGAAGGGCCGATGATAAATAACCTGTCTGCAGATAGTTGTGTAATTACCTACGAAACACAAATGCCTGTAAAAACATTCATCAGCGTTGATAACAAAACCTACGAAGATCCGGCTGTCGCATTACATCATGAGATTACAATAAATGGATTAAAGCCTTCAACAAAATATATTTACACAGTTCAGTACAACAATCGTACAAGCACGCACTATTTTACAACTGCACCGGCAGCAGGTAGCCACCTTCCATTTAGCTTCGCTTTTGCAAGTGCCAACCGTTCTACTACCGGTGGTGGTGAAAGAGATTTTGGTGGCACCAATTACCAGGCTACCAGGATAATTATGGCTGCGGCTGCTATGAACAATGCAGCTTTTATGCAGGTGCAGGGCGATTTTACAAATGGCGGCAACACAACAACAGATGCCCATGATATGGAGTATGCAAACTTTAAAAGAGCGTTGGAACCATTCTGGTTTAAAACGCCTGTTTACACCGGATTTGGTGATCATGAGCCCAATAAAAAAGTGTTTGCGCCAGATGTTGTTTCAAAAAAATCAAAGTCAATTGAGATGTTTCCGTATGCAACTGCATCGGGCGAAGCAGGATTTGCAAAGGCTTTTGTAAACCCACCCAACGGGCCTGTAAGTGAGGATGGTGCCAGCTATGACCCAAATGCAGCGGCACTTGATTTTCCAACTTATAAAGAAAATGTTTATTACTATACCTATGGCAATGTTGCAATGATTGTGTTGAATACTGAATATTGGGAGAGCAAAGACCCTTCCATTACCAGTGGTTGTCCTGAGGGATACATTATGGATCAGCAGGTAAAATGGCTTAAAGAAACCATGCAAAAAATGGAAGCCAATAAAATGATCGATCACATTTTTGTGGTAGTACATGGCGCCGTTTTTCCAAATGGCGATCATCTTGCAGATGCGATGTGGTGGAAAGGTGAAAATAAAAACAGGGCCGTAGTAGCAGGTGTTCCTTTGGCAAAAGGAACCATTGAACGCAGGGACGAAATACTGGATATCTGCGTAAATAAAAGCAATAAATTTATTGGCTTTATTTCCGGTGACGAACATAATTTTTCCTGTCTTGAAATAACGCCGCAATCATCTGTGTACACAGAAAATTATGAAGGTAAAAAAATAAAGCTCTCCCGTTCTTTTTACAATATCAACAACGGCGGAGGTGGTTCGGCACCTTATGCCATGTTGCCGAGTCCATGGTCAAAAGACTTTAAATATTTTACGGCACCGCCTGTATTGGCAATGATACAAGTGAATGGCAAATCGGTTACGTTAAATGCAATGCGTACCGAAACTTTTGAAAAAATTTGTGAAAACATCCAACTACGTTAACAATTAAAATCAACCATTAAACATGCAAACAAAAAACCTGGTGATGTCGACCATCGCCCTATTATCTGTATCGCTTACAAGTATGTCACAGCAACATAATTACGCTCCTTATAAAACAATTCAGGTTGGCGATCAGGCTGGCTGGGATTATGCAGCGGTGGACGAAGTAAACAGGAATATTTATTTTTCTCATGCCACGAAAGTACTGGTTGCAAATGTTGACAACGATGCAATGGTTGCCGAAATACCCAACACATTGGGTGTACATGGTATTGCTTTTGATTACGAACTCAACAGGGGTTTTATAAGTAATGGAAAGGCAAACAGCGTAACTGTTTTCGATCTTAAGACCTTTAAAACAATTGATACTTTAGCTGTATCCGGAAAAAATCCCGATGCGATCATGTACGATGGGTACAGTAAAAAAATATTTACTTTCAATGGTAAATCTAACAATGCTACTGTAATAGATGCGGCCACTTTAAAAGTAATAGCAACCATCGATTTACCAGGGAAGCCTGAATTTGCTGTATCAGATTTAAAAGGCAATATCTATGTAAACATAGAAGACAAGAGCCTGTTGGTTCAAATTGATACAAAGACCTTGGCTGTTACAAAACAATGGTCCGTTGCACCAGGTGATGAGCCATCCGGGTTGGCGATTGACCGGGAAAACAATATTTTATTCAGTGTTTGTTCCAACAAAGAAATGATCATTTTTGACATTGCAAAAGAAACGATCATCGATTCAATTGCAATTGGTGGACGAGTGGATGCGGTGGTTTTTGATGCATCAACAAAAATGATTTATAGTTCAAATGGTGAAGGCAATGTTACCATTGTAAAACAGGAAACACCAACGCAGTATAAAACCATACAGGTGCTTGCTACGCAAAAGGGTTGCAAAACAATGGCATTGGATGACAAGACTAAAAAGATATACCTGGCGGCCGCTATGTATGAAGGAGACACAAAAAAAATATTACCCGGTAGTTTTAAAATTCTTGTGTTTAAATAAAAATTACAGTTTACTTAGTGACAACCGCCGTCAGGGTTTGCAACCGCTGACGGGGTTAGGTTAACCGCCAACGGCGGCTATCAGCCTCGTTGGCGAATGATTAGATACTAACTTCATCATTAAATAAACCACAGTGACTTTTCATTGACCATCCTTTATTCAATGTTGTTTATTTGGGCATCTTATGTTGTTAACCGCCGTCAGGGTTTGCAACCGCTGACGGGGTTAGGCTACCCCAACGGCGGCTATCAGCCCCGTTGGCGGTTGATTAGGTACTAACTTCATCATTAAATAAATCGCAGTGATTTTTTATTGGCCATCGCTTATTCTATATGGTTTACTTAGGCATTTTGTTTGATTGTTGCCCAACGGTATTCTGTAAAAGTGAGTGACACAACGATGCTATATTGAAATACAATTGCTAGTCAACAAAATATTTTTTTAAGTAAACAACATTGAATCACCATTTACTATTCATTGACCATTCTCAAACTATTCCACCGGTGGTTTTGCCAATAAATTATCAGCGTCTTTGGCCTTTATTTTTAGCTTGCCAAACTTATACATAAAGTTGATGCCCACTGATCGGTAAGGAATGTTCAACACGGTTGTAGCATTCAGCCCGCTTGCCAGTTGAGTTGTTCTTTGTGTAAGGTATTTTCCAAATGCATTTACCGCAACCAGCCCAAGGCTTGCTTTTCCTTTAAACAATTGCTGGCGCACCGCTACTGAATAAGAATAAAAGCCCCCTTGCCGCCCCTGCCATTTAATACCGGAGCGATAGTTTCCAAAAACTTCCGCTACCAATGTTTTGCTCACCTGGTAATTTGCATTTACGTTACCACGATATTCAAAGCCACTTATTTTGGCAGGGTTATTATAAATATTATTTACCTGTCGGTTGTGAAACTGGAGATTGGGACGCACGGTAATTTTATTGCCGATGGTAAATGAACCGGAAAGATTTACTCCATACCTGTTTTCACTGGCGATATTACTTCGCCTTGTTACATTCACATTGGAATAAGTTGAATCACCCACCAGGAACTCCGGATAAAAAGTTGTGTACGATTTTATATCCGGACTGTTGTGGGTGTAATGCAGTATAATATTGATATTGTTGTCGCTGCCAAAATTCTGGCTATAACCCAATTGAAAGTCCCGGCCAATTTCGGGTTGAATGTTTGGATTACCAGTAACAATATTATGAGGATCCGCTAAGTTTATAAATGGATTCAGGTCCCTGTATTCGGGTCTTTCCAGCCGGTACGAGTAACTGAATTTTAATACCTGCTGATGCTGAAAAGTATGCGACACTATAACTGATGGAGCAAAATTATTGTAATCGGGAATATTGGCTTTACCGGAATTACTGTAAAAAGCATTGTTAGTTGTATGTTCCAACCTTGCGCCTGCAATTACGTTCAACACTTTCAATAAATTAAAAGTGCCTGAAACGTAGGCTGCATATACTTTACGTTTAAAGGATGAATTATAAGTTTGTTTGGTATCAAAAACATAGTCGTATACCTGTGGCGAAAATGTATACACATTTGCATTGCTGATCAGCTCTTCCGTTTCCAGCTTCACACCTGTTTCTACAATAAAATCTTTTGTAATGGGTGTTGAATAATCGATGGCTAAACTGTAGAGATGATCCTTACCGGGATTCCTGCTGGTAGAACCTGAAAAAACAGAATCATTAACAACAGACTGCTGCGATTGCAGGTAGTAGGTATTGTTGTTGCCCGAACTATGGATAAAGGAAAGCGATAATTCCTGCTTGTCTTTATTAAACTTCTTTCTATAATCGGCACTGATATCAAAATTGCCGTTATCAAATTGTGTGTTTGATTTTCGGGTATTATTCTGGTCACTTACAATGCTGCCGAATTTATCTGACTCCTTGTTGTACTGGCTGTATAATCCATTGTTGGTATTGCCAAAATGATCATATCCCAGTGACAAAGAAAAATTGTCTGTTGCTGTAATGTCCCAATCCATGCCAAGTCCCGACCGATAAGAGTTCCGGGAAAAGTTGCTGTTGCCTTTTTGATAGAGATAATACTGATTGCCCAATGCCGTGTCGAATGAATTCCGGGTAAGTTCCGACAGGGTTTTTACTTTCAATTGCGAGCTGCCATTGAAATAACCGTTAATTGAAACGTTGTTCTTTTTGTAGTTAAGATTCAATGAACCGTTTTCCAGCCTTGTGCCGGCCGTTGCATTCACGATGCCACTAAAACCCTGCGCCTTATTTTTCTTTAGCACAATATTGATGATGCCGCCGGTACCAGTTGCATCATATTTTGCACCGGGACTGCTCATTACTTCAATGCTTTGTATCTGCGATGCAGGAATAGATTGCAACGCATCCGACACACTGTTGCCAAACATGGTGGAGGGCTTTCCATTAATCAAAAAACGTACGCTGGGGTTGCCCAATAATTCTACATTTCCATTGATATCAACCGTAACCTGCGGCACTTTTTTTAATACATCGGTAGCGGTGCCACCTTGCGATGTTACATCTTTGTCCACATTGTAAACAATTCTGTCTGGCTTATTTTCTATGATGCTTTTTGTGCCAACAACGGTTACCGTATTTAATAATTTTATGGACGAAGACAGGCGAATATGATCGGTATATGAATCAGCTTTTATTGATTGATCCAATAAATAATTTTTAGAAAAAGTATTGTAACCGGTGAATGTAATATTCAATTTATAACCAGCTCTAACCAGGTTATCAAAAACGAAATGGCCGGCATCATCTGTGCTTGCAGTTACGCTAAAGGTCGCACCGGCACTTGTTTTCTTTAAAACCAACGTAGCTTTTGCCAGCGGCAACCCTGTTGCAGTATCAGTTAAATACCCGGAAAAAGAAATGGTGGAAATTTTAATACCCGATTGCGATTGAGCTGTAAATACTATACAAACCAGGCCTATCAACGCCCATAAACTTTTTATCATTTTGCAGTTTTAGTTCCGTGCAAAACTACTTTGGCATTCTGTAGTATTTCTGAAGATGTGAGTACAATTTATACTTTACACTGTATGGGATTGTGTAATAGGCAACAATATTCATAACACATTTTGATACAGCGGGAAGCATAATATATCTGCCACTTAGTTTTGAAGACCCCTTAATTGCATTAGCCTTTT
>JBDUEK010000073.1:0-29848 GCA_040002495.1 Ferruginibacter sp.
GCTACCTTCCGGTCCTGGGGGAGTTCAACAGGAGCTGGTCGTATAAGACTTGCCGGTGCAAATATACGGGCTATGTTTTTATTAGCCGAAAAATTGAAGTAATAATTATTTATTTAGAAAATAATACCGGGCACATCCGTTCTTGTATCTAATTTACCTATGCCAATTAATTGATCGGATTGATCGGTGAAGGATTTATAATAAACCAGTATGGTATAATTATTTTCAGTTTCCCAGTAGTTATCGTCCAATAGTGTTTTTTGTGTTGGATCATTTTTATCAACCAGCATGTAACCATAACTGTAATACCCCTGCTTTAAATACTGATCATTTTCATAGATACCTTTTTCTTCATTGAACTGCATTTTTGTAGCGTCATTTAATTTGTAATCGGTAAGTTGCCCAAAGAGGTAAAGGTCTTTATCGGCGTAAGGTTTTTGTGTAGGCGTAAGAAAACTAAATTCAGTGGTAGCATAGTCGCCTTGCCAGTATGGATTAATACTTTCATAAGTAATAACCTCGTACATACCGTTTAAATCCGGGTAATAAATATATCGTTGACTGGAACGGTCAATATCCGGCTTTACATAAATTTTTGTAGCCGCCTTTGAATAATCAGCCTTTGCCACCCGGTCGCTTTGCAAACGGAAACTTCTTAAATCAAGCCAACGCCATTCTTTTCCTCCGGGAAAAACAAAATTATTCTCTGTATTATATTCCAATGAATTTCCACGCACAAATGTGGGTGGAACATTTGTAATAGCATTATCCCAACGATTGTTTTGCATCACCACAACTTTTATTTGCTGGCTCGCATTAAATGCGTTCAATCCTTCAAGGTTTACTGCAAACTTTATACGCTGATGCGTTTTAAAATATTGCGGCGTAAATGGCTGGATAAATTGTGCAATCACCGAAGATTTGGGTTCCAACACAAGCATAGCTCTTGTAAATGCCAGTTTGGATGTATCGCCATCTAAATAAACTTTTAACAAATAATTGCCGCTGCGTGTAGGCAACGAATTTGTCTCCGGTAAAATAACCTGGTAATGGGTATACCGGGTAAAAGAAATGGAAGAATAACGGTAGTTAGTAATTCGTTGCTGGGTAAATCCTTTTACATAATCAAAGGGACTTAATAGAACGGGCTTCCAATTATAATCGCACAACTGGTAAGTGTAGTAATAGCTTTTTACATTTGCATCCATATCATCGAAGTGCAATTCCAGGCGGTCGCTGCTGTTTAATTTGTACACCGGCAATGCCAGTTGATCTCCATAACTATGTAACCGTACGGTATGAATATTGCTTTTGTAAATGGCTTCGGGATTGGTTTGTGCAGTAACGATATTTACGCAGATAAAGGAGGCAAGCGATAAACCCAACAATTTAAAAAGATGCATGTAGTTGTTTAAATATTTACTTTTGAAAGATACCAAAATTATGCCGATTGAATATTTCCTTCTTTATAGCAAACAGAATAGCCTTTAACCGCCAGAATACTTTTTCACGATTTATCATTCGGTTAGCAATTGGCGCCACTGCAGTAAGTGTGGCCACTATGATTGTTGCCCTAAGTTTCGTAAACGGTTTTCAGCAGGTTATCAGCAATAAGGTGTTTAGCTTTTGGGGGCATATTCATGTGCAACAGGATATTGAAAACAGGGCCAGCATTGCCGAAGAATACCCGATCACCATGAATGATACAGTGGAAAGGATTATTCGAAATATTCCTGATGTAAAAACGGTGGAGCGGTATGCTACCAAATCTGTGATATTAACTTATGGTACCGACATTGAAAGTATATTGGTAAAAGGCGTTGACTCAACATTTGATTATTCGAGACTGCAACCTTTTTTGGTAGAAGGCAAATGGGTTTCATTTGCGGATAGTGGTTACAGTAAGGAGATTGATATATCTGCCTACACTGCTAACCAGTTAAATGTAAAAGTGAATGATACACTGCTGGCATTTTTTATACAACAGGACGGCAAAAAGCGGCCAAGAAAAGTTAAGATAGCCGGTATATTTAAAACTTCAATTGAAGAATACGATCACCAGTTTGGTATATGTGATATTAATTTAATCAGGCGCATGAATGACTGGAAGCCCGATCAGATAGGTGGTTATGAAGTATTTTTAAAAGACTACCAGCTTACAGATTCCATTGCAAAAATCATTAAAGCAGAAACCCCGCAAGGCTGGAACAGTAAAACCATCAAAGAAATTTATCCCAATATATTTGACTGGCTTGGATTGCAGAATGATATTAAATTAATATTGATCGGCATCATGATGGTAGTGGCCGTTGTAAACCTTGTAACCTGCCTGTTAATAATTGTATTGGAAAGAACCAGGATGACGGGCATACTAAAAGCAGTAGGCGCAAGTGATTGGGATGTTCAAAAAATATTCTTATTCAATACTGCAATCATAGCATTTGCAGGAGTAATACTTGGTACAATGCTCGGCTTAGGGATAAGCTGGGTTCAAAACGCCACTGGTTTTATTAAGCTGGACGAAGAAGCTTATTACATGCGTGCTGCACATGCTGATATCGTTTGGTGGCAGGTGGTTTTAGTGGATTTGGTTACACTGGCCATTTGTTTTGCAACATTGATTATTCCTACATTGTTGGTTAAAAAGATTGAACCCGTAAAGGCCATTCAGTTCAGGTAAGTGATTGTGCTTTAATCGATGTAAACTGCGCAAGTTAAAAAAAGTGAATAGGATTTTTTTAACCAGGGCTCTATTGCTACTATAGAGCATCGTTGCGTCGCACACTTGTACTTTTGGGTAATTCTATTCGACAAAATAATGCTGATTTGCCATCTTTTGTAAATTGTTGTTTCTAATTAACTTTATTGGAAGGATAATGGGAAAAGATGCCATGAAATTGCATAAGTACAAGTGAGTGACACAACGATGTTGCCATGAAAAACCTCGGCTGGTCAGCAAAAAAAATGACATACCTATGCAATATGCGATAAGATAATACCTGTAGCTACGGCTGCATTCAATGATTCTGCATGGCCTATTTTTGGAATCGTAATTTTTTGATTGGCTAATTCCATTATTTCGTAGCTAATACCTTTTGATTCGTTACCTATTATCAAGATGCCCTCTTTAATACTACCAATTTCTTTTATGTTTTTGCCATCTAATGCAGCTGCAAAAATGTTTATGTCTTCCAATTGCTGAAGCCAGTCATATAAATTTTTATAGGTAACATTTACCCTGCTAAGGCTTCCCATCGTACTCTGTACAACTTTAGGATTGTACATTTCGACAGAGTTTTGAGAGCATACAATTTCACTTATACCAAACCAATCTGCAATGCGGATCACCGTTCCAAAGTTGCCCGGATCCTGCATTGTATCAAGCGCCAATATAAGTTTACCTCTCACAACCGGTTGCTGTTGGGTTGCTTTTTTAAATACTGCCAGTACATTATTTGGTGCGCTGAGTGCTGAAATTTTTTCAAGCTCATGATCGGCAACAACCTGTAATGGCCCTTTATAATTTTTACGGATAGCCACTTCATTTTCGTTGAGCCAAACATCAATCCCCAAAATCTGCTCACATTCAAATTTGCCGCTATACAACAACTCCAACACTACTTTATTACCTTCGGCAATAAAACTGTTTTCTGCATCCCTGAATTTTTTGTGGTGCAAACTTTGGATATATTTGGTATATGTTTTGCTTAACATTGTTTCTTAATAATTTATCTTTGTAGTGTGCCTCATAAAACAAAATTTATTGGTTTTCTTAAGGGTTTATTTCTCTTGTCAATTGTACTGGCATCCTGCACTATTCCCCGCAAATATCAAAAAGGTAAACCATTTGTTTTTAGAAACAACATCGACCTGAATGGTGGAGGGTTTAACAAAGATCAAAGAAATTCATTACAACAGAAATTATTTAGCCTTTTAGATGATAGTGCTAAAGTGAATGTAAAAGACTTTCTATTTTTATTTCATTTTATTAAAGAGCCACCGGCATACGATAGCGGTTATTCTGCAGTGTCTGCACAAAACATACGAAACTCATTGTTTCACCTCGGTTATTATAATGCCCGGGTTTCTTACAAAGCAGACACCGGCCACTATGGCAAACAGGAACGGGTAAGTGTTAAATATACAGTTGATGCAGGCAATCCTACATTAATAGATACCGTGAGTTACCGGTTAAAAATTCCGGAATTGCAGCAGCTTGCCCTGGGAAGTAAAGACAAAGCTTTACTGAAAAAAGGCGAGCCCATCAGCAAAGCAAACGTATTGGGCGAAATAAGCAGAATGGTAGAATTGTACAGAAACTATGGTTACTACAAATTTACTTCTGAAGATCTAAGGCTTAGAGGCGACACCACTATTGCAGCATTGACAACTATTTCGGATGATCCGTTTGAAAATTTGCAATTACTGGAAGAGGCCAATCGTGAAAAGGATCATCCAACTATTAAGCTCGCCTTGCTACAAAATCCATTGAGCGACACAGTTCGTTTGATGAAATATTATATCAACAAAGTTTATATCTATCCGGATTATATTGAAGCAGATGCTACAAACAGTGCACCTTACACTGAAGACACTTCAAGAAACGGCATGTACATCATCCGCTATCATAAAAAACTTTTTCGCAATGGATTCCTTGTCCGCAATATGAGTATCAAGAGCGGCGAAATTTACCGGTTGGATGAATACAATAAAACATTGAGCAATTTTTCAAAAACCGGGGTATGGCAAAATGCCAATATTCAGATTGTTGAAAACAAGGATAGCACTCATAAAATTGATATGATTGTTCAGTTGTTGCCTGCAAAAAAATACGGGTTTGAAGCTAATATTGAAGCAAGTTATTCTGCCAATAGTAATACCAACAACGCAAGTATTGCCAATGCCGGCAACCTGTTGGGACTTTCTACCAACCTGAGTCTGCAAAACCGTAATGTAGGAAAGAGTGGTACAAAAATGACCCATGCATTGAGGGCCGGTATTGAGTTAAATCTAAATTCGCAGTCAGGATCAAACCGTAAACTCAATTCAACAGAACTGAGTTATACCAACACCATTTCTTTTCCAAGGATCATTGGGCCTATTAAATATTTTACCCGAAACCTACCACTGGTTTCTCAGCAATCATTTATTAATATTGTTCCTGCCTATACCAATCGTATCAATCTTTTCAACCAGTTGTCGGCCAGCGTTGCCTTCGGTAATGAGTGGAGTGTTAAAAGCAACCGGAAAAATATTTTCAAATTACCGAATATAGAATATTCGTATCTGTACAATCAATCGGATAGTTTTAAAAAAACACTTGATTTAAATCCTTACCTACGTTATTCATTCAACACAGCATTGGTAATAGGAACCAGCTACGGTTATTCATCTACCTATATTAATCCAAAACATCCTGGCAGGCAACGAACGCTTAGGTGGAACATTGAAGAGTCAGGATTACTATTGGGCCGTTTTAACATTTTCAAAAAACAGTTGAGGCAGTTTGTAAAAACGGATTTGGAATACACTTATGTGGTTGGTGGCAATTCTACTTCACGTATTTTTCGTGTGTTCGCAGGTGTTGGTGTGCCGATAGGTAGAGGGGATTCGTCCCTACCCTTTTTTAAACAATATTTTGAAGGTGGCGCCAATAGTATGCGTGGCTGGCCCATACGGGGAATAGGACCGGGTGCAAAGCCACTTGCACCCTACAATTCGTTTGCGCTAAATGATCGTACCGGCGATGTAAGGTTTGAAGTAAATGGTGAGTTTCGCTATAACATCAGCCAAATTATTCCCAACTCACTTGCGTTAAAGGGCGCATTGTTTGTTGATGCAGGAAATGTATGGAATTTTAGGAATACCAACCTCAGTGGCGCACCAGATAGTTTACAATTTCAATTTAAAAACTTATACAAACAATTGGGGGTTACGGTGGGCACAGGTTTCAGGTTCGACTTTGATTATTTTTTAATCCGGTTTGATTTTGGATTTCGTGTTAAGCGGCCTGATATTGCGAAAAATTATGGCTGGCAGTTTCCTGATATTAATTTTAATAATCTTTTCAGACAAGGTGAACTGGTTCCGGATCCTAATCATCCCGGAGAAACCATCAATGATAACCGTTACCGCCTCTGGCGCTACCAGAATTTTAACTTTACCATCGGACTTAGTTATCCTTTTTAACGTGATCTTTTATTCATTTCCGTCATTCTTTTGCAGGCTTGTTTCAAACTGCTCCATCGACAATGCATCATCGGTTTTAAACGTTCCAATCCGGGTACGGCGCAGGCTACTGAGGTATCCGCCACATCCCAAAGCCGCACCAAAATCATTTGCTAAACTTCGTATATAAGTACCTGTTGAACATACTACTTTGAAATCAACCACCGGCATATTGATCGCTGTTATTTCAAAACTATAAATTGTTATCGGCCTTGCTTTTAATTCAATATCTACTCCCCTTCTTGCCAGTTCATACAATGCAACACCATCCTTCTTAATGGCTGAATAAATTGGTGGAAACTGATCAATTGCACCAACAAACGAAGCAGTTGCTGCCTGTATCATTTCATTGGTGATAGACGTGAAATCCTTTTGCTGTTCAGGTAAACTTTCAAGGTCGTAAGTGGGTGTAACTGCACCCAATGTGATTGAGCCGGTATATTCCTTTTCCTGCGCCATGTATTCATTTATCTTCTTGGTAAATTTTCCTGTACACACAATCAGCAATCCTGTAGCCAGCGGATCAAGTGTACCGGCATGGCCAATTTTTTTTATCTGTAGCAGGCTGCGCATTTTACGCACCACATCAAAGGAAGTCCAGTGAATGGGCTTATCAATCAACAATACTTTTCCTTCCAGGTACGGCAATTGTATGGCAGGATCAATTGGTATACGCTCCTTGCGTTCAGTCTTAGCAGGCGCTTCTTCACCAGCAGCAATCAATTTATTGGTATATCTTAAACGGTAAGTTTCTTTACGGGCCACATGTATGATTTCTGCAAAAATAGGTAATGTTGTGCGGCGATGTAAAGTTCATGGTTCATATAGTTTATGGTTGATAGAAAATGTATTCAGTATCTTCCAGCAGCAATTATATTTCAACATAAAAATTGACACACGGCTTCATTCCGCCCCCATTTTTGCAAGCCCTAATGTAAGGTGAACGCAGATTTGTTCAACAGAATGGTTTTAACTATGGTGAGATATTTTGGAAGCACTGCAAGCAACATTTTTTTACAAAGGTTTGCAGTTATGTCTGATTTTGTTGCCTTTTTAAATATGTGAGTCTTTTGTCGAACCAATTAGTTCTTTGAAAGGATAAAGCTTACTTTTAATTACAAATAATTTCCGTTATTTACAGCTAATAACAGAAAATTGTCTTTAGAATGACGTAATTTTATATTAAAATTGTTTTCTGAAAATCATAATATGTTACAAAAAGAGTTCACATACTACCTGAAATATCAGTCGGATTTAGTTAAACAATACAACGGTAAATTCATTGTATTAAAAGATGAAAAGGTTATTGGTGCTTATGCTTCTCACTCTGAGGCATACAATGAAACAATTAAAAAAGAAGATTTAGGAACATTTTTAATTCAGCATTGTTTGCCAGGCAAGGACAGCTATTCACAAACATTCCATTCCCAAGTAATTATTCATGCCGTTGCCCAATAGTTCAGCTTTTACTGTCAAATCTCATGGAGGTTTATTAAGAGTGTTAATAACCGATGTCAATGTACATCTTTCGGGAAGTACTAAATATTCTCCAATAAAAGCAATTTGGGATACTGGTGCTTCTGGATCTGCGATAACAAAAAAAGTAGCTCAACAATTAGGTTTAGTTGCTACAGGCATGGCTCAAGTAAATACTGCAAATGGTATTGCGACTCAAAGCACTTACACCATAGATATAGGGTTGCCAAATAAGGTAATAATACAGGGAATAATTGCGACTGAAATAGATGCTTTAGCCGCAGGATGTGATGCGCTAATTGGCATGGATGTAATTACTTTAGGTGATTTTTCAATTACAAATCATAATGGGTCAACTTGTATGTCTTTTAGAGTCCCGTCAGGACATGAAATTGATTATGTCAAAAATCTTAATTACGGAACCACGCCTATAAAAAACATTCCTCCTGGTAAACCTGGTAGCAATTTTACTCCCCAAAAGAAGAAAAGAAAAAAGTAAGCAAAATCCTTTTTTTGTGTCGCCTTGCAATATTTCAGCTCTTTTACACATCAGTTTTGTGAGCCTATAAATGTGCTAAATATTTATCTGCAAAGAATCTTTAGGAGAATTAAGCACTTGAAAACGAAATGTGAAAGACAAATAGTTGCCCATTAGTAAACGGTCAGACTGTTTGCATATACATTCATCATCCAACATTAAGCATTCAACATTCACCATAAAAATTCTAAATCGCTTGTCTTGCTTTCAATTCAAGGTATTTATTGATGGCATTTACCGTTAGGTTTTCGGGTGCCGTTAGTATGGAGAGGATGCCATATTTTAATAGCTCTTTTACAATGAGCCGCTTTTCGTAAGCAAATTTTTCAGCAATGGTTTTTACATATACTTCTTCAAGGTTGGTTGCATCCTGCGATGATAATTGTTTTAACTCTGTATTCTCAAAAAATACCACCATTAACAAATGATGCCTGGCAATGGAACGTAGAAAATTCAATTGTCGTTTTAAGCCAGATAATGATTCAAAATTGGTAAATAATATCAGCAGGCTACGCTGCTTTACCCTGCTGCGTAATTGCAGGTAAAGCATTTCGTAATCGCTTTCCAGGAATGAAGTTTCCTGGTTGTATAATAGTTGCAGAATATTTGATTGCTGAATGGGCTTTCGATCTGCAGCAAGCATACTGCCTAACTTATTATCAAAAGTAATAAGTCCTACCCTATCCTGTTTTTGTAAACAGATATTGCTTAAAACCAATGTGCTGTTGATAGCATAATCCAACAGGCTCAATTCGCCAAATGGCATTTTCATTAGCCTCCCTTTATCAATAATACAATAAACCTGCTGGCTTTTTTCATCCGTAAAATTGTTTACCATCAAAGCCGTTTTACGAGCCGTAGCCTTCCAGTTGATAGTACGGATATCATCACCTCTTACATATTCTTTTATCTGCTCAAACTCCATGCTGTGGCCTATCTTACGCATCCGCTTGTTGCCATGTTCAGACTGGATGGTAGTTTTTGACAATAATTCATATTTACGCAATTGCATAAAAGAAGGATATACCGGTATCTCAACTCCGGCAGCAATATCATGTCGCCGGAGTATTAATCCCAATCCAGATCTTATATATAAAATGATATTTCCAAATTCATATTCTCCGCGTTCAGTGGGCCTTAAACTATATTGAATACTTTTTCGCTCACCTGCTTTAAAACGTTGTTTGATTACAAAATCACGCTGTTGAAACTGAACCGGCAGTTCATCAATGATATCCATTTCAACTTCAAAACGAATGGTATTGAGAATATCGAGTGTTACTTTATTTTCGTCCCCATTGCTAAACCTTTCGGCTGTTATCCTGTTTGCCAGTGGTGCCCTGCTCAGGAGAAAAAGAAAAATATAATCAATTACAACCAATGCCAAAAACACATAAAATAAAGTTTTCGGAACCATAAAAAAAGCAGGCAAAAAGAATGACACAATAAATAGAAAAGCACAGATACCACCCACAAAATAAAAGCGGTTGGTAAGGTATAAATTGCTAATATATTTTTTAATGGGTGTCATAGAAACTATCCTGTTAATTGGGAAGAAACGATGTTTTAAGTGTTGAATTTCCTGCTGGATAGAAATTTAAATATTGATAACCCGGATTAAATTTATTTTATCTTGGCACTTCAATATTTTTCAAAATACTTTCAATCAGGTCATCTGCAGTTAGTCCTTCCATTTCTTTTTCAGGAGTTAAAATAATGCGATGCCGCAATACCGGCGATGCCATATCCTTGATATCTTCCGGTGTTACAAAGTCTCTACCCTTTATAGCAGCCCATGCTTTCGAAGCCCGCAATATGGCCAATGAGGCACGGGGAGATGCGCCGAGATATAAAGCAGGATTGTTCCTGGTTTCATTTACAATTTTTGCAATAAACTCTATCAACCTTGTTTCAATAACTACATTGTGAATAACTTCTCTGAATTGCTGAATAGCCAGTGGCGACAGCACTTTTTGTACTTCTTGTAGTAACTGCGCCTGCGTTCTGCCATGCTGATTATTCAATATTCCAATCTCTTCCTGCAATGTTGGATATTGTACATCTATCTTAAAAATAAACCTGTCAAGCTGCGCTTCCGGCAAGCGATAAGTTCCTTCCTGCTCTATCGGATTTTGCGTAGCAAGTATTATAAAAGGAAAACGCATTTGGTGGGTAATTCCGTCAATTGTTACCTGCCGTTCTTCCATCACTTCAAATAAGGCCGCCTGCGTTTTGGCTGGTGCCCGGTTAATTTCATCAATCAAAATAATATTACTAAAAATTGGTCCTGGCCTAAAATAAAACTCGCCCTCTTTTGGATTAAATACGGAGGTTCCAACAACATCACTTGGCATCAGATCTGGCGTAAACTGTATTCTCGAAAAATCAATATCAATCACTTTCGCAACCAGTTTTGCCGTAAGTGTTTTTGCAACACCAGGAACGCCTTCAATTAATATATGACCATCGCACAACAAACCGATGATTAACAAATCCAGCATCCTGTGCTGGCCAACAATTACTTTACCAATTTCGGTACGAATTTTTTCTATGCCTTCGTTCAATCCCGAAAGGTCGATGCGTTGTTGAAAAATGCTTTCTTCCATTATAGTTGGCTTTTATTAAAATTTTCTATTTGTTGATTCAACGACAATAATAGTTCATCGTTGATATTTCCCGACTGCTGTATTTCACGTATTGTAGCAAAAAGGCTTTCCGTTTTCTCTTGTGTGTTATTTGATTTTCTTGCCAACGTGGCGATAAATTCATCATTAACCAGGCTGGTGTTTAAAAAATATTGATTACGGATTTGTTCCTGAAAATAAGTGATCAGCTTGTCTGCAATATTACGGTTATCTTTCTTTTGCAGGTACAGTCGCCCGATTGTTTCTGTAAAAGCAATGGTGGTATTGGTATTGGCAGGAACAGCTGCTACAATTCGTTGTCTTCTTTTTCCGGCAAAGAAAATATAGAGCAACAATAGCGTGAATAAAATCCAAAATGACCATTTCATCGCCGGGTATTTAAACAATACCGAAAAGGTAGAGTCCCCACCTTCAGATGGCCGGTAGTTACGTTTGTAATAATAATCGTCCCAATAAACATGCTGGGGCTTTGAAGGCGTATATGAAAACATATCCTGGAAGTACTTGTAATTATCCCTTTGCAATAAAAAATAATTACTCAGTGCCCTGGGTTCTGTATGTAAATAAAAGCGGCCCTTGCCGTAATAAATAATAATAAAATTGGGGCCGAAATTATTTTTACCCAATATCACTGACCGGTCATTGTTCAATTTTGAAAAGTGATTGTAAAATGGAATATAAAAATACTGATAAGGTATTGGTTCAGCGATAACCGGTGGCGTTAGTTCCACTGAGGTATATTTCAATTCGGGCATAAATTGATTCCGAAGTGCATTTGTTGTTACAGAACATCCTAAGGTATCTAATAACAACGTATCGATCTGGTCGCTTGATATAAACATACTGTTTCCATCATACACATAAGCCAGCATGGCATTAACGTCTAGCCTTGATAAAAACAGACTCTTGCTTATACTAATATAAACTGCTGAAGTATCATTCATTTTTTGCCAGCTTTTTTCAAAACTGGTTTTTGCATCATTGATAGAATTATGAATAAAATACTGCTCCACATGCTGATGCAAAACATAGGCGCCAAAAGGATTTACATCTTTCTTTGAATAAGTTTCTTCAAGCGGGGGAATAGCATTTCGTTTTCCCTGGCAGGAAATAAAAATTATTGCAAATAATATGCAAGTAATATAAGCCAGTTGCTTTTTCAATTATTGTAGTACGGAGTTAAACTGTTTAAATTTATTTTGTATTGGGGTGAATATTTTTTCATCAATATCAAAAGCACCATACCAGGCATATTCATAATTTAAAGTAAGTGCAGCAAATTCTTTCTTATAATTTTTACCGCTCAACTCCTGCACATATTCGTAATTGGTTTTATCGGGTGCAAATGTTATCACTTCTTTTAAGGTAAGTTTCTGAAGCGTTTGCAGATAAAGATATCGAATAGCCAATCGAAAGTTTTGCTGACTTACCGCAAGCGTTATCAGTTTACCATAATCTGTATTATGCGATAATTGTTCAAATTCATCTTCCAGTATTTTAACAGGCGCTTTTTTATAGGAGCGCTGAAAAAATCCTTCTGTAAAAAAAAGTTTAGACAGTACAAACACTATGAAAATTATGGCGATGGCCCAAAAGACATAAGCTGTTATTCTGGAACCAAAAAATAGTAGAAGCCAGGAAGGCTCCTCATTTGGCGCAATCTCTTTGCTCTGACTTTTTTGATACTCAATTAAAAGTGAATCAAGATTTTTTGCATAGGCAAAGTCTTTCATTTCCTTTAAAGAAACAATAGAATCCGGTGCAATGACAAGTTCATTATTCCTTAATATAGTATCAACATAAAATACACCGGTCTCTTCCTGATCATTATTAACATCTTCATCATCACCATTTACAACGGTTTGTGGCGGCTCAATTTCCACAATGGAAGTATCGCGGTACACAAAAGTTGAATCCTGTGCAAAGCAACACATGCTCAAAAGCATCACTGGTATGACTAATATAAGTTGTCTGTAAAAAATCATATTGACCTGGGAGGTAATTTTAATAATCCATCTTTTTGCAGGTAAAATCCCTTTTTGTTTAACTGTATAGGGTAAACTACAAAATACCAGGTTATTAAAACAAGTGAAAACACCAATATAGAAACGCTGGCCCATACAGGTAAGCCATCATTGTTTTTCGAATCAAACGTATTACTCATTAAATGGGTAACATAACTTTCAAAAAAAGCAGCCAGTATAAAAACCGGCACCAACACTATCATAATTTTTAGTGCATCCTTTATGCCACGCTTAAACGAAACAATCCTGGAATAAGTACCCGGAAACAGGATGCCCTGGCTGATGATTAATCCGGCAGTTGCTGCTATTACAATTGATAAAATTTCTAATGTGCCATGCACCCAAATAACCAGCACAGACTGTATTCCTAAACCTTTTGCAAAAAAAATATACTGGAAACATCCTAACATTAAGCCGTTGTGCCAAAGCAGGTATAAAGTACCAATCCCTGCCATCATTCCACCAATTACCATCAGAAATGAAACGAACGTATTGTTCATGGCTATTTGCACAAACATGGTAAATGGATTATCACTTTTATACACACCGAAGGGATCGCCTTTTGCAATATTTTCTTCGGTCATATTCACATAATCATCTCCCAAAATTCCACGGATAAAAGATTCTTCCTTAACAGAGCTGAAAACGCCAATGGCTACAAATAAAATGAATAGCAGAAAAGTGAACAATAAAATGCGATGGTATTTTTTAAACAACAGCGGTAGTTCATATTTCCAGAAGGTGAAAATTCTACTGTATTTCTCCTTCTTATTTTTGTAAATATTTTGATATATATCGGCAGCAATACCATTGATCCAGCGGGTAACTTTACTTTTTGGATAAAACGTTTTTGCATAGGAAAGATCATCTACCAGGGTAATAAACCGTTCTGCTGTTTCATCGGGGTCGTCGGTTTGGGTATGCTGGTATTCGTTCCATTTGTCAACATTCTTCTTAATGAACATTCCTTCACGCATTTGATAAAAATAGCAAAATTTCTTTGTTAAATAATGCGATGGCAATATTTGATTAAGCAGGTAAATTTTGAGCGCATTTCGAATTTGGTAATGGTTGGATGTTACTTTTTTGGGGACGAACATTTGTTTTTCATGGCGTCATCGTTGTGTTATTTATCCCGAGTAAGGTTTTGTGTGCTGCATCGGGACTCACTTGTACAGTAACTTTTCATAGCAGCTTTTCTTTTGCACTTTTCACCCGTTAATCAATTCAATTTAGAATTTGAAATACATCCAGGAAATGGGTGCATTTAAAATTGTCGCTGCCTAAAAATAGAGGTGTTATCTTTTTTAATTTACTTCAAACTTTAAAGTTTTGGCTAAAAGATGACACCTCTTGCGACAATTATAAATGCACCCCAGGAAATTTTATCAATTAAATTTTTAAACGTAATTTGTATTATGCCGGAAATACAAATATCCACACCCTTTAATATTGATATTGAATTTGAGATAGCTGCCTTTCACAAGCGTTTTCTAGCATATATTATTGACTTTATAATACTGATCTTATACATGATCAGTATGTTTTACCTGTTGTTTGGTGGCTTTAGAATGGGTGAAAGCGAATACGGATTTGTAATGATCGTACTGGTTATACCAATGCTTTTTTACACCATGCTAAGTGAATTATGGATGAACGGGCAAACGGTTGGCAAACGAGTTTTCCATATAAAAGTAGTAAGCCTGGATGGTGGAGAACCTACCATGGGGCAATACCTGCTCCGGTGGTTTATGCGTTTTTATGAGTGGGCTTTTATTGTATTTTTTTTATTTTGGGGTAATGGCGTATGGGGTATTTTATGGCTGGTTTTAGGTGGGATTACCTCCATCATAATTATCGCCATTTCACCCAAAAGCCAACGTCTTGGTGACATTGTCGCAGGAACCGTAGTGGTAGAAACCAAATCAAAACTTTCGGTTCATGACACTATTTTTATGCATGTTCCTCAAACAGACTATACGGTAAAATTCCCCGAGGTAATGCGCCTGAGCGACCGGGATATTAATACAATAAAGAATGTGTTGAGCCAGACCAAAAAGACAAATTCTTTTGATATGTGCAATCGCATTGCGATAAAAGTTCAGGATGTTTTAAAAGTGTCGTCCGATATGTATGCAATAGAATTCCTGGAAAAAATTATGGAAGACTATAATTATCTGGCTACAAAAGAGTAACTGAATTTTATTTTTAACCAAATGCTGAAGCCAGCATAAGACCAATTACACCTAAAAAAGTGAATATGAGTGCAATCGCAGTTATGATACCTGCGAAACGAAAATATACCTTCAGATTTTTAAGTGAATTTGTTAAACTGGGCTGATCATTGGTTAATAAAGCCAATTGTATATTTTTTGAAAACCGAAACAAATAAAGCGACATGAAAAATATCACTCCGGCAAGTACAAGGTAGACGATTGCGACACTACCTCCTGCTAGCATCCTTTCACCACTACTTTCAATACCACCGGATAATTTTGCTAAAATTGAGCCGGCAAAAATGGCTGCTACTGCAACTAATAAGCTATAAACAAACCCTACAATCCCCAAAAACTTACCCCAGGTTGCTGTTTCGGAAAGGTGTCCCCTGGAGGCATTATCAATTACAAGATCATTTTCTATGAGATTTGGCAGATCGTTCATGGCAGCAATTTTATAGTATAAAGAAAGGCGAGTTAAAACTTAGCTTCAAAGTAAACTTAATAAAAATACAATCAAATTCCATTCATTAAAAAATAAAGCCTGCATTAAAAAATGCAAGCTTTATTTTGAAAATCATTATGTACTAACAGGTCTTCGCAACTCAAACGGCCATTGCTTTGACGGGCAAATACTACAGAAAGTGCAGGTTGATTAGTAAGCCCTGGCAAACAAAACCCTTTGTGCGCTTGAGTTTCCAGTTAATATACAAGTGCCTGTTTCCTGCTTGTTGTTGAGCGGAATGCAGCGAATGGTTGCTTTACTTTGCTCTTTAATTTTATCTTCCGTTTCTCCGGTACCATCCCAATGCGCCGAAATAAAGCCTGGTTGCTCATCCAGTAATTTAACAAACTCGTCCCAGTTGTTTGCCTCTACAATTCGCTCATCCCTGAAATTTTTAGCTTTTGTATAAATCGCAAGTTGAATATCTTCCAGTAATTGAATAATACTTGCACTTAATCCATCCATTGAAAAACTCATTTTTTCTTTGGTATCCCGCCTGGCTACTTCAACTACATTATTGGCAAGGTCCCTTGCCCCGATGGCAATTCTAACCGGTACGCCTTTCATTTCATATTCTGCAAATTTCCAACCCGGACGGTTGTTGTCATTATCATCATACTTAACGGTAATACCAGCTAATTTTAATTCCTGCATCAATGGCTTTACCTTATCATCAATCAGTTGCTTTTGATCTGCGCCCTTAAAAATTGGAACAATTACTACCTGGATAGGCGCCAGTTTTGGAGGTAATACCAATCCCTGGTCATCGCTATGCGCCATTACCAACGCACCTATCAGACGGGTACTAACGCCCCAACTGGTTGACCATACATAGTCTAACTTATTTTCTTTATCAGTGAATTTAACATCAAATGCTTTAGCAAAATTCTGTCCAAGAAAATGGGAGGTTCCAGCCTGTAACGCTTTACCATCTTGCATCAACGCTTCAATACAATAGGTTTCAACGGAACCTGCGAATCGTTCATTTTCCGATTTAATTCCTTTAATAACCGGAAGCGCCATGAATGATTCGGCAAAAGTTGCATATACTTCCAACATTTGAATTGTTTCATCAATTGCTTCCTGTTCGGTTGCATGTGCTGTATGGCCTTCCTGCCACAAAAATTCTGTAGTGCGTAAAAATAAACGGGTACGCATTTCCCATCTTACTACATTAGCCCACTGATTAATCAGCAATGGTAAATCGCGGTAAGATTGTATCCAACCTTTATAAGTATTCCAGATAATGGCTTCACTGGTTGGCCTTACAATCAACTCCTCTTCCAGTTTTGCATCAGGATCCACCATCAGTTTTCCTTTATTGTCCGGATCATTTTTTAAACGATAGTGTGTAACAATGGCACATTCCTTTGCAAAACCTTCTGCATTTTTTTCTTCGGCCTCAAATAAGCTTTTGGGTACAAATAGCGGGAAGTAAGCATTTTCATGACCGGTGTCTTTAAACATTTTATCCAATTCACGTTGCATATTCTCCCACAAGGCATAACCATAGGGCTTTATTACCATACAACCTCTTACTGCACTGTAATCGGCCAATCCCGCCTTTATGATCAAATCGTTGTACCATTGAGAATAATCTTCCTGCATGCTTGTTATTTCCTTACTCATTGCTTAATCCTGGTTTAATTTGTTTTGGTATTTTTTGTTGATTGAGTCAAAATAATATTATAAAGTTTTCTAAAAATTTATATGCCACTATCATCTCCTTATGTGTTGGTATATAAGTATTTAGCCCCTTCTTCATTTAGCACATTTTTAACACTGAATTATTAAACTTTAACCTTAATGGCAAAGAATTTGGATGTATATTACTACTGTAAAAACGGCACAAAAGTAGTAACTTCATTTTATAATAATTTTAAACAAATTATCATGAACAATAAACTTTTACTTCTCGCAATATTAGTAACTGCATTTAGTAGTTGCACAACCTTATACAAATCCGGCCAAACACCCGATGACGTGTATTATTCACCTGCCCGCCCGGTTGGTGTAACCGAAGTCAGGAATGACAGAAGGAATGATGACAGAAGGTATGATAACAGGGATTATGCAACACAGTATAATTATGAATCAGCAATAATAAGAATGGGTATATATGATCCAAGATGGAGATACCTGGATGATTATAGTTACAGTCCCTACAACTACGGTTTTAATCATGGATACTATTATAATCCTTATTACTGGCCTTACCCGGTTTATAGTCCTGTATTTTTAACACCTTCCAATCCAAAGGTTACAACACCAAGGATGAATAACCTGGGAGCATATGGATCTACAACAGGGTTTACAAATACTACTCCCACACTAAATCATTCTAATACAACCATTCCTACCCGCAGGTACAATAATAGCAATAATGGTTCAGCATTTGGAAATGCCATAAGACAAGTATTGGGGGCAAATAATGATAATAATTCCAACTCAGGTAACTCCAATAATTCTAATAACAATACCAGGAGTTATACCCCTTCAACCAATACAAATTCATCTACAGGTAGTCGTCCGGCCAGTTCATCATCATCAGGTGGAGGTGCAGTTTCAAGACCTGCAAGAAATGGTGGCAATTAAAGTAACTATTCTATACTATTTAATTAGACAAAGGAATGCGCAATTCCTTCGCCCTAAAATACTATTGTCATGAAAAAATATATACTCCTGCCTATCCTATTTATCAGCAGCATCATCTATGCGCAAATTCCCGAAGATGTGCTCAGGTATTCATTTTATCCACAGGGAGGAACTGCACGAAGTTTAGCTATTGGTGGCGCAATGGGTTCATTGGGTGGCGATATCACTTCAATGTATGTAAATCCGGCTGGTATCGGAAATTACAAAACCGGTGAATTTGTTTTTACTCCCGGAATGTTTTTGAACAATAATAAAACAAATTTCAGGGGCACTGATAGCAAGAATAAGAAAAATAGTTTTGCCATGGGGCCAATTGGTATTGTGTATGGCGCCAATAACAGATATAACTCTACCACAAGCCAGGCAATTAGTTTTGGCGTTACACAAACTGCCAGTTATAACAATACTGTGCAGTACAAGGGCCTCAATAATTTTAGCTCCTATAGTGAACAATGGGCAGAGCAAGTGGCCAAAAGTGGCCAAACACTCGATGATGCTTTAAACAATCCACAATTTGTCTACGGGGCGGCGCCTTCCTTGTACACTTATCTGGTAGATACGTTTAGAGTAAATGGAAATTTGCAGGTACGCGGCCTACCGGAAAATATACTGGATGCCGGCCAGGCATTGATGCAGGAAAATACGATTGAAACACGTGGTGGATTGTATGAAGTTACCTTGGGATATGCGATGAATAAAAAAGATAAATTTTTATGGGGATTCAGCATTGGCATTCCTATTTTAAATTATAGTAGTACCACCACCTATAAGGAAAGCGATACCTCCAGTAACAAAAGCAATGGGTTTGATTATTTTACTTATACAAACGAATTTAGCACCAGGGGCGCAGGCGTTAATGCCAAATTCGGTGTAATATTTAAACCAGTTGAATATATCCGATTAGGACTCGCCATTCACACACCTACTTACATGGTTACATTAAAAGATGTGCAATCAACTAACCTGGATGTAAATACGGAAAATTATGAAGGAGCCAGATCTGTTTCATCCACTCTATTTACAAATAACCAACCGGGCGAAAGTAAATACAGTTTGCTTACTCCATGGAAGTTTTTGATTAGCGGAAGTTATGTTTTTCGTGAAGTTGAAAATGTAAAAAGCCAAAAAGGTTTTGTAACTGCTGATATAGAATATGTAAATCATAAAGGGACAAGTTTTTACAGTGCCAATGAGGTACCTACCGTAGAGGAGAAAGCTTATTATAAGGATTTGAACCAGGTTGTGAAAAACGAATACAAAGGCAACTTTAATTTCAGGCTCGGTGGAGAATTGAAATTCAACACCTTTATGACAAGACTTGGTTTTGCATACTATACCAATCCTTACAAGGATCCATCTTTAAAAGCAAGAAGAATATTAGCCAGCGGTGGAATAGGTTACAGGCACAAAGGCTTTTTTGCGGACCTAACCTACGTTCATTCATTTAACAAAGACATCAATGTGCCTTACCGTCTTGAGGACAGGGCCAATACTTTTGCCAGCATCAACAACCAACGCGGAAATATTATTGCCAGCGTAGGTGTAAAATTTTAAGTAATTACTCTACAAGTTTTATAATAAAAATGCCGGAGAAATTCAGGCATTTTTTTATGGCCTTTTTAATTTAAAATTGCTTGAATGGCAGCGTTAACATTCTTTATCAAAGCATCAAATTTAGAAGCACACCAGGTAATCGTTTTATCCTTTTTAAACCAGGTCATTTGCCGTTTGGCGTAATGCCTTGTGTTTTGTTGTATCAATGCCACCGCCTCATCTAATGACAATTCATGATCGAAATAACTAAACAATTCTTTGTACCCTACAGTTTGTAATGCATTCAATGTTTTAAATGATTGAAGTAACCTTACCTCCGCTTCCAGCCCATCTTTCATCATTTGTTCAACTCTTTCATTGATGCGTTGATACAAGATTTCACGAGGCAATTCAAGCCCAATTTTAATAATTTCAAAATCTCTTTTTACCGGCTCCTGTGTTTGAAATTGCAGCAGTGATTTATTGGTAGACTGTATAACTTCCAGGGCACGCATTAATCGATGAGGGTTCTTTACTTCGCCCTGTTGATACCAGGCAGGATCTTTTTCCATCACCTGTTGTTGCAGCCATTCGATTCCATTTGCCTCGTAACCTGCTACGATATTTTCTCGTATGCCAGGTAATATTATCGGCACTTCATCAATTCCCTCACAAAATGTTTTCACGTACAAACCTGTACCTCCGGCTATAATAGCAATATCACTTTTCTTAAAAATATCCTGTGCTGCCTGCAATGCATATTTTTCGTACACGGCCGCATTTACATTTTCATGTATGCTATGGGAATTGATAAAATGATGAGGTATTAATTTTAGCTCAGCCTCAACGGGTTTTGCAACGCCGATATTAAGTTCTGTAAAACATTGCCGGCTATCAGCAGAAATAATTTCAGTAGAAAAATGTTGGGCCAATTGTATGGCAAGGGCGGTTTTGCCAATGGCTGTGGGCCCAATTAAAATAATGCAGGTTTTTTTCATGTTTGTTGTGTTAGCTTGTAAAGAGCTTTCCAAAAACTATGTTGTACTATTTAAAAAAGGAGCATTACAATTGCAAAAATTGTACATACTCCTTTTATTTCAGTTATTCTAAAAACAGATAAAATTAAAATTCTTCAGCGGTATCATCGGTAGAAGGTTCTTCTTCACTTTCGGTGGCATTACCATCTTCATCTTCTTCACTAAATCCTTGTAGCAAAGAAGCTGCATTGAGATCGTACTTTTCTTCCACTTCTGCGAGGCGACTGTCAACCAACCCTTTTGTACCATACTGAGATGGTGCAATCCCTTCAGTTCTGATGCAGGTTGGGTAAGTCAACTTTTTATTTTCTTCCTTATCTACATTTATCAACTCTACCATAAAAGTCCAAAGCTTATTAAAGTCGTATACATAAATAAACTTCTGGTTAGGATCTTTAATTTCTGTTCCCAACGCTGTTTCGGTCATAATCAGCGGATCAACTTTATATGTTTTATCATCGTATTTTTCAAACGATATTTCTCTACCACGAAGCCAGTTATCATTGCTACGATAAAAGGTAGCCTTATGTTTACTGTCGAATTCATAACTTTTTAAAATACTCTGATGAAGGTCCGCAAAGTTTTGGGTATGTTTAATTACAACATCCCTATAAATGCTCTCATCATCTTCCCAATAAACCCTGAAACGTAATATTGCCATACCGCGAAATTAATAATAAGTAACGAGAAATGAGTAACCGAAAGTCTGCTAAATTACTGATACAGCATTATATAGGTTGGTGAATACCCAATTCTGCAGCCTTTTGAAGCATATATGAAAAGGCAGCTTCATAAGTATTTAGGATATGCCCATCAAGAATCGCCTCCCTAATGGCGTTTTTTAAATCACCCACAACACGCCCCGGCCTCAGGTTAAAGGTCTGCATAATCAATTCTCCGGTAATGGGCGGTTGCCAGTTGCGTAGTTGATCGCTTGCTTCAACTTCTGCACAGCGCTTGCGCACCATTTCAAAATTTTCAAGAAACCGCTTTACTTTTTGCTTATTCTTAGAAGTAATATCGGCATCACATAAGGTCATTAAAGCGTCAAAATCATCGCCTGCATCAAACAACAGCCGCCTGATTGCAGCGTCTGTAATATTTTCTTTGGTTAAACTAATGGGACGCAAATGCAATTCAACCATTTTACGAACAAACCGCATTTTTTCATTTTGCGGAAGTTTTAGCTGTGTAAATATTTTCGGCACCATTCGCCCTCCTACTACTTCATGGCCATGAAAAGTCCAACCATGCCCTGGTTCAAATTTTTTGGTTACAGGTTTGGCTATATCATGCAATACGGCTGCCCAGCGCAACCATAAATCATCGGTGTTTTCGCAGATATTGTCAACTACCTGCAACGTATGATAGAAGTTATCTTTATGCCCTTTACCATCAATATATTCGGCACCGGCCAAATCAACCATTTGAGGAAATATGATTTTCAATAAACCAGTTTTATACAACAAATCAAACCCAACTGATGGCTTTTTACACGTCAATATTTTATTCAACTCATCTGCAATTCGTTCTCCGCTAACTATTTTTATCCGGGATGCATTTCTCTTTATGGCATCAAATGTTTCTGGGTCCAATGTATAATTAAGCTGCGCCGAAAAACGAATACCACGCATCATTCGCAATGGATCGTCGCTAAATGTAATATCAGGGTCAAGCGGCGTCCGTAGCAGCTTTTGTGCAATATCTGCAACACCATTAAACGGATCAAGCAACTCACCATAACTATCTTTATTAAGACTAATTGCCAGGGCATTGATGGTAAAATCCCTTCTGTCCTGGTCATCCGTTAACGTACCCTCCGCAACCATTGGTTTACGACTTTCGAAGTTGTAGCTTTCCTTTCTTGCACCTACAAATTCAATGTCAATATCATCGGCTTTAAATTGAGCAGTTCCATAATTTTTAAAATGGCTTACAAACGGTGTTGGGCTAAATTTTTCGGCTGCTTTTGCCGCAAGTGCATTGCCATCTCCAACGCAAACTATGTCTATATCTTTTGTAACACGCCCAATGATTTTATCTCTTACAAATCCACCGATAAGGTAACACGGTACACCCAATTCGCTGGCAGCGTCAGCAATTTTTTGAAAAATTTCCAGTTCTTTATCTGTGCAGGGGATAAACATATGTTGCAAAAGTAAGTCCGATTATGAAAGCCTGATCGATTCAATAAAAAAACATGATTTACTGAAGTCAATTTAGATGTTACGCCGATTAAGCATTTCTTTAAATAAGTTTTCAAGATAGAATGTTTACATAAAATTCAAATATATTTCCACCGGGAATCTTTACAACAACACATATTTCAATGCGTTAACAACAATGCGATTGCAACATGGCATTAATGTTGTCTTATTACCCTCCCACACAAAAAACATAAAATTGTCTGTGAGTTTTGACATTTTGACTATATATTGAGAAAATTATGAATAACAACTTTTATTTCCAGGGACCAGAAGATGAGATGGAGTTTATGCCGATCATTCCCTTAAACGAAGATGACAGCGAAGAATCAGACGCAACACCGATTCCACTTGAATTACCAATACTACCATTGCGCAATACCGTGTTATTTCCAGGTGTTGTTTTACCGATAACTGTAGGGCGTGATAAAAGCATAAAAGCAGTAAGTGATGCCTACAAGGCTGACAAATTGATAGGTGTGATAGCGCAAAAAGACAGTACTGTAGAAGAACCCACAGTTAGTGACCTGGAAGAAATTGGGACGGTTGCAAAGATTGCCAAAATGATTAAAATGCCGGATGGCGGAACCACTATCATCATACAAGGTAAAAAGCGTTTTAAAATAGATGAAATAACCAGCGAGGATCCTTATTTCAAAGCAAAAATTCAAACCTTAGATGAAGAAGTACTCAAAGATGACAATGATTTTAACGCAATGGTTGGAAGCATTAAAGACCTTGCCGGGCAAATAGTACAGATTTCCCCGAATCTTCCAAGCGAGGCTGCTATTATATTAAAGAATATAGAAAACCCTTCATTTCTAATACATTTTGTAAGCAGCAATTTAAACAGTGATATTAAAGATAAACAGCGGCTGCTTGTTATTAATAACATTAAGGCCCGTGCTGAATTGTTGATGAACCTAATGCAGACTGAACTGCAATACACCGAGTTAAAAAACAAGGTTACCAATAAAACAAGGGCCGAACTTGATAAACAACAAAGAGAATATTTTCTGCACCAGCAGATGAAAGCGATCAAGGAAGAATTAGGCGGCGATAATGTGGCGGAGGTAAAAGAAATGTTGAAAAAAGCTGAAGGCAAAAAATGGCCCAAAGCAGCGAAAGAAATGTTTTTGAAAGGTGCAGAGAAATTAGAGCGCATGCACCCTACCACACCGGATTATTCGATCGTGTACAATCATCTTGACCTGATGCTTGACCTGCCATGGGAAGATTACACACAAGATTCATATGATTTAAAGAAGGCCAAAAAGATCCTCGATAATGATCATTACGGCATGTACAAAATAAAAGAACGCATCCTGGAATACCTTGCCGTATTAAAATTAAAGGGAGATATGAAAAGCCCGATTCTTTGCTTTGTAGGCCCTCCGGGAATTGGTAAAACCAGCCTTGGTAAAAGCATTGCTCATGCTATAGCCCGTAAATATGTACGTGTTAGCCTTGGTGGATTGCATGATGAAAGTGAGATCCGCGGTCATCGCAAAACCTATATTGGCGCTATGCCGGGCCGTATCATTCAATCTATCCGCAAAATTAAAAGCAGCAACCCGGTAATGATACTGGATGAAATAGATAAGGTTGGAAACGATCAAAGAGGCGACCCTTCTTCTGCCCTGCTGGAAGTTTTGGACCCTGAACAGAACAACACGTTTTACGACAACTATCTTGAACTGGAGTACGACCTGAGCAAAGTATTGTTTATTGCCACTGCCAATAATATCAACAACATACAACCAGCATTAAGAGACCGTCTTGAAATAATAGACTTAAGCGGTTACGCGGTAGAAGAAAAAATTGAAATTGCTAAACAACATTTGTTGCCTAAACAAAAAGATGCACATGGTTTAAAAGATGTAACCATCAAGGCCAGTGATAAAGTGTTGGAAAAAATTATTGAAGATTACACCAGGGAAAGTGGTGTAAGAGACCTCGACAGGCAGTTGGCAAGTGTAATGCGAAACCTGGCAAGGCAATATGCTACCAAAAACAAACTTAAGCCAACCCTTACTACTGTTGATATTGAAAAGATTTTGGGTAAGCCAAGATTCAGCAATGAAATGTATAAAACCGCAAATATGGCGGGAGTAGCTGTTGGCCTGGCATGGACCTATGTTGGTGGAGATATTCTATTTATTGAAATTAGTTTAAGTGATGGTAAGGGCGAACTAAAAATGACCGGGAACCTTGGCAATGTAATGAAGGAAAGTGCTACCACTGCGTATACCTGGTTGCAGGTAAATGCTAAAAAACTGAATATTGATCCGGAGATGTTTAATAAGAAAAATATTCACATACATGTGCCGGAAGGTGCCGTGCCTAAAGATGGACCAAGTGCCGGCATCACCATGATGACAGCTTTGGCAAGTGCCTTTACCGGAAGAAAAATAAAGTCGTACCTGGCTATGACCGGAGAAATTACATTGCGTGGGCAGGTGTTACCTGTTGGCGGTATTAAAGAAAAAGTGCTTGCAGCAAAAAGGTCTGGCTTAAGAGAGATTATTATGTGCTGGCAGAATGAAAAAGACGTATTGGAAATTAATCCGCAGTTTATTAAAGGAACAAAGTTTCACTACGTTAAAACCATGCAACAGGTGCTGGAAATAGCATTAACTTAATTTTTATAAAAAACAGCAAACCTTTTAGAACCCTACCTCGTATTTATTGTTAGTATAGGTATCAGCATAATTCATGTTGGTTGTTTTAAGGGTTAAAGATATCCCCCCGGTTCCCCGGGGGGGTAATTGTTTTTAGACCTTTCCAATGTCATTAAAAGACCCTTATCCTAACAAAATAGAATTATTGAAAATCTTTTGATTCATTCGTAGTTTTCATTCAATCTCAATGATTTAAATACTTATACAACTATCAAATAAAGCACTATGAAAACTTGCTGAATAGTCCTTACTCATCGTCCATTAACGGCCACTACCGAACTCCATAGATGTCCATAACTTTTCAATAATAAATAATTGCCCATAATAAAATTTTAAAATACTTCCTGTTAAAGAATTTGAAGCCAATAAAACCTGATATTTAAACAGTCTTTTAACAAAACTGGTTGATTATGCAAATTATTTGCCGATGCATTGAATAACTTTGCTGCTCATTAAAATTATTGTGTATGAAACTAAAAAATATCTTTTTTCTATTGACAGCATCTGCATTTTTATTTACTTCTTGCGTAAGCAAAAAAGTTTTAAAAGGTGAGCAGGTTCGTTATGTGGAGTTACAGTCACAGTACGATAAGTTACAGGCTGATTTAAAAACTTGTAATGATCAGGCATCCGAAGATTCCCGTAAAAAGGCATTGCTTGAAGCTGAGATTGCAAGTCTTAAAAAACAAATTGACTACCTGAAAGAAAACAATAACCAGGCGTTAAAACAATTAGAAAGCCTTTCAGTAATATCTGGTTCACAGGCAGAAAGTATTAAGAAATCGCTGGATAATATTGGTGCGAAAGATGCCTATATTCAGGATCTTCAGTCGGCACTTAACCGCAAAGATTCTTTAAATCTTGCGTTGGTAACCAACCTGAAAGGAGCTATCGGCAACCTCGATGACCAGGATATAAATATTAAGGTAGACAAGGGGGTAGTATACATTGATATTTCAGATAAACTGTTGTTTAAAAGCGGCAGCTACAATATCACCGACCGTGCAAAAGAAGTGTTAGGTAAAGTAGCATTGGTATTAAAAAATCAACCTGATATTGAGTTTATGGTTGAAGGACATACAGATAATGTAGCATATAAAGGTGGCAGCATATTATTAGACAACTGGGATCTCAGTGTGAAAAGAGCTACAACTGTTGTTCGTTTATTGCAGGTACAATACGGACTTGACCCAGCACATATAGCAGCAGCGGGACGTTCACAATACAAGCCTGTAGCAGATAACAGTACTGCTGAAGGCCGTGCTGCCAACAGGAGAACCAGGATCGTTATTCTTCCTCAACTTGATCAGTTCTTTAAATTACTTGAAACAAAAAAGTAATTGAGGTCAATTATATTTATTCCAAAAAAGCCATCAAAAATTGATGGCTTTTTTGTTTTCAGAACTTTACACTAGTGCTATGTTAAGAATAAAATGACGTGCCGATTTGTGAATTCTGAATGGTGTTAATGAACCATTCACCATTTACCATTGTCAATTCACACTTAACTTAACACTAGTTAAAAAATAAATTCAAGGATTTTTAATTTAATCTTCTTTTTTAGATGCGTCTTTCTTCGATCTCAACAAATTATTTTCAATCAATTGATTCTTCTTATAAAGCTCCTTTTCAAGTTGTATTGCTGCTGCTTCATTTTCGTTCAAAATTATATCCAACGCAGGTTTACCGGCATCCACCCAAGCTGTATACCAAAAGTCGGCAATCATATCGCTTGTGCATAATAGTTGCTCATTTACTGTGTTGCCCAAAGCTTTAGAATATGCTTTGGCAAAATCGCTGGTATAGTATTTTACTTCTTTTCCTCTTCTAATTTGAGTGCGGTATTTTTTGTCGGGGGTAAATTGTAATGTTACCATCTTCTCAGCAGCAAGCATTTCAGGAACCAATGCATTGGCTTTGCGGATTGCTTTCCAGATACGCTCTGCTGGTTTTGCCAGGTAAGTAGCTTTGTGTTTGTCGTACAAATTAAAATTGCTTATTTCTATTTCAGGAATCATAGTCTCCCACAAACTATGAATACCTACCTGGTCTGTAAGTTGCCCGTCATAATTTTCTGTTGTATGCAATGGCACATTTGCATCACCAATATAATGCCCCATATCAGTTGCATAAAATAAAATACTATCAGCGTTTCCCGTTTTAAAAGCAGCAGTTAATTGTTGCTTCATAAACATTATTTCATAGGGCACATAACCATAAGTCTTTAATGTATCCAGGGAGTATTTTGAAGCTGCATCATCCCATTTAAATGGCATTTTATAGGCTGCATTTTCTCCAAATTTTTCAAGATCAATAAAATGTTTTGGCGCTTCTGTGCTATCTGTATTCCGTCGTTTATCTGGCCTTCCGGCATTTTCAACGAGGTAATCCATATTTTTATAAAAGAAGGGTTGAATTGCTTTGGGCAATTTATAAACTGCCAGTTGCATACTTGTTTTGTGAACTAAATAGCCCCAGCTACTGCAGGTTATTACAATGCCAGTTATAAGTAAAAAAATGACTAGCTTCTTAGGTAAGTGCATAGTTGATATTTATTTAAAAAGCGAAATTAGTATATCCACCTCTACTTGTGTACTTGATTTTTCACAATTCTATGAAAAAAATTTCAGCTCTTTACTTCATTAAAAGCAGTTAAATATTTATCTATATAAAACTGTTTTATTTTCGACTTATACTGCATAATAAATCTGGGGTGCTCCAATGCGACAATACGTTTAAAAAACTTTTTCTCCTCGTTCAATGCATGCAGAAATTTTTCATTTTTTCCGGTGCCAAAGCAAAAACATATTTCCCTGTCAATGCCCATGGCGAGTTGCTTTTGAATGCTTTCAACCATAAAATCGAATACTGCGTCCGTTAATTCTTTACTATCATAATAGTTATAATTTATCTCCGTTCCTTTATTCCCAATGGCTGTAAACCCAAGCGGGCAAATGGAATTAATATAAAACTTGCTATAAAAATTCTGTGGCCCACCATAAGCAGCAATCATTTCATAAATGAAAACTGAAGATGTTTCATGAGTAATCTTTCCAATGTAGTCGATCCCGCAATCTTCAACCAGCCTCTTACTATCTGTAAAAGGAATACCGGTAACGCCTCCTCCAAACCTGCCAGGATTAATCCCTAATACCAGGTGTCGTTTATTGAAATCGTTATAATATTTCTTGTAAAATGTGGCCGCCAAAGGCAGAATCGCTTTATCTTCTTTAAAAGGATTCATAATCCTTATACCAGCAGGTAATGAACCCGTAAAATTCACAGACTTATTAAATGCAATTATTTTATCGGCAAATGTTTTCATAAAAAATAGCAGAAAATAGATGAATGATGTTGAACTTTTACTTTATAAAAAAATAAAGGGCAGCAACTTAAAGTTACCACCCTTTATTCATTTGTGTTTTCAGCCTAATTAATCACAATGTCTTTCTTCAACGTTTCCTTTCCCTGAACAATGGGTAGGCTGATTTGCAAAACCCCATCCACATACTTAGCTGTGATGTTGTTTGCATCAATGGTTTCATCCAATGTAAAAGTTCTTTCAAACCCTCCCCTGCTGTATTCTCTTAAAATCCATTCCGGCCTGGGAAAGCCTTCCGGTGGAGTGTAAGAAACAGCCAACTGATCACCTTTTACATCAAGATGAAAATGTTCTTTAATTCGGCCTGGTGCAAATACCAGCATTTCAAAACTCTGATCGGTTTTAAAAATGTTTACAGCTGCCCGCTGCATTGACCGGCTAAGCAGGCCACTTTTGCGTGGATGATTGCTGCTTGCATAATTGTAGCCTTTAGTGGCACATGACTCGTTGTGGTGCATGTTGTTAATTTTTAAATGAATAAATGTTATTACAATTATGTAGACGATTGACCGCTTACAATATTTTTAAATCAGATAAAATTATACTTTACACTGTATGGGATTGTGTAATAGGCAACAATATTCATAACAAATTTTGATACAGCGGGAAGCATAATATATCTGCCACTTAGTTTTGAAGACCCCTTAATTGCATTAGCCTTTTAATTGAATTGCCTTTTGAATTAAACTACCTTTTGAATTGCACTGCCCTTCAGGGCGGTGAA
>JBDUEK010000074.1:0-29643 GCA_040002495.1 Ferruginibacter sp.
CAGACAGGCCGCCCAACCTGGAAACTCCTTTAAAATATTTTCTGCAGGACTATACACCCAACAGCGTATTTTTTGTACGATGGCACCTGGCGGGTTTGCCCACTGCTGTTGATACGGATACTTTTCGTTTACGTGTAGGCGGTAACGTTGCTAAGGAGATTGCACTATCGCTTAATGATCTTAAAACAAAATTTACGCCTGTTACCATTTCAGCTTTATGCCAGTGTTCCGGCAATTCAAGGAGTTTTTTTGATCCCCGTGTGCCGGGTGGCCAGTGGAAAAACGGATCGATGGGCAATGCTAAATGGACGGGTGTAAAACTGAAAGATATTTTGCAGATGGCTGGCGCAAAAACAGACTCTAAAGAAATAAGTTTTAATGGCCTGGATACACCGCCCATGTCAGCTACCCCCGACTTTGTAAAATCCCTGCAATACAATCATGCAGCGGATGGCGAAGTGATGATTGCTTACGAAATGAATGGTGAACCGCTTCCACTATTAAATGGCTTCCCATTAAAATTAGTGGTGCCGGGATGGTATGCTACTTACTGGGTGGGCATGTTAAGTAGTATCAATGTATTGTCAACGCCCTACGAGGGGTTTTGGATGAAGAAGGCGTACACGGTTCCCAAAGGTGTACCAAATGGAAATGAAAGTCCGGACGCAATTGCTACCGATGTGGAACCCATTAGTAAAATGAACGTGCGTTCCCTGTTTATTGCACCCGAACCAAACGAGGTAATTGCGGTGGGTAAACAAACAGATATCCAGGGCCTTGCATTTGATGCAGGTTTGGGTATTACTAAAGTTGAATTGTCGGAAGATAATGGCAGAACCTGGCAACCGGCAAAACTGGATGCTGAGTTGGGTAAATATTCCTGGCGACGCTGGCATTATAATTTTACATCGTCACAAAAAGGCGATTATACGTTCCAGGTAAAAGCCACCAATGCAATAGGACAAACACAACCTACACATCAGTGGAATCATAGCGGGTATATGCGCAACGAAATTGAAACTTTACCATTAAAAGCAGAGTAATCATGAAGCATGTCTGGCTAAAAAATAAGTTGTTGTTTTCATTGTGTGTATGTTTTATTATTTCGTGCAATGAACAAAACATAAAAAAAGAAAGTGAGCTTGTTGCCTCACCAACGGGCCTTTACAGTATCACTACCCATCTGCCTGAAGCGCAGGGTTACAAAGCCTTTCAAAGTAATTGTGTTAGTTGTCACTCGGCCCGGTATGTACAAATGCAACCAGGCCTTTCTGAAAAAACATGGCTGGCCCTTGTAACAAAAATGCAAAAAACTTTTGGGGCACCAGTTCCTGATTCTTCTGTTGCAGAGATTGTTCAATACCTGGTAACCATACGAGGTAAGCGCTAAATTATATTACATAAATAAACAGGGTTATGAAAAATAAATCAATATGCCGGGCAACAACAGTAGAGACAAGGCATGCCTTGTCTCTACTGTTGTTTTTGCTGACTGCAACGCCGCAGGTTTTTTCGCAATCAAAAATAGATGCCGATTCCATACGCAGCAAAATGCAATGGTTTGCTGATGCCAAACTGGGCATCTTTATTCATTGGGGAATATATGCAGTAAATGGTATTGGCGAAAGCTGGAGTTTTCATAACAGGCAAATAAGCTGGGCAGATTATATGAACCAAATGAAAGGCTTTACGGCTTCAAAATATAACCCCGAAGAATGGGCAGCGCTGATAAAAGAAAGCGGTGCAAAATATGCGGTGATCACCACCAAGCATCATGATGGTGTAGCGCTGTGGGCAACCAAACAACACCATTTTAACGTGGTAAACAATACGCCAGCAAAAAGAGATTTGCTCACACCATTTTATAAAGCATTGGATAAAGAAGGCATTAAAAAAGGCGCCTATTTTTCTTTGATAGACTGGTCGTATCCTGATTACCCGGGGTTTTTAAAAGACTCATCAAGATACAAAATAGCAGATAACCCGAAACGCTGGCAAAAGTTTTTGAATTTTTATGAGGCGCAGATCAATGAAGTGGAACACAATTTTCACCCGGATCTTTGGTGGTTTGATGGCGATTGGGAACATAGCGCAGAAGAATGGGAAGCTACAAAAGTTAGAAAAATGATCCTGGATAATAAGCCTGCTGCCATCATCAATGGCAGGTTGCAAGGCTATGGCGATTATGATACACCGGAACAAAACTTTCCTGTTACCAGGCCGCACTTTAACTGGTGGGAATTGTGCATGACCATTAATTCCAACTGGGGATACCAGCCAACAGATACTGATTGGAAAACGCCTTATGAAATCATTACAATTTTTGCAGATGCGGTGAGCAATGGTGGTAACCTGTTGTTGGATATTGGTCCCAAACCAGATGGCACCATACCGGCAGAACAGGTGCATGTATTAAAAGAACTGGGTAAATGGAATAAGAAAAATGGGGAAGCCATTTTTGCAACAGACGCCGGGCTTCCGCTGGGGCATTTTTACGGCCCCACTACTTTGTCAAAAGATTCATCCACCTTATATCTTTTTCTCGCCGGCAATGTAACAGGAGATATTATGGTAAAAGGATTAAAAAATAAGATAAATAAAATAAGGGTGTTGGGAACCAATGAAACATTGCAGCATAAAGTTGTTGGTAAAATCTCCTGGAGTGAAGTGCCTGGCATTGTTTATATACAGGTGCCTGAAAAAGTACAGGATGAATACATGACAGTACTAGCATTGGAACTGGATGGCCCTGTAAAACTATACAGGGGTAAGGGTGGATTTTTAACGAACTGATGATTGGGTGCATTTCAAATTGTGGCTTGAAAAACTGTGGGCGGTGAGGACACCGCCTACGGCTAACTGCCCTGGCTGGTGTCTCCACCAGACAGCGATAATTTGAAATGCACCTTGATCATTTCATTTCCTCTGAACTAAGACACAGGTGCAAGTATGTTGTAAGCGCTCATCCATAAAAAGCACCCGGTGATCATTGAATTTTTTTAACCAGTGTGTCGTATTATTCTTTAAATAATTTTGTACATCAACCGTACTTAATTCTTTTATATCGATACTAAGCATGTTGTTTCTTTTTACCCGGAATAGAATGTTGCGGGTCTTCTTTTACAATAATATTTGTCAGCAACCCTAAAGTAAAAAAGGGTAAGTTTATTTTTTAAAAATGCTTTTACAATCACTTCAAAATACCCTCTTAGATAAAATTTGTAAATAAACTGCCATTTTAAATCAATTGTAGCCTTATTCAATCAGTAATTTTGTGTAATAATAAAATTTTAAATATATGACTATACCTAAATGGGAGGGAGTTTACCCGGCAATGCTCACCCCCTTTACAAAGGATGATAACATTGATTTTGAAATGTTTAAACTAAACCTTAATGCACAGTTAGCTGCCGGCATAGATGGAGTAGTAATGGGTGGTTCTCTCGGAGAAGCAAGCACTTTGCTGAATGAGGAAAAAATAGAACTGCTGCAATATTGTAAAAAAGTAATGAGCAGGCCGGTACCGGCAATTGTAAACATTGCTGAGCAATCAACAAAAGTAGCCATTGAAGCAGCAAAAGATGCAGCAGCAAATTATGCAGATGGATTGATGCTGCTGCCACCTATGCGTTACAAAGCAGATGGCAGGGAAACGGTGGAATATTTCAGGGCCATTGCAGCGGCTACGGATTTGCCCATTATGATTTATAACAATCCTTATGATTATAAAATAGAAGTAACCCTGGATATGTTTGAGGAGCTATCTAAAATACCTGCAATACAGGCTGTAAAAGAATCTACCAGGGATGTCTCCAATGTTACCCGTATGAAAAACCGTTTTGGAGATCGGTTTAAAATTCTTTGTGGTGTTGATACCCTTGCTTTGGAAGAATTGGCGCTTGGAGCAGATGGCTGGGTGGGTGGACTGGTTGATGCTTTTCCGGCCGAAACAGTTACCATTTATCAACTGATGAAAAAAGGAAAATATAGGGAAGCATTAGCTATTTACCGCTGGTTTTTACCCGTGCTGGAATTAGATATACATCCGAAATTGGTTCAGTATATCAAACTGGCTGCTACACAAACGGGCATCAGCTCACCGTATGTACGGGCACCAAGGTTAATGCTGGAAGGAGAAGAAAAAGTAACTGTGCTGGCAACGATTGATAATGCAATTGCTACAAGACCGGCATTGTCAGCTTTTACAAACCTTATAAATAAGGAACATGCTGAAAGGGTATAATCTTACTGGTGAAACAGAAACCTCAGAGGGCAAAGAATATTTACAAGTGTTTAGCACTGTTAGTAAAGCAACATTGCCGGAAAAATTTTCAATAGCCACAACTGCAGAAGTGGATAGAGCTGTGGCTAAGGCGACAGCTGCTTTTCCGTTGTATAAAAATACTTTGCCATTAACAAGAGCTGCCTTTTTAGAAACTATTGCGGAAGAGATACTGGCCCTGGGAGATGAGTTGATACAAAAAGCTATGCAGGAAACCGGCTTACCCGAAGCAAGATTGCTTGGAGAACGTGGACGAACAACAGGGCAGTTGAAATTATTTGCAGACCTGTTGAAGGAAGGTTCCTGGGTAGAAGCTGTGATTGATATAGCATTGCCGGATCGCAAACCTTTGCCCCGTGCAGATATTCGTAAGATGAATGTGCCGATTGGACCTGTAGTGGTATTTGGTGCAAGTAATTTTCCATTTGCGTTTTCTACTGCTGGTGGCGACACTGCCTCAGCATTGGCTGCAGGCAATCCTGTAATTTTAAAAGCGCATGAATCACATTTAGGAACAAATGAATTAATGGCTTCCGCTATTAATGCTGCTGCAAAAAAATGTAACCTGCCTGATGGTGTGTTTTCATTTGTTATTGGAGAAGGTGCTGTTACCGGCATGCAGTTAGTAAAACATCCGGGTGTAAAAGCCATTGGATTTACCGGGTCATATATAGCAGGCACCGCCATTTTTAAAGCTGCTAATAATGAAAGGCAATCACCCATACCGGTGTACGCAGAGATGAGCTGTATTAATCCTGTATTGCTGTTGAATGAAAAGCTATTGAAAGATTTAGATACTGTCGCTGCAGCAGTAGCAGGTTCTATCACATTGGGTGTGGGACAATTTTGTACTAACCCGGGGTTGTTGTTTTTAATAGAAAATGAAGCTTCGGAAAATTTTATCAGCAAATTAATTTCATTGCTTGCTGTTGCACCAACCGGTACGATGTTAAATGCAGGTGTTTGCAAAAACTATTATAAAAACAGGAAAAATATCGCTTCAAATAACGGGGTAAAAATTTTATTTGAAGGTGAAGATGCTGCTACTGATTTTAAAGGTTCAGCAGCATTGCTGCAAGTAAGTGCAAATGATTTCGTCAACAACCCGGCATTGCAGCATGAAATATTTGGCCCTGCATCACTCATTGTGAAATGTGCAAATGAAACAGCATTGCAGCAGGCTATCGGTTCACTGCATGGACAATTAACAGGAACTGTTTTTGCAACCAATGAAGACATTAAAAATTTTACAGGCTCTATAAATGAACTTAGTAACAAGGTTGGAAGGATGGTGTATAATAATGTGCCGACAGGCGTGGAAGTTTGTCATGCAATGGTACATGGTGGCCCATTTCCAGCTACAACAGATGTTCGAAGTACTTCTGTTGGCGCAGATGCCATCAAACGTTTTGTAAGGCCAATCTGTTTGCAGGATTGTCCGCAGGAATTTTTGCCGGATGCATTAAAAAATGAAAATCCATTAAACATCATGCGTAAAATAAATGCTGTTTATACAAAGGAAGTAGTTGAGTAATGGTATGCCGTAAAAGTGAGATTATCTTTTCTTTTTACTAAAAAGAAAAGATAACAGAACAAGTTCACAACGATGATGCCATGAAAACCAACATTTCATTATAAAAATAAAATTCAATATTCACCGTTCACAATTGACAATTCACTACATGTCTTCAAAAAAATTCTTCTGTATTGACGCTCATACTTGCGGTAACCCGGTAAGATTGGTTGCAGGAGGCGGCCCTTTTTTGCAAGGCAGCAACATGAGTGAAAAACGCCAGCATTTTTTAAAAGATTACGACTGGATAAGAAAGGGGCTGATGTTTGAACCCCGTGGCCACGACATGATGAGTGGAAGTATTTTATATCCGCCACATGATGCCGCAAATGATGTTGCAGTATTATTTATAGAAACCAGTGGTTGTTTACCCATGTGTGGTCATGGCACTATTGGTACGATAACTATTGCTATTGAAGAAGGATTAATTACCCCAAAAACTCCAGGCGTCGTTCGTATGGAGGCGCCTGCGGGATTAGTTTTGATAACCTATATACAGGAAGGGAAAAAAGTAAAAAGCGTAAAGCTCACCAATGTTGCTTCCTATTTGGCGGCAACTGAATTGACTGCTGAATGTCCTGAACTAGGAGAGTTGGTAGTGGATGTTTCTTACGGAGGTAATTTTTATGCGATAGTAGATGTACAGAAAAATTTTAAAGGGATAGAACATTACACTGCTGATAAATTAATTGCCTGGGCAAGGGTATTACGCCAACGCATCAACGATAAATATGAATTTATTCATCCGGATAATTCAACTATCAATGGATGTTCTCACATTTTATGGACAGGTGCCGTGTTAGATAAAACTTCTACCGCAAGAAATGCAGTATTCTATGGAGACAAAGCCATCGACCGCAGCCCCTGCGGTACCGGTACTTCGGCCCGTATGGCACAATGGTATGCAAAAGGCAAACTGAAAAAGGGCGATGTGTTTATTCATGAAAGTATCATCGGCTCAAAGTTTAATGGTACCATTGAAGAAGAGACAGCAGTAGCAGGTAAGCCTGCAATAAAACCAGGTATAGAAGGCTGGGCAAGAATATTTGGTTACAATACCATCAGCATTGATGAAGAAGATGATCCTTATGCATTTGGTTTCCAGGTAATATAGTTTTCGGGTGAGTTTTTCATGTCAGCGATTGCTATACTTTCAAACTCTTTGTAATATCAGGGTGTAAGCTCCCTCTCCTTTGGAGAAGGTAGGGTTGAGGTCAAAATAAATAATCATAAAAATGAAAGCAATTGTTATTGGCGGCGGCGTGGTTGGCTTAAGTTCAGCATACTACTTAAAAGAAAGTGGTTGGGATGTAACCTTAATTGATAAAACCGATCTCTCAGACAGTTGCTCTTATGGTAATTTGGGTATGATAGTACCGAGCCATTTTGTTCCGTTGGCAATGCCGGGAATGATATCACAGGGTATTAAGTGGATGTTCAACAGCAGAAGCCCTTTTTATGTAAAGCCTTCGTTGAATTTTGATCTTATTAACTGGGGCTTAAAATTTGTAAAAAGCGCCACCCAAAAAAATGTTGAGCAATCTGCGGTTCCGCTTCGTGACATTAATCTCCTGAGTAAATCATTGTATGAGGCTTTGGCAGCAAAACCAGGTTTTGATTTTGACCTGGAAAAGAAAGGTATTATGATGTATTTTAAAACGGAGAAAGTTGCAGAAGAAGAAATACATCTTGCACACAGGGCTCAATCACTGGGCCTTGATGTGGAATCGCTGAGTAAACAACAGGCGCAGGCGCTGGAACCGGAAATAAACCTCGATATTTTAGGCGCTGTGCATTACCGTTGCGATGCACATTTGTATCCCAATAAACTCATTCCTCAACTGATTCAATATTTAAAAAATGGAGGTGTAAAATTTGAAACCAGCAGCCCTGTTCAACAAATAGTAAAAGAAGGAAACGTTATAAAAAAAGTAATTACTTCAAATGGCGCTTTTGAAGCAGATGTGGTGGTGATGGCTGCAGGTTCCTGGTTACCGCAGCTTACAAAAATGGTGGGTTTATCTATTCCACTAATGCCAGGCAAGGGATATTCCTTCATGCAAAATAATCCTGCAAAAAAACTCAATATCCCATCTATTTTTTGTGAGGCACGGGTAGCTGTAACACCTATGAATGGCGGTATTCGTTATGGCGGTACCATGGAAATAGCACCAGTTAACAGCAAGGTAAATATGAAAAGGGTAGAAGGTATTGTGCAGTCAATTCCTAAATATTTTTCCAATGTGAAAGTGGATTTGCCGGATATAAAAAATGTGTGGTATGGTTTCAGGCCCTGCACACCGGATGGAGTTCCTTATATCGGCTCCTCAAAAAAAATAAGCAATTTATTCATCGCCGGCGGACACGCCATGAGTGGTTTAAGCCTTGGTCCGGCCAGCGGTAAGCTAATTGCAGAATTGGTTAATAGCCAGCAGACATCCATGGATATTAAAGCTTTTAACCCCGAACGGTTTTCATAATTAATTCTACTTTGACATATTTAAAAAAATGTAGCTCACGGTTACGATAGTTTAATTATGGAACGAAAAAGATGCCATGAAAAAATACAGTACAAGTGAGTGACACAACGATGCCGCCATAAAAAACATCTGCTTGTCAACAAAAAAACACAAAGGTTTGACTTGTCAAAGTAGAATTAATCACCTTACAATAATTACCTGTTATGCGTAAAATAATTTTCATTTCAGTGTTGCTTATATTTTCAGCTTCATCTCTTTCTGCACAAATGAATGCGACGTATGTTCCCTGCAATGATATGCCGAACATAATGCAAAATTATTATGCAGATATTACCGCATTGAACAGGGTTTACATTGTAGATGGCTCACCTGAAAAAAGAGAGCGTTATAAAAAACTGGCAGATGATTATCTCGGCAGGTTGAATAAGATCAGTTTTGGTAAGCTCCCGCAAGGCTGCAAAGCAGATTATGTTTTATTCAAAAGGGATTTGAATGAAGCTGTTTTCCAGGCCAATACCGAAGCAAAAGAGTATGCGGCTGTGCAACAATGGTTTCCTTTTGCAGATTCTATTTATGTGTTGGAAAAAATACGCCGCCGGGGAGGTGCTGTAAATGCTAAAAATACTGCAACTAATTTCTTTGCCATCAGCAAACAACTGCAGCAACTAAAAGCGAAACTTGCAGAAGAAAAGGGCATAACGGTAAGTAATAGCCGCCGGGCCTCTTTTATAATTTACGGCCTGCAGGCTGCTGCAAAAAATGTATTTGATTTTTATAATGGATACGATCCGTTGTTTAGCTGGTGGGTTCCGGACACCTATAAAAATTTAGACAGTTCATTAAATGTATATGCTGCTGCATTTAAGGCAAGTGCCAACAAGAATTCACCCAATAAAGATTCAAGCAGTATTGTTGGTTATCCAATCGGCAGGGATGAAATTGTTCGCCAGTTGAAATATGAAATGATTTCATACACACCCGAAGAACTAATTCAAATTGCAAACAAAGAATTTGCCTGGTGTGATAGAGAGATGCTGAAAGCTACTGCTGAAATGGGTTTTGGAACCGACTGGAAAAAGGCGATGGAGAAAGTAAAGCAAAGTTATGTTCCGGAAGGAGAGCAGCCTATGGCAATGGTAAAACTGTACAATGAATCTGTTGCGTTTTTAAAATCAAAAGACCTCATCACTATTCCCCCAATGGCTGAGGAAACCTGGCGCATAGTTATGATGAGCCCTAAGCAGCAATTGGTAAATCCATTTTTTTATGGTGGCGAAGAATTCGCTGTTTCTTATCCAACCAACACGATGGAATACGACGCAAGGATGATGAGCATGCGGGGGAACAATCCACATTTTTCCAGAGCCACCGTACATCATGAATTGATAGCCGGGCACTACCTGCAGCAGTTTATGAATGAAAGGGTGAATACTTACCGGCATTATGAAACCGCTTTCTGGACAGAAGGCTGGGCACTGTATTGGGAAATGACTTTGTGGAACGAAGGCTTTCCCCAATCGCCGGAAGATCGCATTGGAATGTTATTCTGGCGTATGCACCGTTGTGCAAGAATTATTTTTTCATTGAATTATCACATGGGGAAATGGTCGCCCCAACAATGCATTGATTTCCTGGTTGACCGGGTTGGTCATGAAAGGGCGAATGCAGAAGGAGAGGTGAGGCGTTCTTTTGTTGGTGGTTACAATCCTTTATACCAGGTTGGTTATATGATGGGTGGACTAGAGTTTATGGCCCTTAAAAATGAAATGGTTGGTGAAAATAAAATGACTATGAAACAATTTCATGATGCAGTAATGCAACAAAATTCTATGCCTGTTGAAATGTTGCGTAATATATTAACCAATCAGCCTTTAAAAGAAGATTATCAAACCAATTGGCGTTTTTATAAATTGCCTTAAAATTATTACAGTTCAAAAAAAGCAGCACCTCATTAGCGTGCTGCTTTTTTGTTTGTAAAAGGTGTTGAAAGGCAAAGCTGTTATTTGTTTTTTGCCGTGGCTACTGCATTCTTCAGCTTCTGAAGCCCCATAAAGAACTAGTTAAAAACGTAACTGAGCGTCTATAAAAGATGTCGATTTGGGTAAAATTGGTAAATAATAAGAGAGTTTATTTTTAGATGCAGCCTGCGGAGAACTTAATTTTATGCATTCATTTATTTATTGACAAAATAAGATTTAGTGAATCAATCTTCCATAAAATCGACTTTGCAATTATCCTATAAAATCATTGTGGCTTTTTTATTGTTTGGTATTACAACAGGCCTTAATGCTCAATCATTAAAACCTTACCAGCCTGCCAGGCAACAGGTACTGCAAGCTTATAAAAATGCAGCACTGTTAGATTCGCTGGCAAAGAAAAGTATTTTCAAATCGTATGTATATGCAAACTGGCAAGCGGATGAAAAAGGTTTTTGGTATAAGAATTTGTTACCAGGAGATAGTGTGGAATACCTGTATGTAAATGCTGCAACTGCAATAAAACAAAAAGCATTTGATCATACCAAAATGGCACAGGGTTTAAACAAGGTAATAGATACTGTTGTTACAGCCGGCAAGCTTCCCATCAGTAATATACAGTTTGATAAGGTGCATAAAAATGTGTTTGTTGAGGTAAAGAAAAAATGGTACCAGTGCAATTTGAAAACATACACCTGCAGTCAGTCTGATTCTATCATTATTAATAAAGATGATGGTTTTATAACCGGTAATATAAAAAGCAGGTGGTACAGGCAGGAACCCTCAGACAGTCTTTCGCCTGATAAACAATGGTCGGCTTTTGTAAAAAACGGGAATGTATTTATACAATCTTGCAAAAGTGGAACTCCGGAACAAATTACACATGATGGAGATACCACAAATCCCTATGGTCAAATGCAATGGTCACCAGATAGTAAGCATTTGGTGGTGTTTCATATCCGCCCTGTAATTGATAAGCCGGTGTATTATATTCTTTCTTCTATTGATAGTGTTACAAGAGGAGTTTTAAAAACAAACAGCTATCCACAACCTGGCGATGCCTTCACCAGTTTTGAAATGTTTACCATTAATGTGAGTGATAAAAAAATAATAAAGGTAAATACAGAACTGTACGATTTTTTAGATTACCCGTGGGTACACTGGCGCACTGGTGATAACCGCTATTTTGTTTTTGAAAAAGCAGACCGTGGGCACCAGCGTTTCCGGATGATAGAAGTGGATGCTGAAACTGGTAGTACAAAAAATATCATGGATGAAAAGACCAATACATTTATTTATGAAAGCAGGATTTTCAGTTGGTACACCGCCAGCACAAATGAAATTATTTGGAGCAGTGAAAAAGATGGCTGGAATCAATTGTATTTGGTAGATGCAGTAAAGGGAGGTGTAAAAAACAGGATCACCAATGGTAACTGGGTGGTAAGAAATATTGACAGTGTGGATGAAAAAAAAAGAGAGATATGGTTCCAGGCAAGTGGTATGAATGCAGGTGAAGATCCTTACAATATTCATTATTACAGGATAGGCTTTGATGGTAATAACCTGGTATCACTAACAGCTGCTAACGCCAGTCACCTGCTGAGTTTTTCTCCCGGAAGAAAATATTTTATTGATAACTATTCCCGGCCAGATATGCCTGCTGTTACTGAATTGCACCGCACTTTGGATGGGAAAACAATTTCGGTACTTGAAAATGCTGATATAAGTATCTACGAAGAACTTGGACTTAAAATGCCGCAAGTGTTTGTTGCCAAAGGCCGGGATGGTGTTACTGATATTTGGGGCGTTGTTTGCCGGCCATCTCATTTTGACAGTACTCAAAAATACCCGGTGATAGAAAATATTTATGCAGGTCCGCAGGATGCGTTTACACCCAAACGTTTTATGAATTACAGCGAAATGCAAAGTATGGCGGAGCTTGGTTTTATAGTTGTTCAGTGTGATGGCATGGGTACGGCCAACCGCTCCAAAACATTTCATGATGTGTGCTGGAAAAACCTTGCGGATGCAGGATTTGCTGATCGTATTTTATGGATAAAAGCATTGGCAGCAAAGTATGCTTATGTGGATGCAGCAAGAGTAGGTTTATATGGAACATCGGCCGGGGGGCAAAATGCTGCAGGTGCAGTATTGTTTCATCCTGAGTTTTATAAAGCAGCAGTAGCCGCTGCAGGTTGTCACGATAACCGGGTAGATAAGCAGTGGTGGAATGAACAATGGATGGGATATCCTGTTGGACCGCATTATGCGGCTCAAAGTAATGTTACCAATGCTTATAAATTAAAAGGAGCTTTGTTGCTGATAGTGGGAGAGGCAGATACCAATGTACCACCGGAATCTACTTATCGCATGGCAGACGCATTGATAAAAGCCGGGAAGGATTTTGACCTGTTGGTGGTGCCGGGCATGGGGCATAGTGATGGAGGCCCTTATGGAAGAAAAAAGAAACGTGATTTTTTTGTAAAACATTTATTGGGTATTGATCCTCCCGATAGAAATGCGAATGAGTTAAATGAGATCATTTCTCAAAATATTTTAAACAGATAAATTGTATGAAAAAATCTTATTTGATAAGTATTGTTTTATTTGCCTGTTGTAGCAACACATTCGGCCAGAGTTATGTGCCTGAATGGAAAGACGTAAAGATGAAAGTAAAGCCGGTAGTGGATATCAAAGCCTATGCATTTAATGTAAGCGATGTAAAATTACTGAACGGCCCTTTTACAGAAGCCATGAAGGCAGATGTAAATTATCTTTTAAAAATTGAGCCCGACCGTTTACTGTCAGATTTTAGGGTACATTCCGGATTAAAAGCCAAAGGTGAAAAATATGGAGGATGGGAAACATCTGGTTTAGCCGGTCATACACTTGGCCATTATTTATCAGCATTGGCTTTACATTATGCTGCTACGGGTGATAAGGAGTTTCTTAAAAGAGCCAACTATATTGTTGATGAACTCGATGAATGCCAGAAGGCAAGAAAGACTGGCTATATAGGAGCTATTCCTAATGAGGATAGTTTATGGCTCAGCGTTTCAAAAGGAAATATCCGATCAAGAGGTTTTGATTTGAATGGAGCATGGTCTCCCTGGTACACCGTACATAAAATTATGAGTGGACTGCTGGATGTGTATTTATATACCAATAACAAAAAAGCATTAGAGGTTAATGAAGGTATTGCCAACTGGACTGGTGACATTACAAAAAATTTAAGTGATTCACTTTTTCAAAAAATGCTGGGCACTGAATATGGTGGTATGAGTGATGCGTTGGTAAACACCTACGCAATTACTGCTGATAAAAAATACCTTGATCTTTCTTATCGTTTTTACGATAAAAGAATTTTAGATTCTTTGGCAATGCATACAGATGTATTACCCGGCAAACATTCCAATACGCAAATTCCAAAAGTAATTGGCAGTGCAAGAAGATACCAACTAACTGGCGATAAAAGGGATAAGGCGATTGCAGGCTTCTTTTGGGAGACCGTTACAAAGCATCATTCTTATGCAACAGGCGGTAACAGCAATTATGAATATTTAAGTGAGCCTGATAAATTAAATGACAGGCTAACCGATAATACAACTGAAACATGCAATACTTACAACATGTTGAAATTAACCCGTGAACTTTTTGTAACCAATCCTTCTGCAGCATTAATGGATTATTATGAGAAGGCATTATACAATCATATCCTGGCATCACAAAATCATGCAACCGGTATGGTTACTTATTTTGTATCGCTAAGAATGGGTGGTAAAAAAGAATACAGTGATGAATATAATTCCTTCACCTGTTGTGTAGGAACCGGAATGGAAAATCATGTTAAATACGGAGAAAATATTTACTATCGTGGAAAGGACGGCAGCCTGTATGTAAACCTTTTTATTCCATCTGCTTTAAACTGGAAAGAAAAAAATATTCAGTTAAAACAAGAGACCGGTTTGCCCTCAACGGATAAAACAATTTTTACCATCACTGCAAAAGCACCCACCAGTTTTGCCATCCGCATCCGCAAACCATCCTGGTCAGAGAATGTTCAGGTAAGCATCAATGGTAAGTCGCAAAAAGTGATGGCTGATAAAGAAGGATATATTGTGTTAAACAGAAAGTGGGTTAACAATGACAAAATAGAATTCATTACACCATTGCATTTTTATACAGAATCAATGCCTGATAATGCCAATCGTAAGGCAGTGTTTTATGGCCCGGTATTGTTGGCCGGTGTGTTGGGGGATAAAGAACCTGAGCCTGCTGAAATACCGGTTTTTGTAACTGCAGAAACTGATCCTGGTAAGTGGTTAGCCCCGGTAGCAAATAAATCACTCATTTTTAAAACAGCAGCAACAGGTAATTCAAAAGAAGTGCAACTCATTCCGTTTAATACAACAGCAGATGAACATTACACTGTTTACTGGGATGTATTTACGCCACAGCAATGGGCCATTCAGCAAAAAGTATATGAAGCGGAAAAGCAGAAACAGCAGGAGCTGGAAGCAAGAACAGTCGATAATTTACGCATCGGCGAAATGCAGCCGGAAAGGGATCATGAACTGGTTGGAGAAAAAACTGTTACAGGAGATGAGCACAACCGTAAATGGAGAATGGCGGAGGATAGTGGTTATTTTTCTTTTATAATGAAAGTAGATCCAACAGCAAGCAATATATTGGTTTGTACTTACTGGGGTATGGATAACCGGGGCAGAACATTTGATATTTATGTAAACGATGTAAAAATTGCGACTGAGGACATCAACAAATACAAGTCGAGTAAATTTTACGACATCACTTATGCCATTCCTATTGAAGTAACCAGGTACAAGCTTTCAGCAAAAATAAAATTTGTTCCAAAAGAACACAATTCCGCAGGCCCTTTGTATGGTGCTAAAATTGTAAAAGGCGATGTGAGTGGATTGATCAATTCTAATTAATAATGAATATAATTTAAAAACTAAAACTGTTTGCATACCAATCAAACTCTTTGTAGCTGGGGTTCAGGCTCCCCTCTCCCTTGGAGAGGGCTTGGGGGTGAGGTCAGAAAAGAGCTTCAATTTTCAAATAAATAAAGAAAACAAAATCAGTATGAAAAAAATATTATTGCCAGTATCCCTGCTGTTTTTTGTAGCAGCAAATGCTCAGAAAAAAGATTACCCCATACAACCGGTAGCATTTACACATGTAAATGTGAATGACAATTTCTGGAAACCAAAAATGGAGGTAAATGCTGCGACCACGATTCCTTATATTTTAAAAATGTGTAAGGAGCATGGAAGAATAGATAACTTTTTAGCGGCTGCCGGAAAAAGAGAAAACAAGGTCTGTTCAGAATTTCCGTTTGATGACACGGATGTGTATAAATGGATAGAAGGCGCTTCCTATGCATTGCAGGTAACGCCCAATAAAAAATTGTCGTTGTACCTTGATACCCTCGTTGCCATCATTGGAGCTGCCCAGGAAAAGGATGGCTACCTCTATACCTTCAGAACTATCAAACCTGCTGTACTCCATGAGTGGCTGGGAGAAAAACGCTGGCAGAAAGATTCCATCCTTAGTCATGAATTGTACAATGCCGGTCATTTATACGAAGCCGCTTATGCACATTACAATGCAACCGGTAAAAGAAGTTTATTGAACATCGCTATAAAAAATGCTGACCTGTTGGTAAATACTTTTGGCTATGGTAAGATAGAAGAATATCCGGGTCACCAGATTGTTGAGATCGGGTTGGCAAAATTATACCGCATTACCGGCAATAAAAAATACCTTGATTTAGCCAAATTCTTTTTAGATGTACGTGGCCCCAATGGCGAGGCTTACAACCAGGCGAATAAAAAAGTGATTAACCAAACAGAAGCCGAAGGCCATGCTGTAAGAGCAGCTTACATGTACAGCGGTATGGCAGATGTAGCTGCACTTACTGGCGATAAAAATTATTTAAAAGCCATTGATGCTATCTGGAATGATGTGGTAAATAAAAAATTATACATCACTGGCGGCATTGGCGCAACAGGTAACGGCGAAGCTTTTGGAGAAGCGTATGACTTGCCAAATATGAGTGCCTATGCAGAAACCTGTGCAGCTATTGCCAATGTATACTGGAACAATCGCATGTTTCTGTTACATGGTGATGCCAAATACATTGATGTGCTGGAACGTACGCTGTACAACGGTTTGCTGTCGGGCATGTCTTTAAGCGGCAACCGTTTCTTTTATCCTAATCCACTGGCATCTGTTGGGCAGCATGACAGAAGCGGATGGTTTTCCTGCGCCTGCTGCATCTCTAACATGACCCGTTTTCTTCCTTCTGTTCCGGGCTATGTATATGCACAAAACAACAACGATCTGTATGTAAATCTCTTCATGAGCAACAGCAGCAATATCAAATTAACATCAGGAAAAATAAACATTGCACAAACAACCAACTACCCATGGAACGGTAAAATTGATATAGCGGTTAACCCTGAAAAAGCCGGCGGCTTTGCATTGCATGTACGCATCCCCGGTTGGGCTCAGCGGCAACCATTGCCCGGAGATTTGTATAACACCAACAGCGATAAACTGCCAGTTACCATCTCCGTCAATGGTAAACCATATTCATACAAAATAGAGAAAGGCTATGCAGTGATAAACCGTTCCTGGAAAAAGGGAGATAGGGTATTGCTTGATTTACCAATGCAGCCTCAAAAAATATTTGCCAATGAAAAAGTGAAAGCAGATGCTGGCCGTTTTGCCATTCAGTACGGCCCGGTTGTGTATTGCCTGGAAGGGCCTGATAACAAAGACAGCGTTGTACAAAATATCATCGTTGATAAATTGGCGCCGATGCAGGTTAGCTACCATGGCGATTTACTAAATGGCATCAATGTAATTACCGCCGATGGCGAAGCCAGCAAACGCCAGTTAAATACTACTGACTTAATTACCACTAAACAAAAAATTACCGCCATCCCATATTATGCATGGGATAACCGGGGCTCAGGAGAAATGGAAGTTTGGATTCCTTACACTGCAATGGCAGCAAGGCCAAAGCCAGCCGCAACAATTGCCAACACCAGCCTGATTACGGCTTCCATAAAATCAAAATCAATTAAAGCAATCAACGACCAGTTTGAACCAGCCAGTTCCAGTGATAATACAGTCCCTTATTTTCATTGGTGGCCAAAGAAAAATACTACGGAATGGGTAGCGTATGATTTTGATACAGCACATACGGTTTCATCCTGCAAAGTATATTGGTATGATGATGGCCCATGGGGCGGGTGCCGCATACCAGCAGCGTGGAAAATTTATTATAAAAAAGATGGTGAATGGGTACCTGTAAAAACCACTTCTAACTATGAAATTGCAAAAGATAAATACAACAGTGTAACATTCGAAGCTATAAAAACTACTGCATTAAAATTAGAAGTACAGTTGCCTGTTGACAATGCCAGTGGTATACATGAGTGGATAGTAGAATAGTTGTATTAATTATTGCCCGGGCTGAGAAGCAATGTGGTACATAGTTGCATCGCCCTCTTGTACAAAAATAGCTGACAGGAACTTTTATTAAAGCGTATGTGGCGTAGCGAAGCAGAATTTACCAATCGTTCCATAGGAACGAAATATGGGTAAATATGGGTAACTAAAAAAATGTACAGCATATACCAATCGTTCCATAGGAACGAAATGTGTGGATGTGAAATCTTATGGAATGATTGAGAACATTGAAGCCTATTAAAAAAATATTTAGTACCATGAAAAAATGTTTTCTTCTTCTTACTGCAATAGCATGTTCTTATGTTGGCTTCAGCCAAAATAAAGCAACCATTACAATAGATGCTTCCAAATTAGAAAGCAAAGTCTCTCCCGGTTTGCATGGTATTTTCTTCGAAGAAATCAGTCATGGAGGTGAAGGAGGTTTATATGGTGAATTGATCCAGAACCGTGGTTTTGAGGAAAGCCGTTTGCCATTGGCTACAACACTGGTGGGCAGTTTTATTGTGCCCAACAGAACGCCCCATTTCTCCATACCCAATAATGGTGTAAGCGATTGGAAAATGGAATGGCCTGTGAAAAGCCAGTGGCCTGCATGGAGCCTGCAGACAAGCGGTACATCAGAAATGGCATTATCACTTACGCAAAGAAATCCCCTGAATACAGCAACTCCAAATGCATTACAGGTTAACATCAATAAAATAGATTCAAAAGGAAACAACAATGTAGTCAATGAAGGTTTTTGGGGAATCAATACGGTTAAAGGGGATACTTATAAACTTAGTTTTTTTGCACATACTAATCAGCGTTATAAAGGTCCTTTGACAGTGTCCTTACAATCAGCAGATGGAACTATACTGGCGGCCAGTACGATTCCATCTTTAAGTGGAAATGCATGGAAAAAATATACCTGCCAACTATTGGCAAAGCAAACCAATGCTAAGGCAAAATTTGTATTGTCATTTGGAAGTACCGGTATTGTCTGGTTAGATATGGTTTCGTTGTTTCCGGCAAAAACATTTATGAACCGGCCCAATGGTTTGCGTTTGGATTTGGCACAATACATTGCGGATTTAAAACCTGCTTTTGTAAGATGGCCCGGAGGTTGTTTTGTTGAAGGTATCAATGTAGAGAATACCCCCAACTGGAAGAAGAGTATTGGCCCTGTTGAAAAACGGCCCGGTACTTACAGTGTGTGGGGCTATTGGAGTACAGATGGCTTTGGCTACCACGAGTACCTGCAGTTTTGTGAAGACATTCATGCAGCGGCATTGTATGTTTTTAACATCGGTATATCCTGCGAATTCAGAAGCGGCACTTTTATACCCGATGAAAAAGTAGATTCAGTAATAAAAGATATTCTGGATGGTATTGAATATGCTCTTGGTCCGGTAACCAGCAAATATGGAAAATTAAGAGCGGCCAACGGTCATCCTAAACCTTTTCCATTAAAATTTATTGAAGTGGGAAATGAGCAATCCGGGCCTCGTTATGCAGCCCGGTACAATCGTTTTTATAAAGCCATCAAAGAAAAATATCCGCAGCTAAAAATAATGGCGGGCATGGGGATTGGTGATGTAAATAAACACACCACCGACAGCATGAAAGGCATTGATATTGTGGATGAACATGCCTACAAAGCTGCAGGCTGGGCCATGCGTAATTACAATCATTTTGATAATTACAAGCGGGGCGATTGGGATATGTATGTAGGCGAATATGCCACCAACAATGGGGTGGGGGCAGGCAACATGAATGCGGCTTTAAGTGATGCAGTGTATATCATGAGCATGGAAAAAAACAGCGACCTGGTAAAAATGAGCAGCTACGCACCGTTGTTGGTAAATGTAAATGATATCGACTGGCCGGTGAACCTTATCAACTTTGATGCAGCTAAAAGCTTTGCCCGTATTTCTTATTATGTCATTAAAATGTTCAACGAAAATAAACCTTCCGAAAATATAAATAGCCAGACATTCATCCCCGAACAAAAAAGTAAAACACCTTTATTCAGCGGCAGCATTGGGTTGGCTACCTGGGATACGCAATCAGATTACAAAGACCTTGAAGTGATACAAAATGGAAAGGTTGTTTACAAAAGTGATTTTATAAACAAGCCCGAAGAATGGAAACTGGTACGTGGTGACTGGAAAGTACAGGATAGTGCTTTGAGCCAAACCGTAGAAGGTGAGCAACGGCTTGCCTGGTTGAAAGACAAAACATTTGATATCTATACACTGAAATTAAAAGCAAGAAAAAAATCAGGGTACAATGCGTTCATCATTCCCTTTGCTGTAAAAAATGACAGCACACAATTGCGTGCCCATATTGGTAGCTGGGTAAACAGCAATACGGTTTTTGAAAGTGTAACCAATGCATTTGATATCGCCGCTATTTCTGAATCGAAACGTTTGGACAAACCCATTGAAAACGGCCGCTGGTACGACATTAAAATTGAGGTGGGTGCCGATCAGGTAGACTGCTATCTTGATGGGAAATTATTAATGACATACAAAGAGCCACAACAGTTTTTTAGTATTGCCGGGAAAGATAATGCTACCGGTGATATCATTATTAAAGCGGTGAATGCCTCTGCAAATCCATATCAAACCAGTATCTCAGTAAACGGTGTTCCTGGTTTACAATCGATGGGAGAGCTTATTTCATTGCGGGCTGCTTCACCTGAAGCTGAAAATTCTTTTGCCGAGCCAACAAAGTACATCCCTCAAACACAAACAGTTGGCGGTGTAACACCGCTCTTCGAAATCAGTTTTAAACCATATTCCATCAACGTGCTGCGCCTGCACACAAAATAAGCAATCAGGCCAGCGACTCTTGCCTGATAGCTTCAATCTCGGCCACTGTTTTTGGCAAAGAAGTACTCAGCAATTCACTGCCCGTTGATGTTACCAGGTAATCATCTTCAATACGAATGCCACCAAAATTTCTAAAAGCCGGTAATTGATCGTAGTTAATAAACTGGCTCAGCTTTTTTTCTGCAGCCCAAATATCCATTAGCTCCGGAATAAAATACAGGCCGGGTTCAACAGTTACTACATAACCTGCTTCCAACGCTTTGCCAAGCCTCAAACTCTTTAAACCAAACTGGGTACTCTTTTTCATTTCCGGCGTATAGCCAACATATTGTTCACCCAGGTTTTCCATGTCGTGTACATCCAGTCCCATCATGTGGCCCAGTCCGCATTGAAAAAACAACGTGTGTGCCCCTGCGGCAACAGCTTCTATTGCATCGCCTTTCATCAGGCCCAATGCAGTTAATCCTGCTGTTAATTTTTCTGCCGCAAGCAGGTGAATATCTTTAAATAATTTGCCGGGCTGTAATGTTGCTGCGGCAGTTTGCAGCGCATTCAAAACAATGGTGTACACATCTTTTTGTAAGGATGAAAAAGCAGCATCCACCGGAAAGGTGCGGGTAAGATCGCCGGCATAATGCATGGCAGTTTCTGCACCGGCATCCAGTAAAACCATTTTGCCGGAAGGTAAAATATGGTTGCCATAATGGTTGTGCAATATTTCGCCATGGGTAGTCAATATGGTTGGGAACGAGAGGTTGCCGCCACCGCCTATAGCCACAGCCTGTACCAGGCCGGCGACATACGCTTCTGTTAAACCAGCCCGGCTTTCACGCATGCCTGTAAGATGGAGCGCCTCAGAAATGGCTACCGCTTTTTTTATTTCTTCTACCTCTTCCACACCTTTTATGGAACGGAGTGCTACCACCGCTTTGATGAGATTGGTTGATACCAGTTCAGCAACATGGTTGAATGGAATGGATAATAAATGACTTAGCAGCAGGCTATGTTCCGGCCGGTAAGGAGGCAAATAATGAATGGCCTGTTTACATTCTTTAGCGTTTTTAATAAAAGCTTTCAGTTCGTTAAAAGGCTTGGTGGTGCTGCATCCTGAAAGTTCGGCCATCTCTTTCAAAGATGGCGCGTGCCCGTTCCAGATAATATCATCTACACCCGATTCTTCCCCAAATACCACCTCAGTATTATTATCAATGTCGATAATGACTGCAAGGCCTGGTGTATCCAACCCTGTAAAATAAAGTAAGGAACTGTCTTGCCTGAAGGGGTACCAGTTGTCTTTAAACGACATGCTGCTCTGCTCATTGCCAATCAATAAAATAATTCCGCCACCAACGAGGCCTTTTAATTGGTTGCGCCGGTTGGTGTAAATTTCTTTGCTGAACATTGTTGGTGTATTAAGAGTTGAAAAGATATTAAATACCCAAAGAGGGCCACTTAGTTTATGCTTAAAATTTATTGAAACATAAAGTTACAATTGAAATATCAGTTACAACCTTTTGGAAAATTTTCTATAATAATCAAGTAACGCAATTACTATAGAAAGCAACCGGGATGAGGCTCTGTGCTCATAAATGACCTTCCAAAAACGAGCAGTAAATAATAGATAATATTTGTAAATAACCGGGTAATTCCGCAATCACAAATTTAATAACAGTAATATAATTTTATACTGAGTTAATAATTGTATAAACAACAATTACTAACTGCTAAAATATTTTATCACTTTAATTATACTGTTATGAGAAAACCTTCAAAACTTATTGGTTTAATTTTTTTTGTACTGATCTGTCAATTGACAATGGCACAAAATAAAATTGTAACTGGTAAATTATCAGACTCAATGGGTAGGGGTATACCCGGCGCCACTATCCAGGAAAAAAAGACAAAGCATTTTGCTACCACTAACAAAGACGGTAATTATGAAATCACCATTGCAAATAGTGGTGTGCTGCAGGTATCGGCAGTTGGTTATGAGCCAGGAGAGTTTTCAACTACTGGTAAAAACGAAGTAAATATTGTATTGAAACAAAACACAGTTGCATTAAACGAAGTGGTTGTTACGGCATTGGGTGTAAAGCGGGATAAAAGAAACCTTACTTACAGCACCCAGGAACTAAAAGGTGAAGTACTTACCAATTCAAAAGAACCGAATCTTGTAAATGCCATGGCGGGTAAGGTTTCCGGTGTTCAGATCACCAGTTCAGCCGGTACAGCCGGCGCATCTTCCCGTATTGTTATCAGGGGAGCAACCTCCGCCACCGGCGATAACCAGGCTTTGTTTGTAATTGATGGTGTGCCCATCAACAATGATGAAACAGCTACTGGTGGTGCAGCAGGTGCCGGTACCAACAGGGTTTCGGATATTGATCCTGCCAGCATAGAAAATATTACAGTACTGAAAGGTGCTGCTGCTACAGCGTTATACGGTTCCTCAGGTGCAAAAGGGGTAGTAATGATTACTACAAAAAGTGGCGGAATAGATAAAAAACCAGCTATCAATTTTTCATCCGAACTTTCTTTTGAAAAAGCTTTGATTCCTGAAAGACAAACCAAATACGGGCAGGGAATAAACGGCATCTTTTCTAATGGAGAGGATCAAAAGACAAGTGCATCCTGGGGGCCATTGATGGATACACTGAAAATAAATGGTTCGGCTGCACCAAAGTATGATCCATGGAAATCATTTCTTAGAAAGGGCATCACCACCAATAATTCCGTAAGTGTAAGTGGTGGTGGCGCAACATCCAGTTATTTTCTTTCTTATTCTTACTATAATCAGCAAGGCGTTGTTCCCGTTAATGATTATAAACGGCATTCGCTTTTTGCAAAATACAATACAAAAATCTATAAAAACCTTACCAGCACATTCCAGTTGGGGTATACCAATTCTAATCAGACAAGACTTCCGGAAGGTTGGGTTAACGGCCCCCTATTTGTGCTAATGGGACAGCCCATATCCTGGAACCCTTATCCTGTTCTGAATACAGATGGATCACAACGATTATACAGATTCTCCAGGAATCCGCCGCTTTGGTCGGTTGATAATATGAAGAATAATGCTACCGTAAACAGGTTCATCCCGGTACTTACATTTAATTATACTCCATTAAGCTGGCTGACAGTTACAGAAAGATTGGGGGCAGATATTTATACCGAACAAAATAATTACTACAATGCGCCAAGCCCTGCTCTTGGCCCTGCAGATTCTGAAGATCCTAATGCTTCAGGTTCTGTAAGAAATGCCAATACCAACTTCAGGCAGTTCAATAACGACCTCATCATAAACGCACATAAGGCGTTCAATAAGTTTGATGTAAACCTTTTGCTGGGCAATAATATTTATTCCAATTACAGCCAGTACGTTACAGTATCGGGTACCAAATTAACCATTGCAGATTTCTATAACGTATCTTCTGCCAAGGATATTAAGGGCAGTGAGGCGTATTACCAGCAAAGAAAAGTAGGCTTTTATTCGCAGGCAAATATTGAATACAATAAAATACTGGCTTTGTCATTAACCGGCCGTTATGATGGCAGTTCAGTGCTGGCAAAAGACAAGCAGTTTTATCCTTATGGATCTGCAGCACTTAGCTTTATATTTTCAGAGTTGTTTCCAAAATCAAACAGCAGTTTTATGAACTTTGGTAAACTCAGGTTCTCTTATGCTACTGTAGGTAATGACGGGGTAGGGGCTTATCAATTGGGAACCCCTTATATTCTTGCTTCAAGGGCTTCGGGTAATTTCCCTTTCCAGGGCCAGCCCGGCTTTTTGTTAAGCGAAACTTTAGGTAATTCAACTTTAAAGAATGAAAGATTAAACGAATACGAAGTAGGCCTTGAAGCTAAATTTTTAAATAGCCGTATTGGCTTTGAAGCTTCTTATTTTCACAGGAAATCCACCAATGGTATTATTCCGGGAGTAGCTATTTCGGCTGCTACAGGTTATACCGGTACAACCGTTAACAGTGCCAGCATCGAAAACAAGGGTGTAGAAGTTTTAGTAAATGCCTCTCCAATAAAAAGTAAAGATTTTAACTGGGACCTGACTGTTAACTTTTCAACTATTCACAATAAAGTACTGCAATTATATCCGGGGCTTAACCAGTTAGGCCGGTTAATAGTAGGCCAGCCATACAATATTTTTTATGGAGATAAATATGCAAGAAATGCCAGCGGAAAACTGCTTGTAGATGCAGATGGACATCCATTTGCCGATGGCCAGGGAATTGTAGGTAATGCGAACCCTGAGTGGCTTGGCGGTATGAGTAACAGCTTTCGTTACAAACAATTTAGCCTTGATATCTTTTTTGACGTTAAAAAAGGCGGCGATGTATGGAATGGTGTAGATTCTTACGGAACTTTTTATGGTACAGCAAAAGCCACAGAACACCGTAGCGACTTTGTTCTTGATGCGGTAAGCGCTGTTGATGGTAAAGCCAATACGATTGTCATCAAGGCTCAGGATTATTACAGGAATAACCAGCTTTATGAAGCATTTGTTCAGGATGGTACTTTTATTAAATTGAGAACGGCAAGTCTTACTTACCGGTTGGATCCTTCGCTGTTAAAAAGAACTATTATTAAAACACTTTCGTTTTCGGTTACCGGCCGTAATCTATGGATTTACAGCCCGCATTTTACAGGTGCTGATCCGGAAGTTAGTTCATGGGGTACTGCGAATGGCGATGTGGGTGTATATGCATTTTCTTCGCCAACATCCCGTTCAATAAATTTTGCACTCAAGCTCGGCTTTTAATCATTCTAACTAACAGCTAAAAATTATTAAGATGAAACGATCATTTATTATACTTATACTTTCAACTGCATTGCTGGGTGGATGTAAAAAATACCTTGATGTAAACAAGGATCCCAATAACCCCGTTGATGTACAGGAAGCATTGATACTGGCACCTGTAGAAGCAAATATTTCTGATAATATTTTCGGAGGCAATGCCGCCATCAATATTCAATATTTTGTACAAACAATTGCACCTAACCAGGAAAATCCTGGTAACTGGAGCTACCAGTTATTTAATAGTTATTTCGACGGAGACTGGACTGCATTTTATGTATCAGGGCTCAACAACCTCAGAATATTAAATGATAAAGCAGAGGCAAGTGGTAAGAGTAACTATGCTGCTATTGCAAAAATTCTGTCTGCTTATGTTTTGGGTACAGCTACCGATCTATGGGGAGATGTTCCTTACAGCCAGGCATTCCAGGGAGACAAAAATTTTACACCTGTGTACGATAAACAGGATGCAATTTATACATCTGTTCAGGATTTACTGGCCAAAGGAATTGCTGATATAGAAAAGGCTGGTGTAATAGTACCCGGAGGGGATGATTATTTTTATAATGGCGATATGGATAAGTGGAAGAAGCTTGCTTATACTTTACAGGCACGCTATTATATGCATCTTACCAAAGCGCCCGGTAATACTGCTGCAGCACAGGCAGATAAAGCATTGCAGGCTTTAAACAATGCGATGCAATCAAATGATGACGACCTGAAATTTCAATATGAAGGTATCAATACCTGGGGCCAGTCTTTTGACCCTGTTTCAACAGCCGTACTGAGTTCTACCTTTGTAAATAAACTTGTAACAACCAACGATCCCAGATTACCTAAACTGGTAAAGAAAGCTGATGGTACCGGTCTGTATAATGGACGTACTGTTGGTGATCCTGTTGGAAGCCTTGATCAATATTCCTATCCCTCAGCCTGGGTTGCCGGAACCGGTGCTGCAAACTATATCGTTACCTACAGCGAAGCATTATTTTTAAAGGCTGAAGCCACATTTATAAAATCGGGCGCCGCTGCGGCAGCACCCATTTACATACAGGGAATACAGGCTCATTTTTTAAAACTTGGATTTGATATTACTGCAGCAGCAGTAACAGGCTATATTAATTCAAGAAGCCTCACGGCGAATAATGCTATTCAACGAATCATGGAAGAAAAGAGTATTGCTAATTTTTTAAACATTGAAAATTTTACAGACTGGAGAAGAACAGGTTATCCAACCATTGCTAAAGTCAATGGAGCAATGTCTGACATACCCAGAAGGTTACTCTATCCTGAGAGCGAGCGCCTTAGTAATGCTCAGATGCAGCAAGCAGCTAAAATTACGGACAAGCTTTGGTGGGATCAGTAAAATAATTTTTTCGTATAGTAGTTTTAGTAACCAGAGCCCCTTGGAATGGGGCTCTGGTTTATTACACTTGTACCATCTAATTTGCATTAAATGTATTTCTTTATTTGTGTACTACCTGCTATTCCTTTTTGTGGTATTCTTTAATGTACTTCCGTGGAGCCTTGCCTGTAATACTTTTAAATACCCTGTTAAAAGTAACAACATTATTAAACCCTGATTGGTAGGCAATGGTGGAGATACTATCGAAATCCATTTCCATCATTCTTTTGCAGGCTTCATTAATACGTACTTCATTTAAAAAAATAATGTAGGTTTTGGAGGTATGTTTTTTAAAATAACGGCAGAAAGATTGTGGTGTCAGGTACACAACAGCAGCTATCTGTTCCAACGAAATATTTTCTGTAAAATGTTCCATGGTGTACTGATAAATATCATTCATACGCAACCCTTCAGAATCTGTAATGGTAAACTCAAAAGATTCTGTGGAGAGGTATTTCCATTTTTTTAAATTGGCCATCACCTGTAGTAATTCGATAAAATAGGCCAGGCGAAATCCTGCGGTACTGTTCCTTATTTTTAAAAAATGTTCCGACAGTTTTGCGACATCTTTTTCAGATGCCTGCATGCCAAAACCGCTGGAGGTTACAAATTTTTTTATGCTACGCATTTCCGGGAAAGCCAGCAACTGTGCAATAAAGCCGGTAGGGTTAAAAAATATATTCAGCGAGTGAATGCTCTTTCGGTTGGTTTCATCAAAGTAACTTGGGTCACTTTTAAATAAATGCGGCTGGCTGGCACCAATAACAAAAAGGTCACCTGACTGAAACCGTTGCATCGTGTTGCCTGCAATCAGCGTGCCCTCACCACTGATTACCCAGGTAATTTGTGTTTCGGTGTGGCGGTGCAGGTGTTCATAAAAATGTGGCAACCTGTCCTCCTGTAAGTGGATAGAATTATCAATTTCCACCGGTATTGTAAACTGCACAACTTTCATCCTGACAATATTACGCTATTTTTTTATCGGGATTAAAATGAGTGAAAATTTGTAAACTATAAGACAAGAACAGCCTATTAGTTTAGCATAAAACCGATAGTTTTGAAAAAAAGCCACCAACGGGGGCACTTTACATCAATATAAATTTATGAGTACTACTTCGTTTAAACCTACGCTTGGATTGCTGGATGCAACAATGGTAGTGGCAGGCAGCATGATAGGATCAGGCATATTTATCGTGAGTGCAGATATTACCCGTAACACCGGCAGTGCAGGCTGGTTAATGCTTGTATGGATCATCACAGGGTTTATGACGCTGATTGCCGCCCTCAGTTATGCAGAATTAAGCGCCATGTTTCCCAAAGCAGGCGGGCAGTATGTTTATTTAAAAGAAGCTTATAATCCATTGATTGGGTTTTTATATGGATGGAGTTTTTTTGCAATTATTCAAACGGCCACCATTGCTGCCGTGGGGGTGGCATTTGCAAAATTTACCGCTTATATTTTCCCTGTATTCAGCGAGGATGTCCTTGTGGCCGATCTTGGTTTTATCACTATTTCAAGAGCGCAATTATTGTCCATTTTTGTAATTGTTGTACTCACTTTTATCAATTCAAGAGGCATTAAAAATGGTAAGGTTATTCAAACAACTTTTACCCTCGCCAAACTCATCAGTTTATTCTGCCTGATCATTTTTGGGATAAAGGCGGCCAATGGTACGGTATGGCATAACAACTGGCAGGATGCCTGGCACCTGCATAGTTTAAGCACAGATGGGAGTATAAAAAATTACACCTGGATAATTGGAGCAGGTGCTGTTGCAGCAGCGATGGTAGGTTCAGTATTTAGCAGTGACTCCTGGAACAATATTACTTTTATTGCCGGAGAAGTAAAAAATCCAAAACGAAATATTGGCCTCAGTCTTTTTTTGGGTACTTTGATTGTCACCCTTATTTACCTAAGCACCAATCTTGTTTACACAGCAGTGTTGCCTTTACAAGATATAGCGAATGCACCAAAAGACAGGGTAGGAGTGGCAGCTTCTGAAGTAATATTTGGGACCGCAGGTACCATTATCATCGCCTTACTGATTATGGTATCTACCTTTGGTTGTAACAATGGCCTCATCCTTGCCGGTGCAAGGGTTTATTACACCATGGCAAAAGATGGTCTCTTTTTTCCAAAAGCCGGAAGGCTTAATAAATATGCTGTACCTGCTTATGCCTTGTGGTTACAATGTATTTTTGCCTGCGCCTGGAGCCTGAGTGGAAAATACGGAGACCTATTGGATATGATCTCTTTTGTAGTGGTCTGCTTTTACATGTTAACGATTGGCGGCATATTTATTTTAAGAAAAAAACAACCAGACAGAGAGCGCCCTTACAAAGCATTTGGTTACCCGGTATTACCAATCGTTTATATTATTATGGGCATTGCCTTTTGCCTATTGCTGGTATTTTTTAAACCAAGGTTTACATGGCCTGGTTTGCTTATTACTTTAGCCGGAATACCGGTTTATTATTTTGCCATTGCAAATAAGAAAAATAAAATTACCCCAGGCAATCAGCAGGCACTTTAGTGTTATTCCTTTAGGGTGCATTTAAAATTGCCGCTGCCTAAAAATAGGGGTGTCATCTTTTTTAATTCACTTCAAACTTTAAAGTTTTTGGCTAAAAGATGACACCTCTTGCGACAATTATAATGCATCCCTCTGTCAACTGCGTTGATTGCAAAAAAAATCCCACTTAGTGTGCGAAGTATTTAATGAATTGTGGAGAATAGCGGGTTCGAACCGCTGACCTCTTGCATGCCATGCAAGCGCTCTACCAACTGAGCTAATTCCCCAAAC
>JBDUEK010000075.1:0-29496 GCA_040002495.1 Ferruginibacter sp.
GTTTTAAAATGGCACATAAAAAAGGTGAAGGCTCGGTTAAAAACGGCAGAGATTCACAAAGCAAAAGATTAGGTGTAAAAATTTATGGCGGTCAACCAGCCATTGCTGGAAATATAATTGTTCGTCAACGTGGAACTGTTTATCATCCTGGTAAAAATGTTGGTCTTGGAAAAGACTTTACAATTTTTGCACTAGCAGATGGTATCGTAGAATTTAAAAAAGGAAGAGGCGATAAGAGCTTTATTTCAGTGAATGCAGTAGAAGCAACAGCCTGATAAATTAAAGTTTTTTTTGGTGGGTAAAAAAATATTTTTACTTTTAAGTATTATTTACTAACCAATTAAATTTTAAAGAACATGGCAACTGCAAAAAAAGCTGCAAAAAAAGCTGCTCCTGCAAAGAAAGCTGCTCCAGCTAAAAAGGCTGCACCGGCAAAAAAAGCTGCTCCAGCTAAGAAGGCTGCTCCAGCAAAAAAAGCTGCACCAGTTAAGAAAGCTGCACCAGCAAAAAAAGCTGCTCCAGTTAAAAAAGCGGCGGCAGCTAAGAAAGCTGCTCCAGCAAAAAAAGCAGCAGCAAAAGCGGCTCCTAAAAAGAAGTAAGCTTTGCTCAATTGAAGCGAAACTAATACTTAAGTCCTGGCTCACGCCGGGACTTTTTAATTATATCCCCTTTATAAATCTCTCCAATTCCATTGCTATCTTTCAATTGATTATTTTAAAAATTCATTTTACTTTTGAGTATGGACAACTACCAGATTGCAGACTCCTTCTCGCTTTTAGCGAAATTGATGGATATACATAGTGAGAATAGTTTTAAAGCAAAGTCTTATGCAAGCGCTGCTTTTACAATTGAAAAATTGCCAATGCAATTGTGTGACACTCCTCATGAAAAAATATTCGGCATTAAAGGCATTGGAGAATCAACAGGAAAAAAAGTAATAGAATTATTAACAACAGGCGAGTTAAAACAATTGATAGAAATGATTTCTAAAACACCTGACGGAGTTTTAGAAATGCTGAACATAAAAGGTATTGGACCGAAAAAAATTGCAACCATCTGGAAGGAAATGGAGATAGAAACTGTAGGCGAATTATTATATGCCTGCCAGGAAAATCGTTTGAAATTATATAAAGGCTTTGGCGAAAAAACACAACAAAATGTAAAGGATACAATCGAGTTTTATTTTAAGAGCAAAGGAAGTTTTTTGTATGCCCAGATAGAAATAATGGAAGAAGTTGTTAAAAGTTTTTTTGAAAAAATATTTATTGAAAATAAAATTGCTATCTCCGGAGCTTATAAAAGACAACTTGAAATCATCCATGAATTAGAATTTGTAGTTGATGATATCGTTATCAATATTGAAAATAAACTTGAAGCAGTTGATGAGTTTACATTAATAGAAAAAAGCGAAAACAAATTATCATATCGTGCTGCTGAAGGAATAAAAATCAGCATATATTGCTGCGATGAGAAAGGGTTTTTAGAGCAGGAATTTTTGCATAATTGTTCGCCTGAATTTGCTGCTGCATTCATACAAAAATTCCCTTCCCTTGATTTTAATAGTTGTAAAAATGATGCCGATATTTTTATGCAAACCGGCTTAAATTTTATACCAGTAAGTCAACGTGAAAATGCAACTGTAATTGACCGTGCAGTCAAAGAAATTTTACCACCACTTTTAGCTGTTGTTGACATCAAAGGAATTATACATAGCCATAGCAATTGGAGTGATGGTGGCAATACTTTGGAAGAGATGGCAAAGGGAGCAATTGCAAAAGGATTTGAATACCTGGTAATCAGTGATCATAGTAAAAGTGCCTTTTATGCAAATGGACTACAGGCAGAACGAATCAGGGAGCAACACCACCAAATTGATGAATTAAATGAGCAACTGGCTCCTTTTAAAATATTCAGGAGTATTGAAAGCGATATTCTGAATGATGGCAGCCTGGATTACCCCAATGAAGTACTGGCAACATTCGACCTCATTATAGCATCGGTACATTCAAACCTGAAGATGACCGAGGAAAAAGCCATGCAAAGGCTTTTAAAAGCCATTGAAAATCCTTACACAACCATTTTGGGGCACATGACTGGCAGATTGCTGCTCAGCCGTAAAGGTTACCCGGTAAATCATAAAATGATCATAGACGCCTGCGCAGCTAACCAGGTAGTTGTAGAATTGAATGCCCACCCAAGCAGACTGGACATTGATTGGAGATATATTGACTATGCCCTGAAAAAAAACGTGCTTATTTCAATTGATCCCGATGCACATAGCATCAATGGCTTTAATGATATCAAATATGGTGTGTTGGTTGCACAAAAAGCAATGCTTACCCCCAACAAAAATTTAAGCAGTTTTGGATTAAAGGAGTTGGAAACATATTTAGCTGCAAGGAAAAAACTTAAAAATATTTAGTTTGCCTTCAATGGTAGTTCTATGTAAAAGGTGGTACCTATTCCAAGTTGGGTATCAAACCACATATTTCCTTTTGTTTGTTCTACAATACTTTTACACATGGCAAGCCCGAGACCTGTACCGGAAGTTTTTGTAGTAAAGTTTGGTGTAAATATTTTTGATTGCAGGTCTTTAGGAATACCTGAACCATTATCAGTTACAGTAATTAATACATGATCGGGTGTAAGCGTTTCTTCAACAATAATATGGCCACGCTTTTCTTCCGGTATTGCCTGCAATGCATTTTGAATAAGATTGGTAAAGAGCCTGTTGATATGCGTTCTGTCTGCATAAATCATTACCTCACCATTTACTGGTTTCCATTCCAACTCAAGATTATCTTCTATTGAATGTAATTGCATTAAAAACTTGAGTGATTCATTAAGGTCGAATGTTTCGTTACGTGGATTACCGATGTTGGCAAACTGCGAAAATTCTCCGGCTATCTGGCTAAGGTGATCTATTTGTTCTACCAATGTACGGGCAACACTTTTGGTTAACTCATACACATTACCTGTATCCGTATCGATGGCTCTTTGCAGGTACTGCAAACTCAGTTTCATTGGTGTAAGTGGATTTTTAATTTCATGTGCAACCTGCCTGGCCATTTCTCTCCACGCACCTTCACGTTCGCTTTTTGCTAAGGCTGCGGCACTATCGTCCAGCTTACTTACCATCTTGTTGTATTCCTTAACCAATTCGCCTATTTCATCACTCCTGTTCCATTCAATTGCTTCATTCATTTGCCCAAGATTTACTGCTTTCATTTTATTGCTGATGAAAGAAAAGGAACGGGTAATACGATTGGTAATAAAGAATGCGACTATACCTGCAATTAGAAAAATAAAGGCATTTAGATTTATGATGGCCACTAAGAAATTAGAAATCTCCTGCCGCAGTTTTGTTTGAGAAGTAAAGTAAGGAATATTAAGAAAGGCATACTCACGGCCTGTTTCATCAATTACCGGCACATAATTGCTAAGGTATTTCAATGAACCAATCGTTTCCTCTTTGAAAAACTGTATCTCCTTTAAATCACTTAAGTGGTAAAAAGCAATTGGATCCATTTTACTACTTACAATCCCTTTTTTATATGGCAATGGCAGCGATGAAGCCCGCAGGTTGCCATCCAAATCGTATAGGTTAATATCAACGGCATGTATTTCTGATATGCGTGAAATGGTTTGATCCAGTTTTTCACGATATCCTTCATCATACACTTTTATCACATCATCAAACACAATTAAGTCTGTTAGCGAATTGCGTATTTCATTTTGCATTACACGAATAGTACGGCTTAATTTTTCGCGGTTATTATTGTGATACCGGTCAACAAAAAATAAAATGGTAGCTACGCCTACAACTATGAATGACAACAGGCTGATAAAAATGATAGTACTGTGTACCTGGTTGCGTATACTCATCTGCCAATAGCGCCGCAGTTCTCTCCATTTTAATCTTGAACGAATGATAGAATTCAAGAACCAGAATATGGAAGTAACAAACAGGAAGGCACAAAACAAATAAGAGAATAATGTAGTAGCCTCAATAAAAAAATTATCAGGTTTCGCAATTATTACAGCTTTATCGGGGCCGGCTTTATACCATAGCTCGTCATACCCTTTTCGCCTGATAGTTTTAAATTCTGTCTTTGGTAACTGGTTGTATGAAATTTGCAATGGAAAGGCAAAGTCGTTATGGCTGGTTACCAACTTAAGGTTATTATAAACGGCATAGGCATATACCTGCGAATTTTCAATTGAATTATTATACCCTTTTAAAAACAGTTCAGGATATAACGCATCCACCTTATACTTTTTAGGACTTGCCAGTATAAAAATAAATCCAAGCGGTTTGCCTGCAGAATCTGAAACAACTCTTTTGCAGATATAGTTAAACTTATCGTAGGAAACATCGTAGAAAAACAAGTCGGGAACTGACGTAGGTTTCCCTTGGGTATTTAAGATTGTAGTGAGCGTATTAAAAGTGGTAGAATCTTCATTGTACAAAGAATTTTCTTCTGTGTCGAAGGTGAATATTTTCGTATCGAATTTATTTAGATAGCCGGTAAAATTGTTGCTTAATAAACTATCTTTTAATAATTTGTTGGTGCGGTCATTTTTAAATTCCCCAAAAATAGGTGCCAGTGCCTCGCTTCTAAAATCTGTTAAAACTGTATTCATCAACTTTTCACTGGAAGGGTCGGCCTTAGACGCAAGCGTAGTGGCAATACGCATTCGCTCCTGCATTTCTTTATTGCTGTTTTCAACAATAATGATAAAGGCAATAGAAAGTGAAAAGAAAAACAACCAAAAAATTAACCGGGAGGAAATGATTTCTGATGCCAATAAAAAGAAGTGCCTGCTGTTGAGCAACAGTAAATAAATGATCAACCATATTAACAGGTACAGTTCAAAAATTGCATCAGAGGTTCCTATTCTAAAAGTTAATACAAACAGGCCCGTAACAGTAATAAACAATACCAGCACCATAATATTTTTAGGTAACAAGGGCTGCAACAAATAAATGATTATCTGCGATAAAAAGAAGTAAGCAATGGCCACACAACCCAGCACCAAAAATCCAATAACACTATACCTATCGAGTGTAAAAAAGTTAATTACATCAAAAGAGATATGGCTATCAGCTACCATCGAACGAAAAATATGGCCACATAAAAAAGTAGTTAATATTAAAATACATATCCCTGCAAATACCACCAGCCATTTATAAACATTTTTCTCAACTGTAATAACTATTCGTTTTTCCTGGATGTAATGCCTGATAAAGAGTATTATCCATAAGGACAATACGGCATTGATAAGCAAATCGCCTAACGACCTTAACACTATATTTGATCCATAAATTGACGGATCAAATAATTCGAACTGACGAAAATTAACGGGAAAAGGAAAGTTATAACTGAGTACCCTTAAACTTATAACACTAAATAAAAGAAATGCCACGCCTTTGAAAAAATTCCTGGCAACCAGGAACGTTGCTACAAATTGTAAGAATATCAATAAAAAGAAAACTGCCAACAACCGGAGTGCTGAAGCTGCTTCATTGTTATGCGATGATATAAGGGAAGGTTTGGCATCGAGTGAAAACAGAAACTCCCCTTCTGTCGATTTGATAGAGACATTTCCTGGTTCTTCATTTATTTCATACCCATGTTCAATATCGTTTCCCATGGCAAACGAATTTCTGAGATATTCGTTGGTAATCCCATAGTTCCACTTAACCGGAATCAATGCTATTTCAGTAATGTTGTTCCAGGTATTTTTTCGCCAAACATAATAGCCATTCGATAATTGTATAAAGCCACTTTTGCCCCGCATAACATCAACCGAGCCCAACGGTTCAATTACCTGCGTACTCCAGAATATCAGGTTGTAGGTGCCAAAATTATTTTGCGTATAAACGAAAAGGAAATAGTTTTTATTGGTAATGTTCAACAGCGTTTCCTCATCAACCTTGTTTTTTGCCAATTTATTAACCAGGTTTCTGTCTGCAACCAGCTCATCAAAATCTTTTTCCTGGTCATTAATGTAAGTGCTGATATTTTTGCCAACAGTAGTGGGCGATGAATTACCAGTAAGGTAATTATCAATGATAAAAGATATCGTAATTAGCCAGGCTGCAATTACCAATAAGTAACTGTTACGGGTTAATAACTGTTTAAAAGAATATTCGTTTCGCAAAATCGGTATTAATTAGCTGCCGGGCAGTTGGTGTTGGTTTAATGGGTGCATCTCAAATTGTTGATAGTTTTCTAAGGTTGCCAACCTTAGAAAAAGTATTCATAAAGTTGAAATAAAAGATTAAAGGTTGGCAACCTTTGCTATGCACACGGCTTAGTTGCACTATGATCGCTTTATTTTATTCCAGATATCATCCATTTCCTCCAACGACATTTCTGTGAGTGCTTTCCCATGTTCCCGGGCAGCTGACTCCATCTTTGTAAAGCGATCAATGAATTTCTTGTTGGTGCGTTCAAGGGCATTTTCCGCATCTAACTGCAAAAACCTTGCAAAGTTTATCAATGAGAAAAAAACATCGCCTAATTCATCCTCCATATCATTCCTATTTCCGGATGCAATCGCTTCAAACAGCTCTTCTTTTTCTTCTTCAACCTTTGCCCAAACCTGCTCTTTATTTTCCCACTCAAAACCAACCTGTTTGGCTTTTTCCTGCAACCGCATGGCTTTTACAGTGGCGGGCAGCGATTTTGGAACACCACTAAGTATTGATTTTTTCCCTTCCTTTATTTTCAGCTTTTCCCAATTGCGTTTTACATCTTCATCATCATTCACTTTTACATCGCCATAAATATGCGGATGCCTGAAAATAAGCTTTTCACATACTCCATTAATAACTTCATCTAATGTAAACTGGTTTTGCTCGGAACCAATTTTTGCATAAAAAATAATGTGTAGCAATACATCACCCAGTTCTTCCTTTATTCCCGTCCAATCCTTGTCTGTAATAGCATCAGTCAATTCGTAGGTTTCCTCAATGGTAAGTTGCCTTAAAGTTTCAATGGTTTGCCTTTTATCCCAGGGACATTTTTCCCTTAATTCATCCATTATTTTTACCAGCCGTATAAAAGCGTCGGCACTTGGTTGTTGCATATAAATAAGTTAAATTTTTAAATGACATATGCAATTCATTTAAGCGATGCCTTAAATGAATTTTGTTAAAAATAGTTCAAAAAAAACAAAGCCATTATTGAGGTTAAACAAGGGGTGCATTTCAAATTGTCGCTTTACTGTAACACTGTGGGCGGTGAGGACACCGCCCACGGCTGACTGCCCTGGCTGGTGTCTCCACCAGCCAGCGACAATTTGGAATGCACCCTTAAACAAGTTATGTTATAATTAATATGGCTATCTCCATCATATCAAATATTAATCAACCGATGTTATAACAAATTGCCATTATTTGACGTTGGTAGTATAAAATAACAATTCAATTTAAATTTTAACCACACACTATCTTATTTTTGGCGCATGAAAATACTTTTTAGAGCAAGGCTGTTGATGACGTTATTAATTATTATGGGTAGCGCAGGATCGGTCATGGCTCAATATTATTACAAAGATATTGTTAGCAATAAGCAGGCAATGGCGGAAAGAGCTGAATTAAAAGCCCAGAAAATAAGGACAATCAAAGTCCATAGCTTTGAGGGAGACAAAGAACCAAGCTCAGGATTTTTTTGTGAGAAAAAATTATCCAAAGACTTCAGGAAAGTAGAAACCTATACCCGATCTAACATCAGCGGCAAATCATTATTTACTGCTCTTTACAACGACAAGGAGCAATTGATACAATCATCCGACAGTTCTGATTTATCCGTTTCAACTTCTTCTTACAAGTACGATTCAAAAGGAAATGTTTCAACAATTTCTTCTTATTCTCATTCAAGCGATGATGATTTTTCGACCAGGTTAACAGAACTGCACCAATATTTTTATGATGAGCAAAACAGGCCCGAAAAAATGCTTCGCATTATGAATGGCAAAGATTCTTCGTTTACAATATTTAGCCTTGACCAACGGGGTAATGTGATTGATGAAAACGATATGGGTAAAAATGGTAAACACTATTACTATTATTTCAATGATAAAAACAAGATGACGGATATTGTAAAATTCAATGTGGTAAAAAATAAATTACTACCAGATTTTGTTTTTGAATATAATAATGCCGGACAAGTTACACAAATGATTGCAGTAGAAGAAGGCGTAAATAATAATTATTACACCTGGAAATATGTCTACAATGATGGCCTTAGAATTATTGAAAAATGCTTTTCAAAAGAAAATGTATTACTGGGTTACTTTGAATATGAATATGATTAATACTAATAAACAGGTGCAACAATTAATAAAAAATACCTGAAGGTCTTAAATTAAAAAAACTCCTGTTTCTACAGGAGTTTTTTTTTGCTGTTGTTTGTTTTATAATACCCAAATTATCACTAAAAAAATATTCAGTTATTTAATGGGTGTATTTCAAATTGTCGCTTTATTTGTAAGACTGTGGGCGGTGGAGACACCGCCCACGGCTGACTGCCCTGGCTGGTATCTCCACCAGCCAGCGACAATTTGAAATGCACCCTATTTAATTCTGTTGGCTTCACTTTCCAACCCGGTCTTTCTATCTCTTGAATTTTTTATTTCGTTGCTACCAAAGCGCCAGCTAAAGTTTACGCGGAATGTGCGGCTTTCCCAGTCACCGCTTCCTTTAATGTAGGTTCCTCCAAAATCTGAAGTGGCAGTCCATGGATTGGTATTGAAAATATCAGTTGCTGAAACTTTTATAGTTGCTCTTTTTTGCATGAATTGCTTTTTAATTCCTATATCTACTCCACCCTGTGGCTTTGTTTTCCAGGTAGCTCCCCAAATGCTTGGCCCGTTAAAATAACTACTTACTTCGGCAGCGTAGTCTTTACCTAAAGTAAAGGTTTGCTGCAGGTAAGCACCATAAGATGGGATGTTGATATTAACAGCATGTACTCCAATTGCCCCGTCAAACATTTGATAATTATACCACAGGTTTGCATAACCGTTCCACCATTTTCTTATTGGTAAAGTTGATCCTACACTAAAGCTGATGATTTGTTGCGTTGCCAGGTTTTTCTGCTGAATAAATGTTGCGTTACCTGTGGTGTCGGTTATTTGAGTTGCATAATCTTTTACATAACTATACCCAACTGTTGAATTAAGAAAACCAAGTAAGGTATGTGTCAATTCAATATTATCTGTGTATTGCGGCCTCAGGAACGCATTTCCTTTTTCATAAGTAAGTTCATCCAGCTTATTTTCAAATGGATTCAAATCCTGGTAGGTTGGCCTGTCAATTCTTCTGCTATAAGTTAAATTCAGCGAATGCTTTTTATTAACATTCCAGGTAAGTGCAGCGCTCGGGAAAAAGTCAAAATAATTTCTCTTAACCCTGTCATCAGGCTGGGCAACATCATCGGCCCTGCTCAACGTACCATCACTGTTTGTTTGTTCTATCCTTAAACCTGCCTGCAAGCTCCATTTTTCGCTTAACTGTTGCTGGTAGTTTACATAGCCCGCATTTACATTTTCCTTGTACTTAAAGCTGTTACTCTTATCCAGAATTTTTACCGGTACACCATTGGCGTTATCGTTAAAAAAGTCGAATGTATTTTTTGTTGTAACAAAAGATGTCTTTGCTCCATACCCCAATTTTCCTTTACCAAGCTTTTGTTCCAAATCTACTTTTGCTGTATAAATATCAATATCTGTAGGTGTGTAGTTTCGGTTGATGATGCTGTATAATAAGTTGTTATTGCCACCATAGTAATAGTTAGGCTGATAACTACGACCGGCACCCCGGAACAAACCATAATCAGCATCAAAATTTATTTCCCTGCCACTTGTATCTATGTATCGGTAGTTTAAATTAAAATTAGCATTGGTACGATTGCCCGGAATATTATTTAATGCACGCAGGCTTTTTACATACTGGTCTGTTGGATGATAAGATATTTCCGTGCTGGTAGTGCTCTTAAATTCATTGTCGCCCAAACTGGTAGTTGCCATTACTCCAATGGTGTTTTTGCTATCAATAAAATAGTCAGCGCCAGCTTTAACATTGAAATTTTTGTTGCTGTTTATATTAACACTACGTTGGTTATACAAAGTGTCTTTTTGAATACGGTACAGGTTTAAAATATTTTGATAGTCGCCGATGCTTGCACTCAGGTTACTGAAAACATTTATTTTCTTATCACGATAATTGAGGTTGAACGACCCATTACCTTTTGGAGTAACGCCTTGTACAAAACCCAGGTTAGCACTTCCATTGGTACCAAACTTTTTATTTTTCTTCAAACGAATATTTACAATTCCTGCATTGCCACTTGCGTCATACTTCGCACTCGGATTACTGATCATTTCAATTGCCTCAATATCGTTGCTGTTGATACCTTTTAAATAAGCTGCAAGATCTTTGGTATCGAGCTGCATCATTTTCCCATCAATATAAACCTTTACACCAGTCTTACCTTTCATGCTAATGTTGTCATTATTGTCTACCTGGATACCCGGGCTTTTTTGCAATAACTCTAATGCGTTACTACCCGTTGCGTTGATACTTGCTTCTACATTAAAAATAGTTTTGTCCGCTTTTACTTCAATCATCGGCTTTTTTGAAACCACCGTTACACCTTTTAATTCAGCAACTGTGGGCAACAATGACATGTTGTAATTATAAATATCCTTCCCTGTTTTAATTTCAAATATGTCGGAATATTTTTGCTCAAATCCAACGAGTGTATAGCTCAATAAATAGTTACCCATTTTAGTAACTGCTATTTCGTATTTACCGCCTGCATTGGTCAGCGCAACTTTTGCAAGGCTGCTATCGGTTGCATTCAGCAATGATACCGTTACCGCAGACAATACTTTTTTACCATTATCGGTAATATCTCCTGTCACCCTTGCCTGGGTTTGTGCATTAGTTTTTGTTGACAGCAGCATGATTAATGCAACCATCATAGTTGTAAAATTTCTCATTATAAATAATTTTTGTTTGTTTGCTCTATGACGCAAAACAATAAAAAATGTTACTGAGAAAATGGCTTATTGGGATGAATTGTGCATTTTGTTTGATGAATGGGAATGGCCAATACATAAATATGTGATGAACGCAATAAATCGCTGATGAACGACTTTCTAAAAAATTCGTATATGATTTTAAGGAAATGAAAATGATCAAACATTACTGTGATAAAAAATGTTAAAATCATTTAACAAGACATGGAAAATTTTGATACAATTAAAAATAATTTGATTTATTTATTTTAGATACCAGCGATAGTTTTTCATAGCATCTGCAGTTGCGTCGCAATCCGTTCATCTGTATATTTTCATGGCATCGGTAATTGTACTAATTAATATTCCGAATCACTATTGTGCAACTAAAAACATACAATATCGCTACAACTCTTACTGGTTCAATGTTCTAGCCCCTCTCCTCTGGAGAGAGTCTGTCCCGATTTTTTTCGGGAGGTTGGGGTGAGGTCATTCAGGCGTAGCAACGGATACAGGAGTTTAGTCGGACAACACTAATTTCGAATCAACAATAACAATTTCTTATTATACCAACCTAATTAATAACAACGCAACAAAATACAGCCGTCAAAAAAACATACACACGTTTTTTAATTAAAACAAGCAATTCAGCTATATTACAATTTATTATTTTAGTTATATGATTACAGGAAAACGTTTATTCATTGCCTTGCTAACTTTAGTTGCTCCTTCCCTTTTACATGCACAGGAATTTGGAGGCAATCCCAACTCCATCAAATGGAAACAAATCAACAATGCCACAACAAGAGTTATTTTTCCGGTTGGTATGGATAGCCAGGCTAACCGTATTAATAATATCAACCTGCTGTTAAGTAAAACTACCGCAGCAACGATAGGCGGCAAGCAACGTAAATGGAATATTATATTGCTTAATCAAACAACTATACCCAATGCCTATGTGCGACTGGCGCCTGTTATGAGTGAACTGTATATGACGCCGGGCCAGGATAATTTTACCAACGGTAGCCTGCGTTGGGATGATAACCTGATCATTCACGAAAACAGGCACATGCAGCAACTGAGTAATTTTAATGGTGGACTTACCAATGTGTTTTCTTTTTTTATGGGGCAGGAAGGCCAGTTATTGGCCAATGGCATTGTGATACCCGATTACTTTTTTGAAGGAGATGCAGTATGGCAGGAAACGCTTGTAAGTGCCCAGGGGCGTGGTAGAATGCCCACTTTTTATAATGGCATGAAATCGCTTTCGCTGGGCGATAAAAAATATTCCTGGATGAAATTGCGTAGTGGTTCTTATAAAGATTATACACCGGGCTATTATGAATTGGGCTATCAATTAGTGGCTTATGGTTATGAAAAATACGGACCAGATTTTTGGAACAAAGTCACCACGGATGCCGTTCATTTTAAAGGGCTCTTTTATGCATTCAACAAAGCTATAGAAAAACATTCGGGTGTTCCCTATAAACAATTTCAACAAGATGCATTGCTTTATTTTAAAGAACGTTCCTTACCGGAAAATAAAAAAGACAACGCTGAATTGGATTTTCAACAACCAACCGAAAAGAATAATGTAGTTGATTATCTTTTCCCCGTTTATGCAGGAAATGATTCCGTTATTGTTACAAAAAAATCTTATAATGAACTAAGTAGTTTTTACATTTTGGTAAACGGGAAGGAGCATAAACTACGAGTTAAAAATCGGGTAATTGACGATTACTTTAGCTATCGCAATGGAAAAATTGTTTATGCATCTTATGAATCGGATCCACGCTGGGGTAACAGGGATTATAGTGTTATTCAACACCTGGATATCACCAATAATCAACAAACACAGTTAACCTTTCACTCAAAATATTTTTCTCCTGATATTAATGAAGGAGACACAGAAATTATTGCGGTGCATGTAAATACGGACGGCACGAATAACCTCCATCGTATTAATGCAATTTCCGGCGCCCTTATAAAAATATTGCCGAATGAAAATAATTACTTTTTTACCCAAACAAAATATATCGATGATACCTCAGTCGTTTCAGCCGTTAGAAATGGAGAAGGAAAAATGTGCCTGGTAAAAGTAAACCTGGCCGATGGTGCAACAGAAAGGATTACGCCTTTCTCTTTCAATGTAATTGGCAATCCGTTAGTAAAAGGAGACACCATTTATTTTGGGGCAATGAATAAAAATGCAGACAAAATTTTTGCTGTTACAATGAAAGACAAAAAGATTTTTCATATAACCAATAATGCAAATGGTATATACCAACCTGCGGTGAACCAACTTGGCGAAATATTATTTTCTGCTTTCACTGCAGATGGCTACCGACTGGCAAAATTAAAATCGACCGCAAATAAATGGCAAGAGGCAACAGATGAAGATTTCACTAACACCCCTGATCTATACACCAGCAGTGCGTTAAGAAAAAGCGGTGCAGGTATTTTGTATACGCTTGCAGATACTATCAATACAGTAACCAATTTCAAAAAATCATTCCGGCTATTTAATTTTCATAGCTGGCGGCCTGAGGTCAATGATCCCGAATACAGCTATCACTTGTACAGCGACAATGTATTAAGTACTTTCAGCAATAGTCTTAGTTATACTTATAACCGTTCTGACAAAAGCCATACGCTTGGCTTTTATGAAGTTTTCGCTGGTTGGTTCCCGGTAATCAGTTTAGGAGGCGAACATCATTTTAATCGCTCCCTTGATACTGCTGTTGGCAAATCAGTTCAGTTTAATTCGGCCAAGCTAAATGCAGGCATATATATTCCGCTAAGTTTTGTTGGCGGCAGAACTACAAAAAATTTAGCCTTTGGTGGTGGCTATAACCTCGAACAATTATTTTACCGGGGCATAGGTAAAAATGTTTTTGATAATAAATCGGTAAAATACACCAATTACTTTTTGTCATTCAGCAATGCCAACCAGCAAGCCTTACAACATATCAATCCACGCTGGGCCCAGAGTTTTTCCTTATCGTACCGGGATGCATTTACATTAATCAACAGTCATAAATTTGTTGCCAATTCATCTTTTTACTTCCCCGGATTTTCAACAAATCATAGTACGGTTATCAATGCATCTTTTCAAAAAAGAGATAGTTTACCAGACTTGTTTAGTAATACATTTTCTTATTCAAGGGGATACGACGCCCTGAGTACAAGAAGAATGTACAAACTGGGAGTTAACTATCATTTCACTTTATTATATCCCGACCGGGGTGTTGGAAACATTGTATTTTTTCAACGCATTCGTGCCAATGCCTTTTACGATCATACAGTTGCAACCGCAAGACTTAATGGTGTATTGACAGATATAAAAAACAGGAGCACGGGTGGTGAAATTTATTTTGACACCAAAGTATGGAATGCACTGCCGGTAAGCTTTGGCGTACGCTTTTCGCACCTGATGGATATTAATTACCGCAACCCGGGAGTAAAAAATCTATGGGAGTTTATTGTTCCCATTGGCCTGATACCTGATTAATTTGCCATCTCTTCTCATGATGCAATTTAATTGTCAGCTGCTCCACATAGCATAATAAAATTTGTTATGAATGCTTTACCTGGCCACGTATAATTCCTGCCGGATGATTAGTACTATGTGCGTTTGCATAAGTATCGCCTGTTTTTATTGTGTTATAAATAACATCCGTTAGCGTGGTTACTTTTACAGTTCCAAAGTCCGCCGCACCTGCACATAAAGGAACAATTACAGGGCCATTTACACCAATAGCTGCACTGTGTATATGCGCCGCAGTTAATACATCGCCTGCTTCAAGATTGGATACACTTACTTTAGAATACAATACTTTTTGAGATTTGGCAGATGTGATTCTCAATAGCGCAATTCCAGTAGCCGTAGTAGTTACAGGGTTAGGCGTTTCGTTTGCCCCACTCATAACGATGTCGTCTGCAAACTCAATATCTTCATTTACCTGGCCGCGTATTAAACCGCCTGGTGCTTGTGTTGAATGTACATTAAAATAAAGCTGGTTATCGTCATCCTTTAAACTATCAATAAAAGTTGTTCTCACATTTGCAATAGTACCTGCTGCTGTTGAACCGGTGAATACAGGATTGAACCCTAAGATAACGCTGCCGTTGGTAACTGCATTCCCTGTATGTATATGAGCTGCGGTTAATGCATCGCCTGCGGTAAGACCAGTAACTGTGATAGCATATTTTAAAGAATTATCAGACAATAGCTGAATAACAACATTACCGGCTTCCGGACGACCCGCTGGTGCCGGATTTTCATACTTTGCAGATAAAGGAACTGTCCATTCTTTAACTATTGTTGCAGCAGGTGTAACGGGATCTTTTGTACAGGCAGCAAATAAAAAAGCTACTATTGCAGATGACAAAGTAGTGCGGATGATGCTTTTCATAATTTTAAATATTTAATGTATAAAGTATAGTTTGTCTTATTACTTATAGATACGTTTCAACTGTATAAAAGGTTGTGTGCGAAAGAAATTAATTGCTTCCCCTCATTAATCCAGTTTTTTCTCTCAGGCAACCAATAATTTTACCAGCTTGCATACTTATCATATTTACATTAAGTTTGGGGAATAAATACACTCACTCATTATAGAAAATACATGTTTCAATTAATAAGATGCCTGCCGGTTTGTTTACTCATTTTTTTATGCGCCTGCAATGACAGCAATGAAGAGTCAGGACAGGAAGAGGAAGCAACCGATAGTACCCAGGGCATCATTGAAGCAGTTCCTCCCTCCACCGAAGCCACAGACCTTTGCTGGTGGGGCTTACTCAATAAAAAAACATCTGTTTTGCTTCATTATTCCATTTATGATAAAACAATCGTTGGCACAATTACTTATTTAAACACAAAATTAAAAACACCAATAAAAATATTAGGCGCTGTTGAATCAGACAACAGCTACCGCCTGTTAGAGTTTGAAGAGGATGGAAATATTACAGGAATAATTACCGGAAAACCTGCGGGTAAAATTTTTAATGGAAGTTGGTTTTCACCTAAGAGCCGCAAGGAATTTCCATTAGAATTAAATAAAAAAGATAGCATCATCGAATCTACTAAACTGCCTCTGGCAAGTGATGATATATTTGGCAGTTATCATTATCAATATAGCCAGGATGGGCAACATGGGCAGTTTGAGCTAAATAAATTAAATGATGAAAAAATCGCCTTCAGCATATTTTCAGTAACCAGTGCTCCCGAAAGAAATATGGCCGATATACCACTGGATACTATACCATTTACCGGGAACAGTTTCATTTACAAAATACCAGGTTCTGATAGTTGCGAATTGAAGGTTACCATTTACAACAACTTCTTAAAAGTAGATTATACAAAAGGCCATTGCACTGACCAGTTTGGATGGAACGCAACAGTTGAGGGTATTTTTTTGAAAGAAAAAAAGAAGTCCGTAGTCAACAAATAAATTGTGCTGAATTATTAAAGCCATTCCTCACTCATCATTCAATAGCTGCATTTTCAATTTTAATTAATTACGTTTTTGTAAGACACAAGTAAACGCCAAAGGTGCCATGACTCTGTATCCTAAAGAATGGTTTATAAGAAACCGATAGGTGTAAAGAAAGATAAGACGCACTTAAATTGAAAGAGCAACTGTTTGAGTCAATAAGAAAATATTTGCCAGGAACGCTTATCGCTGCCATGAAAATATACAGATGAACGGATTGTGACACAACAGTTGATGCTATGAAAAACTATAGTTGGTATTCCCGAAAAAACAGGACAGGCAAAAATAGATAACTTAACCAGCTTATGAATATATTTCAATTTAAATGTGCCTGCTATATTATTACTTTTCAATAAGTGCATTGTGCCACAATACCATTTCATTAGCCAGGTACGATGTAAATCCTGCTGATGTTTCAAAGGCTTTATCACTCTTGCTCCAACCTGAATAAAAGCGATAAATCACGGGCTTTCCAGCTACAATATTCTGCGACACAGCGTAACTATCCCGGATGTCTGTTAAGGTATCTTTCAAAGTTTTATATCCGGCAAAAGCTGCGTCATCAACTGCTATCGCCAATCCAAGGCCATCTTTATTTTCACTCTGTGGGCCATACGAATAAAATGCTTTCATAGATGCAGTATCAATTTGCCCCGGTACATTATCATAGAAATTTGCAAAGCCTGCAACCAATTTTGAATCTGCAGGAACCCCGGATATTGTCAGCTTTGTTTCATAATAATATTGACCGCCCCATATACTTGTTTCATCTGTGATTTCAACAGGCTGTCCATTAATTTCCCAATTATATTTTATTCTAAAAATTGCTCTTATCGGCCCGTCTGCCACTACCTGGTACGTTTCACTTTTTACATTAGGTCCGCCCAGGCGCATCAATGTATCTTTTCCATCCTTACCTTTTGTTTCTATGGCTATAGCCCCGGCTCCAAGCGATTTGCCAACATGTAAAATGTCCATGCCCCAGTTTGATAATTCATGGTAGCTGTTGTTGTGATTGGCGCCAATAGTATCCAACACCATTCCCGGAACTATTTTCCCAAACACATCTTTACCATTTCTTGTATCGAAATATAATCTGAACGCAACCTTATCATTTTCCCATGACGGGCCTTCTGTTAAATAGGGCGGCAATGGTGTTTTTGCAAAGTCTGTTGGAGGATTTCCAGCAGGCATAGAATCTTTTGTAATAATGGAACCAAAACTATCATCGGCGTTTTTTTTAATATGACGCACATGAGCTCTCACAGCAGCTTTTATAGTGGCTGGCGAATCAGATTCCCCTAACAAAAAGTCTATTTTTTCCCTGGCTTTAAAAGAATAAAGAAATGCCACTTCATCCCATTGTCCGTCACCATCCATATCATCGTATTGTACCAACACAGGCCGGCCATTTGCAGTCAACATAACAAATTTACCATTGGCCATTGGCCCGGTTTTTTCTTCGATAGCTGAACGTTTTAACACAACCAATTCATCCGATCTGTCTAAGGTTGATGGGTTTTCAATACTGATGGAGGCTGATTTTTTTGAGGAGCATGCAGCAAATAAAAATGCTACTGAACTCACTAATACGATCTTAATAAAAAAACTACTTTTCATTTTTAATTATTTACGGAGTGATATTTTATAACTAAAGAATGCAACCTTTTACTTTTTTGAAATATCAGTTGGCAAATTAAGCCAAAAGCATTTAATGAGCAGGAATGTTATAGACAAAAATCTAAAAACAAAATAGTCGGCTCATTTATTTACAAGGCGGTTTCGCATATATTTTCATTGTGTGATTACAAACATGCACAGAATATCCTGTCGCTATTTTACCAATGGAAATAACGCAATACTGCAAACTTTTGTTAGCAAGTATTATTGGACTTTTCCACATTTTTTTTTGCATGGCATAGTTATTGTTTTTAACGCCAGCAAACTGAAAAAAGTCATTTTAAGTAACCCTTATTTTAAAAAATTTATATGGTATAACATTTACCTGTTTCACATATTTATCAATCAATTTAAAAATTGTATGTTATGAAAAAGGCAATTGTAACGTTTTCATTAGCTGGCCTGGCTATCCTTGGTTTCACTTCCATGAAACAAATCGCTGCTTCAACTATAAGTGGTAAAATAACTCCTGCCGATGGCGCAGATGCAGTATGGGCAATTAAGGATGCTGATTCAGTAAAGTCAACGATTAGTACAGAAGGTACTTTTCAATTAGAAGTAAAACCAGGCACCTGGAAAGTTGTGGTAGCAGCGAAAGCTCCTTATCAAAATGCAGAAATGGGCGCTGTGGAAGTAACGGACGAAAAAGACACCGATGTAGGTGAAATTAAGCTTTCTCAATAGTATCTTGTTTAAACATGAACTGGTTAACAGCCGTTGCAGCAATGTAGCGGCTGTTTGTGTGTTGGAATTTTTGTATTGGAACATTCCTACAACTAATATCTTTGAAAAATGTTGGACAAAGAAAGGGCGGAATCAAAACAGCACGTAGAGGCCATCGAAAGTGGCCGCAGCGTGGCGGACAACCTGGAAGAAAACTTACTCCAAAGTTTGCAACCGGCCGGGGCACGAAGACAAAGTATTAAAAAATAGCACCCGATAGAAAATTAATATAACTATGGCAAAAGTAGCAGATACCATTTCATCACAAATCAGCAATTTGCCTAAACAGGAGCTGGAAAAACTTGTGTTAAGAGCGGCAAAAAGAGATAAGGAATTTCATGATTTTCTGTTGGTAAATTATTTTGATAAAGAATACGGTGAACAGGATTTGTTTGAGCAGGCCAAAGAAGATTTGGAAGTGTTTTTCAGGAAAAAATATAAAGGTTATGCCGAAGAACTTCAGTTGGCTGAAATGCTGAAAGCATGTTCTAAAAGAATTGTTGAGTTCTCAAAAGTTTGTAAGAATAAACACCTCGAGTGCGACCTGGTTATGCATGTGCTTGAAATTCCTTTTTCGTTACCTGCCAATATGTTTCAAACCTGCTTTACCGCTTATAATTATAAAGTAGTTTCTTTATTAAAACGTATCGTTAACCTGGTAGAAAAAAAGATGCATGAAGATTATAAAATTCAGTACCGGTCCAAAATCAATAATTACCTGGATGTACTTCATCGTACCTGTTCGTACCTGGATTATGTAAATGCATTGCCGGCAAGTGTTTAAGGTTAGATATTAACCTGTTGTAAAAAATAATTTTATCAAAAATGGATGGATAATATTGTATACAAATTCCATTCAGCATTTTGAAAAATCGATCTTTTGCCTAAAAAACGGAACAGCCGCTTTTCAACGATTGATAGTGATGAAAGGCGACTGTCCGTAAAGAGATAAAATGCTTTTAAACTACCAATTAGGATTTTGAACCAGGTTGGGATTTAATTGAATTTGTTGGGTTGGAATAGGAAGCAAATAATTTTTAGCATCCCATTTTCTACCCCCTTCAACAATTAAATTCCCATCAGCATCCAGCGGAAAAGGAGGATTACCGTTGGTGTTTAACCTGGTCTCCCAGGTTGTACCTTTCCATTTAATGCTCAATACGTTCATTGGCATTTCTGTTTCCGCTGTCTTCCACCTTTTAAGGTCGTCCAGTCTAAATCCTTCAAGGCAAAGTTCAATTGCTCTTTCACGTCTTATTTCGGTACGCATATCAAGGCCATTAGCTGTAACAAAGCCATTGCTAAGTTTTGGCATTGATTTGTTTACCCGGTTTCTCACTAGATTTAATGATTTATCAAGATCACCATCGGTGATTACTCCATTACGCTCATATACCGCTTCAGCATAGTTTAAATACACTTCAGCAAGGCGTATAACGGGCCAATCGTAACCTTCCTCATTATCCTGCAATCTTCTTTCAGTACCCCATTTCTGGGTATTATAACCGCCTGATCTATGCCTGCCTCTTGAGTTGGCAATATCTGCTGCATCTCCTATCCAGGTAACCCTGCTTCCCGGATTTTCGTTGTCCCAATAATAATTAGAATCAATCATCATGGTAAACTGCATCCGGTGATCCCTGTTAAAATATTCAGAACGGGTAGTTGCATATCCCTGGAAAAGTGGTGACTTTTCAATAGGCAAACCATCTTCGCTTAAAAACATATTGGCAAATTTTCTTACAGAACCACCACCCAACCAGGTATGTGTAACATTGTTTCTAATTTGCCGTTGACTGTATGAATACCTGTTGGACAGGATGTATTCTTTATTAGCAGATTTACCGATACCTGCAGGATTTGATTTTTCATCTTCCAGAACAAATAAATACTTTAAGGCTGAATCGCCCAATACAGCAGGTGCAAATAATTGAAATTGATTGCCGGTAATTACAGCATCACTGGAAGCTATAGCTTTATCGAGCATTGCATTTGCACGAGCCGCATTGGTTCTAAATTTTTGCCAGGTACCTTCATATAAAGTAACACGACCAAGAAATGCCTGTGCTGCTTCTTTACTGATACGTCCTTTATCGATGGATGCAATCGTATTGGTTGCAGGCAAATCGTTAATTGCTTCTTCCAGGTTTTTAATGATAAAATCGACTGTTTCATCCCTGGAATTACGAGGCCCCTGAAGTTCTGTTGCATCGGTACTTAGCAATTTATCAATAACTGGTACCCCTCCAAACTGCTCAAGCAAATCAAAGTATACATAGGCTCTGAAAAATTTTGCTTCGGCAACATAGATTTTTATGTCGGATGGTGTTGAATAAGCGGCTGCACGATCGAGTAAATAATTAATACTTCTAATCCTGCCAAATGCCCCGTTCCAGCTACCGTCAGTTTGAGGGACTGTATTGGTACCATTGCTGAATACACTTCTTGAAGGAGTTAAATCGCTACGCAGATCTGAATGCGGACCATCGTACAATACATTTCCAAAAGTTATTAAATAGTTATAAAATTCATTAGCCGCCTGTTTAAACTGATCCGGAGATTTCCAGTAGCTGGCATCCGATATTTCATTGATAGGCTTTAGGTCAACCAACTTGTTGCAACCCGTTTGAGTGAGTGCTATTAAGCAGGCAATGAGCGGAATATATTTTCGAATATTTTTCATTTCTTCTGTTTTTATGTTATTAGAAAGTAAGGTTTAAACCAAAGGTTAAATACCTGTAAAAAGGATAGCGCTGGCTAAAGGTTGAAACATTGTTATTTTCACTGTCGCCGGTATTGGCCACTGTCCTGGTTGTTTCAGGATCCCAGCCATCTTTAATCTTTGAAGTTTCCCATAAATCATTACCAGAGAAATAAATACGCAGTCTTTCTATTTTAGCTTTTTCTGTCAGGCTTTTTGGCAATGTGTAACCAATTACCAGGTTCTTTAAGCGCAGGTAAGATCCGTTTTCTGCGACCCAGTCAGACGGGTAATAATTATAGTTGTTAATAGTACCTGTAGTAGACAGTCTTGGTAATGGTCCACCGGTATTGGTTGGTGACCATGCCTGTCCATAAAAGGCTTTGTTTTGTGCCTGAAAAATTACGGCTGCTGGTATTCTCCAGTTACCATCTCTTACAATTGTTCTTTTTCCTACGCCCTGAAAAATTGCGTTAAAATCAAAACCCATATACTCTACACCTGCATTAAATGAGTAAGAAAAACGTGGTGCATCTGTACCAAGTACAATTGCATCTTCAGGGAAAGTGATTTTGCCATCGCCATTTACATCTTTAAACATATTATCGCCGAGGGCAAGTTTTGTATTGGCTTGTGCACTGCTGCTGCCTGATGGTATACCTATGTTGTTGCCTGCAATAAATTTGCTGTAATCATCCAGTGTTTTTTGATCCTGGATGCGGCCTGCATATACCAAACCAAAATAGCTACCAATTGAATATCCCTCCACAGCGGTATTATAACCTCTGCTACCACTGCTGATAATAGTTTGTCCGCCAAAATCTACCAGTTTATTCTGGTTGTCGGAAATGTTACCGGCTATATGATAAGAAAGTTTGCCAATATTATCATGCCATCCTAAGGCAAGCTCCCAGCCCCATGTTTTTAATTTACCAATATTACCCTGGGGCGCTGATGCGCCTAGTACTGCAGGATAAGTTCTGTTCAACAGCATGTTGTTATTTCTTTTTATAAAGTAATCAACACTACCTGATAAACGATGATTAAGAATTGTAAAATCAAGTCCCAGGTTTGAAGTTTCTAATTTTTCCCAGGTTCTGTCAAACGCTACGAGTGTGCCACTTGGAGAAACCCTTACTACCGGGCTGTTGCCCAATATTGGAAAGCCACTTGCAGTTTGGCTGGTAGAATAATTAAGGTTCAGGAACTGAATGTAATCATAGTTTCCAATTCCACTCTGGTTGCCTGCTGTACCATAAGAAGCCCTTAATTTCAGATCATCAAAAAAACCGGCATTCTTCATGAATTCTTCCTGGCTGATGCGCCATCCTGCCAAAAATCCATAAAATGCTTTCCACCGGTTTGATGCATCAAATTTTGAAGACCCATCATAACGTGCATTTGCTTCAAAAAGATATTTGCTTTTAAAAGCATAATTGATACGGCCAAAATAACCGGCAAGGCCTGTATGATACTGAGCTTCTGCAACACTTTTTGAGGTTGGGTCACCAGTGCTTAAACTTAAAGACGGCGGTACACCTGATGGCACATCAAAAGTTTTTGCGAGGAACCTGTTGTACTCATAACGCTCGTATTGGGTACCTGCTATTGCCTTAATATCATGATTTGACCCAATAGTTTTTGAATACTCAGCATAAGCGTTCAAAGAATAGTTAGCTTCTTTTTTATTACCGCGTTGGTAAGAACTTCTTGAAGGAATATTTGAGATATTAATAGTACCGGAATAGTCATACCAGTTAATTATATTTTCCTGCGAACGATAATCTGTATTCAATAAATAATACCCTGCTGCACCTACTAATTTCAGATGATTAGATAATTTGTATGTAAGGTTAAAGTTAGTATTCAGCCTGGTATTGCTTTCCTTGTTATCGCCACCAAAATTAGCAATGGCGTTTACGCTGGCGTTTTGAATACCCGAGCCCCAGATGTATGGCAACCCCGTAGCTCCAAGGCCATTCAATGGTTTACCGGGCTGGTTACCATTGTTTAAAACATCGCCCAATCGGTATGGTTGAAGGATGTCATTCTTTTCAAGCGATATATTACTTTCCAATTTTAATTTGGATGAAAAGTTATAATCGTGTGTAAGCCTTAGGTTATAACGTTTATTTGAGTTATTACCGGGTTGCAAAATACTTCCATCATTCAGGTATCCCAGTGATATTCTGTATCCGGATTTTTCGCCCCTTGCAGCGATACTTAATTGATGATCTGTTGAAGTTGCATTACCCCACAATACACTTTGTTCGGTACCCGAAAAGAATGGAAAATCTTTTACATCTGTAAAAAATCCAGCCGGGTCAAGCCCCAAAGTACCAAGTGCAGCAACTGCCTGGGTATTTGTCATAATTTCAATGTTATTGTCGGTTGCATATTTTGCCAGTTTTGTATATTTAACCCATATATCTGTATTGAGAAATCCATCATTGGTACGTGCTTCGCCAATTAACGGGCCCCAGCCTTTCATATCTACAAGCTCTGGCAACAAGCCAACTTTTTTCCTTGAAACTGATCCATTGTATTCAATGGTAGCCTTTCCGCTCTTAGCTCTTTTTGTTGTAATTAATACAACTCCCCCAGCTGCCCGTGATCCATAAATAGCGGCAGCAGCATCTTTCAGAAAAGAGATGTTATCGATATCTGCCGGGTTAAAAGAGTTAAGCGCATTAATACCCGGAATAGGAACACCATCAACAATAACCAGTGGTTCTGTATTATTGATTGAAGCAGCTCCCCTTATCTGAAAACTCCAGTTTTCTCTTCCCGGCTGAGCCGAATTCCTGGTTACCGTAACACCTGCAACCTGCCCTTGCATAGCTGCCAATGGGCTCGAAACAGGCCCCCTGTCTTTAAAGGTTTTAGAATCAATCGTTGCAACAGAACCAGTAAGTGTAGCTTTCTTTTGGGTACCATATCCCACTACAACTACTTCGCCCAGGTCCTGCCCCGATTCTGTAAGCATAATTTGTTGGTTTCCCGAAGTATTAATTAAAACCTCTGCTTTGGTATATCCTACACTTGTTATAACCAGTGTTTTGGCAGATGACGGAGCTGTAAGTACAAACGCTCCTTCATTATTAGTAAAGCCACCAACCTTACTGCCTTTTACTGTTATACTTGCGCCTTCTACCGGCAGGTTTGTAGCCGAGTTGATGACTTTTCCTTTTACCTCTTTGGTATTTTGAGCCCACAATGAATGGTGGCATACAATACCAAAAAAGGCAAGCATTAATATCCTTAATGAACCGGATATTTTTTTAGTGATTAATTTTTCCATAATGCAAGTTTTTTGTTTTAGAATGTACAGTCTTGATAATTGAAATTGCTAAATCGATTAAGTAAATATTTAAAAAAAATTAGAATCGCATTTTTATAAATGATGCCTGGTCCCATTTATAACCGTGCTGTACAACTTTGAAATCTAACGACTTCTGTTACGGTTTTCAATTACGCCAGGAATAAACTTGTAGAATATCTGTACTTTTCTTTGGAATTTAACAGCAGAAAAGCAATCGTCTGAAGCAGCAGCTTCCACTTTCACAGCAATTATTTTTTTTCAATAACTGCACTTACAAGCAATAAATCGTTTCACTAATACATCACTAAATAATAGTTTTATGATGTAATTGTAAAGTAAAGTTAATGATCACCTAAATCGATTTAGCGAAATTGATCATTTTTTTTTGCGCAAACGTGTGCATAGGTAATTTTATACTCAGAATAATCAGGTAAAATAAAAAAAAATTCGGTGGCTAATGCATTGTACAAAATGGATTAATAAATCACAATTGTTCCTTTCAACTATAATGCGCAAGGGATAAATTGGTGATATGTTAAATTGCTTCGTATTAACCTTAGCAGAATTGATCATTAAAATAGTGGGCCTTATTACTCAGTTAAACTATCGCTTTAATGTAAATAATAAAGTTCCAAAACCCGGATGATCAGCACCAAAACCTGCTCCTTCCGGACGAAGGCTTTCTGCGGCTTTTGTTGTCCACGGCGCTGCAATTCCTTTACGGATAACATAATGATTGTACACCATTTCAAAAATGGCCCGAAGTGGATTGTTAGTACGGGGTGCAATTTTATCCGCAGTAAAACGGCCACTCATATCCGTATAAGGTATGAATGGTACATCTTCACCTAAATTATATTTAGCCACATATTCAAAGCCTTTCAGTAACCTGTTATCTGCATAACTATACATGTCAAGCCCCTGGCTCCAGCCCATTTCGCAAATCTCTGCCATCTGTCCTATACCCAGTTGTGTATGTGGTTGATCACGTCCACTTTCCTGTACCTGTCCGTTTTCGTTTACGATATAATGTTTAAGTGCACCGTTGCCCTGCCCGTTATAAAAAAAATCTACTGCTTTATCAAACATTGCATGATCATCACAAAAGATCCCAATCGCCATCATAGTTTTCATACAACAGAGGTCCCAGTTACCATGTGCCCAAAGTGCAAAATCTTTTAAAGGCGGGTAAAAAATGTTTCGCAACATTTGCTGACAACGAACTATATCTGCTGCCTGCCATTTAGGATAAGTGTATCGCATTAATTCTGCTGCATTGGCAAATTTAAACCCACACAATCCTGCACCGAGTTCAATATCTGTACCGTCAAAAACTTTTAATGTAGCTGACCATGCATTTAGAATTTCAATTGCTTTTTGCGCATGCGCTTCTTTACCGGTGATGCACCACATCAATGCATTTTGGTAAGCCGCATTTACATCTCCTTCCAGTTGGCCAATTCCTTTACTGTGCCCAATCAACAATGTTCGTTCTACATGCTCCTGCGGCTGCGGTTTCCAGTTAGCTGATGATTGTGGATGTTCAGCCAGTTTTTCAAATCCACCTTTCCATGGTGCTGCACCGGCGGCTACCATTTGCTTCATTCTTGCCAGGTCGCTATCCTTATGCAAAATACCGGGATGTAAAAATGCCGCCGTGTGATATTGCTGTATAGGATGATACCTGATAGTTTGGGCTATAGTTGTAGTTGATAAAGCAAGTGTAAGTAATCCCAAAAAAGTACTTGTTATTTTTTTCAATAAAATCATTTTGTAACCCCCTTTGTTTTACGGTATTCAAATAGCTGTGAAATTTTGTTAATAATATCCTGATTAATAAACGGACCAACTACACCCCGGTTACCGGTAGATTTTCCAAAAAAATCTGCGTTAAGTTTTACAGGTGTACCGTCGGGCAATTCGATACTTTCGCTCAAAGCGAAACGACCGACAATTCCGGTATCAATTACCGGTGCATTTATGTTTGGCAAATTAACCGGGTTAAATAAAATATCAACCCTGGCTGCTTTTTGCAGGAGTTCGATTGTGACATCGTTTGCAATTACCTTGCTATGACTATCGCCCCATAAACTTTTAGCTGCACCATTTAGGTAAACATTATAGTCGGCTTCACTGTGATTTTCTGATATGGCATCCAAACCGCGGTGAATGAAAATATTACTAAACCATTTATTATCCAATGCCAGTGCAGGTATGGTTTGTTTTGTTACCAGTGAATGTGGCAAATAATTGATGGTACCAAAAGACTCAAGGAATGGTAGGGGCTCGTTGATGAAGCTGCAATTTTTAAATAAATTTTGTGCAAACACGTTGGCTTCAGCACTACGAAGTTTAATACTTACTGTGCGGTCGGAGCCTGAACCATCAATTACATTTTTATCAATTAATGCAAGGCCATGGCTGCGATAAAAATACAGGGGGCTACCCTCTATATTTGCAATAACGTTGCCTGTTATGCGCACTCCCTGGTAAAGCGGGCCCATCAAAATTCCCGAGCCATTTTTAATTCGGCGAATAAAATTTTTGCCTATGATTGCATCTACCGCTACTGCCATGCGTATGCCAGCAACATCATCGGCTGAAAATCCTTCAATGCCATTGATGTCTTCGATTTGATTGTCTTCAATTTGGCTTAGTGTTCCATGCAACAATCCAACAATGCCAGCTTGTCCGCAACGATGAATAAAATTATTTCTAATAATATGGTGTCCAACAACGTCAATATTTTCAAATTCTCCAAATGCGGGACGGTTATAATTATGCCTGCTGGTATCGTGGCCACCGGGTTGCTCCAATGAAATGCCAACACACTTGGCATCCGATATTTCACAATTCTGAATGATCCAGTAAATGCCTCCTCTTGTGGAAATGGCCGCAGGCTGGTCGCCATTAAGTGTAGTTTTATCACATGCAACCTGTGCCACCTTAATACCATCTATCGTAATAAAATTCACACCTGGTTTCTCTGGTTTAAATGCTGCCGCCCTAACGTTTATCTCCACTAAATTTTGATTGGGATTAAGCTTACCAAAATTTGCCCAAATACTTGTGGAGTTTTCGTTTCCGCTGGCAAACCAACCGCCCATTCTTTTTGCAACATCCTGCTGTGTTTGCTGCTCCCCGTAAGGTAATCCGTTAACATATACTTCGCCAAGATGACTGCCTGCTGATCCGGAAACTACTGTAATAAATGGATTAAAATTTTCAAATATTTTATTGTCTACTTCGGCACGCCAAATGCCACCACCTTCCGGCTTCCAATTTTTAATCAATTCAGATCCTTTCACTATAACTGCTTCTCCCGGCGTTGCTAAAAAACTAATCCGGCTGCTTTCATCGTTGCCACCCAGCGGCAGCATTACCTGTTCACGGTATGTGCCTGCATGTATAATTATTTTATCGCCAGGCTCTGCAGAATTTGCAGCACGGCTGATTGTTAGAAACGGACTATTAATACTTCCGGTACCTGTGTCATGGCCTTTCTTTGACACATGCAGCTCACGGGTTTTGCCAGCTATCGTTATTGACTTACTGTTTTGTGCAAATCCACCATTTGGCGCATAAATAAAAGCTGTCAATAAAAAAACAAGACTTATTAAATCTATTTTTCGCTCTTTGTATCTATTCATAATTTAATTTTTAATATAGTGTTGTCCGACTAAACTCCCGTATCCGTTGCTACGCCTGATGACCTCACCCCAACCTCCCGAAAAAAATCGGGACAGGCTCTCTCCAAAGGAGATGGGCTGGAACATTGAACCAGTAAGAGTTGTAGCAATATTGTATATTTTTAGTCGGACAATAGTGTTTTTAATAATAAAAAATTCATTGGTTACCTGCGTTGCTGTTTGATAGTGCGGTTCGATTGTTCTTCCCCATTGACAAGCCACAACAATTACTTTTAATGGATACCTGGTTTTGGGTGGAATAGCTGTGAACACCAACTCATCTCCTTCAATAAAAGCAGTACCGGATTTTATATAATACTGAACAAGCAAACCAGAATTGGCAATTGCTTTCAATTGACTTTAACCAATTGATTCAATTATTTAATATCCCAATACACCACATATTTTTCCCGGTGAATATCGTACAAAGGCCGGAGGGTAATGCCTTCCTTCACGGTTTTAAAACTGAGCGGTTCGCCGGCTACCGGTTTAATAGATTCATTTAATTTATCAGGGTCTACATGCAAGGATGACTGCGCCGATGCAGTCAGTAAAGCACTTAATGACAAGCAAAAAATCAATACCTGAATATTTTTTAATTTCATTGAATTTAATTCTACTTTGACAAGTCAAACCTTTGTGTTTTTTTGTTGACCAGCACAAGTTTTTTATGGCGGCATCGTTGTGTCACTCACTTGTACTGTATTTTTTCATGGCATCTTTTTCGTTCCATAATTAAACTATCGTAACCGTGAGCTACATTTTTTTAAATATGTCAAAGTAGAATTAATATGAGTTCAATATTTTATTGCTTCGCATTATTGATGGCTTCCCTTACAAGCATTGGAATTACGG
>JBDUEK010000076.1:0-28756 GCA_040002495.1 Ferruginibacter sp.
ACAGGTAACAGTCAACAAGGCTATTGTAGTTGCTCCGCCATCCGGGGTAAACCAGATTCCTGTATCAAATGCAGGGCCTGATGTAACAATTAGCCTTCCAACTAACAGTGTAACATTGGTTGGAAGTGGAACAGATTCCGACGGTTATATAGCCACCTATGTCTGGACGAAGGTATCCGGCGTAAATAATTACGCAATTAAGTCACCGTCTTCTGCCACTACAGTAATCAGTGGCCTTATAGAAGGCAGGTACCTGTTTCAATTAAAGGTGATTGACAACAGCGGAGCCAGTGCATATGATTATGTATATGTTACTGTCACTAAGGCGGCAGCGCCAAGGTCATCAAATACAAATAGCACTGCAAACTCAGGCACCGGTAGCGCTATTTCTCCCCTTAATTTTGTAAATAGTACCAATGAGTTAAAAGTGTATCCGAATCCTGTAAAATCCATAACCAACCTACAGCTTAAAACAATTATTCCTGATACAAAAGCATCAATAACAATAGTAAATGCTTCTGGATTAAAAGTGAAATATAAAGAAATGGTAATACAAGGTGGTAATGCAAATCTCCCGTTAGATATGTCAGGCTTAAGTGATGGAATATATATAATATCGGTAAGACTAGCCGATGGTACCATCCTTAACGGTAAAGTGGTTAAATATGGTGGTTCACGATAGCAACTAATTCAAAAAAATAGAAAAGGGTAGCATTTTACGCTACCCTTTTTTGTTGTAATAAAATTTCAGTTTGAGAATGTGCCACTCGAATAATGTTATTACTGTTATTACAGTGCGCCTTCCGTTAGCGAACAGAAAGCTTTTTTGGTAATTGAATTGAGCTGGGAGTTTATAAAATTAATTAATATTCGATCTATAAATCGAATAAAGGCATCACACGATTCGGCTAATTTTTTATCAATAGATCAAGTCATTTAATTTCCGAAATCATTTCAACAAATTCAAATCGGGTTGAGCGTATTTATATACTTTAAAATAGATGGTAGTTTTGGTTTGATACACACCTTCAATTCCTGAAAGGAGGTTTACAAACTGCACCAGGTGATCATTGTCTCTGCACATTACATCTACCTCAAGATCATAATCTCCGGATGTCATTGCTAAAAAACTTACTTCAGAAAGTTTGGCAATTTTTTGAGCTACTTTTTCTTTAAGCGTAGCAGGCCTCACATAAACAGCAATATGAGCATAAGATCTAAAGCCAACTTTTTCAGGGTCAACCCTTCCAATAATATTAACGGTACCATCCTCAATCAGTTTATTAAAACGAGTTCTGATGGTACCTATGGATACTTTCAATTTTTCCGCAATTACAGTAAATGACATTCTTCCATCCTTTTGTAAAAAGGTTAAAATCGCAAAATCAAGATCGTCTAAAATTACACTGGCTTTATTCATAATAATTTACTACACACAAATATGCAACGTAAAAAATAAAAATAATGCTAAAATTTTGTAATTAACTAAATTATTTTTAATTTACTGCCTCAATTTCTACAAAATTTATAGTCAACTCCAAATATGAAATACACGCCCATTCAAAATTATATCAACGGACAGTTTGTGTCGCCCATTGGAAAAAATACATTAGAGGTGATTTCTCCGCTTGATGGAAATCTTTTGTCAACCGTTCCATTGTCAGTATTACAGGATTTGGATACTGCTGTTGCTGCTGCTAAAAAAGCATTTGCAACCTGGAGCAAAACACCAATCAAGGAACGTGTACAGGTATTTTTTAAATACAAAACATTACTTGAAAATAACCTGCAGGAACTCGCCCAGCTATGCAGCGAGGAAAATGGCAAGACAATTGGTGAGTCTGTTGCAGAAATTGAAAAGTGCATTGAACTTACAGAATTTGCCTGTTCATTACCACAATTGGTAACCGGCGAAGTATTAGAAGTTAGCAGGGGAGTTGAATGTCGCACAGAGCACGTTCCCTTAGGTATAGTGGCATCTATTGTGCCTTTTAATTTTCCCAGCATGGTGCCAAACTGGACCCTGCCAAATGCTATTGCATTGGGCAATTGTATGATCATGAAGCCATCAGAAAAAGTGCCGCTGAGTGTTGGCAGACTGGCTGAATTACTAAAAGAGGCAGGGCTTCCCGATGGCGTATTTAATGTAGTACATGGCGATGTTGAAGTAGTAAATGCTATTTGCGATCATCCGGATATTGAGGCAGTATCTTTTGTTGGATCTACCAAGGTTGCAAAAATTGTTTATCAACGGGCTACCAGTAACTATAAACGCTGCCTTGCGTTGGGTGGTGCCAAAAATCATTTAATGGTTTTGCCCGATGCCATACCTGGCATGACAGCACAAAATGTGGCAGCTAGTATGAGTGGCTGTGCAGGCCAGCGTTGTATGGCTGCAAGTGCTATGATTGGCGTGGGTAATATAGATGCAATCATTGATAAAATTTGTGATGAAGCACGTAAGATAATTCCGGGCGAGAACCTGGGGGCTGTTATAAACAAGGCTTCTCAGCAACGCATTGAAAAATATATTACTGAAGCAGAGGAGCAAGGTGCAACTATTTTAGTTGACGGTAGAAATGCAAACGTGGCTGGTAAAGAGAAGGGAACGTATGTTGGGCCAACTGTTATAGACCATGTGACTCCGGAAATGTCAGTTGCAACAGAAGAAATTTTCGGACCTGTAATTTCCATTATGCGTACCAACACGGTTGACGAAGCGCTTGCAATTGAAAATGCAAATCCTTATGGAAATGCAGCAAGTGTATTTACCCAAAATGGTGCAATGGCACGGTATATTATCGACAGGGCAAGCGCCGGAATGATTGGCGTAAATGTGGGCGTGCCGGTTCCACGGGAGCCATTTTCTTTTGGTGGATGGAACGAAAGTAAGTTTGGCGTTGGTGATATCACCGGAAAAAGCTCAATAGAATTTTGGACTAAATTAAAAAAGAGTACCACCAAATGGAATGCAGAAGCAGGCGTAAACTGGATGAGTTAGTGTTAGTTGATTCAAACTATAGTTACTGAATGTAGATGTTGAATTTGTTGGTACCAGGCAATTGTTTTTCATGGCAGCATCGTTGCGGACTTGTTCTGTCAATATTTTCTTTTTAATAAAAGAAAAATATTGATCACACTTGTACATGGTATCAATGTGCAGCAATTTGAATATCCTTAAGATCAATCTTTGACCTCAGAATTGTTTTAATCTAAAATACTTTACAAATATCTTCTACCCTTTTTGAAAATGGCAAAGTCTAAAAAAGATGTTATTAAGATCATTTCGGATGAAAAAGTGATCCGGAAATTATATGTTATCAGGCAGCAAAAGGTAATACTGGACAGGGATTTGGCAGAATTGTACGAAATAGAGACAAAGGTTCTTAATCAAGCTGTAAAAAGAAACAAAAGCCGGTTTCCCGGAGATTTTATGTTCCAGTTAAACAAGGAAGAATATGACAACTTGAAGTCACAATCTGTGACCTCAAGTTGGGGAGGTGTAAGATATATGCCATTGGCTTTTACAGAACAGGGCGTAGCAATGCTGAGCGGCGTTATTAATTCTCCCAGGGCCATTGAAATGAATATTGCAATTATGAGGGCATTTGTAGAAATGAGAAAGATCGCCATAAGCGATAAAAATATCGTACATCAAATAAAGCAACTGGTTGAAAGAATTGATGAACATGATGTGCAGTTAGGTGCTATTTACGAAACCATAGAAAACCTATTGGATGAAAACATAGAAAAGAAAAAATGGGAAGACAGGGAGAAGATCGGATTTAGAAAATAAAAATTTAAGCTGGTTTTAAAAGTTCCAAAATGGTATGCAGTACAAGTGTGCGACGCAAGGATGCCGCCATGGAAAACTATATTTGACAACACAAAAATTTATACGATGAATACAACAACCATTTCAGAAGCACAGGAAATTATCCAGGATAATATGGATTACACGCTCTTTTCCTGGAGCAAACAAAAAGGCATTTCGCCTATAGCAGTTAAGTACGGTGAGGGTGTTTATTTTTATGATTATGATGATAAACGTTACCTCGATTTTTCAAGCGGTTTAATGAATGTAAATATTGGCCATGGCGATCAGCGGATAACCGCAGCTGTTGTCAAGCAAATGCAGGAAATAAGTTATGTAACGCCCAGTTGTGTAACAAAGGTCCGCGGAGAGTTGGGTAAAAAGCTGGCAGAGATTTGCCCCGGCGATTTAAACAAAGCCTTCTTTACAATATGCGGTGCCACTGCAATTGAAAATGCCATTAAGCTGGCAAGATTGTACACCGGAAAACATAAAATTTTATCCCGCTATCAATCTTATCATGGCTCATCTTATGGTGCGATGGCTGCAAGCGGAGATCCAAGAAAGCTTCCGGTTGATGCGCAGCAGGCACCAAATTTTGTCCACTTCGATTTACCAAATGCATACCGGTATCGCCATGGTGAAGAAAATTTATTACAGGATTCAATCGAGCAACTCGAAAGATTGATTGCTTATGAAGGCCCGGGTAATATTGCAGCAATTATTTTGGAAGGCGAGTCGGGTTCATCCGGGTGTTTAAAATATCCCGAAGGTTACCTGATGGCTGTTAGGGCAATTTGTGACAGGCATGATATTCTTATAATTATGGATGAAGTAATGAGTGGTTTTGGCCGTACGGGAAAATGGTTTGGTTTTCAAAATCATGATATCATTCCAGACATGATTGCCATGGCCAAAGGCCTTACCTGCGGCTATCTCCCATTTGGTTGCCTGATGATTTCCGATAAAATTGCAGCGCCTTACGATGATAAAATGTTAGCGCTTGGACTTACTTATTCAGCACATCCTGTATCCTGTGCAGCAGCGTTGGAAACATTGAAAATATATGAAGATGATAACCTGATAGAAAATGCGTTAGAGATGGGCATTTATATGAATGAGCAATTGGAAAAATTAAAAAAACAGCATCCTTCAGTAGGCGAATGGAGAAATACAGGTTTGCTTGGATGTATTGAATTGGTAAAGAACCGCACCACAAAAGAACCGATGGCCCCCTTTAACGCAAAGCCTGAAGAAATGGGTGTGATGAATAAAGTGGCTGCAAAAATTAAAGAGCTTGGCATGTACACATTTGTTAGGTGGAATTATATTTTTGTAGCACCACCACTTATAGTAACCAAAGAGCAAATTGATGAAGGCATCGCAATAATAAGCGAAGCAATTACAATAGCAGATGCGGCTGTTATTTAAAAATTGAACGACAAATTTTATTAATTTTTTTCCGCAATATTGAGTGAGTTATTTTGTAGATCGATTGCCAGCTGTTTGAATTATTAGTGATAAGTTTGAAATTGTGAATATTGTTGAAGATTCAGCTATTGCCATTTAATAAATCATAAAAAGTTCTGTCAATTGAATACAACAAATAACACTGCGCCCGATTCATCTATTACAAATGCCGACCTTGCACCCATACCACAAGATAAACGCACATGGGGCACCTGGAATTACGCCGCATTGTGGATCAGCATGAGCCTTTGCATACCTACTTATATGCTGGCGAGTTCGCTCATAGAAGGAGGCATGAATTGGTGGCAGGCAATACTTACCATTTTTATTGGTAATACGGTTGTGCTGATTCCAATGATTTTAAACGGACATGCCGGAGCTAAATACGGCATTCCGTTTCCTGTGTTGGCCCGTGCCAGTTTTGGTATCAGTGGTGCAAATATTCCTGCAGTTTTAAGGGCTATAGTAGCCTGCGGTTGGTTTGGTATTCAAACCTGGATCGGAGGATTTGCTTTGTATCAAATGTTTCATTTATGGTTTCCTGTATTAGATACACTTCCCCAAATTTTCCCCGGGTCGTTTGGTCTCCAAACCGGTCCGGCCATTTGTTTTTTCCTGTTTTGGTTATTAAATATGTATGTGGTTTACCTGGGTGTAGAAAGCATAAAAAAGTTGTTGGTTTTCAAAGCATTTTTCTTACCGTTCGCTGCCCTGGCATTGCTCTTTTGGGCCATCAGCGCAGGTAATGGGCTGGGGCCAATATTAGCACAACCTTCAAAGTTTTCGGATGGCGCTTCCTTCTTTGCATTCTTTTTTCCAGCCTTAACCGGCATGGTTGGTTTTTGGGCAACATTGTCTTTAAATATTCCCGACTTTACGAGATATGCTAAAAGCCAGTCTGCTCAAATTAAAGGGCAAGCCATTGCGCTGCCAACTTCCATGACTTTATTTTCATTTATTGGCGTAGTGGTTACCTCTGCAACTACAATAATTTACGGCACTACTATTTGGGATCCATTGGTGTTGGCAGGAAAATTTGAAAGCAAATTGCTGGTAAGCCTGGCAATGATTGCTGTTGCCATTTCTACGCTGGCAACTAATATCGCAGCAAACATCGTGAGTCCTGCAAATGACTTTTCTCACTTGGCTCCTAAAAAAATAAATTTTAGAACAGGTGGCTATATAACCGGCATAATTGGCATACTCATTTTTCCCTGGAAATTAATTGCAGATCCCGGCGGCTACATTTTTACCTGGCTGGTTGGGTATTCAAGTTTATTGGGACCAATCGGAGGAATTATGATTGCAGATTATTATTTTATTCGCAAACAGCAACTGAATGTGAAAGAATTATATAGGGTAAAAGGCCAATATACTTTTAGAAATGGCATAAACCGGTTTGCAGTACTGGCGCTGTTATCAGGCATACTTCCTAATGTACCGGGCTTTTTAATTCAAACCAACATTATATCAAATAATATTTTTCCTGCATGGATTGGCAGCTTGTATAGCTATGCCTGGTTTGTCGGTTTTTTTGTAAGCGGAATTATTTATTATATTACAATGAGAAAGGCGACGATTATAGAAAATCCAATCGTTCAACTGAGTAGTAATCCGACCACTTAAACCAAATTTTTAACGTGGCTAAATAGTTAAACATGAGCATCCTGATTAAGAATGGGCAAATAGTTACAGCATCTGATAATTATGTAGGAGATATCTTTATTGAAGGTGAAACTATTACTTCAATTGGTAGAGATCTTGCTGTAAATTCTGATGAAATTATTGATGCAACCGGCTTGTTGGTTTTTCCGGGAGCCATCGATCCCCATGTACATTTGGAAATGCCTTTTATGGGTACCTTTTCCAGCGATAATTACGAAACCGGTACCAGGGCTGCATTGTTTGGGGGTACCACAACCGTGATAGATTTTATCCTGCAATCACAGGGGCATTCATTGCATGACGCATACAAAGCATGGAGTGGCAGAGCAGCAGGAAATGCAATTGGCGATTACAGTTTCCACATGGCTGTAACAGATTTTAATGAGGATACCTGCAAGGAAATCATCAACCTGGTTGAAAAAGAAGGCATCACTTCTTTCAAAATATTTATGGCTTATAAAGGCGCATTGATGATTGATGATAAGCAGATGGTGGGCCTGATGAATGAAGTGAAACAAAGAGGTGGAATGGTAACGGTGCATGCCACCAATGGTGATATGATTGATTTCCTGGTAGCTAAAAATAAAAGTGAAGGCAATCTGTCGCCATTGTATCATTACTTGTCGCAGCCAGAGGTAACAGAGGCAGAGGCATCTGAAAGGTTTGCAGGTATTGCGGGTTATACCGGTTGCCCCGGTTACATTGTACACATGACTTGTGAAGGAGCTTTAAATGCAGTAAGAAATAACAACCGCAACAATCAAAAAGTATTTGCCGAAACCTGTATTCAATACCTGCTTTTAGATGCTTCTTTGTACGGACATAATTTTGAAGGTGCCAAATGGGTAATGAGCCCGCCATTAAGAGAAAAGAAGGATCAGGCTGCATTGTGGGCTGGTATCAACCAGGGCTTAATACAAGTAGTTGCTACAGATCATTGCCCTTTTACCCTGGAGCAAAAATTTTTGGGAAAGGATGATTTTTCAAAAATACCAAATGGGCATCCGGCAATTGAACACCGCGTAGAATTATTGTATAGCGAAGGAGTAGTTAAGGAAAAAATTTCACTCAATAAATTTGTGGAAGTATTGAGTACAAATCCAGCAAAAATATTTGGCATGCATCCACGCAAGGGATGTATTGCCCCGGGTTCTGATGCTGACATTGTGTTGTTCGATCCCAATAAAAAACATACCATCAGTGCAGCCACACATCACATGAATACCGACTATTCCGGTTATGAAGGATGGGAAGTTACTGGTAAGTGTACCACTGTTTTATTAAGGGGACAAGTGGTGATTGATAAAGAGAAATGCCTGGTTGAAAAAGGCAATGGAAAATATATCAAAAGAAATAAGGTAAGTGCTATTATATAATTATAGAGCTACTAATTTGTTGTGAAAAAAATATTGGACAGCCAACAATTTAATTTTTCATGTCCTTTAGAGTAATTAATAAGCGGAATTATTTCAATAAAAAATTTCATAAATGCCAAGAATAATCAAGTCCGGACTTATACAAATGAGTTTGCCGAAAACGGAAGGTGAAGGTACCATCCAGGAAATTAAAGAGGCAATGCTACAGAAGCACATTCCAATGATTGAGGAAGCTGGTGAAAAAGGCGTACAGATTTTGTGCTTTCAGGAAATATTTAATACGCCTTATTTTTGTCCGGGTCAAGATAAGGCCTGGTACGAATCTGCAGAAACTGTTCCCGGCCCAACTACCGACTTGATGTGTGCTTATGCAAAGAAGTACAATATGGTGATCATAGTTCCCGTTTATGAAAAGGAACAGGCGGGAGTATTGTACAATACTGCTGCAGTGATAGATGCAGATGGAAAATATTTAGGAAAATACAGGAAGAATCATATTCCGCATACAGGTGGTTTTTGGGAAAAATTTTTCTTTAAACCGGGTAACCTTGGCTATCCTGTTTTTGAAACCCGGTATGCAAAAGTGGGCGTTTACATTTGCTACGACCGGCATTTTCCGGATGGTGCAAGATGCCTTGGATTGAATGGCGCAGAGATTGTTTACAACCCATCTGCAACAACTGTCGGCCAGTCGCAATACCTGTGGAAGTTAGAGCAGCCGGCACATGCGGTCGCAAATGGTTACTTTATGGGGTGCATTAACAGGGTAGGGACTGAAGCCCCCTGGAACCTCGGCAAGTTTTACGGCACCAGTTATTTTGTAGATCCACGCGGACAAATATTTGCAACAGCTTCTGAAGAAAAAGATGAGTTATTGATTGCTGAGTTTGACCTGGATATGATTGAAGAAGTAAGAAGCACCTGGCAGTTTTTCAGAGACAGGAGGCCAGAAACTTATGGAAAAATTACAGAACAGTAAATACAGGTGTTCGATTTAAACAGTGATTTTTATTCACTATTGTCAGACTAAAAATACACAATATCGCTACAACTCTTAATGATTCAATGTTCTAGCCCCTCTCCTTTGGAGAGAGCCTGTCCCGATTTTTTCGGGAGGTTGGGGTGAGGTCATTCAGGAGTAGCATCGGATACAGGACTTTAGTCGGACAACATTGATTTTTATTCAATAAAAGGCTTTGGTAAATTTTATAGAAAATGTTTGCCAACGCCTTTGTTATTTTTATTTAAAGTAATTAAATTCATACATGTCAATTTCCAATAACAAATTACCTGAAGAGCAATACCAAAAAAACTTCAGCGACATTCATCCTCCTTTCGAAACAAAAGATGCAGCCCTGGTGGAAGCTAACCGATGCTTGTTTTGTTATGATGCCCCTTGTATGAAGAGTTGCCCTACCAGCATTGATGTGCCAAAGTTTATTAAGCAAATAACTACAGACAATATTAAAGGATCTGCTACCACTATTTTTTCAAGCAATATTATGGGAGCAGGTTGCAGCAAAGTGTGCCCGGTTGAAAAATTATGCGAAGGTGCCTGTGTATATAATTTAATGGATGAAGAAGCCATTCCTATTGCCAAACTACAACGCTATTCTACCGAAATAGCCATGGAAAACAACTGGCAGTTATTTAAAAGAAAATCAGCCGTGGGTAAAAAAGTTGCTGTGGTTGGTGCAGGCCCGGCAGGGTTAAGTTGTGCCCATACTTTAAGCCGTGAAGGTATTGACGTAACCATTTATGAGAAAGAAAGTAAGGGTGGCGGATTAATGACGTATGGTATTGCGGCTTATAAAGTAACGCCACAGTTTTGTGAAGATGAAGTAAATTATATCACAAGCATAGGTGGCATTGAAATAAAATATAACCAGCAACTTGGAACGGATATTTCATTAGCGGATTTGCAAAAACAATATGACGCCGTTTACCTCGGCATCGGCGTTGGCCTCGCCAGGCAACTGGATATTCCCGGCGAAGAATTAGAAGGCGTAACCGATGCACTGCAATTTATCTACGACATCAGGGATAAAGGATTTAACAAAGTTCCGGTAGGAGACAAAGTAGCAGTTATTGGAATGGGTATGACAGCAATTGATGCAGCAACACAAGCTAAGCGGCTTGGCGCCAAAGAGGTAACACTGGTGTATAGACGAACAGAAAATGAAAAACCATGTACCGATGTTGAACTGGATATTGCCAAGCTGGATGGCTGTAAAATAAACTGGCTGGCTGCACCAAAAGAGATACTTGGTAATGATGGAAAAGTTACAACACTGGTATGTAGTATAATGCAACTGGGCGAACCAGATGCAAGTGGCCGCCGTTCACCTGTTGATACCGGCGATACATTTTCGCTTGATGTAGACATGGTAATAAAAGCAGCCGGTCAAATGCCATTCGAATCGTTGGTAACAGAAAATGAAATAGAAAATAAAAGCGGTAAGATCATCATTCAACCAGATGGTTCAACAAATATTAAAGGTGTGTACGCCGGCGGCGATGCAGTGAATGGAGGTAAAGAAGTAGTTGATGCAGTGCAGGCAGGGAAGGATGGAGCGAAGGGAATTTTAAACTTTTTAAGCCTTTAATTTTTTTTCACGCAAAGACGCAAAGTTGATAAGATGTAAAGTAGATATATACAAGTATGTTGACTGAAAACGAAATATCAAGATTGGTTGTAGATACTTGCTTTAAAATTCATCAGAAATATGGACCAGGTTTATTTGAAAGTGTTTACGAAGAGATATTTTGTTATGAACTAAGTAAAACAGGTATTTCTTTTACCAGGCAACAGCCAATTGCTCTTATACATGAAACTATAAAAATGGAAATTGGTTTCAGAGCGGATGTTGTAATTGATAAAAAGGTTATTGTGGAATTGAAATCTATTGAGGCTCTTGCACCGTTGCATTTTAAGCAAGTACAAACCTATTTAAAATTGACTGACTGTAAACTTGGAATGCTAGTAAATTTTAATGTTAGTCTTATAAAAGATGGCATTCACAGAATAGTAAATAATTTATAAACTTATCACCTTAGCTCCTTTGCGTCTTTGCGTGAAAAAAAATATAAACCATGGCTGATATCTCTTCAAACTTCCTCGGTATAAAATCTCCCAATCCATTTTGGTTGGCAAGTGCTCCTCCTACGGATAAAAAAATAAATGTACTCCGGGCTTTTGAAGCAGGCTGGGGCGGGGTAGTTTGGAAAACCCTGGGCAGCCAGGTTAAAAATGTGTCTTCAAGATACTCAGCCGTAAACTTCAATGGTGTGCGGGTAATGGGTTTTAATAATATAGAACTCATCAGCGATCGCCCCCTGGATATTAATTTAAAAGAAATCGCAGAGTGCATAAAGCTCTTTCCCGACAGGGCTATGGTAGTTTCACTAATGGCAGATAATGATAAAAGCAGTTGGCACGAACTCATCAAAAAAGTTGAAGATACAGGTGCCCACGGATTTGAATTAAACTTTGGTTGCCCACATGGAATGACTGAGCGGGGCATGGGTGCAGCCGTAGGGCAGGATCCCGAGATCGCTAAAATGGTAGTTGAGTGGGTGATGGAAAAAGCAACCATTCCGGTAATCACCAAACTTACGCCCAATGTGCATTCTGTGGTGCCTACCGGCAAGGCTTGTGTGCTGGGAGGTACCAATGCATTGTCGCTTATCAATACAATTCAATCAGTAACAGGAATCGATCTGGATACCTTGGTGCCCAACCCGTACGTGGCTGGTAAATCTGTATTTGGTGGTTATTGCGGACCGGCCGTAAAACCAATTGCATTAAAAATGCTCACTACAATCAGCCAGGACCCTACCACATGCAAAGTGCCAATTTCCGGCATCGGAGGCATAAGCACCTGGCGGGATGCAGTAGAGTTTATGTTGCTCGGTGCAGCTAACGTACAGGTATGCACGGCCGCAATGAAACACGGTTTTAGAATTGTAGAAGACATGTGCGATGGTATGAACAACTGGATGGATGAAAAAGGTTTTAAAACACTGGATGATTTTATTGGCAAATCAATAGAAAAAATAACGCACTGGGAAGATCTCGATATCAACTATCACCACATTGCAAAAATCAACCAGGATAAATGTATTCACTGTGGATTATGTTACATCGCCTGCGAAGACGGGTCGCATCAATCCATCAACCTCGAGTATGGCAAACCATACAATAACTACACCGTTAAGGAGGAGGAATGTGTTGGCTGTAACCTATGCCAGTTGATGTGCCCGGTTACTGATTGCATTACCATGGAAGAGCATCGGGTGGCACCTGAGTATGTAAACTGGAAAGATTATCAACGGCTCGGTTTACCGCTCAATGATCATTAGATATTTACAGTTGTATAACTTAAATAAAATAAGGGCGTGCCCCTGTGGGTCGGGCTATCCGCTGCAAGTCCTCACTCCTGCGTCGTTCCGGGCTTTCCGCTGCTATCCCTCACGCAGGCAGTATTCAGATTAACGGTATGGTTAACAGTTTTCATTAAGAAATAAATTATGCATAATGCACAAAGCAATTGCAGTAATAATTGACTGGGATCCTAGGCATGATGATATTGAATTAAATGACACAATTACGACCGGTTTAACCACTGCTGGTTACTATGATTTGTTCAGGTAAAAAACCAATGCACATCTCAATTGAGCTGCAAATTGAGAGACAAAAGGGCTTTAAAACATTAACTTAGCGACTTTAAATAAATATGGGACGTTCGACAGTACATTACGCAGACAACAAAACAAATAATGCTTTAAAGAAGCTACATAATAAGTTACGGCCGGCAGCTAAATCTGTTCAACGGGTGGAGTATATCATCGAACTTTTATTGCTTAGAATCTTTGAAACCAGGTTTCAAGTCTTAAAAGACTTATTCAAAATGAAAACCGAAACCGAAAAAAAAATCAATCAACTATTGGCAGGTGTTTGGGGAGCGGAGTTTATTGAAACTGTAAACGAGGAGGTAGCCGATGGAGAATAAAGTAGAAACCAAAGGATTATTTTTAGAGATTAAGCAACTTGTAGAGCAGAGCAGGAATAATGTTGCTGTTACGGTAAATGCCGAAATAACATTGCTTTATTGGAATATTGGGAAAAGAATTAATGAGGATATATTAAAAAATGGCAGGGCAGAATATGGTAAGGGTATTGTTGCATCCTTGTCAAAGCAATTGGGCAACGAATATGGCACGGGATGGAGTAAAAGGCATTTACACAATTGTCTACGCATTGCGGAGACTTTTCAGGACGAGGCAATTGTGCACGCACTGCGTACACAATTGAGCTGGACTCATATCAGGACTGTCATGTATATAGATGATGAACTAAAACGGAATTTTTACATTGAAATGTGCAAAATGGATAAATGGAGCACACGAACACTGGAAAACCGAATTAATTCTATGCTCTATGAACGCACTGCAATTAGTAAATTACCCGAAGAAACCATCATGAACGATTTAGCATTACTAAAAAACGAACAAAAAATAAATCCCGACCTGGTTTTCAGAGACCCGTATTTTTTAGATTTTCTGGGCTTAAAAAATACCTTTTCCGAAAAAGATTTAGAGTCGGCAATACTAGCCGAGTTGCAGGATTTTATAGTAGAGCTTGGCAGCGACTTTGCTTTTATGGCAAGGCAAAAAAGAATTACAATTGATAATGATGATTACTACATAGACCTGTTGTTTTTTCACAGGCGGCTGCGATGCCTGGTAGCCATAGAATTAAAAATTGGCAAATTTACCGCAGCCGATAAAGGACAGGTAGAACTGTATTTGCGTTGGCTTGAAAAACACGAAATGCAGCAAGGCGAAAATAATCCCATTGGCTTAATACTTTGCACCCATAAAAATGAAGAACATGTAGAACTGCTGCAATTGGATAAAAGCAATATTCGGGTAACGGATTACCTAACCGAATTGCCCGATAAAAAATTGCTGGAGAACAAATTGCACCAATCTATAGAAATGGCAAAAAGCCGATTAGCACAACACAAAGATTACAATAATGGCAAAGAAGATTAATGAAGCTACTTCTACTGATTTGCCCATCATACAAAGGTTGGTAAATGAGTTTAGCTGGAAGGTAGGCGATACCTTGTTTTACTAAATCTATGGTAAAGCAACTAATCCTACTAAATTGCCTAATTCATTTTACAACATAACCTTATAAAATAACTAACAATGAAAATAAACTCAATCCGCCTGCAACAGCATTTTGAAGCGATGAGTGAAATAGGGAAAATCGGTGAAACCGGCACCTGTCGGCCAACGATGACGCCATTGGAAAAACAAGGTTTTGAACTGGCTGCATCCTGGATGAAAGAAGCTGGCATGACAACAAGGATCGACAATTTCGGAAACCTGGTTGGCAGATTGGAAGGCACCGATCCATCATTACCTGTACTAATGATGGGCTCACATTTAGATTCGCAGCCTTATGGCGGAAGGTTTGATGGTGTGGCTGGAGTGCTTTGTGCTATTGAAGCCGTGGTTACGCTTACAGAAAATGGTATCACACCGCAGCGCAGTATAGAAGTAATTTCATTTGCAGATGAAGAGGGCTGGCGTTTTAATAAGGGCCTTTTTGGTTCAAGGGGAATATTGGGTAAGCTGGAAGAAGGCGAATTACAACGGACAGATAAAGACGGCATCACCCGCGAACAAGCGCTCATTGATTTTGGTTGCGATCCCACAAAATTTAAAGAGTCGGAATATCAGCCCGGCAGCATTTTTTGTTTCCTGGAATTACACATAGAACAAGGCCCGGTGTTGGATATGGCCAATCATCCATTGGGTGTGGTATCCGGAATTTCGGGACCACTTTGGTTAACAGTTAAGTTAAAAGGAATGGCCGGGCATACAGGCTCTGTACCCATGGCAATTCGTAAGGATGCACTGGTGGGAGCGGCCGAAATAATTGTGGCATTGAATCAAATTGCAAATCAAGTACCCGGTGCGCCAACTGTTGGCACCGTAGGTACTATTAATGTATTTCCTGCTTCCAGAAATATTATTCCTGAAGAAGTAACCTTTACTGTCGACCTGAGAGACATCGATCTAGAAAGACGCAACAGGTACGAAAAACAATTGCGTGACCAAATTGAAAGCATTACTAAAAAACATTCGCTCACGTACGAAATTTCTGAAGACACCAACAACGAGCCTCGTTATTGTGCAGACTGGCTGAAAGCAATTATTCATGACTCCTGTAAGGAGGCGGGTCTGAATGCACCTGAGTTAATGAGCGGCCCTTTTCATGATGCGATGGCGCTTTCTTATGCTTGCGATTATGCAATGATTTTTGTTAGATGCAAAGATGGTATCAGCCACAACCCTTTAGAGTACGCATCTTATGAAGACCTTGCATTGGGTACTGAAGTATTGTATAATACCGTGCTTAAAATTCTGGAGAAGTAGAAAGGTATATACATTCCCAAATGTTTTACATTTTACTTAGTCAAAATGTGCAAATCGGCGAATAAAAATGCAAGTGTCGGTCAAGTATAAAAACAAGGTTAAGGAAGTTTTTATTATTTATTTCTGTTTTCGCAAATTGTTCAGGGCAATGATAAGACAACAACTTGTAATATTTACTAGTTGAAATTTCTAAATCATAATTTACTCCGTCGGCAATATTGTCATTGAAGTTTTCAATTTCATTTTGAGAAATCATGTTTTTAAAATCAATGTTATTTAATTCTTCAGCAAGTAATTGTAGAGAATCGCCGCCAAAACCCCTATGTGTTTTTTTGAAGTGAACCACGCCGTCTGGGCTTAAATAGTAATCAAATTTTTGGGCATTTATAGATGTATCAGTAATACTGAGTGTAACAACAAGGTTAGGGTCTACCATACTTTTAATCCAAAGTCGTATATCTGTTCCAATAACACCTGTATCAAGTTTTGGTAGATTCATTTGTTTGCCTAAATCTATTAGCTTATCGAAAGTTTTATTCTGTCTGTGCGTTTTTGTAGTGTCCGGTAAAAGAACTTCAAAATTATCAGGGTGTGAATTGTTTTCTATCTGGCAAGATGAAAAAATATATATTGTAGCAATGATTGATAGAAAATGTTTCATAAATACGACTTATAACAGTTTCGATTAAAAGTGAAATAAAGTTATTTGCTATTGGACGTTTTTATTTCAGGAACTCCAATACCAGCCACCATACTCCTGTTGTGATAAACGATATTACAATTCCAATTCCAATAATAAGATTGACAAGGGTTGGATCAAGATCATATTCTTCGGCTATTATTCCTGCTGTTATCAAGGTAGGCATGGCCGATTCAAAAACACTTATTTGACCGATAGTGCCTTTAATGCCGGATAACAATACAATACCAAATACCAGCAACGGAGCAATGATTAATTTGTATAACAAGGCTGCTGAAATATACTTTATGTGATTTTGCCAGCCCTTAAATTTTAGTTGTAGCCCAATCGAAAAAAGCGCCAATGGACCTACTGTTCCAGCCATTTTTGTAAACAAAGGATCAAGAGGTGTTATGTCAACAAAGTTGGGTAAAATCAATGCCGCCATACATCCCAAAAATGGTGGGAACTTTAATAACCGCCTGGCAATAACAGCAATTGAGAGTGCCTCTTTTTTTGCTGAGTGTACAGCTACAATTATTCCAGCAGTAGCCAATATCATAAAATTTAGCTGGTCGTATATAATTGCAATACCCAGTTCCTTCTCACTGTAATAAGCCACAATAAGGGGAAAGCCAATAAATGTGGTGTTGCTTAAACCAGTGGCAAGTTTTAAACCTCCTTCAGTGGCTTTGGGGATTTTTTGCATTATTGCGTACAGTCGTATCAGTAACCAGGATCCCAGCCAAACTGCCAAAGGGGTAGTGGCGGGTAATATTAATTCCTTGCTCCAATGTATATGTGATAAATACCTCAGCGACACTGCAGGTAATGCCAGGTTGATGATCCAGGCATTGATGCCTTTATGTGCATCTGCCGGTAAAACCTTTGATCTGCTAAAAAGCATTCCCGCAATAACACAAATTCCAATCAGTAGAAAATTTTCCATTTACTGCATTATTGTTTTTTACCACCATTGACCAACTTTTAATAAAAGTTAGTAGCAATCATGAATGGCATAGTTACCATGTCAATCCTATTCGTTTAAAAGGAAACGAATGGTTAAAATTAATGCAGAAATAAAGAGTAAAATTTTTTGAGGTAAATTTCTGACAGGCATTTACTTTCACAGTTGGCATATAGACAAAAAAAAGCCCATGGTTAAATGGACTTATTACAATTTTTTTGAGTTGTTAACCATGCACTAAATTGTTGGCATCCCTGAAACGTCTTATAATATCTAGTGCAGTATCTAGCGTAGCATGCTGTTCGGCAATGATTGTTTTTACCTGTGGATCCATTGTTGAATCCGAGGATAATGCCGCTTCATAAGCATTTTGAGCTTCATCCTCACCATATTTACAGGCATTTAAAATGGCTTGTTTTCCGTTTTCAGTATAGGTGGTTGCCAGGTCCATCCAAACCCTGTAAAGATTTCCTTTACTACTGGTGCCGGTGGCAAATTCGCCCCCCAGATTTATTACCATTTGTGTAAGTTCCTGTGCAAAGGTTTTGCTGTCATTGGCCATACCTGTAAATATTGCCTTCAAATCATCATTGGATGATTTTAGTTCTTCAACCGCCTTGTAATATCCTGCACTACGGTCGTTATTTATTTCGATAAGATGATTCAAAATCTCTATTGTTTGCGAAGTTTTCATAACATAAAAATTTAGACAAATAATGGCTCTAAAACAGTGCCACAGCTAACTTGTTGACAACTAGTTGTTTAATTTTTAAGCCGGGGCATTTTACACGCCTAAGGGCAAAATAATCTACATAAAAAACAGCCTGCCAAAAAAGGTTGGTATTTTGCCAAATCAATTTATTTTTTATGGCTAGTTTTTGTAACTTCATATCAACTCAAAACGAATGCTTAAAAGGTGAAGCAAGTTTATTTTAACCAATAAAAAACCTGATTATGAAAGTATCTGACATCTTACAGAAAAAAGGGAGTAATGTTTATTCAGTAGCCGCTTCAGTTACTGTGTACGAAGCCTTGAAAGCAATGGGAGAAAAAAATATCGGCGCTTTGCTTATAATGGAAAACGAACAACTGCTAGGTATTTTTTCGGAAAGGGATTATGCCCGAAAAATTATTTTGAAAGGAAAAAATAGTCACGAGACACTGGTAAAAGAAATTATGACCGAAAATGTAATTTCAGTGTTGCCTTCGGACAATATTGAAAAATGCATGGAACTAATGAGTGGAAAAAAAATACGCCATCTTCCTGTGATGGAAAATGGCAAAGTTTCCGGTGTGATTTCGATAACCGATGTGGTTACTGCAATCATCGCTTCGCAGAAGGAAACGATCAACCTGCTGCACGATTATATCTCTCAATAGACATTATTGCTATTTTAATAAAATAGCCCACTTTACAGCGGGCTATTTTTTAATGCCTTAAATAATGCCTGCCAGTTGCAAGCTTCTTTTACTTATTTTACGGTAATCAACATCTTCAACAATTGCATCGGGACAAAGTATCAATGAAATGCCGGGTTGTTTCCACCAGTTGTCATTGGCCAGTTTTTCCGCATGTATCACTCCAATCAGCCAGCCCGATTTAAACTCGTTGTGCCATTCTTCTATCCATTCAAAATCGTCTTTATTAACAAGAGTATTACCACTGGAACTTACAAATACTTTTAAATAAAAATCATTGGTTAAGGTTGTGCCTGGCTGCAGCCCTATTTTTTTGTACTCATATTTATAGTTGTAACGCAATGCAGAAATGTCGCTCAATACGGCCGATGCAGTCGGGAAAGCACCGGCACCCTTGCCTTTAAAAAAATGCCTGTCTGCAAAACTGCCCTCTGTAATTACACCGTTAAACTCATCCTCAACATGATACAAATCATCGGTTGTTGTTACAAACTGCGGCAATACAAATGAGGCAAGCTTACCATTCTTTAATTTTTGTGCATTGGCTACTAATTTTATACTGTATTTTTTTTCGGTAGCTACCACTGCATCCTGCAAAGAAATATTTTCAATACCGTTAAAAATAAAATCAGTTGTTTTGGCAATTACACCAAATGAATGAGCGAGTACAATGCAAAGTTTATTGGCAGCATCCGCTCCACTGATATCCAGCTTTGGATCACTTTCTGCAAAGCCCGCCTGCTGAGCCAGCAGTAATGCTTCATTAAACTCAAGTTGCTCCTTAAATATTTTTGAAAGAATAAAATTGGTTGAGCCATTTATTATGCCCCTGAAAGAACGTAACAAGTCATTGTCATAATACTCCTCCAGGTTGCGGATAATGGGCATACTTGCACAACAGGAAGCTTCATACAAAAACGAAGTGTTGTGCTTTTTTTGCAGTTCAAGTAATTCCTCAAAGTGTTCTGCAATCATTTTTTTATTAGCGCTCACTACCGCCTTCCCTTTTTGCAAAGCTTTTTTCACAATAACATAGGCGGCATCTGCATCATCAATTAATTCTACAATTACATTGATGGCTGCATCTTCCAATAACAGGTTGGCATCCGAAGTAAAGTTTTGTGTTGCAATGTTTCGTTGCTTGCCGGGATTTTTTATACATATTTTTTTAATGGTAGATTGCAAGGTAGAAGTGTTGTGAAGTACTTCATACAGGCCTTTTCCTACCACGCCATACCCAAATAATCCGATGGTTAATTGTTTACTTGTTTCCATAACTTTTTATACTTATTAATCATTTTAAAATGAAATATGCTTTAGTATTACTTATAAGAAAAGTGAAGACAAGTAGTATCGGTGAGTTAGTTGCTGTACTATCGAAGTAGGTACAACAAAAAAGCTCATCCGATAAATCAGATGAGCTTTTAAATATTTTGAAGAGATATTTTGAGCTGGGTCTGACTTATCTTCCCGATCTGCGATCGGGATGGAATTGGCACCTTTTCCCGTTCATAACGAGATAGGTTGTCAAGGCTTCATCGGGCCATTACCCTCTGCCTTTCTTGATAAGTGATAACTAAAGAACTGGCGCAAAGTTAAACTTACACCATCAACAATTCCAAATAAATCTTTGTATGATTATTTTGCATTCGCTGAAACGCTTGCTGATATTAATTTTTAGCCCTTAATATTATATAGTTTTTTATTTGGGTTGAATTGAGACTTAAAACCATTTTCTTTTTTTTAACTTGCCAAAGGCAATTCGCCCCTGGAAAAATTAGCTATGTACAACATTCAGCAAACACTTCATCAATATTTTGGATACGACGAATTCCGGCATAATCAGCAGGAAATTATAGAAAATGTATTAGCAAAAAATGATAGCATTGTTTTGATGCCAACCGGTGGTGGCAAGTCCTTGTGCTACCAGGTACCTGCCTTACTTTTTGAAGGTATAACCATTGTGGTCTCGCCACTTATTGCACTCATGAAAGACCAAGTAGATGCATTGAAATTGAATGGAATTGCAGCGGCATTTTTAAATTCATCTCAAAGTACTTTTGAGCAATCGGATATTATCAATCGAATAAATAATAACCAGTTAAAATTATTATATGTAGCGCCTGAACGCCTTGTGGGACAAAACAGTTTACTTAATTATCTGAAAAAAATTAATGTCTCTTTATTTGCGATAGATGAAGCGCATTGTATCAGTCACTGGGGCCACGATTTCAGACCGGAATACCTGGTGCTGGGACAATTAAAAAAAGACTTTCCGCATGTACCTGTGATTGCACTTACTGCAACGGCAGATAAACTTACAAAGCAAGACATTATCACAAAGCTTGAATTAGCTTCCTACAAGGTTTTTGAAAATTCTTTTAATCGTCCAAATATTGGGTATTATATCAAACCCAAAAAAGCTTATCTAAATCAATTGCTGGATTATTTACATCAACATCCGGATGATAGTGGCATCATTTATTGCCTTAGCAGAAAAAGTACAGAAAAGCTGGCAGAAGACCTCCGGGATAATGGATATGCAGCAGCAGCTTATCATGCAGGATTAAGTCGTGATATAAAAGAAGATAACCAGGAGAAATTTTTGAGAGATGAAATTAAAATTATTGTAGCCACCATCGCATTTGGAATGGGTATCAATAAAAGCAATGTACGCTGGGTAGTACATGTGGATTTGCCTAAAAATATTGAAGGCTATTACCAGGAAACCGGCCGGGCAGGAAGGGATGGTTTGCCAAGCGAAGCAATTTTATTTTATAGTGCGGCTGACGTGTTTAAGCTAAAAAGTTTTGCAAGGGTTGAAGGCAATGAAGAACAGAGTAAAGTGATGCTTAAAAAACTGGACCAGATGTCGGCACTTTGTGAAACCAGGCAATGCCGCAGAAAATACTTATTAAATTATTTTGATGAAGCGGCACCGGATTATTGCGGTAGTTGCGATGTATGCCTAAGTGACGAAGAAAAAATGGATGCCACAATAGAAGCCCAAAAATTACTAAGTGCTGTTTACCGCGTCAAAGAAAAATTCGGCATTAATTATATCATTGATTTTTTAAGAGGTAGTACCACATCCAGGCCCGAACATCAGCTGATAAAAACTTTTGGAGTAGGAAAAGATATCAGTAAAGATCAATGGCGCCAGTATATTAAAGAGCTATTGCAACTCAATTATTTGCAACAAAGCGAAGGCAATTATCCCGTGTTACAACTAAACGAAAAAAGCCATCAAATTTTAAGGGGAGAGTTGGCAGTGATGTTGGTAAAATCTGTGACAGCTAAAAAAGATGTGCCAGTTAATGCGGTTGCCCAAACAGTAAATGAAGATTTGTTTAAATCATTAAAGGCCGTTCGTTTTCAATTGGCAAAGGATGAAAATGTAGCAGCTTTCCAGGTGTTTTCTGATGCAACGCTGGTTGAATTAGCTACTTATTTGCCCTTAACCAGTTCGGATCTTGGTAAAATTTCCGGCTTTGGAAATATCAAATTGCAAAAATATGGCAACTACTTTTTGGATGTAATTATTGATTATTGTCGAAACTATAACCTGAAAACAAACATCAATTCCAAGGTTGTTAAGCAACGAACAAATAAAACCTTTGCCAGCGATAAAGCCACAGAAACCAAGCGCATAAGTTTACAACTATTTAAGTCGGGCAGAGATATAGACGAAATTGCAGCAATGAGGGAATTAAAACGAGGCACCATTGAAGAACACCTGGGGCATTTTATTTTTACCGGGGAAATATCCATCAATGAAATGGTTAGCAAAAATAAAATTGCAGTTATCACACAAGCCATAGAAGAAAATAAAAACAGCCTGGCTGTTGCGCCGGTAAAAGAGAAATTAGGGGATGCTTACTCCTACGGAGAAATAAAAGCAGTAATGCAATATTTAAGAAGAATGAGCGAAGCTTAAAAGTATTTTGAATTTTTTTGATACCAGCCATAGTTTTTCATTGCATCTTCGGTGGCGTTATTTATCCCGAGTAAGGTTTTGTGTGCAGCATCGGGACGCAATCCGTTCATCGGTATATTTTCATGGCATCGACAGGCATTCCAATAGATATTCCCTAATTTTTCCCACCGATCAAAATCTGTTATGAATATTGATTGATGCATAATCCAAAGTGGTGGATATCTAGTTTGCATTGCCCCGTCCTTTAGGGCGGGGATGAATTACAATGTAGTAGATGGCTTTAGCCAAATTGTTTTTCGGCTAAAGCCATGAAGGATAGGTTTTCCATTTATCACCGCCTTAAAAGGGCGGTGCAATTCAAAAAGCAGTGTAATTGAAAAGGTTATTGATACTCCTGCCGTATAAAAATGTTTTATGAATATTATTGATTAATGTCAATGTGATGGATCGCCAGTTTGCCTTGTCCTGTCGTTTAGTTGAGAATTTTAGCCACATAGTGGCTGCCTGTTTATAGAAAATAATAATAAAAAAATGTGATGGACTCCATAGGAGTCTCCTATGATGAAGGCGGTCCTATGGAGCCGGTTGCTTTTATTCGCCGGATAAATTACAAAAGCATACAATGTTTAACCCGTAAATTAACAAAACAAGAAATAGGGCAACTAAATGGCTGGTATTTTGTTTTGTACCTTTGCAGCAAGTAAGTATACATGACGAAAGAAATAAAATCCGTTTCGGAAGAGCTGGTTCAGCATGAATTTATTGAAGTGTTTGGTGCAAGGGAGCACAATCTCAAAAACATCGATATTAAAATTCCTAAAAATCAATTGGTTGTTTTTACAGGCGTAAGTGGCAGCGGAAAATCTTCGCTGGCATTTGATACCATTTACAATGAGGGGCAACGTCGCTACATGGAAAGTTTTAGCGCCTATGCACGACAGTTTATGGGTGATATGGAACGTCCGGATGTAGATAAGATTACCGGGCTTTCTCCAGTAATTTCCATTGAACAAAAAACTACCAACAAAAACCCACGAAGTACAGTAGGTACTATAACTGAGATATATGATTTTCTGCGACTGTTGTATGCAAGGGTTGGCGAAGCTTATAGTTACAATACCGGAAAAAAGATGGTGAAATTTAGTGAGGAAGAAATTGTAGCGAATATCTTTTCAAGATTCAAGGGTGAAAAAATAAGTTTGCTGGCACCGTTGGTGAGAGGCCGAAAAGGTCATTACCGCGAACTATTTGAAGACGTTCGGAAAAAAGGTTTTTTAAAAGTTAGAATTGATGGAGAAATAAAAGACCTGGTTGCTAAAATGCAGGTTGACCGATACAAGATTCATGACATTGAATTGGTAGTTGACCGCTTGCCGGTAACCGATGATATGAAAGTGAGATTGAGCCAGAGTGTGCAAAAAGCATTGACGGTTGGAAAAGATCTGATGTTTGTTTCTCCACAAAAATCTACAGCTTCTGATGAAGCAATGCCCGAAGCGTCATCAACAAAAAAGAAAGGTGCAAAAAAGGCGACAGCGGAAATCGTCAACAATTCTGCACCCTTGGAAGAAGCGATGTACAGCAAGCAACTGATGTGCGTAGATACAGGTATTAGTTATGAAGAACCTTCTCCCAATGCATTTTCATTTAATAGTCCGTATGGTGCATGCCCAACTTGCAAGGGGCTTGGCAATGTGTACAGCATCAGCCTGGAAGCCGTATTACCGGATAAAAAACTGTCTATCAAGGAAGGTGGTATTGCACCATTGGGCGAAGAAAGAGAAGCCTACATGTATAAAAATGTAGAGGCCATCGCCAGGAAAAATAAGATTAGCGTTGATAAGCCCATCAGTACACTTTCGCAATCTGCATTGAATATTTTACTATACGGAAACCCTGAAGGATCAGGAAGCATTGACAGCAATGATTTTGAAACCAGTGACTCAGGTTTTGAAGCAGACGCTGAGGATAATGTTGGTTCTGCATCAGGTGGTGGCGCTGCGTTCGAAGGTATTATTCCAATGCTGAAACGTTGGTTCTCTGGAAGTGGTACCACAGAAGCGATGAGGGATTGGGTGGAGAAATTTATGGAATTAAAAAACTGCCCTACTTGCGAAGGCAGTCGTTTAAAAAAAGAAAGCCTTTGGTTTAAAGTAGATGCTACTAATATTGCAGAATTGAGTAGAATGAATCTTGATAAGCTGGCAGTTTGGTTTAAGGATATTGAAAAAAGATTGAGCGATAAACAAAATGCAATTGCCAAAGATGTGTTGAAAGAAATCAGGGAGCGGCTACAGTTTTTATTGGATGTAGGGCTGACTTATCTTACTTTAAACCGGCCATCAAAAAGCCTCAGTGGTGGCGAATCGCAACGCATTCGATTGGCTACGCAAATTGGTTCGCAATTGCAAGGGATCACTTACATTTTAGATGAACCAAGTATTGGTTTACATCAGCGGGATAACCAGCGCCTGATTGGAGCACTACAAAATTTAAGGGACATCGGAAACAGTGTGTTGGTAGTTGAACATGATAAAGATATTATGCTGGCTGCAGATTACCTGGTAGATATTGGGCCAAATGCAGGTAAGCATGGTGGTGAGATAGTTGCCATGGGTACACCTGAAGAAGTATTGGCATCACATTCAGATACAGCTATGTATTTAAGTGGTGAAAAAAGTATTGCTATTCCCAAAGAACGCCGAAAAGGCAATGGTAATTTTTTAGAACTGGCGGGTGCCAAAGGGAATAATTTAAAAACGGTTAGTGTAAAATTTCCACTTGGAAAATTGATATTGATTACCGGTGTGAGCGGCAGTGGAAAATCTACTTTAATCAATGAAACACTTTATCCGCTGCTGAGTAAGCATTGCTATAATTCAAAAGCAAATCCGCTTGAATTTAAATCAATCAAGGGACTTGAACATATTGATAAAGTAATAGAAATTGACCAGTCGCCGATAGGCAGAACGCCCAGGAGTAACCCGGCAACCTACTGCGGATTTTTTACAGATATCAGAACATTGTTTGCATCGGTACCCGAAGCAAAAATCAGGGGATACAATGCAGGCCGCTTTAGTTTTAATGTGAAAAGCGGCAGATGCAATGTGTGCGAAGGTGGCGGTATGCGGGTGATTGAAATGAATTTTTTACCGGATGTATATGTGCATTGTGAAAAATGTAACGGTAAAAGATACAACCGTGAAACCCTGGAAATCCGGTACAAAGGAAAATCCATCAGCGATGTGTTGGATATGACGGTGGAAGAAGCAGTTGATTTTTTCCAGGCAGTTCCTTTTATCTACCGTAAAATAAAGGTGTTGAAAGAAGTAGGGCTCGGCTACATCACCCTTGGGCAAAGTGCGGTAACATTAAGCGGGGGAGAAGCCCAGCGTGTAAAATTATCTACCGAACTCGGAAAAAAAGATACCGGTAAAACATTCTATATTTTAGATGAACCAACCACAGGTTTACATTTTCAGGATATTCAACATTTGCTGGAAGTACTTACAAAACTGGTTGACAGGGGTAATACAGTACTGGTAATTGAACACAATATGGATGTAATAAAAATGGCCGATCATATCATTGATATTGGCCCGGAAGGAGGCGATGGTGGTGGAAAAGTTTTGTTTGAAGGAGTGCCTGAGGGACTTGTAAAAGTGAAGGAAAGTTTTACCGGAAAATATTTGATTCCGGAGTTGAAGTAATGGTCGATTGCAACCGGTTTGCATACAACCAGCATCAAAATATTCACCTGGCATTTATTGAACAATATTAAATTTTAAAGACGCTTACTTTTCAGTAATGCGCCTTTTAAAAAAACAGCAAACAGATAATAAAGAAATGGTGAAATGTGGTTTCAGGGGGTCAACGTTGCGCATGATTGCACGATGTTTTTATTGAATTACTTCAAAATTATCTTTTGCTGTCTTTTATATTTTTTCAGCGATTTTACTCCATAGTAAAAAGGCCGCTTTTCAATTTTGTATCGTTGTCAAATAATTCGTATAAATAATAACCTCTTTTAAGTTCTTTAATAGTGGTCATATCTTGTGTGCTAATACTTGTCTCTTCTACCAATATTCCATCCGTTGTGAAAATGAATAATTGATACTTTTCATTACTTTTTGTGTTTGAAATCAAGGTGATATTCAATTCATGTTTTTCAGCATTTGGCTGAAACTGAACGATGCCTTTGTCAGTTATTGAAGGGGAAATTGTTGTAGCATAAGATTCGTTATATAGCATCACCAGCATGAAGCAGGTAATCAAAATAATCATCTTAAGTAGCAGCGGATTTGTGTGTATATTATTTTTCATAGACTATATATTTAGCATGTTATTAATTAAAATCTTGCAGGACATCTTGTATGTTTTGCTGCGTTTCGGCTAAACTCGCTGTCATAAATATCACCCAGTCGTATCCCCAGTTTCAAAACAAATGAAAAGTAAGCATCGTTGTTTTTAGGATTACCTCTTTGGTAACCTGGTACAAACCTTGGCGAACCCGGAATATAACTCGTAAATGCTTTATCAAATATTTGCTTCGCAATATTGGCATCAGCCGCTGATAAATATTTGTCAAAAAGATTTGGATCAATATAATCGGTACTCAAATCATCAATATAATCTGTAAACGTTTTACGGTATAAAAGCTCAACAGCTAAATTGACTCTTTCAGAAGCGATGTATTTAATACCACCACCCATCGGAATATTTAACTGTGTAAGTGAATAAGGTTTTCTTGATGGATATTCTGCAAAGCCCTGGCCTTCGGTATGTAATGGTGCAAGTTCATGCCAGGTAACGTTTCCGTTCAGATCAGTTATTGAACCATAGGGCTTATACTTAAACATACCCACGCCAATAAATCCATAAGGCCTGTATCTTGGATTATATTCAGGATCATAGCCGTTCAATAACATTAATGGTAGTACTTCAATAGCAGCATATGCTTCAAACATATTACTCTTAAAATCAAGGTTTCTTTGTTTGCGGTATAGCTCGTCTCTTCCTTTGGTAGCAATTAATTCATCTCTTCCTTCTACATAAGTGTATTGTGCAGCCACTCTCAAACCAAACCAGTCGGTTGGATAAAAGCTAATAAATGCACCCTTCATTATTTTTGTAAGCTGAAGGTTTACGTCTTTTACAAACGTGGTGCCTCTGCCTCGATGGCCGCCAAGATCTCCTAAAAAGAAAGTAGGGCCAAAATTGAGGCCTGCTTCAATTTTTACTTTTTCGTTGCCTAGCATTAAATGTTGAGCCTTGGAATTGTAGGATAAAAATGTAGTGAAGAGTAGTAAAATCAGCCAAATACGGACAGCGTAGTGTACATAGTTTTTCATGTGTAAACGGATTTAGGAAAATTGGATGCAATGCAAATTTTACAGTCTAAGGGGACTATAAAAAATACGTTTGCATTATATTAACGACCCGTTTGCTTTTTTTATTGCATTAAATGATGATTTATGCGGTCAGGCGCATCTTAATATGAGGGATATTGTCTTCTAAATAAGGCTCACCGATTTGTACAAAACTCAAAGCAGTATAAAATTTATTTAAATATAATTGGGCGCTTATAACGATCGTTTTGCAGTTGAATTGTTGTAATGTTTTTTCAATGGCCATTTTCATCAATTCCTTGCCGCTACCTGTATTTCTATAAGCAGGTGAAGTAACTACCCTGCCAATACTTGCTTCCTCATAAGAAATACCGGGAGGCAATATGCGGCAGTAAGCAATCAACTCATCATTATGCCAACCAGATAAATGAAAACTTATTTGATCTTTATTATCCGCATCCTGGTAAACACAATTTTGTTCAACAACAAAGACCTCGTTACGCAATGTTATTATTGCATAAAGTTCATCAACCGTTAATTCATTAAATGCAGCAAATTTCCAGGTTATCATTACATCAATAGTTCGGTAACTATTAAATGTGGAAAAGTGGAAAATTAAATTACAATAG
>JBDUEK010000077.1:0-28729 GCA_040002495.1 Ferruginibacter sp.
CGTATTCGGGACTTGCACCCTATAGCTGATATACATGCCTGACACACTAAAAAAACCTTCCCCTATTTGGGGAAGGCCTATATAAAAATGAATCTAATGTTACTATTTGTAATGCCCGGTTAAGCTCTTAGCTAACTCGGTAATTTTCTTTAAACCGTCTTCAGGTAAACCGCCCTTTTTAAATTCAGCTAATATCTCAGGATATTTATTGTCCATTTCTAATAAAAAATGCTCTTCAAATGCTTTCACATTTTTAACAGCAACTTCTTTCAATAAACCCTGGGTTCCAAGGTAAATCATGGCAACCTGCTTTTCCACCGTCATTGGGGAATATTGTAGTTGTTTCAGAATTTCCACATTACGGGCTCCTTTATCAATTACATTTTTAGTAGCAGCATCCAAATCACCACCAAATTTAGAAAAGGCTTCCAACTCACGGTAAAGTGCCTGATCCAATTTAAGTGTACCAGCCACTTTTTTCATGGATTTAATCTGTGCGTTACCACCCACACGACTAACCGAAATACCTACGTTGATAGCCGGGCGGATACCTGCATTAAAGAGGTTACCTTCCAAAAATATCTGGCCATCAGTAATAGAGATTACGTTTGTAGGGATATAAGCAGATACGTCACTAGCCTGGGTTTCAATTACTGGTAAAGCTGTTAATGAACCTCCGCCTTTTACAAGATGTTTAATAGAGTCTGGCAAATCATTCATCTGCCTTGCAATATCATCTTTTGAGATAACTTTTGCAGCTCTTTCAAGTAAACGACTATGCAAATAGAATACATCACCCGGATAAGCCTCACGGCCCGGTGGACGACGCAATAACAAAGAAACTTCGCGGTAAGCCACGGCTTGCTTGGAAAGATCATCATAGATGATTAAAGCCGGCCTTCCGGTATCACGGAAGAATTCACCAATTGCAGCACCAGCAAATGGAGCGTAGAATTGTAAAGGTGCCGGATCAGATGCAGAAGCCGCAACGATGGTTGTATAAGCCATTGCTCCATATTCTTCCAGCGTTTTCATAATACCAGCAATGGTACTTGCCTTTTGGCCAATAGCCACATATATGCAATAAACAGGTTTGCCTGCTTCGTAAAATTCTTTTTGATTGATGATGGTATCAACACAGATGGCAGTTTTACCAGTTTGGCGATCACCAATTACCAATTCTCTTTGTCCACGTCCAATTGGAATCATTGCGTCAATTGCTTTGATTCCTGTTTGTAATGGTTCTTTTACCGGCTCACGAAAAATTACCCCTGGTGCTTTACGCTCCAAAGGCATCTCGTACAATTCGCCCACCAAAGGACCTTTACCATCAATTGGTTCGCCCAATGTATTAATAACACGTCCGCTCATTCCCTCTCCCACTTTAATGGAAGCGATCTGACCGGTACGTTTTACGATATCACCTTCTTTAATAGCACCGCTATCACCCATCAATACCACACCCACATTATCTTCTTCCAGGTTAAGCGCAATTGCTTTTACACCATTATCAAATTCAACCAACTCGCCACTGCGTACATTGTTTAGGCCGTATACACGGGCAATACCATCACCCACCTGCAATACTGTACCAACTTCTTCAAGGCTTCCGCCTGCATTAAAGTTGGATAATTGCTGACGAAGAATGGCCGAAATTTCATCTGGTTTAATATCTACCATAAATTTGAGTTTATTTTTTTAACCTGGCTTAAAACCCCTGTGGAACATCGTTGCGTCGCACACTTGAGCTTTTTAAACTATGTTTTTCATTTAAGGCTGCAAAGGTAGGGGATGACCGTAAGAATGGCAAAAAAATAAGGTCTTTTTAAAAGAAAAATCCACCCCATAATTGAGGTGGATTGCTATATTTTCAATGACTGGTATTAGTTTTTAATAAACTTTGTTTTATCCACCACATTACCTGTTTCGTCTTTCACTTGCAGAAAGTAAGTTCCCGACGCCAATGCATTTACCGATACCGGCTTTTCATTAAAGCCCTGATCAACCTGTAAACGGAAATCAGCTACTTTTTTACCCAGTATATCAAAGGCTTGCAGGGTAAGGTTTTTTCTGCCATCAGCTACTATCTGTAAATTTAGTTTACCGGTAGTGGGGTTGGGGAATATCCTGTTAATTACCAACGCCCTTTTTGGAGTCTTCACTTTTACAATTGCTGAATAACCAAACTTGCCATCCTTATCTACAATTTTTAATCTATAGAATGTGAAATCGGAGTAAGGCCTGTCGTCGGTTAATCCATAATTATTTTCAACAGCGCTGCTTCCTTTTGCAGCAATGCTTCCAAATGTGGTAAAAGTTAATCCGTCAAAGCTTTTTTCTACCACAAATTCCTTGCTGTTAATTTCGCTGGTTGTTTTCCAGTTAAGGTTTACTTTTTTGTTAAGCATACTACCTTTAAAATCGACCAGTGTTACAGGTAAAACTGTTCCGTTCAATATAAGTGTAAAACTTGCTTTGGTGCTGATTTTACCATCTACATAAATCAGGTAATTGGTGTTAGCAGCCAGTCCCGTAATTGGTGCTATGTTACCATTTTTAAATATAGTTCCGCAAGCGATCGGATCAGGAAAATTTTGTCCGCCCGGACAACTATTTAGCTGAAATAAAGCAAATCTAACGCCGGCCCCCGAACAGCTAACTTGAAAATCTGAAGGAGAAGTCAGGTAGTTAGTAACCGACATATTCAAATCACCACCGTCGCCATCTGACCTGAAAGCATAATAAGCATTGTTGGTCACGCTAGTTCCTGTTCCTGCACAATTCACACTGTTATAAGCAGGGTCGGTATACTTATTACTTGTAGCATGCACCAGGTCGAAATTTATAGTTGTATTTAAAGGTGTACTCACCGTTGGAAAAATTAAAGGGCACTCATCAAGTGGTTCAATAGTTCTTGCAAGCGGAGTCATTTCTACGTTTGCCAAACTGCAGCTGCCATAGGTATTTGATTTTGGCATAATGCAATAAAGAGCGCCGGCATAAGCTGCATAGTCAGGCGACCGTCGGCTTACTCCCGCCAATACTCCATAATTCATTAATTTGCCTGGGTTAAGGTTTGGATAGGCACTACCTTCATATCCATCATTAACATGTGCAAGGTTTAAGGAATGCCCTAACTCATGCAGCAACACAGTTTCTAAATCTATTTGATTGTATGGACTGGCAGGTGGACAAAGGCCGGTGGTAAAACTGGTAGATCCTGTTGAGACGGCACTGTTTCGGATAACAATATCAAATTCAGTTTTTTGAACCTCATTACCACTTAAAGGCGTACAAAGATTAGAGTAAGAATAACATACCGCCAATACGCCGGAAGACAGTGGAGCTGTGCCAGTATTTTGATTGTCAAACATGATTACATTCTCACCGTCACTTGCTACCGATTGAATAGTAGTGGTTCCACCTTCAATGACATTATAACCTGCTATTTCCTTCCAGGTATTTAAAGCACGTTGGAAAGTTGCCTTTTCAGGATCGGTATCAAGATTCACTCCATTACCTGCTGTATTGGTACTATACACAATTGTATAACCACCACTACCATTATCGTTCATGAGGTTAATCTCCTTAATAATTGTGACACCTCCACTAGTTGCTTCACGATTTAGCACAGAAAATACAACATTGATAATATCAGGAGAACCTGCTGTTATCAATGAATTATCTCTAACCTGGAAAAATCCGGTACCCGCTCTAGAAGGAACACGAATTTTAATTTGGTTGTCTGTCCAGGATTGTACCAAGGCTGAAGTAGCAAAAATTTTGTACGGTGTACCTCCTGATCCATCATTGGCGTCATCAAAAATAACAGCCGCCGAATCGGTCGCACCGGCTCCGAAACCTGATCCGTTTATAATCAGTAAATTATTGGTGGGATCAAGTGTAGCGCCTGCATTAATATTGTGCGGCGAAAAAGAAGTAATTACAGGTGCCTGGCCGGATAAGGGCCTTGCCTGGGCTGATATACTAAAGGCAGGATTTATTATGATTGGCTGACGACCGGTTTTTTGCACCATTTCTCGATACAACTGATTTTCAATACTTGCATATCTTACAAACGGCCCATTTGCGGTTTTTGCATCAGTATCATAACTATAATAGCCTTGTGCACTGGAATAAACATCGTATAATTTATTACCTGTATAGGGGGAAAGCAAACTAAAGGTATTTGGGAAGCAGAAGAATACACCAATTTCTCCTTTATCAAGCGTCAACAAATCACTGGCATCAATACTTTCTGATCCAACTGTTCCACCAACTGTTAATATCTCCATGGTTTTGGAAAGGGCCGTTCCTTTAAATGATTTATATACCTCAATTGTGTTGGCAGTAAAAATCATGGTGTGTTTGGGATTCCAAAATGCCTTTTGCTCAACAACTTTTCCTTCGATGATGTCTGAGGCGTTTGTAATTTTCTCATCTACGCTTACAGGATACAGGGCCTGGGAACGGACTGGATTAAAACCTGCGCAACAAGTAAAGAGCAGAAAACTGAGGATAATTTTTTGCATAAGAAGAACTTTTTGAGAATTGGTATTCGTGTAAATTAAAAACCCACATACAAATGTGGATTTTTTTATCTTATTTCAGTGCGATTGTTTACCTTAATTTATGCAGGTAATCATTATTTGCGAATTGTTTCTTAACATCTTTTAATTCTCTCTGGATACTTGCATCCAATGCTCTTCCCCCTGCTTCTAATATAAAACCCCCAATTAATTCTTCATTAATGATAGTTTCAAGTTCTAGTTTAACGGTTGGGTCAGATTCTTTTACCTTACTAAGTATAGCGTCAACCAACTGGTTGCTCATAGGTGCAGCAGTTGTTATCTTTACTTTTTGAATATTATTTATAACGTTATACTGATCTACATACGCAGCAGCTATCTCAGGCAGATTGGATTCCCTGGATTTAATTACCAATAATTTAATAAAACCCGAAGTAAGCTCACTAACCCTTTGCAAAGTAATGGCTTCAATTATTTTTCCTTTTGAAGTTGCACTAATGATCGGGCTACGTAACAATGCAACAAAATCAGGGTTTGTTTTGCAGATGCTTAATATCAGCTTCATGTCAGCATATACTTTATCAATTAAACCTTTTTCTATTGCAAGGTCGATGATACTTTTTGCGTAACGTGTTGCTAAACGAGGATTATTCATTTACTTGAAAATTTGAATGCAGCAATTTTTGATTGCTAAAATAATGGCGGATAAACTATTTACCAGATTGAAATTAGCTCAACCGGGCTTCGTCTGCCAGTTGCTTGATATAACTTTCCTGATCCGTCTTATTGCTTAACTCACGACGTAATATTTTTTCGCTTACCTCAATCACCAAATTACCAACCTGATTTTTTAGATCTGTAATTGCAGCCATTTTTTGGTTGTTGATGGTTACCTGTGCGTCTGCAACAATTTTAGCAGCTTGGGCCTTTGCGTCTTCACGGGCATCATTGATCATTTTATCTTTTGTTTCCTTGGCTTCTTTCAAAAGTATTGCTCTTTCTTCACGTGCCTGGGCGAGTAATGCTTCGTTGTCGTTTTTAAGTTGAGCCATTTCCAGCTTTACTTTTTCAGCCGAAGCAATTGAAGCTGCGATGTTTTGCTCACGATCGTTTAACCCCTTGATAATTGCAGGCCATGCAAATTTTCCAAGGATGAACAATACAATTAAAAAAGCGATCAGTGTCCAGATCAATAAACCCAAATCGGGTGTTAATAGTTGCATTTTTATTACAATTAAAAATGTAAAATAATAAATTACTAAATCTTCAATATTGATAAACAGTACTAGCGTGCGATCCCGATAAATCGGGACAGGCTGCCAATTAAGCTAAATGGCTGTACAATTGCCTGGTAAAAAAACTTAAAATACTGCATCCTCCGTCCTGTACTTTGGATGCAGTAACAATTTGCTTAGCGGTATTACAATACCATTGCAAGAAACCCGATGATGATCGCAAAAAGTGCAGCACCTTCTACAAGGGCAGCAGCAAGGATCATGTTAGCACGGATATCGTTAGATGCTTCGGGCTGACGGGCAATTGCTTCTACAGCACCTTTACCAATCTGACCGATTCCGATACCTGCACCTACTGCAGCAAGACCAGCACCAACGGCACCACCTGCAGCAGCCAACGGAGTTGCAGCTAAAAACACGGTTAATAAACTCATACTTCTATTTTATATTGATTAAAAAAAACAATTAAATAATCACTGCATCATCTGGTAACGGATGATCATCTCCCGGAGCGTGTTCGCCTTCAAATGCCTGGCCAATAAATACGGCTGTAAGCACTGTAAAAATGAAGGCCTGTAAAAACGCCACCAATATTTCAATAAAATAAATAAAGATGGTGAAAGCTACAGAAACCGGTGAGGCTGCAATACCTAAGGCTGGCTTAAGTTGTGCAAATATGAAAATGAGTGATATTAAACAAATGATGATGATGTGACCGGCCACCATATTGGCGAACAACCTGATGATTAACGCAAATGGTTTGATGAACACACTTAAAAACTCAACCAATACCAGTATTGGTTTTACAAAACCAGGTACACCCGGTGGGTTGAAAATATGGCCCCAATAATGTGAGTTGGAACTAAACATGATAACTACGAACGATATTAAACCTAGTACAACTGTAAATGCAATATTTCCGGTTACGTTAGCCGTACCGGGAATAAGTCCCAATATATTGTTGATTAAAATAAAGAAGAATACAGTAAGCAGGTAAGGAAGATATTTATTAGCCTTGTGACGCAGATTTGGCCTTGCGATTTCGTCTCTAACAAATTCAACCATTACTTCAACCAGATTTTGTTTGCCTTTTGGCGCTGAAGTAACACCTTGACCTCTTGCATAAGTTTTAGCTACACTTATCATTAACCAAACCAATACTGCAAGTATCAACATCATTTGAACCACATTGCGGGTAAGTGAAAAGTCATACACTTTAACTTCTGCTTCAGTAGGAATAATTTTCCCTTCTTCCAGCTTATAACCATTTACTTCTTTATGGCCATGCTCAAAAGCAGAAGACATAAAGCAGGAAAATCCTTTTTGGGGAGAATATAATAATACAGGTAGTGGAATTGAAACGGAATGCTTTTCGCCATCGCTGCCTTTGTAATTTACAAAGTGAAACTCATGGGCATCCATTATATGCTCAAAAATTACTTCACGTGCGTTGAAACCTTCTTCTTTTTCGGTCTTTTCAGCTCCTGCTTCATGCTCTTCGTGCTGTGCAAACACATTGCCCGAAAAAGTAAGCAAGAAAGTACTAAAAACCGCTACCAGTAATGTTTTGATGCTTGTTGATGCCATGTCGTTTCCGAAATTTGGCGCAAAGATAGGAGAATTGGGTTTATTTAGGCAATGAAAACGGGATTAAATTTAGAAGAGTTTTAACGTATCCGCATTAGTCCAATCCCATTTCTTTACGCAAAGCAACAACCTTTTCCAGTTCAATAACATCGATCTGATCTTTGGGCCGGTTAACGGCTTTTTTATTTTCAACCAAGTGGTTGAGGTGAAGAAAAGGGATTTGTGTATTTTCTATTTCTGCTATTGTTGCCATTTTATAACACTCATCAAAACTATAACCTTCAAGGCCTTTCATATCTGTCATAATATCAAGACGTAAGCCATTATTTAATCTAAAATCAGTAAAGCCGGGAATAAATTTTAATGTCTCAAGCATGAAATAGTCGCCCATTCCAGCTTCTTTAAATGCCTTTCTTAAATTTACCCGGTTTTGTAAATTATCCTCCATCCAAATATCCATATCAGCGGTATATCTTTGAAAGCCATGAATATTGGTAGCGTAACCACCTACCATAATAAATCTTACATTGTTATCCTCCATGGCTTTCCAGAATTTGATAATTTCCTCATCAAAAATGTCCATGTAGTTTTATTTATTAGCAGAAAATGCCTGATGTGTAATTTTAGCTTTACTAAGCGTTTGTTGTATTTTATATAAACGGGTGGCAAATAAAAAGCGTTCGGTGTAGGTACGATTAAGCGCTTCTTTTAATAAAGATGTAGCTGCATTTTCGTAAGCCTGGTCTGACTCACTTACTGTGCTTTCAGTACTATCCTTATTTTTTTGCAAATAATCCATCAATGCAATTTACAAATTAACGACAGTATTATTTGCAATAATTTACACTAAGTTAGCCTGCTTTTCAAATTGCATTTTATGTAGTTGGTAATAATGCCCCTGCTTTTCCATCAGTTCTTCATGTGAGCCTATTTCTTTTATTTCGCCTTTATCCAATACAATTATTTTATCTGCCTTACGAATTGTACTTAAACGGTGAGCTATTACTATGGAAGTTCTATCTGCAATGAGTGTTTCTATGGCATGTTGTATTAACTGTTCGCTTTCCGTATCAACAGAGGAGGTGGCTTCATCCAGAATTAAAATGGCAGGGTCGTATAAAAGTGCCCTTACAAATGAAAGTAATTGGCGTTGGCCCAAAGAAAGTGTAGCGCCCCTTTCCATTACATTGTAATCGTAATTGCCAGGAAGCTGCATTATAAAATCATGAATACCGATTAATTTAGCTGCCTCAACTACCTGCTCTTTTTTGATTTCTTTATTTCTAAGGGTAACATTATCGTATACCGAACCACTAAAAAGAAATACATCCTGCAACACTACTGATATTTTACTGCGTAAATATTCCAGGTCAAAGGACTCAATATTAACATCATCTATTTTTATTTCACCTTTTTGAATGCGGTAGAGCCTGTTGAGTAAACTAATGACGGATGTTTTTCCACTTCCGGTATTTCCTACGATGGCAAGTGTTTCTCCGGCCTCTATTTTAAAAGAGATATTTTTTAAAACGTACTGATCATCTATGTAAGCAAAAGAAACGTTGCTGAATTCAACACTGCCATTCATTACTTCAAGGTTCGCTACTTCAGGTTGGGTGGCTGATTGTCCAAATTGAGATGTTACATCGGTATTGTCCATTACTTTGAATACACGTTCACTGGCTATCATGCCCATTTGCAGCACGTTAAATTTATCGGCAATTACCCTTAGCGGACGAAACAATAAGTTGAGGCAAAGTATGAATGCGGTTATATTACCGGCTGCATCTGCATTTTGTCCGCCACCGGCCCACCAAACTAATAGCCCGAGTGAGGATGCAAGCACCAGTTCTACCACCGGGAAAAATATAGAGTAGGCAAAAATGGACCGGATATTTGCATTCCGATGCTCCTTATTTATGTCATTGAATTTATTGAATTCTCTTTTTTCTGCGGCAAATGCCTGAACGATGGCCATACCGGTTATGTGTTCCTGCACAAAAGCGTTTAATTGTGCAACCGCATTTCTAACCCTAATGAATGATTTATTTACACTTTCTTTAAAAATGTAGGTGCCAATAATTAATACAGGAAAAGGCGCCATGCAAATAAGTGTAAGTTTCCAATCCACAAAAAACATATAGGCCAATACCGCAATGATGGATAAAAAATCTGCAATAATTGGTATAAGACCATCACTAAAAATATCGTTAATTGATTCGATATCGTTAATGGTACGGGTTGTTAATGTGCCAATGGGCGTTTTATCAAACTGGGAAAGATTTAAACTAATCACCTTTTTATAGGTAGCTACCCGCATGTCTTTTACAACACTTTGGCCAAGTGACGCAGTAAAAAATGTAAAAATGAAACGACAAATCGTTTCAATAATCAGGAGTGCAAGTTGAATGATGGTAATACCTATGACAACTGAAGCAGCTCCATGTAAAAAGCCAACATGTGCACCGGGCAACAATCCCTTATTAATGGTAACCTGTATAAGCCATGGCCGGATGGGAGAAATAACAGCTAAAAAAATTGCGAGAAAAAGTGACCAGTAAAATTTTACCTTATAGGGAGCAGCAAAGTAAAATACCCTGCGCAATAATGAAACATCAAACACCTTTTTTGCTTTCGACTCTTCACTCATAGCGCAAAGTTAATGTGTTTGACAAACGAAAAAGTTCCAACCGGTTTGGCAAAAGGCTACCCATCGGTTAAAAATTTATGATTGGTTGAAATCGATGATTAAGGTTGTAACTCCATTTTTTTATGATAGGCTTTAATAAAAATGGCTCCCAGGTTTTTGTATGGAGGTACATAATCGTCCCAGCTTTCCCGCATATTCCTGTTACCATCTGCATAAAACATTTTGGTGAGCGTTGCCCACATATCTTTCCACACCAGCGTTTTACCAGACGCCACAGCCTGGTTAAGATAATTTATGATTGGGCGGTTAATATCGCCCATACCAATTTCTTTGGTTGAAATGATATGTGCATCGGGGCAGGTACTAATGATCTGATTAAGATTTTGATATCCTCCGCAAGAACCTAAAACTACAATTTTAGCCCCCGGAGCCATCCGGTCAATTGTTCTTGGCAACCAGTAACTATGTCCTCTATGAACTACAATTGCCGGCTGCATATCATTTTCCTGTAAATAATTGCCTAAATGAATTTGTGCTGTATCATCCAGGTTTTTATCATTGTTGAGCGGACGATTAGCGTATATCCAAACTTTACTGGTAAGTGACTTCATTTCTACCCACTCTTTTTGCATAGTTATTTTCCACTCCTTTGGTGAAAAGGAATTTACAAAAGGACCAAAGTGAGTTATCCCATCTTCATCACCATAAAAAAACACCTGCTCTACTACCCTACCTTTTTCATCTGCGAGGTATTTCATATCAACAGAATAAATTGAAGGAATTCCTATCTGGCTTGTGAGATCAATAGAGTTGTCATTGGCAGAAAGAAATATTGTTTTTAACAGCCCATAAATAATTTTGCCTTTGCCGTTATTATCTTCGATGCTGCGCTGTTCGTTGTTACTTACATTTTGCAGAATAGCCTGCAATAAATTTTTATCCCGGATGCTGCTGTAACTATCGGCTACGTCTACCGCATCTTCAAGGTCATTGGCTTTATCAAGATTTGATACAAAAGCTTTCATTAAAGTGGATGCCCGGTTGGGTGGCATTATTTTTAAAAAAGTATCAAGTTGATTATAATTGGCCGCCATTTTTATGAACTTTTTAAAATAGTCCATATTTACGCTAAGCAATAAAGAATCGCCCTGGGGCCTTGGCCCCATTCGCTGTAAAAGACGGGCAAAACTATGTTTGTAGCTAGATGTGTAGATATCGTTTTCTCCCATCACCATCATGTAATAAAGATCCTGTGCAGACAATGGATCAATAGCCCTCATGCGCATGTTTATATTGGATAGCTCATGTAGTTCATTAATTGGCTTAATAAAATGCTGTAATGCTTTTTTCTGCAACATTTTTCTTAATCCATTTACGCCAAACATGGCAATAGGTGTATCTTTTTTTACTGCCAACCTATAGTAATAATCGATTTCAGTTTTCACTAATAATTTATAATACCCTACACTATCGTAACCCTTTACACCATTACCTACATACTGTCGTATACTGTCAACGGTTATTTTTCCATTTAAAATATTATCTAAAAACGGGTAATACAACAATGCATTTTCCAGCTTGCTTAACTGAACAATTGCTTTTACAAGTGGGTCTTTATTTCTTTGAATTAGCTTTCCTTCAGGCGATTTGGTTGAATATGCATAATCATATAGTTGCTCCGGATCGTTTTTACATGCTACCACTACTAAACTATCTGCAAATGATTCGGAAACAAATGGCCGGATATTAGAAAGTATTTTATCTGGATTGAGTACACAGAATTTTAGAAACAGCATTTTCTTACTGTCTGCATAGCCGGGATTTTTATTGAAAATATCTACTAGTAAAATACCCACATCATAGGGACAATCCTGGATATAAGGGGTCATATCAAGTGTATCCATATTGGCTTTGAGAACAGACTCAAAATGATCTACCAATACAGGGGCCATTGCTGGGTTTATTTTTTTAAGTTTCCATGCAATTCTGAAGCCTCGTACGAGGTCTTCGATATAACCCAGTTGCCTTATTTTTTCGTTGCTGCTTGCTACCTTATTTGTAAGCTCTACAAAATCCTGCAGCTCGTTAATGCGTCGGGTAAGCGCATCGGTAACCTGCAGATTTATTTCTTCATTTCCCGAAACCTTTATCATGCCATCCATCTTGCCATCGGCACGATCGGTTAATGCCTGTTCGTTGTTGACTTTATCATGAAAAAGTTGGCGGCTGATAGGCACCACCACCGAATCTTGGTAAGCAAATACCTGGCTGCAACTGATCAATAAAAATATAGCTAGTAAAAATGGCTTCATAAATGTGTAGTAAATCTGCGGCAAAGATCATGAAAAAAAAGGTATGCTATTCAACCTGTGATGGTTTTAAGACGTAATTGTGATTAATCACGGGGCATCCCGTTAACAATTTGATAATACAATATCGTGCCATTAATGATACAATCAACAAAGTGAAACGCTACTTTTGCGAAGCGAAAATAGTATGAGTAGTGTTAAAAAAATTTTAATTGCAGATGATGAACCAGATATCCTGGAAATCATTGAGTTTAACTTACAGTCGGAGGGTTACGAAGTTTTTACTGCTAAAAACGGTGACGAAGCCATTGAGGAAGCGAAAAAACATCAGCCTGATTTGATAATCCTGGATGTGATGATGCCCGGTAAAAACGGCATTGACGTTTGCAATATTCTCAGGATGCAACCTCAGTTTAATGAAACATTGATTGTGTTTTTGTCTGCTTTGAGTGATGAGGGAACTGAAGTACGTGGACTGGAGACAGGCGCCGATGATTTTTTAAACAAACCCATCAGTCCCAAAATTTTATTAAGTAAGATCAATGCACTTTTTAGAAGGGTGAATAAAGAGGAAAGTGATATTATGCATATTGGCGATCTTATTATAGATCGTGAAAAATACCTGATAAAATTTCAAGGCAATGAAATGGTACTTGCCCGTAAAGAGTTCGAACTGCTTGCATTGTTAGCTTCCAAACCCGGCAAAGTTTTTTTACGCAATGAAATATTAAACCAGGTTTGGGGTACAGAAGTAATAGTGGGAGACCGCACCATTGATGTACACATCCGAAAAATTCGACAGAAACTTAATCTCGATTGTATAACAACTGTAAAAGGAGTTGGCTATAAATTTGAATTATAGGACATACTGCCTTAATTACATTTTCCCTCTTGCCAGGTATTCTTTTTAAAAAAGATTTTAACTTGCACCTGTTCAAAATTTCGAAATGAAAGCAGGTTCTAATACTCTTTTCCTCAGGTTAGAGAAAACAAACAGCCTGCTGCATGCAATTGGAATATTGTTTGGCATTGTTTGCCTGCCTGTATTATTAAAAAAGGCAGGTAAGTTTGATAACGTTTCAATCATTGCCGGTGCTGCTATTTATGCGTGTTGTTTTTTGATGGTGTTTATTGCTTCCACAATATATCATGGAGTTCAGCAACCGCAGTTAAAAAAGGCATTAAAAATTGCAGATCACTTCAGCATTTATTTTTTAATAGCCGGTACCTACACTCCCATTGTAATAATTTTTGTACACAATTCCTTTGGCATCACCTTACTGGTTATCCTTTGGAGCCTCACCCTTTTTGGTATATTTTTTAAATTATTTTATACCGGTAAATACGAAATTTTATCTACGCTGTTATATGTAATTATGGGTTGGATATTATTTGCAAACAACAAAGCATTTTTTGCAATAATGCCGTATAATATTATCGTATTGCTTGCTGTTGGCGGTGTGCTTTATTCGATTGGTGTTATTTTCTATTTGTGGGAAAGCTTTACTTATCATCATGTAATATGGCACATATTTGTTTTGGCAGCTTCCATATGCCATTACTCAGCTGTACTGCTTTCAGTTTAAGGTTCAATTGTTTATTAATTGCTGGCTATATTTGATTGGCTGGTTAATAAAATTATCAAGAAAATGTTTCCAAGAAAAAATTTATCCCCTCAGCAATTGTCGGGAACTACGGCTTTCATCATTGCTGTTCCAATAAGTATTGGTGTATATGTATTTAGATCGGATGTGTTGATAGCACTTGTTTCTTTTGGATTAATTATGGCCGGCACTTATGGCCTTATATTATTTATGGTGCAAAGCTTTGTATACCGTAAAATAAAACTAATCTACAAGCTCATCTATCAAACCAAAGCAAGCAAAAAAGAAGAGTTTTATTATAAGCATATATTACCTCAAAAAAGCATTGATGAAGTAAGGGAAGATGTGGAAGACTGGGCAGAGCAACGCAAAGCAGAAATTGAAGTATTGCAAAGAAACGAAGCATACCGCAAGGAGTTTTTACAAAATCTTTCTCATGAAATAAAGACGCCCATTTTTGCCATCCAGGGATATGTAGACACTTTATTAAACGGTGCATTGGAAAACCCGGAAGTAAATAAAAAATTTCTACTAAGCACTTCCAGGAACATTGATCGCCTGGTAAACCTGGTTGATGACCTGGACGAGATTTCAAAATTAGAACGTGGAGAACTGCTCTTGTACAAATCCAATTTTATTATACAGGATCTTGTGAAAGATGTTTTTGAATCGCTTTCTATCAAAGCAGATTTAAAACAGATAAAAATGTTGATAAAAAAAGGATGTGAATTGCCCTTGACTGTTTACGCAGATAAGGAAAAAATACGCCAGGTATTTATCAATCTTATTGACAATGCTATTAAGTATGGTAAACAAAACGGGGTAATTGAAGCCAGTGCTTATAAAATTGATGGCAAACGCATTTTGATAGAAATAAGTGATGATGGTACCGGTATTCCGGAAGAACATTTGGGAAGAATATTTGAACGCTTTTATAGAACCGACCTTGCCAGGAGCCGCAAGGTTGGCGGTAGCGGGTTGGGGCTTGCAATTTGTAAACATATAGTGGAGGCTCATCAACAAGCCATTCATGTAAGAAGTACCAGTGACGTAGGCACTACTTTTGGCTTTACACTTGAAAGCAGGAAAGACTAGTGTTAAGTTGTTTTATTCTTAACATAACACAAGTTATCAATAAAAAAAATTGTTTTATAAGCCTGGTTAAATTATAAAAATTTCGATTAGCCCGATTTTTCTTCCTCTTCACCTTTTGGCATTTGTTGTACACAGAAATTGCCTGAACATGAAATATTTTAATATTTCTTACCGTATAAAAGTTCGGCTGTAAAATCTAAAACCAATCAAATTTAAGTTATCACCCATTGTTTAAGATTAGGTAACGTTACATTCACAATTACAAAACATTTGATCCTGAACTTTAGGCAAATGAAATCCAATTTGGAAAAAAGAAAACTGGATGTAGCTGTAATTTCTGATGTACACCTTGGCACGTACGGATGCCGTGCTAATGAGTTATCCCGCTACCTCTCAACAATTGATCCCGCGATACTTGTATTAAATGGCGACATCATCGACATTTGGCAGTTTAGTAAAAAATATTGGCCAGCAGGCCACATGCAGGTTATTAAGCAAATAACAAGTATGCTTAGCCGTGGGGTTAAAGTATATTATATAACTGGCAATCATGATGAGATGCTCCGCAGATTTGAACACTTTTCAGTGGGTGATTTTCACATTGTAAATAAACTGGTAATTCATCATTCAAATAATACCCGAAGCTGGATTTTTCATGGGGATGTTTTTGATGTAATTATGCAACACAGTAAATGGCTGGCCAAATTGGGTGCAGTAGGATACGATACCCTCATTTACATCAATGCTTTTATTAATTACGTCAGTAAAAAAATAGGCAAGGGTAAAATTTCTCTTTCCAAAAAAATAAAAAATTCTGTAAAATCTGCCATTAAGCATATCAATAATTTTGAAGAAACTGCGGCTGACATTGCTATAAGTAAAGGGTACGATGCTGTAATATGCGGACATATACACCAGCCGGCCAACCGCATCATAAAGAATGGCGATGGTAGCGTAAATTATTTGAACTCCGGCGATTGGATTGAAAACCTTACAAGTCTTGAATACGAAAATAACAAGTGGCAGATCTACTATTATCAGAATGACAACCAGGTAAAAGATTTGCATGATTCCTTTTATACAGATGAAGCTGCTTACCTGCGTACTGCAGAACTATTTAAAATGATGATGGAAGATTTTGTAGTTGCACCTTAAAATTAATTAACATGAAAATATTATATGCTGCACAAGCAACTGGTAATGGGCACATCAGCAGAGCAAATGAAATTATTCCTTTTTTACAAAATAAATGCGACCTCGATATACTGGTAAGCGGTACACAAGCAGACGTAGGGCTTCATCATTTTGTTAAGTACAACAGAAAAGGCTTCAGTTTTATTTTTGGTAAAAAAGGAGGAGTTGATTTTTATAAAACAATCAAGCAATTTCAATCGAAGCGTTTTATTAAAGAGATAAAAAATTTGCCGGTAGAAGATTATGACCTGGTGATAAACGATTTTGAGCCAATCAGTGCCTGGGCTTGTAAATTAAAAAATGTACCCTGCATTTCGATGAGCCATCAGTTTGCTGTAATACATAAAGCTGCACCAAAACCTGCAAAGGCCGATCCTTTTGCCTGGATGATTTTACGATATTATGCTCCCTGCACCAAAGGCGTTGGGTTTCATTTTAAAGCATTTGCTGATAATATTTTTACGCCGGTAGTGAGATCAGAAATACGAAATGCTGCCATATCAAACCTTGGCCATTACACAGTTTATCTACCTGCTTATGATGATGAAAAACTAATTAATTTCTTTTCGAATTTTAAAAAGACTGAGTGGCAGATATTTTCCAAGCATACCAACAAATCTTACAAAGTTGGAAATTGCAGCATAAAACCAGTGAGTGCAGTAGACTTTACTAGAAGCTTTACTTCCTGTGAAGGTGTTTTGTGCGGAGCCGGATTTGAAACGCCTGCTGAGGCTTTGTACATGGGTAAAAAACTATTGGTTATTCCTATGAAACATCAATACGAGCAGCATTGTAATGCAGCAGGGGCAGCGGAACTGGGTGTGCCTGTATTAAAAAAATTGAAAAAGAAATATATTAACCAGGTTGATAACTGGTTAAACGACTCCAGCAGAATACAAGTAGATTATAAAGATGAGACTAACAAAATAATTGACCAGGTATTGGCCATGGCTGATTTAAAAATGATTGAAAAAGTCTCAAAAAAAATATCAATTAACAACGAAAACCTGGTTGCACAGTGGCTGTGATTTGGCTGCGGATATTTCAGTCCTGATAAGAAAGTTTATAATTTGGCCCGTTTTATCCGTATGTTATTTTCTAAAAGATGTAATCAATTCTTTTGCCTCCTTAGACAATTCAACAGCTGAATTTTTTCCCTGCTCTTTAAAAAAGAAATACATACATTTTTCGTCATTCATTCTAAAGTAGATATCCTCAACTACCTGGTTCATCTTAAAAAAATGTAAGGATCCATCGTAACCACATGGCGCCTTAGTTTCAGCAGCCGATTCTGTAATTAAGTTTGTAAGCTGTTGCATTTTACTGCTATCTCTAATAATTTTTACTGCAACCACTGTGTCCATTGTACCATCTCCCTTAAAATAATTGATGGCCAAACTATCTGAATGGGATATGCGTTGGTTCAATTCTTTATTGGAATGATTACAGGACATCAGCGCCAAAAGTGCAACCGGTAAAAACAATACATACTTCATTTGGTAAAGATAATAAAACAGTGTTTTCATTGTTGGCACAACAAATTAAGGGTGTATTTCAAATTGTCGCTTTATTTATGAGACTGTGGGCGGTGAAGACACCGCCCACGGCTGACTGCCCTGGCTGGTGTCTCCACCAGCCAGCGACAATTTGAAATGCACCCCAATTAATAACCTATAATTTGAATTAAATAATGATATAAAAAAAGACCACCTTATAAGAATAAAAGGTGGTACAAGCATGAGAATTTGCTATTTGCTTAAGGAAAATTGTCTTGAATCGCTTTGTTGATTCGCTATTGAAACGCTAAATTCCACTTAACATGTTACAGAAATATTAAGCAATGATTATATAAAAGTTATTTAAAACTATTGTTGCATAATTGTTTTAACCGCCTGGCCGTTGCTGTCGTATTCGCTTGTACTAACAAGTATTCCCTGCTGATTGTAATTTAGCCAGGAGCCTGTTTTAAAACCATTTTTATATTTGCCGGCTGATTCTAAAAATCCATTTTCGTAAAAATATTTTGCGGAATCATTGTACTGCCCCAATGTATCAAACTGAAAAAATGCTACCTGTTGCCCATTGGCATAATACTCGGAAAAGTAACTTCGCTTTCCCTTTTTGGTAATGATAACCTGGCGGATGGAATCTGCAGTGTCTTTCATAACCTGGCATACCGTACTGTCTTTTCTATTAATAAAATAAATGGCATTGGCAAATTTTATAGTACCATACTTCTTAGAGTAAGAAGTATCTGCTGCGGCTTTTATAGAATCAAGCAAATGATAATTTACGCCGGTTAATTGCGGCGACTTTTTCACTTCAGAAGCACAACTGGTAATAAAAAGGCAGATAAATATGAATGAAATCAGCTTCATGTAATTTTATTGTATTGATAATTTGACATTAAAAAAGCAGCCAAAGTTAATCAGCTGCTTTTAAAAAATATATGTATTTGCTTAGTTAAATTTAGTCCATGTTTTCCACCATGTATCTCCTATTGCACAAGCGCCTTTATAATTTACACTTGTAAATCCAGTGCTAAGTTTACTATCTGTAAAAGCACCGCCAGTTACTGCCGGTGAACCTGCAGTTGGGTTAAAATCAGGGTTTGTATAATTGAATGGAGCAGTTAATCCTACAAGGTCATTAGTAGCTAAAATACTGTTACCATAGGCCGGAGTATTAAACCATGTAGTAATTGAAGCTGTATTATTCGCTACAAGTGGAGCATTGGTATTAGTGCCAAGACTATACAGAACTGGCGTTGGACAACCAGCAATGATTGTGTTTTGTACCGATAAAGTTGATGGAATATTATTATCAGTAGGTACCCCTTTAGTTGCATCAATATACAATCCATTTGGATAGCCCATAATAATTGAATTGAAAAGAGACATACTTGAATTTCTTCTTATCTGTGCTCCCCATACAAACAAATTGTTTCCTGTGTTAGTCAATGTAGCTTTCGGCCCCATTACTGTCATGTTTGAAAACACAACACTTGTTTGTGGCAATAAAGCACTTCCTGCTGCATCGTTATCACTTTCAAAAGCTTCACTCTTAGAAATATCAGCCACAGAAGAATCTCTTAAAGAAATACCAAACTGTACTTTTCCACTAAAGCCATTGTCAGTATCAAAATCATCATCCAAGGTGCGGAAAGAAATAAGATGTGTACATTTTACTGTACCACCAAACCACTCAAATGAATCATCATTTGCATAAGAAACCTGTACATTATCAATTACCGTGTTGCTACCTACACCACCAAAAGTTAAACCGTTGATTTCTTTATCTGGCAAAAATGCGTATCCAGCATATTCGATACGAACGTAACGCAGGATACCGCTATTATCAGCAGGATTTTGTCCCTGGGTAGATGGTGTGCCGTATAAACCTAAACCATCACTATTATTAATACCACCTTCAATTTCACCGATGCCTTGTACTCCGTTGAAAGATGAATTGGTAGGCGCATTACCTAATAATACAACCCCTGCCCAATCACCACGTTGAGGAGTAGCAGCTTCTGAAGTAAATACAATTGGTTTATCAACTGTACCATCAGCAATAATTTTACAGCTACGAGTGATGATAAGTCCACCGTTTTTACCAGTTTCTCCAACTATTTTTGTACCTGGCTCAATAGTAAGAATCGCTCCGTTTGTAACATATACCAATCCACGAAGTTTGTATGTATAATCAGCTTTCAATGTGCGGTTTGCACTAATCCTACCTTCAAGAATTGTATTTTCTGTTGTACCCGTGCCTGGTTGTGTAACTACAGTAGTGCTGCCATCTGTCTCAATCTTCCGACAACCTGTAGTAGCCGCAGCAATCATAATACCGTATAAAAATAATTTTTTCATGTTTTAATTTTTGTTTTTTAAAGTTTTTTTTGCAGTTGCTTTTTTGATTAAAAATTATAGCCGAATGTGATACTCACGTTAGTTCCGTATTTTCTTTTGATGGCGTATGCATCTACACCGTCATCATACTTTTTATTACTATTTAAGTCGTTATAAAAAATTGCCATCTGATTAAAAATATCAGACACATTTAATTTCAATTCACCTTTTTCCCCGATGATTTTTTTAGCTATCTGGAAGTCTAGTACAGAGCGTGGGTTTTCCCATATTGGAGGTTGATCAGATCCACCTACAAACACAATCCTTCTACCAATCCGATTAAATAACAACGTGGTATTAATTCCGTATTTCTCAATATCGTATTGAACGCCGGCATTAATTAAGTATGGACTTTGTCCCTGCATGGGACGATCAAGTGAAGTGCTTTGGCTGGTTACCCTGTTATATATATAGGATACATTTCCCTGTACCGTAAAGTTTTTAAGTGTTTGGCTAAAATCAAGTTTTTTACGGAACTCAAGCTCTGCACCAAAACTGTTAGCTTCATCAGCATTGATAAAATTATAAGTACTTGCACCACCCGACCCTACGTTAAAGTATGCTTCAATTGGATTTTTAAAGTACTTATAAAAAACTCCGAAAGTGAACAACTCACCACCTCTTGGATAAATTTCGTAACGCAGATCAAAGTTGGTAACCTTTGTTCTAACCAATGCAGTGTTACCTGCAACAGTAGCTCCTAAATCAAAATCAAAAAACTGGAATGTACTTAACTCTCTGAACTCAGGACGAATTACAGTTTGAGATCCGGATAACCTTACATTGGAAGTATTATTTACTTTGTATGTAAGATTTACTCCTGGTAAATAATCTGTCACTTTACTATATACATGCCTTGGATCGGTCTTAATCATACTACCAACCACCTGGTCAAAGTTTTCAACTCTTAAACCCCACACTGCACGAAATTTTTCAGCAAACTGGTTATCAAACTGTAAAAATCCTGCATTCAATATTGAGTTGGCGATGTACCTGTAGCTTGATCCGCCTAATTCGTTAAAGGCAAATTTGTTGTCGAAACCAGTTCCGAAATTTGAAGCGGCAAACACCTGGTCAGGACCTAAATGACGCAGCGTTGGATTATCTGAAGGAAGATAAATTGCAAAAGGCCTTGAATCAAATAACCTGTCTTTTACCTGGAAGAAATAACCACCTTTTACGGTTTGCTTTCTACTACTAACCGTAAAACTTTTACTTGCATCACCACCTGCAGTATATACATAGTCATTTAAAAACCCATAGTAACGGCTACCACTTTTTTGCGACGATTTAGATGCACCAATTAATAAAGAATACGGAGAAGATGGATTAGTAGGATCATCCTGGTTATATTGAAGACGGCGTTGATCAGGAATATATTGATCAAGAATATTGAAACTTCCATACCAATGCAGTTTTGCATCGTAAGCCGGTATATTATGATCGCCTGAAATTTGTGTATTAAAGAAAGTATTTGCTTTAAAAGCTAATTCGTACGCTTTAACATTATCACCTGTAGTTGGGTTAGATTCGAAATCTTTTCCGGTTCTAAGTGTAGTGTAATTAGTAGTATTTACATTCAACATATTCTTAAATGAAATCTTACTGTTATTACCCAATTGCAGGGTGAAGTTTGCTAAAGCACCTGCTAAAATATCGCGGCTGTATTTGCTGTTTTGATAGTCGAAGTTCAAACTGGCTGTATTGTTTTGAAAAAGATTTACCTGGTTATCAAAGTCAGTCGCTTTATTGCTCCGGCTATAATTTACGGCCAGTATTGCAGCCAGCTTTTTGTTACCACCCAAACTCTTGTTAAAACCACCGTTAATTCCAAAACTCTGATTAAGTAAGGGCACTGTATTTGAACTGGTTTTTTGAGTTCCCCAAATATTTGAAAACTGTTTACCATATTCAGTTTTAGCTCCATTATCCAACTCAGCAAACGCAGCTTTTTTAGGAAATCCGTCTGGTAATGAACGTGCTCCATCATCAAAACCTAAAAAATCTGTACTACTTCCCTGATATTTATAAAAGTCTTTTCCAATGGTTTGTGTATTGAAACCGGTACCAATTGTTACATTCAAAAAATTCTTTGCGGGTACATCTTTTGTATTAACCTGAATTAAACCACCAGCCCACTCGCCTGGCAATTCTGGAATAAATGATTTATTAATAATTATATTATCAATCATTGCAGCAGGTAAAATGTCAAAACTGAAAGTTTTACGATCCGGTTCTGTACTGCTTAGCAATATGCCATTAAGCATAGCCTGGTTATACCTGTCAGCAAGGCCCCTAACAACAAGGTATTTACCTTCCTGTATAGATGTTCCTGGAACACGCTTTAATACTTCACCGGTATTTTTATCCGGTGAGCGGCGGATAGCTTCTGCACTGATTACCTGTGCTACAACAGGCGTATTTTTTTGGTAAGCTATTAGGGCATTGATTGATTCTCTTTTTGCTGTAGCTCTTACAACAACAGCTTCTTCTGTTTTTGAAGCAATTTCAAGTAGCAGATCGAGGTGAGTAACCTCATTGGCTTTAACCTCTACTTCGGAAATTTCTTTGGTGGCATAACCAATGGAAGTAAGTTTAATTACATATTTTTTTCCAGCAGCCAGGTTTAGTTGAAAATAACCATCCGTATTAGTTGTGGCGCTTGCCTTTTCACCATTTACAGCAATACTTACACCCGATAAAACAGCACCTGTGTTTCCATTGGTAACCTTTCCTTCAACCTTTCCTGTTTGGGAAAAGGCAGCTATTGAAATGGTAAAAAACAGGTTAAATAGAATTAATAATCTCATGCATTTTAATTTCTGCAAAGAGACGTCCGGTATGTTAAGCCAACATTTCTTAAATGTTACCTAAATGTTATCGGTATGTTAAGCCAATGTTACCTGGTTGTAAATAAAGCAATGAAAATGTGTTAATTAAGTGTGGAAAATCCCAGGATTTGAGGTGCCGGAAATACTCATTTAACCGTAATTGCTATGACAGAAGTTAATGCATTGCGAATTGGATATAACAAAAAGAGCCCACTCAATATGAGCGGGCTCTTTTTAAAAGATATAAAACTTAATTTAGAATTTATCCCAAAAAAGTTTGGTTTCAACTTTGTCACCACCAACTGCACTTGATGCAGAAGTGTAATTGTCACCGTTAGTTGTTTGTTCAAGATCAGGATAAGTAAGCCTTACAGGGAAGCCTGATTTTGCAGCTACCGGAAGTGATAATTTCGGATAATCCAATCTTCTTAATTCAGTCCATCCTTCGTAAGGGCGGTTAAATAAAGCGATCCATTTTTGCGTTCCGATTTTCTGTTTCCAGTTACCTGCTGCTGTTGCATAGTTTACTAATGGATTAGCCAGGTAAGCAGTTGCATCTGCTGCAGTGCCACCCCAATAAATAATAGAAGCTGTAATTGCATTGTCATAGTGCTCATTAGCAGTTCCAGGAATAGAATATCCTCTTTCTACTGCTTCAGCACGGTAAAATTCCATTCCTACATAATCCATGAAAATATTACCAGCATCAGGAGCAATTACTTTAGACCCAGGCTGCGAGTAATCAGATTGTGGGCTGTTTACTGCACCACTGATACCGCCTTTATAAAGACCTGAGCTATTAGTACCGAAATATTTGGATAAACGTGGATCAGCAAATTTTGCAAGTGTATCTACAAAGTCTTTTGCCGCTACATAGTCACCACGACCACCTGTAACGATATCTACATACAAAGGGTTTTGATTTGGACTACCTGCTAAATAAACAAAAATGCTATTTTCAGATGCTGCTGAAATTGCATTTGCATTAACTGCTTCAACTGCAGATTTTGCTAAGCTATTATCAACATCAGCCAACGTCATAGCCATTTTAAGTTTAAGACTGTTAGCAAATTTTATCCACTTAGTCATGCTGCCTTTGTTCAATAAATCTTCAGCAGAGGTAAAGCCATTACTAGCCGAACTCATTTTGCTGATATCCGCAGTAATTCTGCTCATCAAATCTGTATAGATCGTTTTGGCATCATCATATTTTGGAAACAATATTTCACTGTTCAATGCTTCAGAGTAAGGTATGTTTCCAAAAGTATTTACCAGGATGCTGTATGTGTACACCTGCAAGGCATCGATAATTGCTAGTTTATTATTTTTTTCTCCATCAGCTAAGGTAGAAGCTGCAATTAATGTTGAAGAATTTTGCAGATCATTCAATACATCTCTGTACATCGTATTCCACCAGCCTCTTGGAATAAACCTTGTTGTGAAGTCGTACTGTACTTCGTCCTGGTAGGTAACCATTGCCCAATGCTTAACTACAAATCTAAACACATCTGTATTTACACTTGCGCTTGCCAATGGATCTGAAAGGTTACGGGTTGCATTTGAAAAAAGGGTCCCGGCCGGCACATTTGCAGGTTTCTTAGTTTCCTCGTTCAAACTGGTTATATCTTTTGTGCAAGATGCCAACAGGCATACACTTAAAGACAGATATATTAATTTTTTCATGTTCTGAATTGTTTTAGGTTAGAATTTAAATTTAAGGTTGAAACCAATTGACCTTGTTGTTGGATAAGCTCCACTTTGGTATCCTTGAATATTACCAGAAGATAAATTTTCTTCAGGATCAGAATAAGGAAGATTTTTGTGGATGATCCAAAGGTTTCTTCCGATTACTGAAAACTCAATTCCGTTCACCACTTTTAAATTCTTAATTAAAGATTTTGGAAGATCATAAGAAAGCGTTGCTTCTCTTAATTTGATAAAACTGGCATCATATACATATTCAGACCCAGGTATTGTTGGGCTATTTGCATCAACCACTACATGTTGTGTGTTTGCTTTTCCATCAGCAGTAACGCCAGGGAAAACAAAACCTCCACCATCAACAAGTGCATTTCTAACCGGTTTACCTAAATCATTCAATCCTGCAGACTCTTTTAATATACCGGTGTATTGAGCATAGTACATATCTAAAGAAAACAAGCTTCCACCATGACGCATATCAACAAGGAAACCTAAAGTAAAATTGTTGTATTTAAAAGAGTTATAAACACCACCAATCCAATCCGGGTTGATGTTTGCAATAACATCTGTAGTAGTAGCAGACGGAACATAGTAACCATCAGCTCCCACTAATTTCTGGCCATTTAGAGTTTTGACAGCTCTTCCTTTCAATACACCATAAGCTTCTCCAACTGTTGCATTGGCACTGATACCACCCTGGAATGAACCTAACAGCAGATTCTTACTATCATTGTATAAGGACAATACCTTACTCCTGTTTGCGGAAAAGTTAACATTTACATTCCACGTAAATTTCTGAGTTCTAACCGGAACTGCGAAAAGAGATAATTCAATTCCTTTGTTCTGTACATCACCAGCGTTTACAAATTTGCTGCTATACCCCGTTGCGGTAGATACTGCTACAGCAAATATCTGGTCTTTTGTATTTGTAATGTAATAAGAAACATCAAAACCAATGCGATTTTTAAGGAAAGCCAACTCTAATCCAACTTCTTTACTAATGGTATTTTCCGGCTTCAACACTTTGTTGTTCTGAGTGCCTGGTAAAGAATACAACAACGTACTTCCAAAAGGAGCAATGTTATCATACACATCTTTAATACTTCCCCAAGGGGCATCATTACCTACCGTGGCATAGTTGGCCCTAATTTTTCCGGAAGAAAGCCAGTCAACATTTTGCAGATGATGAGAGAATAGCCAGCTACCTGAAACTGCATAATAGTTATAAGCATTCGCATTATCAGGAAGTGTTGATGATACATCTCTACGGATAGTTCCATCAAGTGTTAGGAAGTTACGATAGCCCAATGTAACGCCGCCAAAATAACCATCAACTTCTTTAGGCTGATAAGATTCTGTAGGAGCTGCGATCGTGCCTTTTGAATTTGCAAGAGAATATAAACCTGGTACAACCAAACCACCATTGGTAGTGCTGTTGGTGGATTTAATCAGTGTTTTTCTAATATTAGTACCTGCTAAAGCTTTCAAATTAAAATCCTGGTTAAGATCTTTATCTACTGTGGCAATCAGGTCGTAGTTGAGCTCGTTATAAGTTCTGTCAAAACGTGAATACTTGGAAACACCCTGACTTCCCACAGCTACACGCTCTTCCTGTATTTCAGCGTAGTTATCAACCGACACACGGCCAAGAATATTTAACCAACTCGTTGCTTTGTAATTTAAAGCCACATTGCCAAATACCCTGTTACGGGTGTCCCGTTCAACATTTTGGTAGCGGGTCCAATAGTAGTTGTCTGTATAAATTGGAACTAACCCTGTTGGAGAAGATGGATCTTTCCAGTTCCAGGTGATATTTTTCTGATTTCTAAAATAAGCAGCTTTTTGATCCTGTATATCTGTAGAAACCTGGTACCACTCACGGAAATTCTGATTTACATTCTGTCCGCTATAACCGGTTCCGTATCTACCTTTACCTTCTATTTTTGAGTAGTTTACAGAAGCTGATGCTTCAAGTTTGTCCGTAATTTTGTAGTTTGATCCAAAGTTGATGATATTTTTCTTCACTTTACTGTTAGGTAAAGTTCCTACTTCTTCATTTCTTGTGTAACCCAATTTGTATCCTCCATTATCATTAACACCATCAAGGAAAACACTTGTGTTGTTTGAAATGGCTGTTTCATAAAAAGTGGTTGGGTTGTTTGTAGCGGCAACCCAAGGCTTTCCTTTTTTATAATTAGGAGAAGCAGGATCAAATGCATCCCACTGAAAAACTGTTAAATTCGGATCAAATTTTGCACCGTATGAAGCGTCTTCTGAAGTTGGTACTACTAAATCTTTTACTCCATCACCATCCACATCAAAATACAAGAAGCCATCTTTTTGATAGTCAGAAGAATAACCTACTCCATATTCTTTTTGATAAGTTGGCATCGTTTTTTTATCTATTTTACCAATAGAAATACCAGTATTTACTGTGATCCCCTTACCTCTTTTTGCCTTTTTTGTGGTAATCATAATAACACCATTAGCCGCTCTTGAACCATACAGGGCAGTTGCTGCGGCCCCTTTCAAAACGTTGTAAGATTCAATATCATCAGGATTAATATCTGCAGCAGCATTACCGTAATCATAACCGGTACGACCGGTTTGTTGATTGGTACTATTTGTATTTGAGTTATCAACCGGAACTCCATCAACAACAAATAGCGCCTGGTTATTTCCGTTTAATGATTTATTACCACGGATAACTACATTAGTAGAACTACCAATACCATTTCCCTGCGTAATCTGAAGGCCCGCAACTTTACCGGAAAGTGCACTCATAGCGTTACCGCCACGCACCCTGCTAACTTCGTCACCGCCAATTTGCTGAGCCGCATATGGGAGAGTGTTTTTGCTTCTTTTAATACCCAAGGCAGTAACTACCACTTCAGCTAATTTATTTTCGCTGGAAGTCATTACAATGTCAAAAGAAGATTTACTTCCTACTTTTATTGTCGACGTTTCATAGTCAATTGAAGTTACCGTTAATACATCTCCGGTTTCTGCTTTGATTTTGAAATTACCGTTTTCATCAGCAGCTACTGCCGCACCGCTTTTTGTTTTCACGGTTGCACCGGGAACAGCAGCACCTTTTGAGTCTGTAACTTTTCCGGTAATTACCCGAGTCTGAGCTGAGGCGACTCCAATTGATAGTAATATAACTATCATTATAGTCATAAATTTTCTCATGTTGTTTTTTAGTTTTAGTTAATTAAAAATTTTATGAAACGCTTTGTTAAAGCATAACCAAAAAGTATTGATGTGTTAACAATATTTTAAGGAGAGATGCGTTTGTAGGCTCTTTTGCTGCGTGAATATCAAAAAAAAAGTTAAAAAATTAATATCATTTCAAAAAAAAGCCTTTAAAATGTAAAATATTAGTATAAGTTGAATTTGTTAAAAATTAACAAATTGGGCCGTATTCACTACTTTTTAAAATAAAAGGGAATGATGAGTGGAATTTTTCCAAAAAGAAGCGTAAAAACTACACATTTTAAAAAATCTATAAAAAACATAAGATTATACTGAAGAAAATGAAGTTTTAAACACAAAAAACTACTTTTTACATAAAGCCACCTAAAAAAGGCGTCCGGTTTATACCCGACGCCTTTTAAATTATACTTAATCATTGGGCAATGGATAGCAGCAACAGCCTGTCATTTACTGTTGGTATGCCAAACATTCTCGTGCCGCCTCGCAAGTTAGATATTTCTATCTTGAGCACTGGCTGCGGACGATAATTGCCATCAAAAATATCTCTCTTTAACGTTTGCAAGTTAGTGTTGAAGTAGTCGCGAAGTCCATCGGTCTGCATACCATCAATTCATCCAGCCTCCATAATGGCAGTGACCTGCTTAAAGGCTTTTTTGTACGTCGCGGATATCTAATATTTCTTCAAACATACTACTAAAAAAAATCTTCCAGTTGTTGTTCTCATTGGTTGCATGGCACGGCTCAACTCCTCCCCAAGTTTTACTTTCAGCTTCCGGCCTATCCTCGCTTGGGTAATGCTCTAGTGTCATGTCAATGTGATTATGTCTGTATTATTTAGTATCTTAGTCTTACAAAAAGACTATGGTA
>JBDUEK010000078.1:0-28136 GCA_040002495.1 Ferruginibacter sp.
GTATTCGGGACTTGCACCCTATAGCTGATATACATGCCTGACACACTAAAAAAATAACCAGCTTTAACGGCTGGTTATTTTTTTGTGGAAGAACATTTAATTTTCTGTTAGTACAGTAAAATGTTGTTCTAATACAGGCGAATTTTCATAAATGAGTTTGATGAAATCATTTCCCCATTTGGCGTAATAAAACATCATATTATCTACCCTTTCCTGCAAATTATCATTCGGAAAAAGCCTGGTTCTTATTTTATGTAGTTGCCTGTTTTGCGCTTCAAATTTTTTCTTTTCAGTTCTTAGCATTTTCTTTTCAAGCTGATCAATTTTTTTTATTGACTGCACCTGCAGGGCTTCGGTATGTTGTTGCAATGTAATGTCAACTTTACCGGCTATTGTTTTCAACTCTTCGTACAAGGCTAACTGGTATTGCTTTTGTTTTTCTAAACTTAATTGCAAAGCACTATCACGTTTTACCAATTGATTCACCTGGTCCAACTCTGAAGTAAAAAGCGAAAGCCGGTCTATTGATAATTTTTCAATAAGCGCATTGATTTCCTTATTAATTAACATCAAAGAATTTCTCACAACTAACACAGGGTAGGGAACATTCACCGCTTCAAAAACATTTTTTAATTGAAGCCAATACGCAATTTCACCCCCACCACCTATAAATGCAATATTGGGCAATATCCATTCCTGCAAAACCGGCCTTAGTATAACATTCGGGCTAAAGTTTTCAGGATGGTTGTTTAGTTCAGCAATTAATTCTTCCCTGTTAAACTTAAGATTGGTATTTAAAACAGTCCATATTTCTCCTTCTCTCTCAATTCTTTCCCGTTGGCCATCCAATAAATAAAACATATTTAATGCCCTGCCGCTTGCCTGTACCTTATAATTTTTTGATAACCTTTCAGCAGTTTCTTCAACAACACTACTGGAAAAATTATTGAGTAGTTCATTTTCAATCACAGGGATGAACAATCTTTTAATTTCAGCATTATCAGGCAATAGAATTACTACCCCATAATCTGCAAATAGTTTGTTTACTAGTTGAAACGTAGCTTGTTCAATGGTTTGTCCATCTGCATAGCATTCCTGAATCATCGCTAAAATTTCGGCTCCGTATGGGTAAACCAATAGCTGACCACTCAACTGTTCAATTAATTTTACCAGGGCTTTGTCTACTTTCATTCTGCCCACAGCGCCAGATTGTTCTGTTATCCACTCGTACCGCTGGCCTTCTATGAAAAAGTGACCTAGTTCTTCCAGGTCAGCATCTTCACTACCCATATAATATACAGGTACAAAATTATTTTCAGGTTTTTTTTCCTTCATCCATTCTGCAATTTTTACAGCATGCAAAATTTTATAAATGAAATATAACGGACCGGTAAAAATATTGGGTTGATGGGCGGTGCAAATTGTAAAGGTATTTTCACTTAAAAGTGATTCTATATTATTTTCCACTTTGGGGGTAGTAGAAATATTAGCATATTGCTTTTTTAATACATCGTAAAGGAGAACTCTGTCTGTGTTAAATAATTTCCTCTCTTCTATGGCATCTTTCATTCCTTTTAATGAATTGGGATGCTTATAAAACGGTTGAATATTTTCCGCCTGGCTTATGTAATCCAACACAATTTTTGAAAAAAAACCTGTTTGCTGATAGCCTAAATGAGAATATTTCCAGTCCATTAAAAATTATTTACGATCGAATGAGATTGGCAAACTTACGTCAATCCATAAAATTTCAAAGCTCTAATTTGGTTAACAACATGTGAAACAAAAAAAATGGCCGCCGGTTTTATTTCAAGAAAATAAAACAAATCAGCATTTTCACAATAGAAAATTTGAACCCATTTTTATTGGCATCTAAATACTGGAATCTATGTATTAGTGAAAATATTTTATTCATGTATAACAATTGATAATACATTTGATCTGGCAATATTTTCAGTTGGCACTCGTTTTTATTGCGTATTTTTCTTAAAAGAATTTTCATCTATTTATTGTTAAAGCGTAGACATGTTTGATTCATCAGGAGACGGCATAATAACTATAATAATTGGGGTAATTATGTTACTTGCCGCATTTTGCATTTTATTAATTGTTATAGAATATGTTTTACAAAGAAAGCAATTACTATATGTTAGGACTTTGGAAGAAGTGAAAATGAATCACTTAAAATCTGTTATTCAAAAACAAAAAGAGGTACAGGATGCAACCTTTAAAGCTATTTCAAATGAACTTAGCACTTCGGCCGGCCAACAGCTCATGTTCGCAAAACTTAAATTATTAAATTCTTTGAATAAAAAAAAGCAGAATTATTCAAAAAAAATGATCGGCGAGTCTGTTGATTTGATTTCACTTGCCATACAACAACTTAGAGATGCGTCAAGCGGTATGAGTGCTGATGTAGTTACTAACTATGGCATTTTACAAGCAATTGAAAATGAAATGGAACATATAAAATATAAAAAACACAAATTTAATTTCAGTGTTTCCGGAACCATTTATTATTTATCAAGCTATGATGAACTGATTATCTATAGAATTTTGCAAGAGGCACTAAGCAATATTGTTACACATTCAAATGGAAATGAAATCAATATCAAACTAATTTACAATGAAAAGACCCTCAGGCTGGAAATTAAAGACAATGGCCAGGGTTTTATAGAAGCCGTTAAACTAAATGTCGGGAATGGGATTACGTATATTAGAAAAGGAACAAGGCTGCTTTCAGGAGTTTGTAAATTCAGCAATGACTCAGGTGCAAAAGTAGCAATAAAAATTCCCGTCTTATTTAAATATGAAAAGGGCGATGCAGATATTCATTTTAAAAAACTCAAATTATACATCAAGCCCATTGCCGCTAAATAAAAATTATTCAATTAATTTATTTCGCATCCCATACATAAGAAGGCCGCCGATGGTTTTGGCATTTACCTTAGTTTTCATATTTTGTCGAATTGTTTCAATAGTTCGGGGACTAAGGAATATCACTTTTGAAATTTCTTCGGTTGTTTTATCTTCGGCAAGTAATTGCAAAATCTTTATTTCTTTTTCATTAAAATGTATTGCTGTAGCAGTACCATAATGTTGACGCACATTTTTTTTCTGCATCAATTTACCCATAACCGCTTTATTCACCAGGTCGTTAAAATAAAAGTCATCATTGATACAGGTTAAAATCGCCTCATATATTTCTTCTGGATCAGTTGTTTTTGTTAGATAAGCGTTGGCTCCCATTTCCATCATTTTGCTAATCATCTGATGGTCATCGTACATCGTCAGCACAATAATTTTGATATCCTCGTATTCCTTCCTTATTAACTCAATACCATTTATACCATCAATTTCTGGCATTCTGATATCCATTAATAATACTTCCGGCTTTTTGATAGCAATCTTATGCATCATATCCTTACCGTCTTCAGCCTCCCATAGCATCTTTAGGTTTTCTTTTCCTGAAAGTGCCATTTTTATCCCATCCCTGAAAATTTTGTGATCATCTGCGATAGCAATTTTTATTAAGTAATTGGCTGAAATTGACATAAGTATTGGGTTATCAACAGTCTTTAAAATTATACGTATAAATTATTTAAACGAACTAATTGCAAATAAATTTCATTTATAAATTAGTATTAGCTAACAAAAAATCGATAGCACAAAAATTAACGCCTTCCAAAACCGCCAGTGAACCCAAGTATAATAACCAAGTAAAAATACGCTGAGCTGGTACGACTTTTTGCTTGCTTAATATTTTTTCTACGATTAAAAAGGGTAAATTTCTTTGATAAAAAAATGAGCATATCCCCTCTTTTCTATCTTAGAATAGCATAATATCTTTGTAACAGTTGATTGACAATGGCTCACCTATTTTAAGTATTCTGATCCAATAATCCAATAACTATAAAAAGACATTTACTTCCAATATTTCTATAAAACCATTGTTTGTGCTTGTGTAGCCATGGTCAATCAGCTACTTTATTTCCTAATTTAGTACTCATAGTACTTACACTAATTGATTGCCATTTTGCTCTTCTGCAAAAACCAGGCAACTTCTTCTGCTTCACTTTAAGTAAACCTCCTACACAATTCGTAATCATACGAAGCGTAAATCCGCATTATGTCGATAGTAATTTTACTATATTTAACCCGTACAATTACCCCAGTTTTATAAGTTTTATTACTTGGTAATTTCTCTGTAAACCTTATAGACACTCTATTTTAGCTCAAAATAAAAATATAAAATCGTTTTTACCCCTTTGCCCAAGATAAGATTTTATACCAAGTTTACATTGAAACTATTAATTAAACCTCTAAAAAAATTCATCATGCAACAATGGGAACTAACGATGTTTGTGAATGACTAAGTAAATTTTGTTTTTGTAAAGTAGTTGGTTATTTTTATCAAAACTTTCACTTTGCAGATTCTTACTTATCTCACTTACATATTTGAACTACTGCCTTTCCTTCTTTGTGTTATTTTTCTTAAAAAAATGTTTAACACAAAAGAAGGAAAGGCATTTTTCTTTTACAGCTTAGTGTATGGAATTTTTATAATATTACTCTTATTCTTTCGTTATTACCTGGTTAGCGGTGTTAAAGCCTCTTCAATATTAAAAAGGGCTGTACTAATTTTTGAATTACCCTTATTATGTAACTATTTTTATAATGTTCTTGTAAACAAGAAAGTTAAATACTTTTTTGTTTTTGCTGTAATCTTTTTTACTTTTTTTTCACTTTATGATTATTACACCAGTACAGAAAGGCAAAATAATTTTTTTCCTTTGGCAATAGAATGCCTGTTTTTTATACTTATTATAATATATTATTTCTACGAAAAGATACAATTTAGTTTATTAACTCCAATTTATCTATCAATGAATTTTTGGGTTTCAACTGGATTGTTGCTTTATTTTTCGGGGAATTTTTTTCTTTTTCTTTATTCAAAAACTGCGGAAAAAAATGACGTTTTTAAATTGCAATTTAATTTGGTTTATGATGTATTTACAATAACCAAGGATATCCTTTTATGCATTGCTGTAATGATAAACTATTATTCCGTGTCTGTCATTTCAAAATTGAATCTACCAACAGAAGCAAATATTTTTCTGGATTCATTTTCACCCATAAATAAAAAAACAACCCCTAATCCATAAGATGATTCTTTTACAAGCAACTAATACATCCGGCTTTACATACATAATGCTTTTTGGTACGCTTGCTATGGTTAGTCTAACTTTGGGTATCGTTTTTTTTGTGATTTTCCATCAACGTAAAGTAATTCGATTTAATAATCAATTAAAATTACTGGAAGATGAAAAACAACAGATTTTATTAAATGCTTCTATTAAATTCCAAGAAGAAGAACGTAACCGAATTGCAGCTGATTTACATGATGATGTTGGACCATTGCTGGCAACAGCCAGGCTTTATCTTAACGAAAACATGATTAATCAGGAGCCTGCGGCTCAACTTCAATCAATCTTTAGCGCTAAGCAAATCATTGATGATGCCATACAACTTATAAGAAACATCAGTCATAGTATGATGCCGCCAACACTCAAGAATTTTGGTCTTGAAAGTGCTATGAGCGACTTGTTTCAAAAAATTAATGGAAGCGGCACATTAAACGCAAGTGTTCGTTTTCATGATTATCGCACCAGGTTAAAATTAGAGCAGGAATTGCTGATTTTTAGAATAATGCAAGAACTGGTAAATAACATTATCAAGCATAGTAATGCAGGGTTTATTCATTTAACCCAAAATGCAAATGCCACACATAGTTATTTTCGTCTTCACCACGATGGGCAGGGTATTGTTCAAACAGAATTTGATCGCCTGAATCATGTATCTACCGGTTTGGGGTTAAAAAATATTGCAAGTAGAATAAAAGTTTTAAACGGTCGAATATTTTTTGAAATTGATCCCAGCCATACTTATTATAAAGTAACGTTGGAAATACCTAAGGAATCTACCTACTAAGCCAGGTTAAAGGTTCTTTTTTAGGCTGGTAATAAGTTGGTCTAATTACCCATTGATGTACGTTAATCTGGAAATCCCCTATGTCCAACGTCAAAACAAATATCTTTGCGTAAATTTGTATTACCCCATTTTGTATGAGTTTAATTAAAGTAGCTATTGCGGATGATCACAAGATCTTCAGAAAAGGAGTAATTATGTCTATGCGCCCATACACCAATATAAAATTTGTTATGGAAGCAGAAAATGGAGTTGATTTACTTGCCCAGATACCGGAATCGGAACCAGACGTAGTTTTGTGCGACCTAAGGATGCCAATTAAAGACGGTATAGATGCTACCAAACAAATCACTAAAGATTTTCCAAACATTAGGGTTATTATATTGACCATGTACGAAGATGAACGCTTTGTTGGCCATTTAATGGATTGTGGTGCTGCAGGATATTTATTGAAAAATACCGAACCTTCTGAAATAAAACGGGCCGTAATGGATGTGATGAGAACGGGTTTTTATCTGAATCCATTTGTAAATAAAGTGCTTATTAAAAAGAATTACAGCAAGCAAAAATTCAATCCTAATTTAAGTACTGAAGTTGTAATCAGCGATCGTGAAAAAGAAGTTTTAACCCTTGTCTGCATGGAATTTACAGCAGCAGAAATTGCACTAAAAATGGAAATCAGTTCCAGAACAGTTGAAGCAATTAAGGATCGGCTAATGGAACGTTTTGGAGTAAAAAACTCTGTGGGCCTTGTGTTTTATGCTATGAAAAATCAGTTGATTGACTAACGTCACATCCGGTAAGCAAATCTGCATCTTTCCCCTCCGTTAAAAAAGACCGAACAAAGTAGAATCAATCTTATTAATAATTTGCCCGAGGTGCTCCTCATTTTCTGCAAATTTTGTGTTATCGGCATCAATGATAAGTAATGGGCCTTCTTTATATCCCTCAATAAAACTTGTGTAGTAATCATTCAGCTTTTTCAAATAATCTAACCTGATATTTTCTTCATATTCTCTGCCACGCTTTTGAATTTGTGCAACCAGTGTTGGAACAGATGCTTTTAAATAGATCAACAAATCTGGCGGTTGCACCATCGTTTTAAGCGTTTCAAAAAACTTGTAGTAATTATCAAAATCCCTTTTTCCCATTAAACCCATATCATGAAGGTTGGGTGCAAATATATTGGCATCTTCATAAATGGTTCTGTCCTGTATAACAGTTTCGGTTCCTCGTTGAATTTCCAGCAGTTGATTGAGGCGGCTGTTTAAAAAGAAAATCTGCAGGTTAAAACTCCAACGCGGCATATCCTCATAAAAATCATTCAGGTAAGGATTGTGATCCACATCTTCAAACTGGGGGATCCACTTATAGTGTTTACTCAACATTTCTGTTAAAGTAGTTTTGCCTGCACCAATGTTGCCTGCTATTGCAATATGTTTTGGTTTTTTTGATTTCGCCATAATACCCCGGTCCTTGGAGGACTTTTATTTTAATTAACGCCTTTTATCAATTTAACGTGTATTGAAAGTATGCAAACTTTAATACTTCACAAATATTAATAATGAACTAAAGTGCTCAATAATTTAATCCAATTGCTTCCCTCACCAAAACCATCGTTTTTCGGGCACTTACGCTTGCCTTCTCAGCTCCCTTCTCCATTACATCTTGCAAATAAGTTTTATCGCTCAATATAGCATCAATTCTATTGCGTATAGGTGAAATAAATTGTACCATATCTTCTGCCAGTTGCTTTTTCATATCACCGTACCTGATATTGCAGTTATTAAAATCAGCCTCAAATTTCTCAACAACATCCGAAGTACTAACCAACTTCATCAGGTTAAATATATTCTCTATATAGTCTGGCTTTACCGCATTTGTTTCAGTTGGGCCGCCATCAGTTTTCGCCTTCATTACTTTTTTCCTGATAACATCATCTTCGTCCGCTAAAAATAAAGTAGCCATTGGGTTTTCACTCTTACTCATTTTGCCGGTGCCATCCAGTGCAGGTACTTTTACCAATACCTGGTTATTATTATAAGCATGAGGTTCCGGAAACACCTCGCCATATCTGTGATTAAACCTATTGGCAAAAGTTCGGGCCATTTCAAGATGTTGTTCCTGGTCCTTACCCACCGGTACATATTTAGCACGATGTAAAATAATATCGGCTGTCTGCAATACCGGGTAAGTCAATAGTCCCGCATTTACATTTTGAGGATGTTGTCTTACCTTATCTTTAAACGTAACAGTTTTTTCAAGTTCCCCGATATAAGCCATCATGTTTAGATACAGGTATAATTCAGATGTTTCAAAAACATGGCTCTGGCAATAAAGGGCCACTTTATCAGGATCGAGCCCGCATGCAATATTTTCGGCTAAAACCCGGTGTACATGCTCTTTTAACTCTTTTGTATCGGGATGAGTAGTAAGCGAATGGAGGTCAGCAACCATAAAGTAACAATCAAAATCATCCTGCATTTTTACATAGTTACGGATAGCCCCAAAGTAATTGCCTAAATGCAAATACCCGGTCGGCCTGATGCCGCTCATTACGATTTCTTTTTTTTGGGTCATAAGGACGGCGAAGATAAAAAAGAGTTTCCAGTTTAAGCAACGGGATTTCTGAATTTCCGCTCTATTAAATTTCAAATAACTACCGAATTGCCTGCCAGGTTTTTGATAACAACCATTTATCCCAATATCCGTGGCATCTAAACTGAATGCTTTATTTTTGTTCGATGGAAGTAAATGACGCTTTAATAGATAAATTGGCGAACCTGGCCAGGCTACAGTTTGATAATGACCAAAAAGCTGGCTTTAAAAAGGATTTGCAAAAGATGATACAATTTGTTGAAAAATTAAATGAACTCGACACCACCGGAGTTAGTCCTCTGCTGCATATGAGCGATAATGTGAACGTGCTGCGTGAAGATGAAGTAAGAGGTAGCATTAGCAGAAACGAGGGCCTTAAAAATGCTCCCCTGCATGATGATGAATTTTTCAAAGTGCCAAAAGTGATTAGCAAAAATAACTAACGCCGGTCTTATTAATGGCTAACATGTTAACATTAATACCGTACAGCTCTCATCAAAAAAAAATTACACATCAGCGATATGAAGGGAATTATTCATTTACACAAAATATTAAAAAGCTATTACCTTGGAAACCAGGAATTGCCTGTATTAAAAGGTATTTCCCTTGATATTTTTAAGAATGAATATGTAGCTCTAATGGGACCGAGCGGCTCAGGAAAATCAACCCTCATGAATATTCTCGGGTGCCTGGATACACCCACAGGCGGCAGTTATATTTTAAATACCAAAGATGTAAGCAGAATGCCTGATGATGATCTTGCAGAAGTTCGCAATAAAGATATTGGCTTCGTATTTCAGCAGTTTAATTTACTTCCCAGGCTTACGGCTGTTGAGAATGTGGCTTTACCGCTCATTTATAGTGGCATCGGCAAAGCTGAAAGAATTGAAAGAGCACTGGAGGTTTTAGACAAAGTAAAACTTGCCGATAGAAGCAGCCATAAACCCAATGAGTTAAGTGGTGGACAATGTCAACGTGTAGCCATTGCAAGAGCATTGATAAACAATCCTGCTATCATTTTGGCCGATGAACCTACGGGCAATCTCGACTCAAAAACTTCACATGAAATAATGGAGATTTTAGGTAAAATACACAATGATGGCAACACGGTCATACTAGTTACGCACGAAGAAGATATTTCAGCTTTTGCTCACCGGGTAGTTCGTTTAAGAGACGGGCTTGTTGAAAGTGATCATCTGAATAGTCACCCCTCAGTTATTGCCCTGCATGCTTAATGCTTTCAAAAACCAAACTATCCTTTTTAATTTTTGTTGTGTTCATTTAATCAATCACATATGCAATGGCTTTAAAAATATATACCAAAACGGGCGATTTAGGAAAAACGAGTTTAATTGGTGGAACCAAAGTCCCCAAGAGTCATTTAAGAATAGAAAGTTATGGAACAGTCGATGAACTGAATTCATACATCGGGCTGGTAAGAGATCACTTAACGGATGAAGCAAGCAAAACCATATTAAAGGAAATACAAGACCGGTTATTCACAGTTGGCTCGTCGTTGGCCTGCGATCCCGATAAAGAGCCCCTGATGAAGATTCCCGATTTAAAAGAAGCGGATGTTGTTTTACTGGAAAATGAAATTGACAAAATGAATGAGGTATTGCCGGCAATGAAATTCTTCATTCTCCCTGGTGGTCATCCCGCTGTTTCTACTGCTCACATTGCCCGCTGTGTTTGCCGCAGGGCCGAAAGGTTATGTGTAAATATGCAGGAACATGAACTTTTTGTGGACCCGCTCGTAATAAAATACATCAACAGGTTAAGCGATTATCTCTTTGTTTTAAGCAGGTATATTGGTCATTTATTAAATGTGCCGGAAATACCCTGGAAGCCTAGAACCAGTTAATTGCTGTTACAAAGCGTAACTGTTATTCCAATTAAAGTTTTTGATTTTATTTACCCGGCAATTGCACATTGATCTTGCTTTTGTGGCGTCGCACTCTTGTACAGTGGAATGTATTTCAGCTTTATTGACCAATTATTTTTCCGTCTTTCATGTGTAGAATCCGGTCGCTCATTTGAGCCAGTTCTTCATTATGTGTTACAATCAAAAATGTTTGATTGAATTGTTGCCTGAGATCTATAAAAAGCTGGTGCAATTCCCGGGCATTTGCACTGTCCAGGTTACCTGTTGGCTCATCTGCCATAATGATGGAGGGATTATTAATCAATGCCCTTGCCACAGCTACCCGTTGCTGTTCACCACCAGAAAGTTGCTGTGGTTTATTCTCCAATCTGTTCCCTAGGCCTAAAGTTGTTAACAAATCTTTTGCCCTTTCAATAATCACTTTTTTAGAAGTTCCGGCTATCCAGCCAGGTATGCATACATTTTCAATTGCAGTAAACTCAGGCAGTAAATGATGAAATTGAAAAACAAAACCAATATGCTTATTCCGGAAAGCAGCTAGCTTCCTCCCATTTAGTACTTCAAAAGACTGACCTTCAAGCGAAACAGAGCCCTGGTCGGCCTTGTCGAGCGTTCCAAGTATATGTAAAAGTGTACTCTTTCCGGCTCCGGATGACCCGACAATACTTACAATTTCACCTTTTCCAATGCTGATATCTACCCCTCTGAGGACGGGCAACGGACCATATTTTTTTACTATATTTTTTGCTGTAAGCATCCGGCTAAAGTAATTAATAATTGAGAATAATAGCCTTTGTGCAATAACATTTGCACATTTTAAGTTAAATATTCAGGCTTATTTAAAAACACATTTGGTTAATTCCACCAAACTTTTACATTTGCAAAAATTAAATACACACAGAAGATGTTTTGGACACTAGAATTAGCCTCTCATTTAGAAGATGCACCCTGGCCGGCTACAAAAGATGAACTGATAGATTTTGCGATCCGTAGCGGCGCACCTATTGAAGTAATTGAGAACCTGCAGGAGCTGGAAGACGAGGGAGAAGTATATGAAGGCCTGGAAGATATCTGGCCCGATTACCCAAGCCAGGAAGACTTTTTCTTTAATGAAGATGAATATTAAATAGCCCGGTTCAATTAAAATTAAGCCGTAGCAATAAAATTAAAGCCACCAATTTTTTAGTTGGTGGCTTTCGTATTATGTATAATTGAACAGGCTATTTTTGTTCAAACTTAAACTTAAATATGATGAGCAATACAGAAAGAAAGCAGATAATTCCATTGCAAATTATTACAGGCATTAACCCCTTTCCAACTCCGTAAACCAGCCAGATAACGGTGCTTAAGAACACAATCAGCATCATAAACAAATTGAGATCTGCCACACTTTTCGTTTTCCAGGTTTGATAAACCTGCGGTATAAAGGTAACACTGCTAAAAAAAGAACCTGTAAGCCCAACAATTTCCAGCCAATCCATATTTTTAAATTTTTATGATTTTAAGGGAGGATGCTTACAAATGGAATACAACTTTCAATAGCAAAGCCGAAATTTTACCTCTTCAAACTATTTCTGCATCTGTTCAATAACCGGCTCTGTAACACCAATGGTAGAAAATCCGCCATCATGAAACAGGTTTTGCATTGTAACCATTCTGGTTAAATCACTGAATAAGGTCACACAATAATTAGCACAATCTTCAGAGCTGGCATTACCAAGCGGACTCATTTTTTCTGCGTAATTAATAAACCCGTCAAATCCCTTTACACCACTTCCTGCTGTTGTTTTTGTAGGCGATTGTGATATGGTGTTTACCCTTACATGTTTTTTAACAGCGTAGTGGTATCCAAAACTGCGGGCAACACTTTCAAGCAATGCCTTGGCATCAGCCATTTCATTATAGTCAGGAAACACCCTTTGTGCAGCTATATAAGTAAGCGCCACTACACTCCCCCATTCATTGATAGCATCCAGTTTCATAGCTGTAGCCAGTACACGATGAAGGCTCATAGCGGAGATATCCAAAGTTTTAGCATTAAAACCGTAGTCAATTTCAGTGTAAGCTTTGCCCTTACGAACATTCAAACTCATACCGATGGAATGCAAAATGAAATCTATGCCTCCATCAAAATGTTCCATAGCCTTGGTGATGAGGTTTAATACATCTTCGTTATTGCTTACATCACATGGAATCACAGGTGCATTTACAAGTTCTGCAAGCTTATTAATTTCGCCCATACGCATAGCAACAGGTGCATTGGTTAATAACAATTCAGCCCCCTCTTCGTGGCAACGTATGGCTGTTTTCCAGGCAATTGATTTTTCATCTAATGCGCCAAAGATGATTCCTTTCTTTCCTTTCAGTAGATTATATGGCATGATATATTGGTTTGAGCGGTAAAAATAACGTTCTTATTTTTTAAAGAGAAAATCTTTAAAGTAAATTATTACAAAGCCTGTAACAAATACACATAAAAATATAGTGGCAATACTCATCAAAAAGAACAATACCAATCGGGTAAAAGAACTACGGGGTTTTATTTTTGCTTTTAAAAAAAGTTGGAATTCATAGGCAGTTGCAAGGGCTGCAACTATAATAACAAGTACCAGTAGTTTTTTATATAACAAAAGTTCAGGCGCTTTTTAAATCGAAAGATTTTTTCATCCGGTTAATTACCTACCATCTCCCTTGCATTCTCTAAAGCAGCGGCAGTAGGCTTTTCGCCACTCAGCATTTGTGCAATGGTTGTGATGCGTTCGTCATTATTTAACAAACGAATAGACGTGGTAATTTTATCTCCTTTGATGGCCTTATACACAAAGTAATGCGCATTGGCTCTTGCAGCAATTTGTGGCTGATGGGTTATTGAAATCAACTGATGAGACTGGCTTAATTCCTTCATGATAACACCCACTTGTTTGGCTGCCTCACCGCTAATACCGGAATCAATTTCATCAAATATTAATGTAGGTAATTGCAGTTTTTTTGCTACCAGCGATTTTATGCAAAGCATTATCCGGCTCAATTCACCGCCGCTTGCCACTTTACCCAACGATTCAAACCGGCCGCTTTTATTGGCATCAAATAAAAACAATATTTCATCCTTTCCATAAATATTTAATAGTTGCTTTTTTATCTGCACCTGCAATTTTGCATTTGGCATTCCAACCTGCGCCAGTAATAGATTCACTTTGTCTGCAAAAGGTCCGGCAACTTTATTTCTGTTGCCTGAAATAATATCAGCACGCTGCTCACATTGCTCCAGTAATGCCTTTACAATTTTTTCCTTTTGAGCAATTGCTTCGCCAATATTCAACACCTCATTTAACTTAGACTGCAAAGCATCTTTGATAGCTAGCAATTCATTGGTACTATTTACTCCATGCTTTTTTAAAAGCCGGTAGCCGAGTGCTATTTTATCATTAACAACCTGAATTCTTTCTGCGTTGTAATGCACACTTTCGTCTATTCCTTCCAGTTCGTCTGCAATATCCTTTAATTCTGCTTGCGCACTTAACAGGCGTTTATTAAGGTCTTCAATGGAGGGATTGTATTGTTCAAGGCTATGCAATTTGTTACTTAACAATTTCAATTGCTGAACAATTGGCAAATCGCTTTCTTTCAATTCAAAATAAATACTGCCTAATTGTTGTTTAATGTTTTCAGCATTGCTTAGTAATTTATTTTCAACATCCAGGTCTTCCAATTCATTTTCATTAAGGTTTGCTTCTTCCAGTTCGTTAAATAAAAACTGGTTATAATCCAACGCAGCATTGGCATCATTTTGAGCTTGTTGTAACGCACCCAATTCTTTATTTACAGCAACATATTTTAAATGACCTGTTTCAAATTCCTGCACCAGGTCTGTATTGCCAGCCAACGCATCCAATACGGATCTTTGAAAATCATAGTCGCCCAGCTCAAGTGTATCAAATTGTTGGTGAAGATCTACCAATAAAGAACTTAGCTGCTTTAACTGATTTAAATTAACCGGAGTATCGTTGATGAATGCACGTGATTTTCCACTAACAGCAATCTCTCTTCGCACTACTAATTCTTCTTCCTGGTCTAATTCGTTTTCTTTTAAAAATGATTTTACCTGCCTGTTATGTGAAACCGTGAAAAAGCCTTCCACTACACATTTCTTTTCTTTATCCATCAGGGTATTGCTATCGGCTCGTTCGCCCAATATGAGGCTGAGAGCGCCCATTAAAATACTTTTACCTGCACCTGTTTCACCGGTAATAATATTCAGGCTTTGTGCAAAATCGATGGCTATCTCGTCGATGATAGCATAATTCTGTATTTGAAGTTTTTGAAGCATAAATTAGAAAGCAAATTACTTGTTTTTACGATTGGCAGATTGATTTTTTAACAGATTCCCCAACGTTTCTATTAAATAAAAAGCAATTTTTTATTCTTGCATGCAAGATAAAGCAATAAAAAAAGCCCACAAATGTGAGCTTCTTTTATTAATAGGGTTATAGGGTGATAGTAAAATTATTTTACTTCAATGCTATCATTCAAATCAGTATCTACTAAAATGCGACCGCAGTTTTCACAAACAATTACTTTTTTACGCAACTTAATTTCACTTTGTTTTTGCGGAGGAATTGCATGAAAACAACCACCACAGCTATCTCTTTCTACCGGTACTACTGCAAGCCCGTTGCGATAGTTTTTGCGGATACGGTCATAACTTAAAATCAGGCGCTCATCAACATGGCTGCGGGCATCTGCAGCTTGTTTGTTATAAAGCGTTTCTTCTTTTTCAGTTTCGCTGATAATTTTTTCAAGCTCACCTTTTTTACCATTCAGATTATTTTCTTTGGTTCCAACTGCTTTTTTTGCAGATTCAAGCTGACGTGCTTTTTCACCAACTTCTTCGGTAGCATCTTTAATGTGCTTTTCGCAAAGTTTAACCTCCAGCGTTTGCATTTCGATCTCTTTATTGATCGCTTCAAACTCGCGGTTATTTTTTACGTTATCGCTTTGCTTTTCGTATTTTTTTACCAAAGCTTCAGCTTCTTTGATATTCTCTCTTTTTTGATTGATAAATTCCTGCATGCCATTGATCTCCTCTTCCACCCTGGTTTGACGTGCATGCAAACCTTCAATCTCATCTTCCAGATCCTTCACTTCCATAGGCAATTCACCCTTCAGGATTTGAATTTCATCTAGTTTACAATCAATTTTTTGTAAATGAACGAGAGCTGTTAATTTTTCTTCAACTGAGAAATCTTTTACTGCGGCCATATATATTGTTTGAAATTTATTTTACTTTTTTGTTACCAACTTCTTATTCCTGTTCAACATCGTTCTAACCCTTGATTCAGCCCTATTTTGTTTCAGGCCATTTTTTTCTGATTACTTTTTTCAAGAGTCAACTATAGCTTAAAAGATTCAGGAGTCGAAATTTCCAAAATATTGAACAGGGTTTGTATTTAACCCGGTTTTTTGGACGGCAAAGTTAGGGAATTTTTCCCTCAAAATATCAAATAACAGCTCAATGGTATACTGTTCACTTTCATAATGGCCAATATCTGCAATTACGAGTTTTCCATTGGCATCAAAGAACTCATGATATTTAACATCCCCTGTGATATAAAAATCGGCTCCAGCCGCTACAGCATTAGCTATCAGGAAACTTCCGGCTCCACCACACAGCGCTACTTTTTTAACCATTTTGCCGGTTAATGGTGTATGCCTGATCACTTTTAGTTTAAATGCATCTGTCAAAAATCTCAAAAACCCCTCTTCGGTTTGTTCTTTTTCCAATATCCCCACCATTCCGCTGCCAATACCCTGGTGAATATTATCCAAATTATAAATATCATAGGGCACTTCTTCGTAGGGATGTGCATCATTTAATGCTTTACAAATATCATTCTGAAGCCAGGCCGCAAAAATAGTCTCCACTTTCATTTCGCTTTCTACATGTCGCTCTCCTATTGCCCCCACATAAGGATTGGTATTTTCACCTGCCTTAAAAGTTCCCTGGCCCGGGCTGCTAAAACTGCATTCACTGTAATCGCCAATCTGCCCCGCACCTGCATTTAAAATTGCATCTTTTACTTTCTCTGCATGACTATTTGGAACAAATGTTACCAGCTTCTTTAGGTAATTTTTCTTTGGTTGTAAAATTTCACGATTTATTAAACCTATTTTGTCCGCCATTTTCCCACTCACACCGGCTTTGATGTTATCGAGGTTTGTATGTATTGCGTAAATGGCTATATCGTGCTTAATTGCAGCAATTACAGTTTTTTCAACATAATTTTTGCCATTAATTTTTTTCAATCCACCAAATACAATGGGATGATGTGCTACAATAAGGTTACAGTTTTTACTGATTGCTTCCAGCACTATTTCCTCAGTTGCATCCAGCGTTGTAATAACCCCTGTGCATTCCCAACTTCCGTTTCCGGTAAGTAATCCCGCATTGTCATAACCTTCCTGGAGTAAAGGCGGCGCAAGCTTTTCTAAAAAAGTTGTAATATCTTGGATTTTCATATAATAAATTTAAAAGGATGAGTTCAGTTGAATTATATAGCCAGTACAAAACAAAGATGCAAAAAATAGCCGATGTAAAATACGCAAGTGCTGTATTGCAATGGGATCAGGAAACTTATCTGCCACCAAAAGGAAATGATTTCAGGGGAAGACAAATAGCAACGCTAACTGAAATTGCTCACCAGTTATTTACGGATGAAAAATTAGGAGCACTTTTATTAGAATTGAATGCAAAAGATGATTTGAGCTTATCTGAAAAAAGAAATGTACAATTAAGCATGGAGGATTATATCCGTAATAAAAAACTAAGCTCATCTTTTGTAAGAGAAATGAGTGAGGTTGTTAATAAAAGCTATTATGCGTGGGCAAAAGCCAGGGTAGAAAATTCATTCCATGTTTTCCAGGAGCCATTGCGTCAGTTGATTGAGCTAAAAAAGCAGGAAGCTGAATTGTTGGGCTACGAAGTACATCCTTATAATGCATTAATGAACGATTATGATAAAGGGCTTACAGTAAAAATAACCGACAAAATTTTTAGTGATTTAAAACCGGGGCTGATTGAATTAATAGACAAAATCGGGAATAAGCCGACTGTAGACAGCTCTTTTCTTCATCAACACTTCAACAAGGATGATCAATGGAAATTTGGAATGGAAATATTAAAAAGAATGGGGTTTGATTTTGAAGCAGGCCGGCAAGATATCAGCATTCATCCGTTTACAACAAACTTTAACAGCCAGGATGTAAGAGTAACTACCAGGATTGATGAAAGCGACCTGGGCAATATGACCTGGAGTTGTATTCATGAAGGAGGACATGCTTTATACGAACAGGGATTACCCGCAAACCAATATGGGCTTCCACTTGGTGAGTATTGCAGTTTGAGTATTCATGAAAGCCAAAGCCGTTTGTGGGAGAACTGCATTGGTCGGGGTTTACCATTTTGGAAGCACAATTTTAAATTGCTAAATACGTTCTTCCCTAAACAACTGGAGCATATTTCCGTTGAACAATTTTATAAAGGTATCAACAGTGTGGCACCTTCTTTGATCAGGACAGAAGCAGATGAACTTACTTATCACCTGCACGTTATGATCAGGTACGAGTTAGAAAAAATGCTAATAGAAGGAAGCGTGGAAACAAAGGATATTCCTGCTTACTGGAACGAACTCTATGAAAAATACCTGGGAGTAAAAGTGCCGGATGACAATAAAGGTTGCCTGCAGGACATTCATTGGAGCCACGGAAGTTTTGGATATTTTGCCACTTATAGTCTTGGAAGTATTTACGCTGCACAGTTGTATGCAGCTATTGAAAAAGAGAATGCATCTTTAGAACAGGACCTAATACAAGGCAACAATGACAGCGTGTTGAACTGGCTGAGTAAAAATATCTATAGCCACGGCAAATATTATACGTCAGAAGATTTATGTAAAAAAGCTACAGGTGAAAACCTGAATTCAAAATATTTCACTCAATATGTCACAAAGAAATATGCCGGTATCTATCAATAATATTATGGTTGGGTTGCTCAATATTCTTTATAAAGGGAGATTTATTGTAGCGTTGGCATTCGCCTCACTGCTTTTATTGAGCAGTTGCAAAAAACTAAAAGCCGCATCGGGTGACAGAGCAGCACTGGAACAATTGTTTGAAGAAAACATTTTAAATAAAAACTTTATTGTACACCTTGCAACCGATAGTGGTGTAAATATCACCAGCCAATTTACCGGCTATTCGTTTATACTTACAAAAACCACCTCATTTTATGATGGGCCAATGACCGGCACAAAGGGTGGCGTAACCTATATGGGCACCTGGACAAGTAATGATGATTACAGCAAATTGGTGATAAGCCTCACTAGTCCCACCACACCCACTGAATTCAAATTTATCAACAGGCAATGGAAGTTTACTAAAAAAGCAGTTCCCATAATGGAATTGGCGCCTTGGGGAAGTACCGACCCGAAGGTTTTACACATGGAAAGACTGTAATACTTGTTTATCCACATCTCCGTTTTTTCTTAACATTTACACAATTTTATAGTAGATAAAGAGTTAGATAATTGCTGTTTACAGTGTCAATTGTAAATAGTAATTAACAAAAGCAAAACTCCCCAATCCTATGAAATTCAGAACTGGAATCCAGGCTGTGTGTCTGTTATTGCTGTCACTCTTTAGTTTTAATTTAAAGGCACAGGTTAGTGCAGATTTTACAGCTTCTCCCGACAGTGGATGTGCTCCATTAATTGTAAGTTTTAAAGATGTCTCCACCGGTAGCCCAACTCAATGGAAATGGGATCTTGGCAACGGCACAATATCTTTCCTTCAAAATCCATCAGCAAGTTATTTTAACCCCGGGTTATACACCATTAAATTGGTAGCAAGCAACGGCACTACTACCGATTCCATTATAAAAACCCAATACATTTCGGTATCATCGAAACCCAACGTTGAATTCAATGCATCAACCACGAGTGGTTGCTATCCTTTACCAGTTCAATTCACAGATCAAAGTACAGCAGGTAGTGGCGCAGTTACAAACTGGCAATGGGATTTTGGGGACGGACTTTCATCTAATGATCAAAACCCATTACATACTTATACAGCCTCCGGAAATTATAATGTAACGCTTCGGGTTACAAATAGTGCAGGTTGCCTTACTACTATTTCAAAATCGCAATACATACAGATTAGTGCTGGTGTAACCGCTAATTTCAGCAATAGTGTTCCCAATGTGTGTAGTGCTCCTGTTACTATAAACTTTCAAAACAACTCTACAGGTACCGGAAGCCTTACTTATCAATGGTTATTTGGAGATGGTGCCAGCTCAACCGCTTTAAATCCATCACATTCGTATACCAACGCAGGCAGCTATTCGGTGCAATTAGTTGTAACCAATTCTACCGGCTGTACCGATACAATCATCCATTCAAATGGAGTTACAGTTGGTAATGTTTCCGCTTCATTCAATATGCTTGCCAGTACTTGTGGCAACATATTTACAGTTTTCGAAAATACTTCTTCACCTCAGCCAGTATCTGCTTTTTGGAATTTTGGTGATGGCACTACATCAACTCAACTATCGCCGGTTAAAAAATATACTGTTCCGGGAAGTTACACCGTAAAAATGTTTGTAAATTTTGGCAGCTGCACTGATTCTTCTATTAAAACAATTACCGTATTGCCTTCACCCAAAGCTGCATTTATAGCTGATGATAGTACAAATTGTGGTAGTCCTTTTACTGTAAATTTCATCAATGAATCAATTGGTGCCGTGCAATATAGCTGGGATTTTGGAGACACCACCACTTCTATCCTCGCTAATCCTCAGCATACCTATACGCGGATCGGAAATTTCAATGTAACATTAGTTGTAACCAGTACCAACGGTTGTACAGATACACTTAAGAAAACGAATTATATAAAAATAGTTCCTCCAAAAGCAACACTTAAAAATTTGCCGGATAGTGGTTGTGCCCCTTTCACAAAATCTTTTTCAAGCTCAATTGCTACAGTAGATCCAATTGTTGGTTACTTCTGGGATTTTGGAGATGGAAACACCTCAGTATTTGTTGCGCCAACTCATACTTATTTAATTCCAGGTGCTTATACCGTAAAACTTATTATTACTACTGTAGGAGGATGTGTAGATTCAACTGTTAAAACAAATGCTGTTTTTGTAAATAGCAAGCCGCAGGCAATATTTTCGGCTACCCCAAGAGATGCCTGTGCAAAAGAGGGTGTTACGTTTAATGACGAGAGTTTAGGTGCCCCTATTAAATGGCTCTGGGACTTTGGTGACGGATCAAAAGCTACTTCGCAGTTTCCAACACATAAGTATACCGACACTGGCTATTTCGACATTCAATTGATTATTTGGAATACAGGTTGTTCCGATACCATTAAGTACCTGAATTATATTCATGTAAAACCACCAATTGCCAGGTATGTCATCACGTTTAATTGTAATAAACCTTTTGAAAGAGTTTTTACCGATCAATCTATAGGTGCCGATAGCTGGTTGTGGGACTTTGGTGATGGAACCACTTCAATACAAAAAAGCCCGGTACATACCTACAGTACAGATGGCTCCTACATTGTAAATTTAACAGTATACAACAATTCTACCGGTTGCGATTATGAGAATAGAAGAACCATCCAGGTAATTGACGTAAAGCCTTCATTTTTTGCATCTGACACAGTCATTTGCAAAGGCAGTAAAGTTGATTTTACTACTAACTTAAGCAAGGCCGATATCAATTCTTTTAAATGGAATTTTGGTGATGGCACGTTGGTAGATTCTGTGACCAATACAGCTTCACATATTTATAAAATTGCAGGCACCTATTCAGTAAGCCTCGTTACTACAAATATATTAGGATGTAAAGACACATTGACTAAATCAATGTACATCAGGGTAGACGGACCTACAGCTAAATTCGCATCTTCCGTTCCCGGAAGTTGCCTTAACAGTACAGTTTTGTTCAATGATCAATCTGTAAGTGATGGCACGCATGCTATACAAACATGGAATTGGAACTATGCAGATGGAATTAATGAAACATTAACTGCGGCTCCATTTCAACACAATTATGCTGCCCCAGGTAATTATAAAGTTGGCCTGACAGTTATTGATACAAGGGGATGTTCAGACAGTATTAAATTAGCAACTGCGTTAATTATTTCAAAACCTGTTGCCAGTTTTAAAACAACAGATACGGCTACCTGCCCTGGTAAACCTGTTAATTTTACCAATCTATCTACAGGGCCAGGACTTAACTATTTCTGGAATTTCGGAGACGGTACAACTTCAACATTGAAAAGCCCCGCTCACACTTTTACAATAGATGGCAACTATGATGTTGCACTTAAAATTACAGATCAGTATGGCTGTGCGGATTCAATGTTAAAATCCGGATATGTAAACATTGTAACTTCAGTTGCCGACTTCAACATGAGTGATTCTTTTAGCACTTGTCCGCCATTAATCGTTCAGTTTACTAATTTATCAACCAATGCAATTTCACAGGTTTGGGATTTTGGTGACGGCAGTACTGCTACAGTTAAGGATCCATCGCATTTTTATAGCTACCCTGGTAATTATACCGTTACATTATCCGTAAAAGGACCAGGTGGATGTATTGAAGTGAAAAAGAAAAATATTCTGATTAATGGCCCGACGGGAACATTTACTTACAGTCCTCTAAAAGGATGTAATCCGGTTACTGTTAATTTTTCAGCAACTACCAAAGACAGGTTGTCCTTTATCTGGGATTTTAGCAACGGTGCAACTTCTGTAACAGCAGATTCTGTAATTTCTTATACATATCTTAACCAGGGAACTTACGTTCCAAAAATGATTCTAATTGACCCGAATGGTTGCCAGGTACCTGTTACGGGTAAAGACACCATCCAGGTTAGTGGAGTTATTGCCAAGTTTAATTTCACAGACAAAACTCTTTGTGATGCCGGAAGCATTTCATTTGCAGATTCATCTTTGAGCAATGATTTAATTACAGGATACAATTGGACTTTCGGTGATGGCACCAGCGCCACTACTAAAAACCCGGTACATCCTTATGGAGCTACGGGTCTTTTTTATCCGAAACTTATAATTACAACAAGCAATGGATGTAAGGATTCTGTATTGTCGGCCAAACCAGTAAAAATAGTTGCATCTCCAAAAGCTGATATGACTAAAACTAAAGACGGATGTACACCTGTGAAAGTAACATTCAGTGGATTGCTTACCGCAGCAGATACCTCCGCAGTAAGTTGGTACTGGAACTTTGGGAATGGTAACACTTCAACTATTAAAAATCCACCGGTTCAGGACTTTACCGTTTCAGGGATATATGACGTAAACCTGATGGTAACTAATAGTAGTGGCTGCGTAGATACGGTAATTAAACCAGTAAATGCCTATGTTATTCCTTCTGTAAACGCTGGACCAGACACCGTTATCTGTAAAGGCGTGGGCATAACTTTACAAACTACGGGAGCTAGTACTTATTCATGGACGCCGTCAAAAGGGTTAAGTTGTGTTAACTGTGCCAATCCGGTTGCAACACCTGACAGTGTTACCAATTATATAGTGAAAGGCGCATCTGTACAAGGATGTAGCGCAAGTGATACTGTCAAGGTAAAAGTGCGATATCCTTTTAAGATAGCCTATAGTAAACCGGATACTTTGTGCAAAGGCCAGGATAAAAAACTATTTGCTGTTGGTGCGGATGTTTATGAATGGTCGCCACCGTTGGGCCTAAATGACAACTCGTTAGCATCGCCCACTGCAAGACCCGATTCAACCATTACTTACAAAGTTGTTGGAACAGATATTCAAGGTTGTTTTAAAGATTCTGGTTATGTACCATTAAAAGTGTACCCGATTCCAACTGTTGATGCAGGGCCAGATCAGACAATTAATGTTGGTAAAACAACCGACCTCACACCAACTTTTTCTTCGGACGTAATCAGTGTAATATGGACACCTACGGGAGCAATATTCAGAAATAATTATCCGAACATTTCTATTAAACCAACTACCAATACCGTATACACAGTTGAAGTAAAAAATCGGGGTGGTTGTTTGGCAAGAGACCAGGTGAGCGTATTTGTATTGTGTAATGGGGCGAATGTATTTATTCCAAATACTTTTTCTCCCAATGGTGATGGCGCAAATGATATTTTCTATCCAAGGGGTACGGGCTTATTCAAAATTAAAAATCTAAAAATATTTAATCGTTGGGGAGAAGTGGTGTTTGAGAAAAGTAGCTTTAATGCAAATGATCCTTCATCTGGTTGGGATGGCACTTACAAAGGTGTAAAATTACCTTCGGATGTATTTGTTTATATGATTGATATTATCTGCGACAACAACTCCATTTTACCTTATAGAGGAAATATTGCGTTGATGCGCTAAATAAAAGTTTTGCTTTTAATAAAAAAACATAGCCGGCTGGGGAGCTGGCTTTTGTTTTTTCTCAATCCCTTAAACCTTTACCGGCTATGACTTTTATACCTGCAAATGAAAATAGAAAATCCGTTAAATGTATTTAATACTTCTATACAAAATCAATTGGAAATCAGCATTGTTATGTATGCTAAGTGGAAGTGTATACACATTGCAAAATGTGGACAAAAGAATAAGTTTAGATAAAATAAAATGAACACGAACTCGTTTTAAGATATAGAATCAAGAAGGCTTACAAAATCCAAACCCATGAAAAATAATCTACACATCATCTTGTGTGGTATACTGATAGTTCTTGGTCTGAACGGAACTGCACAAGACATCCACTTTTCTCAATTTTTTGAGGCACCACTTTTACGTAATCCTGCACTGGCTGGCTTATTTTCCGGTGATCTCCGTTTACAAACCGTTTACCGTACACAATGGCAAAGTGTTACCACTCCCTATCAAACCACTTCTATAAATGGAGAAGTAAAATTAGCAGTCGGTAAAAGTGAAGATTTCCTTACAGTCGGTGCCCAGATTTTACATGATAAGGCCGGAACAATTGCCCTTACATCAACGCATGTTGCTCCTGCTCTAAACTATCATAAATCTTTAAGTGCTGATAGAAATATGTATTTATCGTTGGGATTTATGGGTGGCCTTGTACAGCGTAGATTTGACAACAGCAAAGTAACTACCAACAGCCAGTATGATGGTAACAATTACAACGGCAATCTTAGTACGGGTGAAAATTTTTCAGGTACATCCTATTCATATTTTGATGGAACGGCTGGCATGAGCTTTAATACTCAACTGGGCAACGATCCTGAAAACAATTTCTTTTTTGGTGTTGCTTATCATCATTTTAACAAGACCGCAAAAACTTCTTTTTACAGCAATGGAACAGCCGAAGTGACGCCTAAATGGGTGTACTCTGCCGGCGCTAAAATGGCGGCGACGGACAATACATATATCACTATTCATGCAGATTTTTCGCAACAGGGATCCTATAAAGAATTGGTTGCCGGCGCATTACTAACCTACCGGTTGGACGATACTGAAAATCCAAGATACTTTATTCATGGAGGTGCATTTGTAAGATGGCAGGATGCCTTTATTCCAGTGGCAAAATTAGAAATGAAACCGATTGCCATTTCGCTCAGCTACGATGCAAATATTTCTAAACTCAGTGCTGCCAGCGCAGGCAGAGGAGGTTTTGAAATTGCTTTATCATACCAAAAATATTTGAACAAAGACAATACAAGCCGGGATGCAGTAAGATGCCCAAGGTTTTAAGCTTATAATACCGATTATACCGTTATTTAGTCTAATACGATTTGCAATCGGTATAATACCATCTAAGATTTCAACGTAGTCCTTTGGACTCTTATTAAATCAAGATGCTATAACAATCCAATTTCAAAAGTTGTGCGCTAACTATTAAGATTTTTGTTTTTATGGATTGTTTGGATTACAGGAGCTCCCTTGGTCGGGGGCTCCATGTTTTTTAAGAAAGTCTTTGGAAGAAAAAATAATTAAGAAAGAAAATATCCAACCGCCAGCTCATAGCCTTTCAATCCAAGGCCACTGATTACGCCCACACTTTTACCGGATACATGAGATAATTTGCGGAAGTCCTCCCGGCCAAAAATATTGGAGATATGCACTTCCACAACAGGCGTGGTAATAGCTGCGATTGCATCGCCCAAGGCTACGGAAGTATGTGTGTAGCCACCAGGATTAATGATAATACCATCATAAGAAAAGCCAACCTTTTGTACGGCATCGATTATCTCACCCTCAATATTACTTTGAAAGTAAGTGAATTCAATTGACGGAGACTTAGCTTTTAATTCCTCAAAATAATCTTCGAATGTTTTACTACCATATATCTCCGGCTCTCTTGTACCAAGTAAATTTAGGTTGGGACCATTGATGATTGCTATTTTCATATTCGTGTAATTCGTGCCTTAAAAATTCGTGTTGTTTTTATTTATCATTGCAATGAACTCATCAAATAAATACCTGCTATCGTGTGGGCCCGGTGTTGCTTCGGGATGATACTGCACCGAAAAGGCCGGTTTATTTTTTACCCTGATACCTTCTATCGAATCATCATTCAGATTTAGGTGCGTAATTTCTACCTTTTCAGATGCCCTTACCGCCTTCGGATCTACGCCAAAACCATGGTTTTGTGTAGTGATTTCACTTTTACCACTGATTACATTTTTTACAGGATGGTTCAATCCACGATGGCCATGGTGCATTTTAAACGTAGGAATATCATTGGCAAGCGCAAGTAACTGATGCCCCAGGCATATACCAAATAAGGGTATTTCTGCAGCCAGTACCTGCTTTACCGTATTTACTACCCCAACCAATGGCGCCGGATCTCCTGGCCCGTTGCTGATAAAATAACCATTGGGCTTAAATGATTGCAATGTTTCAAAACTGGTATTGGCATTGTGTACTTTTACATAAGCCCCTCTTTGTACAAGGTTTGCCAGTATGTGTTTTTTAATGCCACAATCTACCACTGCAACACGGATTTTACTTTCAGGATCACCTAAAAAATAAGGCTCTTTGGTTGAAACCGCTGTTGCCAGCTCAAGGCCATCCATGGAAGGAACTTCCGCTAATTGCCGCTTTAATATATTTAAATCCGTGATCTCGGAAGAGATAATACAGTTCATAGCGCCTTGAGTACGCACATGGGCAACCAATGCTCTCGTATCGACCTGGTCAATGGCAATCAGTTGTTGCTCCTCAAAATATGCCTGTAAAGACCCTGTAGCTTCAAAGCGTGAATACTGCTCTTCAAGGTTTCGGCCAATTACTCCTTTTACTTTTACGCTATCACTTTCCACATCCACATCTTTCACACCATAGTTACCAATATGAACATTATTCATAATTAACACCTGGCCGTAATAACTGGGGTCTGTAAATACCTCCTGGTAACCTGTCATCCCTGTATTAAAACACAACTCACCGGTTGTTGTACCAGTTTTACCAAAAGCATGGCCGTAAAACAATGTGCCATCTTCCAATAATAAAATTGCTTGCTTTTTTTGATTTGTAGACATACTAAATAGAAATTTTGCAAAGAAAAGACTTCACTGATTTATTCAACAAATAATTTTTTCACATTCAAAGAATCGCTACCTGAAAAACTCCGTAATCCCTTGCTACTGCCATATGTTCATTTTCCAATAAGCCAAAAAAAAGCTCCGATAGTACTATCGGAGCTTTTATATAAAACAAATTTTTTCAAATTATGCTTCTTTCGTTTCTTCTTCTGTACCAGTTGCTTCTTCAGCTTTTACTTCTACAGCTTCTTCAACTGCTGATGTATCTGCTGTTTTCTTTTTTGCACCACCGCTACGTCTTGTCTTTTTAACCGGCTCAGCAGCTTCTGCTTTTGCAATGCCTTTACCGTAAATTTCGTTAAAGTCAACCAGTTCAATCATTGCTACTTCAGCAGCATCACCGATTCTTTTACCTAATTTAATGATACGGGTATAACCACCCGGGCGGCTTGCAACTTTTGGAGCAACTACTGTAAACAATTCCTTAACGGCTGCTTTGTCGTTCAGGTAACTAAACACAATACGGTGATTGTGCATAATTGTTTCCTTCGACTCCGTGGCTTTGGTTTTTGTAATCAGTGGCTCAATATAGCTACGCAGAGCTTTTGCTTTTGCCAAAGTAGTAGTGATCCTTTTGTAAGTGATCAGCTGGCAACCCAGGTTCATCAACAGGGCTTTCCTGTGAGAAGCTGTTCTGCTTAAATTGTTATTCTTATTTCCGTGACGCATGACATTTGTGTTTAAAATTTCCGCTGCACCGTGTCAGGAATTGCAGCGTACTTCAGTTATAAAATCTCCGGTTCCCCTTTAGGGGCGGAGGGGCATTTTACTCATCATCCAGTTTCAACTTGCTTAAATCCATTCCAAAACCTAACCCTCTTTCGTTCAACACCTGCTCAATTTCACTTAAAGATTTCTGGCCAAAGTTTCTGAATTTCATCAGGTCTTCCTGTTCGTACTGAACAAGTTCGCTCAATGAATTGATTTTAGCAGCTTTTAAACAATTGAAGGCACGTACAGAAAGATCAAGATCTTCCAATGGTGTTTTCAACACTTTACGCAATTGTAAAGTTTGTTCATCAACCAGGTCTTCTTTTTT
>JBDUEK010000079.1:0-28065 GCA_040002495.1 Ferruginibacter sp.
GTAGTAACCGTATCCTTTAAACTAACGCCTGTAAGAGTTTTGCTTGCTACTACTTTACCATTGGCATAAATGCTGCTGACAACAGTGGCAAGTTTAGTATTACCTGCCGCGTTTTTTATGCTAACGCTCAGGTTAACATCGGCATGGCTGGCGCTTACCTTTGGTGTGGTTACAAAAGTACCCCAATGGTTAACGGCAATTTTGTTAGTGCTTATCAGCCAAACATTGCGGTAAATGCCCGAACCGGAATACCAGCGTGAATTTGGCTGTAAAGAATTATCAACCTTTACAGTTATCACATTTTTTTTACCGCCATAATTTAAATACTGGGTAAGTTCATATCTGAAACTGATATAACCGTTTGGTCTATAGCCTAAATGATGGCCGTTTATCCACACATCGCTTTTTTGATAAACACCGTCAAAAGCAATATAGATCAATTTGCCTTTATCAGTTTGCGGGATGGTAAAGGTTTTACGGTACCAGCCTATACCGCCTGGTAAAGCGCCGCCTTCCACAGTGGCCGGGTTTTCTTTTTTAAATTCGCCCTCTATGCCCCAGTCATGAGGTAAATTTAATTTTCGCCAGCTGGCATCATTAAAATCAATGTTTTGGCCGTTGGTTACGTCGCCCAGGTTAAACGTCCAGTTTTGATCAAAATCCAAAACCGACCGCCCACTTTGCGCATGCACAGCAGCTGATAAACTGATCAGGATAAACAAGTAAAATAATTTTTTCATTTTCGACTCTTTATAATAATTGGTTTTAAGACATTTAAGTTTTAGTCTTAATCAAAATTAAACTTTCGTTAAACCAAAAACTTTACAGAAAAAGACTATTTTTTGCACTAAACCCGACTAATGTTCAGAATTGGTTATTTAATCGGAGTATGAACTGGTTATATGATGTTTGTAAGCGCTTGGCGAAAGTCCGGTAACTCTTTTGAATGTTCTCGAAAAGTTTGATAAACTTTTAAAACCAATTGCTTGCCGCTAACAACAAGCCTGGCGGGCTGTTGAGCTGTACAACTTGTAGCAATCAAAAAGAACAGGGCAATTAAATGAATTGAATTTTTCAAACGGCAAGTTTTTTACTAAATGTATTTAATGGATCAATCCAAAAAATGATCGCTTTCCCGATAGGCTTTTATTAATAACTCCTCTCCTTCTTTACCGCCTTTTGAATTGCCGTGCTCCATGCCCAGTATACCTTTATATTGCTTATCGTAAATATGTTTAAAGATGTTTTTATAGTTCATTTCGCCGGTGCCAGGTTCATTACGGCCGGGGTTATCTCCAATTTGTATGTAGCCGATCTGGTCCCAGGCAGCATCGAGATTATTGATGATATTACCTTCATTGCGTTGCATGTGATACATATCGAAAAGAAACTTACAAGAAGGCCGGTTAATTGCGGTACAGATAGCAAAGGTCTGGTCGGAATGGCGTAGAAAAAGATCCGGTGTATCGCTCAACGCTTCCAGTACCATCACAAGGCCATGTGGTTCCAGTATATCGCAGGCAGGCCTCAACGCTTCTATAACATTGGCAGTTTGATAATCGATTGGTAATTTGCGTTCATAATTTCCGGGCACTACGGTTATCCAAGTAGCATTGCAACGTTTGGCAACTTCCACTGCGTTGGTACAGGAAGCCAGGAACTTTTCCCGCCAGGTTGTATCACCGGAACACAACGAAGTTTTTACCGGCCAGTGATCGAAGTTCATAACAAAAACGCCCATACGCATTCCCAGCTTAGCCAGTGTATCGCCAATCTTTTTTTGTTGCTCAACCGGCCTATCCATAAAACCATTGTCTTCTATAGATCTAAAACCAAGGTCGTAGGCGTAGCGGATCTGGTCGGTAAAATCACTGCCGCCACTGTTTTTAAACATACCATCATGAAAAGCATAGTCGAGGTTAAAAGGCTTGCCAGCGGTTACTTTTGTGGGAGTTCTTGTGGCTGCAGCCTGCATTACATTATTACCAAATAGCGCAAGGCCGGACAATACAGACTGTTGTATAAATTTTTTTCTTTGCATAGCGATCGTTGATTATGATGGATGTAGATAATTTTTGCTGTAAGATAATAAATTCAGTTGGTGAAACGGCATCGTATAATACCGGGTGATTGAGAAACAAATTATTTTACGCAATAAGTTTAATTGAATTAATCATCTTAAAAAAAATTAATTGATTCATAGCATAGTTTACGTGCAATTATTTTAATGAAGTCATAAAAAAAAACGCCATCCGGATTATGGATGGCGCTTCAAAATATTATCAATTGTATTAACTCACTTTCTCAAGACTAACGTTGATTTTTTTCTCTTTGGAATTATACTTCATAATCATTACATAACCCGGCTTGGCCCTTGAAATGTAATAACTAACATTTTTCTCTTTATCAAGATTGAAACGCTTTTTTGTAAAGCCCTTTTTCTCATCAATGGTGATAGCTACTGTACCGTAGGTATCTTCTCCAAATGATCCCCTTGCCAATACTGTTTGCTTGTTACCGGTCATGCCTTCATCTGTGTACATGTAACCAAAATCGTGTTGATAAGTTAACAACCTGGCCATTAATCCAATTGGAATACCATCAGTTGGCATATATACCCTGTCTTTATCTTTTTCAATTTTTTCAAGCGAGGTAGCTTTCAGGCTGTTGTTGATGCGTAGCAAAAACATATCGCCAATAGTAGCTTGTGCGGCAGATGCCTGCCCCTGCGTAAGCAACTTCATTGCCATACCTCCACCGCTAACGGTTTTTCTAAAAAACTCACCCACCATTACCATACCGCCATCAGGCATCATCAAAATGTTGTGTGCTTTAATATACCCATCTTCCGATTTGTTTTCATTCTTCATGTTAAGAACATTATCAAGGTCTTTCAAAAAACTAAAATCTTTGATGGTTTTTATTTCACCGGTCAGGTCGTTTAAATCACCAATGCTAAATCCATTTGGCTTTGCAGTAAAGAATTTATCACTTACATCAGCCATACTGCTTACAATTTTAACTTTACCGTCATCACTCTTTTTAATCAACATTGGTTCGTATGACAAGCCATTAAGTTCCATTGATTTTTTGAAAAGTTCTTTTCCATCTGTAGCACTAAGTCCAACCAAAGAAACTTTTGCATCCCTGTCCATGATGCCATCTCTTTCCATTTCATAAAATAAAATTGTGTTTGAGGTAGCACCTAGCAGGTACAGGTCGGCCCGGTCACCTTTGTCGGCTGTAATATTTTTTTCCCAGCTTATTTTTCCGTTCATTCCAATCATCTGAATATCCACACCACCTGTTTTTGCTTTACTCTGGTAAACAGTTATAAACCCTTTTCCTTCCACGTTGTCGGTTCCTTCGTAGATTGCTTCCATTTGTTCTGCAACCGCAGCACCGAACATACCCTTTTTCACTTTTTCAGGGTCGTAAGGAATTGTACCTTTTTCTTTTCCTTTAAGATCAAATATTTTTACAAATCTTGCATAACCTTCCTTCTTGCTTTCATCAAAAAAACTAAGCAAAATCTGGTTTGATTCGTACACAGCCCTTTTCAATATCAAATCTTTCGGGCCTTCAAATTCATTGCTGCCAATTTCTTTCAGATTTTCATCCAAAATTGCTAACCGATATAAGGCTGCTTTTTTCAGCTTGTCAATTTTGTAGAAAAATGCATAGCCAACTATCTGTTTGTTGTTGGTAATTTCTACGGTGTTCTTTACTTCTACATCGATTACGTTTTCAAATTCTTTGCTTTGCGCAAATGTGCTGAAACTAATCAATGCAGAAAGTAAAACAAGGGTACTTTTTAATTTGATCATTGTCATTTTTTTTTGAGTAAATATTGATACTTGCTGTGTGGGTATTTTCTATTGAAGGAGTCGTAAGCGTAGGCTATGTCTTTTGATTCTACCTGTGTGTTTCGCATCAGTTTTGCAAACTCCATATCCTCGGTAGCAGCATCGGTAGTATTGCCTAAAAAATAATCAGATAGCTTATCCAGGTCTGCTATACTTGCGTCGAAAAGATAGTCCTGCAGCGACTTTAACGTTGTTTCCCTGGTGGCTTTTGCATTAACCGCATTATATCGTTCCAAATGTTTATCGCTCCAGTACAATTGTGAAAAACAGAGTGAAAGAAACTCGTTATATACTGCCGGATTATAATGATTGTTAAGGGCAAAAATGCAGAAGTGGGCGCATAACCCGATGGCTTTATTTTCATACAGGTTTCTTACAATTTCCTGCATGGCTCTTTCCTTATAAACGCTGTACGCACTGGTAAGTGTAGTGCAACAATTAACGGTTGGCTTAGTGCCAAATCCGGCCACGGCTTCATATCTTTTTATACAATCAGGATGCGTTTTTATGGAGTCGAAATCCACATCCGCATTCATGGTTACATTGGCAGATGAAAGGCCATTGTATTTGCGTTTAACTACAAAAAAAGATTGATCAACCGGCTTTTTTTCAAAAAATTCCCGAACAGAATAAAGCGTAGATGCAGTATAAATGGCATCGGAATTATCGAGCTTCAATAAAATTAGCGAACCATTGAAGGTATTAAATCCGGCACGTTTAATCATCACCTCTGCAAGGCTATCTGCCTCAGTTTCTTTGTAGGTACTGTGTTTGCTGGTTTCTACTGAAAAATCTTTCATCAACTTTTTGAAGCGGTCATATTTACCGTCTTTACTTTTCTTTATATCTTTCAATTCGTCCTTAAAATCTTCGGAAGTCAATTTGGCAATATTTTTTTCCAACTGGCTTTCTAAATGGTTCAGTACCTGGTGGCTCATTTCGTGGCCCAGCACAAGCGCCAGTTCATCATCATTATCTATCCATAAAAAAAGCCCCAGGTTTACCATGATGGTACCATCGCCATAACAGGCAGCATTTGGAACTGAAGACCGGTTAATGTAAAATTTTACGCTATCAAAATTGTAATTTTTATTGGCAGCAATAATGCGATTGCCAATGACGTTGCATTTGTTAAGCAGCAGGGTATCATAAATAACTCCATCGTCTTTAAATAAATGAATGAGCGCTGTGTTGCGGTCGGTCATCATTTCCTTGTACCATGCCTGTGGTGACTTATCAGTGTATTTTTGAGGAACTGTATATTTCTGTAACTGATTTATTTTTGCCTGGTAGAAACCTGAACTTAACGGTGAAAAAATAATCGGGTTTTGCTGCGCTTTTAAATGAAGTGATATGAATGTGGAAAGCAATACAGCCATCAATGTATAAACAGCAGATTTAGTATGAATCCTGAGGCAAAAGGTCATTTGAGTACGAATTACAATTGGTGGGCAAATATAGGGAAATACATAATTAGCCAAATATTTGTGTCAAAAAATTTGAAATGCAGATTTCAACCCAAGTTATAAATGCCCGTCCTTAGCGGCAAAACATCCTTAAATGGAGTTCAGTCAAAGGGAAAATGCCTGCATTTCAGGAGAAATAGTTTAAAAATCTTTGGCAGTAATTATTGCTAGTCAGCAATTGACTATTGAGGTGTGCGTTGTTATTTACAAAGTATTTCTACGCAGCGTGCAAGATCAGGAAGAATTCCTACGATATGTAAAACGATCGTTTTCATCAATTTTTAATAATTAAAAAACTTGTAATAGGTAGTTATTTTTAAAATACCCATCTGCAATCTTTAGTAATATTTGACTGAGATGTTGCAGGGGCACCGTTGAATTATATTTTTAAATGCTGATTTACAAGGCAGTTACAATTCAGGCGCATTAAAGGTATCGCCCTGTTTAATGTCGCCGGTTTCAAATCCTTTTTTAAACCAGTAAACTCTCTGGGCCGATGTTCCGTGGGTAAATGCATCGGGCATAACGGTTCCTGTAGCCTGCCGCTGCAAGCGATCATCGCCAATGGCATTGGCTGCATTGAGTGCTTCTTCAATATCGCCTTTGTCCAAAATATTTTTCATTGACTGCTCATAGTGCGCCCAAACGCCAGCATAAAAATCAGCTTGCAATTCCATCCTTACGCTCAACCTGTTAGCTTCTGTTTCACTTGATTGAGAACGTATACGGCTCATCTTTTCTGCAGTGCCATTCAGGTTTTGAATATGATGGCCAATTTCGTGTGCCACAACGTAGGCCATGGCAAAGTCGCCGGGAGCATTTAATTTATCCTGCATTTCCTGGTAAAAGGAAAGATCGATGTATAGTTTACTATCACCCGGGCAGTAGAACGGGCCTGATGCAGCGCTGGCATTGCCACAAGCGGAAGCCACCGAGTTGCGAAATAAAACCAATGTGGGTTCCACATAATTACTGCCATTATCCGTATATATTTTGTTCCACACATCTTCTGTTTCGGCCAACACAAATTTTATAAACTGCGCTCTTTCATCGTCAGCTTTTTGTTCTTCTGCGGAAAGTTCAGTCTGCTGGGTTTGAGGCAAAGGAATTTTTGAGGGATCAATATCTCCACCACCAATAAAACTATAAATCAGGTAAATGATCACCCCAATCACTCCACCACCTGCGGCAATTCCGCCTCCAGACATACCACGCCGGTCATCTACATTTGAGCTTTGTCTTCTGCCTAACCATTGCATATAAATTGTTTTAAAAGATGAACAAACAGCAAATATTTACCAATACACACATTACTTCAATAACATCTATTGCCTGTTTCTATATATGCAGTCAACAAATAATCGAGCCAAAATATTTATCAGTAATAACCAATCATTACATTAAAAAATTTGTGTATGAATTTCTACAATGGAGGGAAGTGGGTGTATTTCAAATTGTCGCTTTATTTGTAAGACTGTGGGCGGTGGAGACACCGCCCACGGCTGACTGCCCTGGCTGGTGTCTCCACCAGCCAGCGACAATTTGAAATGCACCCAGGGAAGTTTAGCATTAATAATCTTGTGATATTATTGTTGCAATGAAACTAACAAAAACGACTTGTGGTTATATATAGTATTTGACAGAAACAATAATAGGTATTAGCAAACTCACTGCTAAATGAAATTTTGCAAGCCGGGTAAAATTGCAAACTTTTTTAATTAGTTTTTTCCCGACGAAATAAAAATATTTCAACCCTCGAATTCATTGCTTTTTCCCATGGATTTCTGCCTGCATTTAAAGGTTTCAATTTGCTAAAGCTTTTTATCCAGGTTATTCTTACAGGTGCAATTTGGCGGGTTAATAAATATTTTCTAACCATATCGGCTCTTTCCTTTGCAAGCTGGTCGCATAAGCTCTGTACGCCTTCCTCTTTGTACGCATGGCCTTCAATTGAAAATGTAATGGTGCGGTCCTTTCTTAAAATCGTTACCACGCTATCAAGCACTTTGTAAGTTCCAAACAATAAAGCTGACTGGCCAGGTTCAAATGGAACAATTATAGCATTGGTGTCCGGACAACCATTTAAAGATGCGTAGCCATATTCATTGGGGCAGCTATCCTTATCATCAGGAATCCCGTCTTCATCTGCATCCTGTATTACAACCGGAGGTGGCGGAATTGGATATTTCAACACAATTTCTGCGGTGCAATTAAACAACACCGGTTCGTTTTTAGCTTTACGCAAAATAGAGCGATCCTTACTTTTGGCCTCCATGGAAATAAGCCTGTTGCTGTCAACACCCCGGCCAACCAGGTAAGTTTTAACAACCAGCGCCCTGTTATACGAAAGCCAGTAACACACAAAATCATTGCCCTCATCCATATACGAATACCCGTCAACTGAAAAGGTGATAGAATCATTCTCATTCATTATTAATGCCACACTGTCCATCAACCTGAACGTGGAGGTATAGTTTAAAGAAGACTGCTTATATTCAAAGGGAACTATTACCGAAACATCATTTGTTTTAGGTAGGGTATCAACAATTTTGTAAAGACTTGTTGTTGTGGAATTTGAAACAAAATCCACCATTTTTTCCGCATTATTATTTACAGTATTTGCTACCACTGTTGATTGGAAACCGAAAAAAAATATCAATACCAATAATTTCAATATATACATGAAAAGAAACTTAAATAAGGGTTATTAGTTCTACTTTGACAAATCAAACGTTTTTAATTTTTTGTTGACCAGCAGCCGTTTTTCATGGCGGCATCGTTGTGTCACTCTCTTGTACGGTAGTTTTTTATGGCAACTTTTCCGTTCAATAATTAAGATTATTGTAACCCTGAACTACGTTTTCTGAACATGTCAAAGTAGAATTAGTAACTGCTTTTAATTACAATTACAAATTATATGATCGATGGAAATTTATGGCAAACTCATAGGCAAAGATTATACCCAAAATGTCCCCGCTATTTAAAATGTTGCAGGCTGGCCATTATAAAAATTGGAATTTTATTATTTTAAATAAGATGAATGTTAACAAATAGAAGAAATAAATGCAGTGTAGCCATACATAAAAGGAGCATAAACCGGAGATTAGCGCTTAATTACTTCCATGCATTATATAGAAAGCGCAGCCAGTTGCCATGCATAATATTTTCAATGTCAGTTGCGGTGTATCCACGCTTTGTAAGCAAGTGGGGAATAATTTTTAAGTCTTCAATTGTGTCAAGATCGTAGGGAGATTGCTCTTTTCCAAAAGCACCATCCAGGTCGGTGCCTATGCCCACATGTAAAGTGTTGCCTGCCAACTGGCAGATATGATCCATGTGATCGATCATTTTTTCCAGCGAACAATCCATTGCTTCGGGAGTAGATATTTGCCTTTCCCAATCCGGCACCATCATCCATGCGTCTAGTGCTCCGCCAATTACAGCGCCTCTCTCAACCAGGGCTTTTATCATATCATCGCTAAACTGGCGATTATGATTTACCAATGCCCTGCAGTTATTATGACTTGCCCATACCGGGCCTTTAAATATTTTGAGTGCATCCCAAAAGGCATCATCACATAAATGGGTGGCATCCAAAATAATATTGAGGCGGTCCATTTCTTTTAGTAAATCTTTACCTGCCTCGTTAAGCTTGCCCGTTGCATCGGTTCCATTGGCATAACGACCGGGGCCGTAATGCGCCGGGCCAATTGCCCTTAACCCGTTTTGATAAGCCTTTTCAAGATAGTTAACAGACACAATAGAATCCGCACCTTCCAGGCTTAATATATAGCCGATTGGCTTTGTATCATTAGGGGTATCATTCCTCCACAAAGCAACATGGCTTTCCAATGCCTTTTTATCTTTTATCATCACCATTTCACCTGCTTCTTCCATTGCTTTGTACCAGCTAAGTTGCGCCTGCGTTTGTGCCCAGGCCTGTTGCGGCGAATGCCAGCCCGGCAAGCCACTATCGTAGTTTACATAACGGGCAATTTGTGTAGCTACTACCAAACCAATATTACCTTTTCGCAATTCGGGAAATGCCACGGTTCCTTTTGCCCTGTCTGGTTTATCGGTTAAACCGATTTCAGTTTTCCTTATATCCAAAACGGGTAAACGCAAATCGCGGTTCCATTCCATTGCGTTCATACTTAAATCCAGGTGAGCATCTATTGTAAACATATTGCGTTGTTATTTATTCTAAGGTGGGTATACTCTTAAAAGTGACAATCAATTTTAAGCACATCTTTCTACCAATCCATGCATTTATACTTCGCAAGGGATAAATTAGTGAGTCGGTATTTTGCTCCTCATTGATAAAATGTAGAAGAGTGCGACGCCACTGAAACTTAATTGAAAAACTTATGCCTGGTTCAAAAAAAAATCACTAATCTATCCCTTGTTGACTTTAATTTTTAATTAAAAATTTTCCGGTTTCTTGCAATTACATCCCAGGTAGTAGTAGCTTTTTTGCTTTCAATAATTACAGCCTTCTTGTACAATGCTACCGTAGGGCAAATATGCACCGGCACGCCATACAACACATCACCCAATTTATATTTACTGCTATCCGGCACCTTTAGCACCAGGTGCTCTTCGCTTTGTGCGACAGGTGTTGCTTCAGGAGCATTTAAAAAATGTACCCTGGGAAATGGATTTTCTGCTGCAACAGATTTATGGCCAAGGTCGGCACACAAAGTATTGCCATCCACAATTGAAATTATCCTGCTGATAACAAGTGCTGCATAGTCATACGGTTCATCGGGTAATTTGTGTTTATAACCATAGTCCCAAAAAACAAATGTACCCGGACTGTATTCCACATCCTGCCGTAAAATATGCGTTGCAAAACTAGGTGAGCCACCAACAACAACTATGGGCTGGATATTTAAGCTTGCACTTATTTTCTTTATAAGATTTTTTACCGGGGCAAAAGCTGCATCACTTTTTTGTTGCCTTATCAACGCATCCTCGTCGTTGATATGGCCATCGTATGCATGCAAACCAACCGGTGACAGGTTGCTTAACTGCACACAATGTTGAAATAATTCAAATGCTTTATCAACAGCAATGCCGGTTCTGTTCATCCCTACATTTACATCAATAAAAATATTTATGGTGATAGCGGCTTCGACACATTGTTCGTTTATTAAATCAGCATTGGCGGCGCTATCAACCAGGCAGGAAAAAAGGGTTGAAGGATATGATTTACACAGAGTAATTAGCCGCTGCACTTTAGGGCCAACAGGCTGGTAGGCCAGTAAAACATCCGGCGCTTTTAGCAGTGCCAGCATTTCTGCTTCTGCAATGGTGGCACATTTAAATTTAGAAATGCCTTCATCCAGCAGCATCTGGCAAACCTCGGCCATCTTGTTCGTCTTTACATGCGGCCTTAGCAAGGCGGTATCTGCCACCCTGCTTATTAACAGGGCAATATTTTCTTTTACCCGCTGCGGATAAATCACCAACGCAGGCGAATCAATATCAGCTACATTGTTGATAAAATACCATTCGTTTACGGCTTCATTCATACAATCATTTTAAACTAATTCAAATAGCGCTTCAATTTCAACCGGAATATTGTCGGGCAATGAATTAAATCCTACCGCACTTCTTACGCCTACTCCTTTTTCTTCTCCCCACAATTCCAAAAATAATTCACTACATCCGTTTATTACATACGGGTGCTTTTCAAAATCATCGGTACAATTTACCATGCCCAATATTTTAATAACCCTTTTAATTTTGCTAAGCGATCCAACATTAGTTACGATGGTAGAAAGTATGGTAAGCCCTACCTGCCTGGCGGCCAGTTTTCCTTCTTCTATGCTTAGTGATTCGCCTACCCGCCCAATTATCAAGGATTCATCATTTTGCACCGGTCCGTGGCCTGAAATATACAAATACTTTCCATCTATTAAACAGGGTTTGTAAACACCTTTGGGTGCCGGTGCCGGGGGTAAAGTAAATCCCAATTCTTTTAATTTTTCGTCTGCGTTCATTAACTCAGTTTTTGTTTCACCTGGTAACAACATTGATCTGTTTTTTCGTTTATTAAATTATATAGCTCAATAAAAGTACTCCTGCCAGTCCAACAATGGAAACGATTGCTTCCATTACCGACCATGTTTTTAAAGTATCTTTTATAGTTAGATTAAAATATTCTTTGAACATCCAGAACCCGGCATCGTTTACATGCGAAAACATTAAGCTTCCTGCACCAACTGATAATACCATCAGGTTTGGATTTACATGTGAGCTAACAGCCAATGGCGCAATAATGCCTGCTGTTGTTAGCCCGGCAATGGTTGCAGAACCCACGCATAGCCTGATGATGGCCGTAATAAACCAACCCAATATCAATGGGTTTACCGGCAATGTTTGCAACAGCTCAGCTACCTGGTTGCTTACGCCACTGTCTTTCATCACTTGCATCAATGCACCGGCACCGGCTATTATCAGCAATATCATTGCAACATCTTTTACGGCATCGGTGTACATCGCCATTACACTGCTGATTGATTTTTGTTGTGCCAAACCCAGCGTTACTGCTGCCACACAAACTGATATCAACATTACAATTGCAGGATCACCTGCAAATGAAATAACATCTTTAGCGGAACCGCTAGCGCCCGACAAATGAATGAGTGCAGCGGTGACGATCAGCAATGCCACAGGCAACAATGAAGTTATAAAACTATTGGCCGTTCCGGGTAATGCCATGGCTTCCGTATGCTTTGATATAAATGTTTCCAATGGTTGCGATGCGATGTTTTTTGTAAACCTGCTGAATACCGGCCCTGCAAGGATAATGGCAGGAATTGCAACCATTAAACCATACAATAAGGTAACACCCATATTTGCATTTAACTGCGTAACAAGTGCCGCCGGGGATGGATGTGGCGGCAAAAAACCGTGTGTTACCGATAAGGCTGCCAGCATTGGCAAACCAGTGGAAACCGCTGGTAATTTATATTTGTAAACCAACGAAAATATCAAAGGCACCATCAATACAAAGCCCACGCCATAAAATAATGGAATGCCGATTATAAAACCCGTAATCATCAGCGCCCACTGTAAATATTTTACGCCAAAAATATTCATCAACACGGCTGATATTTTTTCAGCAGCGCCACTTGCTGCAACAATTTTTCCCAACATAGCACCGAGTGAAATGATAATGATCAGGCTACCCATGATGCTGCCGATACCGGCTTGTACTGATGCAACAACCTTACTCAAAGGCATACCCAACGCCACGCCTGCCAATACAGCAATTATTAAAAAGGCGATAAAAGAATTTACCTTAACCCATGTAATTAACAGGATTAGCAAGGTGATACAAATCAATACTATTAAAAATGACATAAGGCGTTTGGTTTGTTTTAATCAACTGTTATTTCATCTATCATCAATAATGCTTTACCACCGGCACCGTATTCACCAACCGGAATTACACCTTTATTGGTGGCAACAATTTTTATATACCTTGCCTTTGAGCTTGTAATTGCTTTCAGTTTATTAATACCGCTAATGGGAAAATTTTGTTTTGTATAAATATTTTTATACTGTTTTCCGTCAAGGGATATCAATATACTTACCCACTGGGGAGCCCACATTTTTTGCCAATGATAATTAAGAAAATTCATCGACACCGTACTAATATTTTTTATTGAACCAAGATCAACAATTACTTCCACATCTTTACCGGCAAAGCCCATCCATTGCATATCATTGTACCGGTCGGTACCCTCCACTCCATTTACCAATGTTGCCGGTAGCAGGTTAAACCTTGCTTCGCCTTCATTGTTTAAAATAATACCTGCACCTATTGCTTTATGAATGGTAAATGTTTGATGAAAAACTCTTTTTACAGGCTTTTTATCCTTTATTAAAATGGCATTTAACACGCATGTTTTATGAATGGCAACAGTGTTTTTATATAACCGGCTATTCATACCAGGCGGTGACCCGTCTGTTGTATAGCGAATTTCCATGCCAGGCAAACTACTTTGTAAGTCAACTTCCACAGTGCCATCCGCAGTTGGAACGGAACTATAATTGATCTCATCAAAAACATCGGCAGCATGCACATCCAGCTTTTTCAACATTGTTTGCTGCTGCCGTAATCTTTTCAAAAACGAGTCATAATTTTTTCCTTTTGCCGGCGACCATGCTACTTCTGCCAATGCAAGCATACGTGGAAAAATCATGTACTCAGCCTGTGATGTACTGGTAAAATATTCGCTCCATGCCTGCCCTTCTATTCCCTTTATAAAATGCGTTAATGAACTATCCAGGCCGGTTGCTGCAGGCTCGTAACCATATACTTTTTCCAACCGAGTATATCCACCCGCTGCAATGGGTTCTGCTGCGTAAAGAGATTGATAATAGTCAAAGTAAAAATGACTTTCCGGTGTCATAATAACATCATGCTGTTGTTTGGCGGCTGCTATTCCACCCGCCTCACCCCGCCAGCTCATTACTGTGGCATTAGGCGCCAAACCACCTTCCAGTATTTCATCCCAGCCAATGATATTACGGCCTTTGCTATTCAGGTATCGTTCTATCCTTTGTACAAAATAGCTTTGCAGGTCGTGTTCATCTTTCAAATTTAATTCCTTCATCCTGCGCTGACATTTAGGGCAATGCTCCCATCTTATTTTAGGGCATTCATCACCACCGATATGTATTTTTGGGGAAGGAAAAATGGCCATTACTTCGTCCAGCACATTTTGTAAAAAAATAAAAGTGCTATCATTACCGGCGCAATACACATCTTCAAACACACCCCAAAAAGTGGCCGTTTTATATGGGCCGCCGGTACAACCTAAATTGGGATAAGCAGCCAGGGCAGCCAGGGCATGACCGGGCATTTCTATCTCAGGAATAACGGTAATATTTCGTTGTGCAGCATATTGTACAATATCTTTAGCTTCCTGCTGTGTGTAATAACCGCCATATCTTTTGCCATCAAACCGATGGGGTGATTGCTTTTTGTGGCCAATAATAGTTTCGCTGCGAAATGCTGCCACCGTTTGCAGCCTGGGATATTTCTTTATCTCAATGCGCCAGCCCTGGTCGTCGGTAAGGTGCCAGTGAAATGTATTAAGTTTATATAAAGCCAACAGATCAATATATTTTTTTATAAACGAAACAGGGAACATATGTCGGCTTACATCCAGCCCCATTCCACGATAAGCAAACCGAGGATAATCTTTAATAGCGCATGCAGCAATAGTCAAAGACTTATTTCCGGCCTCCTGCCATAGCTGGCGAAGGGTTTGTATGCCATTAATAATTCCTCCTGCATCATGAGCCAGCAATTCAATTTGTTGCGTTGATACATTTAGTTGGTATCCTTCCGGCTGCACCACCACTGAGCTATCAATTTTAAAAACAATGCTGTTGGCATAAGCCGAGGTTGAAGCCAGCATTTCATAGTTTTTCCCTGTTACAGATTTTAAGTAAAAATTTAAAAGTTCTGCCGCTGGTTTACTAACTGTATCGGCTGTAATAATTTTTGTGGTTTCAGAGAAAGCAAATAAACCCGCAGCCGTTTTATATTCAACCGGCATGGGAATAATGGCAGGTATATCATTAAACTTACCCTGCCCAAATAAGGATTGGAACAGTGTTGCTAAAAACAATCCTGTCAACAGCATTAACTTCATAGTTATCGGTTTATTCAAACTAAAAATTTACTAAAAATGTTTTTAAATTATTGCGGCTGCAGGTTTATAAATCAATTGCAAAAAAATTAAAACAATGATTTAACCGGCAGTAAATTTTATGGCGGCTACATTGGCGACAGTCTATCCCGCATTTTAATCGGGACTTCGTTCAACATTAGTTATCTGTGGATCTTTTACTCACACATTTTCATTTGCATAATAAAAAACTACAACTTTAATTGGCATTTCATTTAATAAACAGGAAGGCATACAAATGCCCTCCTGCCAGATTAGCCAAACCTTCAATCATAAAAGAGAAAAAAAAGATACCCGTCATTATTTGTCCCACCATATCTGTGTTAAAAGATCATCTGCACCCTGCCTGCTGATTGCAGCGGCATAAGATGTTCCGTTTAAACTTTGTTCATTTACAGGGTACAAAAATCTCCTGAAAATTTTACCTCCTGTTGCATTACCAGGATAGTTATTGGGTACCAGTGTTGGGTAACCGGTTCTGCGATAATTATTAAACACTTCCTGTGCGTCGGGAAATACACCCACCCAAAACTCAGTGTAAATTTGTCTCAACGCATTGTCAATTGTGGTGGCAGTGTAGGGATGCGCTGCAACATAATCGTTGATTTGCGTAGCGGTAATTGTACCGGAAGTACCGCTGATAAGATCCCATTGTTGCATAGCAGCACGGATACCTTTTTCAAACAATGACGAAGCCGACTCTGTAGTATACCAACCTCTTGCTGCTGCTTCGGCCAACAGGAAATTACCTTCAGCAACTGTAAAAATCAACAAGGGAGCTGCTACACGTAAAACAGTTGTTTGCTTTGGCTCCGAGTAAGTGCCAAAATTTGCAGGCATTCCTCCATTGATATTCGCAGGCATTCCTTTTTGAATGGCAGGTGTTGCATCGGCTACACCATTTACATACACCACGGAAATTACGCTCAGCCTGGGATCATTATTTGCTTTCAATGAATCAATAAAAGCCTGTTGATATTTTCCCCCTTCTGTATTACTAACGCCATCAGCTTTAATAAAACTGCTGTTCAAAAACTGTAGTGCTAAAGGATTTTTATTGATGTCCTGCCCTGCACCAATGTAGGTTACTTTTGCAATGTCAGCATAGTCCCTGATAATGCCGCCCTGTATAGCTTTGCTAACCCAACTTTGTGCTGCTGTAGCATCAACTTTTGTCATGCGCATACCTAACCGAAGCATTAAAGAATAAGCAAACTTTTTCCATTGTGCAGTGTTGCCACCATACACCAGGTCAGCAGATCCATAAGTTGTTGTATTAGCCACATTAAGACTATTGGCAGCTTCATCCAACTCCTTTAGCATATCAGCATATATATCTTTTTGTGCATCATACGCCGGCTGAAAAATTGATTGATTGTAACCTTGTGCAGCCTGTGAGTAAGGTATGTCACCATACAAATCTGTAAGGCGGCTAAAACAAAATGCACGCCATATACGGGCCTCTGCATACAGGTTAACCTGCGCAGGATTATCTTTTACCACTTTAATAACTTCACCCAGTTCATTGATTTGTGCGGAATAAGAATTTGCAAAAACAACGCTGCCTGCATAACGTTGCGACGCTACATATTTAGAGCCAAAACCTTCTACGTCGTTGTAGCTGGTCATGTATTGCATGGCGCCTTGCAACAGCGTACTTATGTTGGCACTATTACTTGCACCATCATACAAAGCCTTGCTAAATATATATTGCGGAGTTGGTGACGATACCGCATCAGGATTGGTGTTAAGTTGGTCAAAATCTTTTGCACAGCTTTGTAGTAAAAGCAGGCTCACAGCTGATAAGATCAAACCGGAATATTTTCTATTTAATATTTTCATTGTTGTAATTTTTTAAGATTAAAATTTAACCATCAGGTTAATGCCGTATGACCTGGTACGTGGCAGACCGATTGATTCAATCCCCTGTGCTGCGCCATTGGTAAGGCTTTGCTCAGGATCGAAGTTGTCAGTTTGTTTATAAAGCGTGAGGAGGTTGCGGCCAACAAGCGCAATGCTTGCCGATTGAATATTGAGGTATTTTATATTTTTTACCGGTAATTCATACGATAAAATCACCTGGCGCAATTTTACAAAACTGGCATCATGTACAAACAATTCGGTGTACCTGTTTAAACTGTTATAATAAGCACTGCGAAGATTTGCCACCGGAACTACATAAGAATACTTTGCACCGGCTGGTGTAACACCATCTAACTGAAGACCATTTTCCCTGCCTGGCAAAGTAGATTTTAATAATCCAAGACGGGTTGCATATACCTCCATTACTGAAAATACTTTGTTGCCAAATTTTCCGTCAATCAAAGTGCTCAAAGTAAAATGCTTGTACTTAAAGTCGTTACTCAACCCCATGGTAAGTGGTGGCACACCTTTACCCAACTCCTGGTTAATATCTGTCTGCAACGGCAAGTTGGAATTTACGTCATAGATGGGTGTACCACTGGCATCTCTTAAAATTTTATACCCGTAAATAGCTCCAAATGTATGACCAACATTATTTTTTATATATGCATTACCATTAGCTGAGTTACCCAATGAAAATGTGCTGATACCATCTGCCAGTTTTATAACCTCGCTTTTGTTATAAGCAACGTTGTAAGTAACATTCCAGGTAAAATCCTTTTTACGTACAGGCGTAAAAGTTAGCAGCGCTTCAATTCCCTTGTTACTTAATTCGCCTGAGTTTAAAATAGCATTGCTATAACCGGATGTGGTAGAAATTGGTACGCTTACAATATCATTGGTCGACTTGCGATCGTACACAGCTACATCTAACCCTACCCTGCTGTTGAAAAGTTGCAGGTTAAACCCAAGCTCTGTAGTGGTAGAAGTAAATGGTTTAAGTTGCGAATTGGTAATAACCGGTGAAGTAACATTTTGCAGTGGAACTGAACTTGCACTTGGCACGCTACTATAAGTTAAGTTGATTGCGTAAGGGTCGGGACCGCCACCACCTACCTGTGCCCATGATGCCCTGATCCTTGCCATGCTGATTGCTGCAGGCATTTTAACTGCATCCGACAATACAAAACTTCCTCCAAAACCTGGATAGAAAATACTGTTGTTCGACGGACTAAGTGTAGAGAACCAGTCTTGCCTTCCTGTTCCTGTAAGGAATAAAATATTTTTATAATCAAGGTCAACCGAACCAAAAACAGAGTTGGTAGTAATGCGGCCTGTATAAGGAGTGGTAGAAGAAATAGCCAGGTTTGAAAAACTATTAAAGAACGGCTGAATAAAGTTTTTACCAGATAAGTTCAACCGGTTTTCCTGGTATTTACGGCCGTTAACACCACCCAACACTGTAATACCAATTTTATCAGCGGACACACGTGTTTTGTAAGTAGCAGTTACCATACTATTGGTTTCCGACACATCCGATTTAATTCCCTGGTACTCACCTAATGGTGTGTACGCTGTTCCGTAAGGCATCACATTGGTATAATTATAATTATACACATCGCGGCTAACCACTCCTTTAACGGTTAGGTTTTTAAGGATATCGTAGCTGATGCTGGCCTGCCCTATAAAACGGTTTTTGTTATCGTCTTCCTTAAACTTATCTACTACAAAATAACTGTTGGTAACAATGGAAGCATCGTTCCAGATCATTTCATTTCCACTGGCATCATAACCTGGTTTTAACCAGCGGATGTCAACGGTGTTGGCTACCTCGTAAGGCGTCCAGTTAGGATTTGCAAGTGCATCACCGGCACTTGGACGGTTTTTAGCTTTTTCCAGTGAATATTGTGCAACAGCTTCAAATCTTAAACGGTCGCTAAGCTTAGCCGAAATATTTGCGTTGGCTGTTTTGCGATCATAATTTGAATTTGGTAAAATACTTTTTGCATTCAGGTCGGATAAAGACATCCGATATTGAACCGCTTCGTTACCTCCTGTAAGTGCAATGCTATTGGTAAATGTTTTACCTGCCTGGTAAAAGTTTTTAAGGTTATCTTTTTGTGCAACATAAGGATGATTCAATCCATCAGCGGCAACATAATTCGTGTTGCCATCAATTTTAGCACCGAACGATCTTCTGCCACTTCCTTGTGCAGCAGAGAGTGTTGTTGGCATTACACCACCATCTCCCTGGCCATATTCATATTGAAAATCAGGAAAAACTGAAACGTTTTCCTGCGAGTAAGTCGAGTTGTATTCAACACCAATTCCTTTTTGTGCCTTGCCTTTTTTAGTGGTGATTAGTATAACGCCATTGGCACCTCTTGAACCATATAAGGCAGCAGCAGTACCACCTTTCAATACAGTCATCGACTCAATATCGTCCGGGTTAATTGCCCCGATACCATCACCCCTGTCAACATTGGTAGTAATTCCATTAGGCGTTGCCGAACCGCCGGGAACGCTGTTATCAATTGGCATACCATTGATTACATACAAGGGCTGGCTGTTTCCGGTAAGTGATCCGTTGCCACGGATAACTACCCTGCTTGAACCACCGGGGCCTGTTGAAAGGCCGGTTGCATTTACCCCTGCAATTTTACCCGTTAATGCGTTGGCAACATTATTTTCTCTTGCCTGTGTAAACTCACTTCCTTTTACTTCGGTAGCGGAGTAAGTAAGCGATTTACTTGAACGCCTGATGCCAAGCGCCGTTACCACAACGTTGGTCATTTCAGCTCCTTCACTTTTTTTAAGCGCTACGGTAACTTCTTCCATGGGCGATGTAACCGTTACCTGTTTGGTTTCAAAGCCAATTGCGCTGATTTCCAGCACTACGGTTTTGTTATTCTTTATTGAAGTGGAAATGCTGAATTTTCCCTGTTCATCAGTAACGGTACCATCTTTTTTGCTGGTGGTAACTACAATGTTTGCACCGGGTACAGGAGCGTTATCACTTTCCACAATGCCTTTAATTACCACAGGGGAACTAACCTGGGCCTGGGCATTAAAGCAACAAAGGCTAATTAAAATAATGAGCAGCTTGTAAAAGTTGCGGCGTTTTAGTTTTGGCATGTACATTTTTTTTAAACAACAAATGAGCAATGATTTTCAAGTTAAAAGTAGGGATAAATTTTTCATACTGCAAATTATTTGCAAACTATTTTGCAAATAATTTGCAGTAACATCATCTAAATGCACTCAAATCAAGAAATGTTACGTTAAATTAATAGAGAATTATACTAAATAGGCTAATATTGCAAATAAATTGCAGAACAGCTAATTACATCATTTTGAGGTAATTTAGCAGCATGTTTAAGTTTTTAAATAAACCGGCTTTCATTAAAAAACCGTAAAAAAATACAAATGACAGGTAAACTTAAATTTTCAGAAACGATATGCTAAGTAATACTATAGAAAGTAAAACGCTGTCTTCTCTATCTAAAAAGGAGCGAAAAGATTTAATTGTAAAGCAGGTAAATATTCATACCAGGTTAATGTTTACTGAATTAGTAAACCTTATCAATGTTTCAGAAGATACCATCAGGCGTGACGTAAACGAATTGACAGAAGATGGACAACTAATTAAAATAAAGGGTGGCGCCATGTCGGCCGGTTATAATAATAGTGCGGGTAAAGAAATTTATGCCCAGTCAGGCAAAACAATCATTGCAGAAAAAGCACTCTCGCTGTTGAAGGACGACATGATTGTTTTATTAGGTGGCGGAACAACCATCAGGGAATTCATCAAAAAAATACCGGTTACGTTAAAGGCCACTTTTATAACCGTAAATCCTGTATCGGCGGTGGAACTATTACACAAACCACTGATAAAAACCATTATGATAGGTGGACAGATATCGGGCTATAGCCAGATGGTAATTAGCTTTGAAGCATTTGAATACCTTAAAAATATTAAAGCCGACCTGTGTATCATTGGCACCAACTCAATTGATGTTGAAAATGGATTAACAGATTCTGACTGGGAAACAATACAGGTAAAAAAAGCAATGCTAAAGGCCGCAGAAAAAATTGCTGTTTTTGCTATATCAGAAAAACTGGATAGCGCCATGCAACTGAAAATAGCCGGACTGGATGAGATCAATTACCTGATAACAGAACTTGACCCGGATAATATTGCTTTGCAAAATTACAAAGTTGCTACACTTACTATTTTGTAGGAAGGATAATTTATATGGTTTAAACCACTGAAAGATACAGGCGTTTAACGGTAAGGATTTAATGTTATAACTGTTTGTATAAACGGCATTCAAAAAAATACCAATAACATAGATACCGCTGCTGGTAATGCATTCATTAAATTAATCTACTCCAAAATTTAAAAGCTGTTTAATACAATGAATATTAGTTGCCGGGGAAGCCATTATTTATATTCATAGCAACTCCGCTACAGCGTTTTGTTGTTGGTAATTAGCCCCATCAATGCAAAAAAAATAAAATACAATTCCTCGGTTGCATTGTAACTTGCCTGCCACTTTAAACGTTTGAGGAAAAATAAAAAAATTATGAATGTTAGAATAGGTAAAATTGTTTGCTTGCTGTTTGTTGGGTTGCTTGTTAAAGATGTGTATGCTCAATCTGACAGCATCGACATTTTCTTAAAAAAGGAAATGCTGAAAAGGAGGATCCCCGGATTGCAATTGGCCATTGTTAAAAATGGTGCAATCATTAAAACCGGAAATTATGGATTGGCCAATATACAAGATTCAATTGCTGTAGATAGCCGTTCCCTGTTTACTATTAATTCTATTACAAAAGCATTTACAGGAATTGCTATCATGCAACTGGTAGAAGCAGGAAAATTAAATCTATCCTCCCCCGTTTCTGCTTACCTAAATAATTTACCGGATAGCTGGAGGCTCGTAACCATCCAACAACTGTTGTCGCATATTTCCGGCATACCGGATATAGTAGATGAAGAAGAAGCCACGTTAATATCACCTTACGGATTGGAAGCATCCTGGAAACAAATACAGACACTGTCAATGGATTTTAAGCCCGGCGAAAAATTTAGTTACAATCAAACGAATTACTTATTACTGGGGCGAATTATTGACACATTAAGTGGTATGCGTTTTACAGAATTTATTACAAAAGAGCAGTTGGAAAAAGCAGGCATGCCCGGTACAATAAGCGCTGGTTTTGGTGCAACCAAAGAGGTGATTATACATGCAGCAGCACAATATCAATACAGAAAAGGAAAGCTCAGCAATATGTTTTTTTCTTTTGATTATCCGTTACAAACGGCAGCAGGTATGAGTTCAACTGCTACGGAAATGGCCACGTGGATTATCGCTTTGCAGAACAATCAATTCTTAAAAGACAAAAAAAGTATGGTTGCTCTTTGGACGCCAGCTAAACTAAACAATGGAAAAACAGGTGGTTTTAGCAGCCAATTAAATGGCTATGCTGCAGGCTGGCCAATTGTAGTAAGAGAAGAGCACACTGCCTTTGCACCTGTGGGTGGTGGCCGGTCTGCAGTATTTGTTTATCCCGATGATAATCTTTCCATTATTGTGCTTACAAATTTATCAGGGGCCACACCGGATGCATTTATTGATGAGCTTGCGGGGTTCTATATTCCGGGCATGAAAGCATCGAATGGTTTCGGCCTTTCAGCCTCCATTAAATTATTAAGGACTGAATTAGAAAAAGCCGGGTATAAAAATGCCATCAAAACATTTGAAAAAATAAAAAAGGCAAATGCCGGTTTTCAATTGAAAGAAGCTGATGTAAACAGTTGGGGTTATCAACTTATTAATCAAAAACGAATAACCGATGCGTTGGAAATATTTAAATTAAATGTTTACTTAAATCCAACAAGCGCAAATGTTTTTGACAGCCTTGGAGAAACCTATGCGGAACTGGGCGATACAGAATCTGCTATTAGAAATTATGAACAATCGGTGAAATTAAATCCGCAAAACAGTCATGCAATAAATCAGATTCAACAATTGAAAGCCAATAAGTAAACTACACACAGACTGGTAACAAGTAGGATTTTTCAAATGATTGACTAATACATTTTATTGATGGAAAAGTTTGGGCAACTGTCTTCAGGTCAGAAATCAGCCACAGTTCCGGCTATACGCTTTTACTCCGCCACAGAGCCAACCCACAAAACCCTCAGCGGGGTAACCGCTTCTATCCGGCAGCCATTCAGCAGTTGAATAAATATTAAGCATTTCCATTCCTACCTTGTTTGTTGGTATAAATTTAAACAGCTGCATTAAAGCAAACGCCGCTGATGGTAACGCACTAAATAAATCAACCTACTCCAAACGCCGCCGTTGTGTCTTATTGACCAACGGCCGAAGCGCTAACCAGCGAAAAATTATGATTTGAATTATTCTTTAATGGCAATATTTATATAGTATCCCGACGGGGTTTTCGCCCAAATAAATCAGCATACTAAATACTATTCGCAGCGCAACCCCAACGATTAATACAGTTCAATATTTAAGCAGCCACTGATGTTTCACTAATTGATCAGCATCACAAATATTATTGCGATTAGCCTATGCTGACACAGTTTCTTTTACTCGTCGGGGTTGCGCAGAAAGCTCTTTTAAAATTTAAAATCTCTGGTGCGAAAACCCCGCCGGGACACAGCAATTCCTCCGTTGTTGGTATACATTTTAAAACAGCTGCATTAAAGCAAACACCGCTGATGGTAACGCACTAAATAAATCAACCTATTCCAAGGCCGCCGTTGTGTCTTATTGACCAACGGCCGAAGCGCTCACCAGCGAAGGATTTTGTAAACAGCATTTACAATTCAACCTTTTTCATTATAGGGCAATGGAAAAATATCAAATATACCTGGCTCAGTTTTATACCGCTATTGATATGAACCGAGTTATTGGAATCCGCATCCTTACACGCTTGAATATCGCACCGGTTATAACTTCGGTTGTTGGTGAAAAACACCAACAACGGCCCTTAGGATAGAAAGCATTTTAAAATTAGTTAGAGGGAAGAGCAACACAGGCGAAAAACAGCTGCATTAAAGCAAACGCCGCTGATGGTAACGCACTAAATAAATCACCCTGCTCCAAATGCCGCCGTTGTGTCTTATTGACCAACGGCCGAAGCGCTCACCAGCGAAGGATTTTGTAAACAGCATTTACAATTCAACCTTTTTTATCATCGGGCAATGGAAACATATCAAATATACCGGGCTCAGTTTTATACCGCCATTGATATGAACCGAGTTATTGGAATCCGCTTTCTTACATGCTTGAATATCGCACCGGTTATAACTTCGGTTGTTGATGAACAACGGCCCTTAGGATAGAAAGCATTTTAAAATTAGTTGGAAGAAAGACCAACCCAGGCGAAATTAATAAGTTAATGATGCCTACGGCAATGCTCATTCGGTAACTTGCGCAATGTCTGCTAAACATGCCAGGTAAAAATAACGAACTCCTGTTGATGCAGGAGTTCGTTCAAAACATAATGTCCCAATTAATGGAACGGCAAAATAGTTTTCGGGGTTAATCTTTAATATTTTTCTACGCCTTTTACATTCATCTTAAGCGAAGTTACCCTGTCAGGTGACCCTGTAATAAATAAGAGTTTATTATCTCTTCCGGCAAATACATTGTTGGTGGCCCCGCCACCGGTAGGAACATTAAAGATTTTAGTTCCTTGTTTATCAAAGGCGGTTACTCCAAACCCATTGCTTATATAAATGTTTCCCTTTTCATCCATCGACATACCATCGCCTCCCATCTCAATAAACTTCTTCATGTTGGAGAGTGTTCCATCAGACTTAATGTCAAACACCCAGGTGCCACCCAGGTTATCCCCTGCCCATTTGTTTACGTACAATTTTTTTCCATCAGGAGTACCAACAACACCGTTTGGCCATGAATCAGCATCCCATCCAAATTGAGTTGTAACCCTCACCAGTTTGTGGCTGCCGGGAGCCAGGTAATATACATGGCCACCCTTACCGGTTGCGGCCTGTTCGGAATGTGTTGGGGGCCAGGATGGATTACCTATGCTGCGGGGATCAGATGCATCCCAATAACCCCTTGGAAATATGGGATCGGTGATATACATACCGCCTGTTACAGGATTAATCCATACATCATTTGGCCCATTTAACAGTTTACCATTGTAATTATTTACCAGCACGGTGTGTTGGCCGTTTGGAGTTATTTTCCACAATTCGCCGTGCATATCGGCACAGGCTATAAGATCTCCTTTTTTATCAAAAGCCATTCCATTGGAGCGGCCGGTATTGGTTAAAAAGGTACTGATTGCACCAGTAGTTGCACTCCACCGATAAATTTTATCATTGGGCTGGTCAGTAAAAAACACGTTTCCATCCCTATCAACAGCAGGGCCTTCTGTGAAACCAAAACCTTTTTTAATTGTGTCCAGTTTTCCATGTGTACTTGCTGAAACAAGACATGTGGGATCAAAGATGGTACTTCCTTCCGGCTCCCATCCGCAATCACAATTTTTTGGATGGGAATTAGATTCATGTTGGTATAACTCACCATGCTTTGTGCAGGAATAGTATCCGAACGAGCATAATACAGCCAGGAAAAGAAATAATTTTTTTTTCATAACAAGCAATTTTTAAGTTTAAAATAAAAATGACGCTAAAAATATTTTTAACGGAAAATAAAGATATTTAATCGCCTAACTATAAGGTAGCAGTAATAACCTGCGATGGATATTATACAACACGATCATTTTTATTAGCAAAAATATCAGTTAGAAATTGTATCGGAAGCTGCTTTGTTGCAGCGGAACTTTGCCAGTCACGGGCAGACCCGGCAATATATTTTTGCGGTCTCTTCACCATGGAATTATACCACCTGGAAATTATAGGTAAACTATCACTAAGTGAATTGTAAACAGCATTTACAATTCATCTTTTTTTATCATAGGCCAGTGGAAAAATATCAAATATACCGGGCTCAGTTTTATACCATTATTGATACGAACGGAGTCATTGGATTCCGCTTTCTTACACGCTTGAATAGCTCACGGTTTGTAACTTCGGTTGTTGGTGAAAAACACCAACAACGGCCCTTAGGATAGCAAGCATTTTAAAATTAGTTTGAGGGAAGAGCAACACAGGCGAAAAACAGCGGCATTAAAGCAAACGCCGCTGATGGTAACGCACTAAATAAATCAACCTATTCCGAGGCCGCCGTTGTGTCTTATTGACCAACGGCCGAAGCGCTCACCAGCGAAGGATTTTGTAACCAGCATTTACAATTCAACCTTTTTTTCATAGGCCAGTGGAAAAATATCAAATATACCGGGCTAAGTTTTATACCGTTATTGATATGAACGGAGTCATTGGATTCCGCTTTCTTATACGCTTGAATAGCTCACTGGTTATAAGTTCGGTTGTTGGTGAAAAGCACTAACAACGGCCCTTAGCATAGTAAGCATTTTAAAATTAATTGGAAGGAACAACCACACCGGCGATAGGTAATGAGCCAGAATCATTCAACAATAAATATCACTACTAAGATTTTGCAACATCATTCGCTGACAGTTTTTTTACCAGAAAAAATTAAGGTGCTAACAGCTTCCGAACATCAACATATTAATTAGCCAAATGGTGGAAGACGAATGAAATATTATTAAAAAAACAATTTCTATTGAGTACATTTATAAGCGTTGTGCCTCTTGCAAAGTACCAATGCACAATAAAAAATTTGTTCAATACCGTCTTGGATGGAACATTACGTTAAAATTACCTTTAGCAGAAATGCGTAGTTAATATGCCTTTATTGCTTACAAAACTTTTTAAAAATTAAAAACCCTTCAACATGCCATCATTCCCAAAACCAAAACTTGCCCACACCGTAGATCTTCCAAAAGAAATAGCGGCCTTACGCAAATACATGAAGTCAGATGCTGCGTTAAAAATTCCGGCTGCCACTAACAAAACTCTTCGTATAGCCACATGGAATATAGCCAACCTGGGTGAGCAAGACAGGGAAGATTCTCATTTAAAAATCATTGCTGAAATTATATCCTGGTTCGATTTAATAGCAGTACAGGAAACAAAAGAGAACTATGAACATTTTAAAAAAATTGCAGGCTTTGCAGGTACAAAATACAAATTCATTTTTTCTGATGCCGCAGGAAACAATGAACGACTTGCTTTCATCTACGACAGTAAAAAATTGAAAGTATTGGAAGAGGTGGCAGAATACGCCATACCTCCAAGTGATTATGGGGATATTAAGATAAAGGATGTTGCAGCTACCTTTAATGGATTTGACAGAAGCCCGTTCCTGGTTAGCTTCTCTGCCGGAAATTTTCAATTTACATTGATGACTGCTCATCTATATTACGGTGATGATACTGACCCGAAAAAACTAGGTCGTCGATGCCTGGAAGCTTATGCAATTGGACGATGGGCAGATCTCAGATCAAAAAGTAAATATACCTACAATGGTATAAAGGATGTGTTCGCCATGGGTGATTTTAATCTTCCCAAAATTGATAAAGATGATATTATCTATAAGGCACTTGTAAGCCGGGGACTGCTATTACCAGACCATACCTCCCTGATATATTCAAATATTAATAACGATCAGCAATATGATCAGATAGCATTTCTGCCAGGTTCTAAAAGCCGTATTCTGAGCGATGGAATTTTCCCTTTTGATAATGCGGCGTTCGCAGATATTTACAATAATAATACCGCGGTTGCCTTCAGAGGATATATTAAATATTACATTTCTGACCACCGTCCTATGTGGATGGAATTAGATATACAATAATAAAAAAGAGATGATAACATTTTAGGTTGATAACTTTTTTGCAAAAAAAATTATGAACTTCCACTGACGCAAGTATCTGTAATAGCCGGGCTTGATTATTCCTGTGCTCATTTTTGTGACAAATTATTTGTATCAAAAAAAATGAATTCATTGTGGCCGTATTGACTTATTTACAATCGTCCTAGCTTTTATAAATAACAAGAAGGTGATTTACAATAGTTACACATTTCAATGAAGTATCACCACTGAAAGTAGTGTTATACTTCCCGCTGCATCAAAATGTGTTATGAATATTGTTGATTAATGCAGC
>JBDUEK010000080.1:0-27034 GCA_040002495.1 Ferruginibacter sp.
TGGGGTTGGGATATTACCAACTTTGTATGGTGGGTAGGTATTGGTCATGCGGGAACGTTGATTTCAGCAATCCTTTTATTGTTTCGCCAGGGATGGAGAACGGGTGTAAACCGTGCTGCTGAGGCAATGACAATTTTTGCGGTAATGTGTGCGGGCCAGTTTCCAATTTGGCATATGGGTAGGGTTTGGATGGCATTCTTTGTATTACCTTATCCAAATAGCCGTGGCCCATTGTGGGTTAACTTTAACTCTCCGTTGCTTTGGGATGTATTTGCGATATCAACTTACTTTACTGTTTCATTATTATTCTGGTATTCTGGTTTAATACCCGATCTGGCAACAGTAAGAGACAGGGCAAGAACCAAATTGCGTAAACTATTATATGGTGTTGCATCTTTCGGTTGGACAGGTAGTACCAAACACTGGCAACGTCATGAAAGTTTATCATTGGTATTAGCAGGTTTAAGTACACCACTTGTACTTTCTGTACATACCATTGTATCCTTTGACTTTGCTACTTCAGTTATTCCAGGCTGGCATACAACCATCTTCCCTCCTTACTTTGTGGCAGGTGCCATTTTTAGTGGGTTTGCCATGGTGCAAACACTGATGATCATTTTAAGAAAAGTATTTATACTGGAAGATTACATTACGCTTGGCCATATTGAGGCCATGAACAAAGTAATTGTATTGACCGGATCAATCGTGGGTATTGCTTATATCACCGAGTTATTCATTGCGTGGTACGGACAAAATCCTTACGAGTGGTATGCATTTAGCGAAAACAGGGCTAACCTGTTTAGCCCTTATGGATGGAGCTATTGGTTAATGATGTTCTGTAACGTAGTATCACCTCAAATGTTCTGGTTTAAAAAACTAAGAAGAAATATTGCCTTCACCTTCTTTATGAGTATTATCGTAAATATTGGTATGTGGTATGAGCGTTTTGTAATCATCGTAACTTCTACTTACAGAGATTACCTGCCCTCTTCATGGAGTACTTATTACAGCCCTTCAATTTGGGAAATCGGGTTTTATCTTGGAACGTTTGGTTTGTTCTTCACCTGCTTCTTCCTGTTCTCTAAGTACATGCCGGTTATTGCGGTGGCAGAGATTAAGGCAATTTTAAAAACTACCGGTGAAAGCTATAAGCATAAAATGACGGATATTGAAAAGGCAGATTCTGATAAGTTTTATATAGAGGAAGTAGAGCATGCGCACTAGAATCCCCTCCGCCCCTGAAGGGGAAGGGGAACCGGGAGTTCAATATTTTAAAAAATGATTTAAAAGTATGTTTATGATTTTAAAGAAATCTAAAATCGTAAATCTAAAATCGTAAATAAATTAACATGGCTGGAGGAATTAAAAAATTTGTTGTAGGATGTTTCGATGATGAAGCAGTATTATTTCCTGCGGTGAAAAATGTTCGCCGTGCAGGGTATAAAATCCATGACGTTTATACACCGTTTCCGGTGCATGGCCTGGATCATGCTATGGGCATCAGGGAAACAAGTTTGCATACTGCGGGTTTTATATATGGTATTGCTGGTACAACTACAGCACTTACCTGCATCAGTTGGATTTTTACAAAAGACTGGCCATTGAATATTGGCGGTAAACCACACTTTGCATTACCAGCCTGGATACCGATCACTTTTGAATTGACAGTATTGTTTGCTGCAGTAGGAATGGTACTTACATTTTGCTATCTGTGTCAATTGTCTCCGTTCGTAAAAAAGCATCATTTTCATCCACGTGCAACAGACGATCTTTTTGTAATGGCAATTGAGTGTACCGATAAAACCGACGATAGTGAAGTGCAGGCATTTTTATCGAATGCAGGCGCAAAAGAGATAAACGTTCAGGTAGCTGAAACAGGTTGGTGGCTCGGCACATATAATAAGGAGCAGAAATTATATGCTGATGATGAGAAAGGATATTAAATAGTCACTGTTTAATCCGAAAGCAATTAATTAGAATTTAAAGAATTTACATAACAGGCATGAAGAAATATACCATCATAACCGCATTAATATTGTCCATTGCAGGAGTTGCTGTATTGACAGGCTGCGACAGTAAACGTCAACCGGGTAAAGTTTATATGCCCGATATGGGTTATAGCCGTGCAGTTGAAACTTACACTTTGTTGGATTCAACTATCTATACATCGGACAGTAAAAATCCCGGAGCTAAAATTTATTACAATCGTAAACCGGTAGCAGGTACAATTGAAAGAGGCGAGTTGTTTGCGTATACTTTGCCAAACGATTCTAACGGATATGCAATGAGTGCACAGATAAAAAACCCTTTGCCTCCTTTGGTTGGAAAAGATAGCCTGGAAGCATCCCGTTTATTTAATATTAATTGTGCTATTTGCCATGGTGCAACTGGTGAGGCCAACGGTCCACTTTCCAGTAAAATTGGTGCAATCGCAAATCTCACTTTACCAAACTATGTGGCGATGGCAGATGGTACTATGTTTCATTCCATTAATTACGGAAAAAATAATATGGGTAGTTATGCATCGCAGTTGAGCAGAAAGCAACGTTGGGAGTTGGTTCACTACATCAGAACTTTACAACCAAAAGCAGCAGGCACAACTGCACCTGCAGCGGCTGCGCCTGATACTACTGCTGCAATGAAAAAATAAATTTAATAGAATTCACTATAAATACAGTTTAGATGTCTAAATCATTCGAATTACCGGGAGCTTACAAAAAATGGTCAATGGGCCTTATGGCTGTTGGTGTAGTAGCGTTGCTATACGGTTTTATCATGTTTCATCCTTTTGAACATGCTGCACATGGAGAGAACGTTAGCAGCACCCGTTTTTGGGCAGTGTTATTACAAAACAGTGTTTTCTGGTTATTGGTAGTAAATACCAGTATGTTTTTTATTGGTTTTACTACATTGGCAATGGGCGGCTGGCAGGTTGCTTTACGTAGGGTGCCGGAAGCTATTTCAAGTGTTGTTCCAATTCTGGGTATCATTACATTTTTCATATTGATGTCGATTGTATGGGGAGGAAGAACGGATATTTTTCATTGGCTTGATAAAGATGCTGTTGCAAACGATAGAATACTAAATGGAAAGAAGGGATTTTTAAACCCGGTATTCTTCACCGTATGGAGTGCCATTACTATTTTCCTTTGGTGGTTCATTGGTCAAAAATTACGCTCTTTTAGTTTAGAAAGTGATAAAACCGGCCCGATGGATTATGAAACAGGAAAAAGCTGGATTAATAAAAATATTCTTTGGGCATCTTTCTTCATCGTATTTTTTGGATTATCAGTAGGTTCTACTATTCCATGGCTTTGGATAATGAGTATAGATGCACATTGGTATAGCACCATGTTTAGCTGGTACACATTTGCAAGTTCTTTCGTTGCCGGTATGTCGCTGATTGCTTTGTTCATCGTTTATCTAAAAAATCGTGGCCAACTGGAATATGTTACCGATGAACATTTACACGATATAGGAAAGTTCATGTTTGCCTTTTCAATTTTTTGGACCTACTTATGGTTTTCACAATACATGCTTATCTGGTATGCAAATATTCCGGAAGAAACAGGCTATTTTAAAATGAGGGTACAGGGGCCGTTCCGTGGAATCTTCTTCCTGAATCTTATTTTGAATTTTGTTTGCCCTTTATTGATATTCATGAAAAAGAGCCCTAAACGTAACTGGACGTTGGTAACATTTATGGCTGTATTAATCATCTTTGGTCACTGGATAGATTTTTGGCAAATGGTTATGCCAGGCACATTGGGCGAACATGCAGAGTTAATGCCTTTTGAGTTTGGAATTGCTGCTTTGTTTATCGGTATAATTATGTGGAAGGTTGGCGTGTACTTTAGCAAGTATCCATTAACAGCAAAAAATCATCCTTTCTTAAAAGAAAGTATGATACATCATACTTAGTAGCATTTAATATAATAACAACAAGGCCTGAAAGATAAGATTGTGTTAAACAAGCTTAATCAATTAAAAGAGCCTTAAACAACATACAAGAATAATAATTATTGAAAATAATTTTGCAACATGACACAGATTTTGTTGATAGCGATAGTAGTAATGATCTTCATAGTCATCTTTCAGATTTCGAAAGCGAGTGAGTATGTAAGTGTTTTAAAGGGAGAAGAAAAAGCCCGCAAGCAAAATAACAAAATCAATGCTTTTCTGCTGATCGCCTTTCTTATTTTCGGTTTGATTGGGTGCTGGTGGTGCAATGATTTGTACTATAGCAAAACACTTTTTCCGCAAGGAGCCGCCTCAGAAATGGGTGAAAAGATTGACCTGATGCTTTACATCACTATCGGTGTAACGGGTGTTGTATTTATTATTACACAAGTATTGTTGTTTTGGTTTGCATTTAAATACCAGGAAAGAGACGACCGCAAAGCTTATTATTTTCCGCATAACACAAAGCTTGAATTATTGTGGACAACAGTGCCGGCAATATTTCTTACTGTGTTAGTAGTTTTTGGTTTAAAATATTGGTTTAAGATGACAGGGGAAGCGCCAAAAGATTCAGTGCTGGTAGAAGTAACAGGGCACCAGTTTGGTTGGGAATTCCGCTACCCCGGTCCGGATAAAATATTAGGAAAGAAAGATTATAAATTGACTAAAGGTTCTAACGGTTTAGGTGTTGATTTCTCGGATCCTGCAAGTTTGGATGATATTCATGTTCCAGGTACAGTGCATTTGCCAGTAGGAAGGCCTGTGAAATTTGTAATCAATGCACAAGATGTTATACATGATGTTGGTTTATCTCATTTCAGATTAAAAATGGATGCAGTTCCCGGTATTCCTACTACAATGTGGTTTACTCCATTATATACAACAGAGCAAATGAAGGTGAGAACCGGCAATCCGAATTTTGTGTACGAAATCAGTTGCGACCAGATGTGCGGTAAAGGCCACTTTTCAATGAGAGGAGTTATAGTAGTTGAAACAGAAGAAGAATATATGGCTTATATGGCATCACAGGAACCTGAGTATTATACCATATTCCCTGACAAGAATCCAAAAAATAAAAAGGCTGGCGAAACAGCACCAGCTACCGATAGTACAAAAACATCTACTCCACTTGCAGCAATTACCTCTGCGAGCCATTAAAATAGTTATTGTAAAATAGAAAGACAATGAGTAACACAGCAGCAGTACATGAAGCAGACGTTCACGGAGGACACGATACCCATCATGAGCATCACCATCACGAAACCTTTGTTAGTAAATACATTTTTAGCCAGGATCATAAAATGATCGCAAGACAGTTTTTAATAACTGGTATGATCTGGGCAATTATCGGCGGTTTATTTTCTGTATTATTTCGTTTACAGTTAGGATACCCAAATTCTACCTTTCCATGGTTGGAAGATATATTAGGACATTGGGCAAAAGGTGGTAAAATTCAACCTGAGTTTTATTATGCATTGGTTACCATGCACGGAACAATCCTTGTATTTTTTGTACTAACAGCCGGTCTTAGCGGAACTTTTGCCAATTTCCTGATTCCATTACAGATTGGTGCCCGTGATATGGCTTCGCCAATGTTGAATATGTTGAGCTATTGGTTTTTCTTTTTAGCTTCTATCATTATGTTTTCTTCCTTATTTGTTCAAACAGGGCCGGCAAGTGGCGGTTGGACCATTTATCCGCCGTTGAGTGCATTGGGTGACGCTTCGGAAGGGTCGAAAATTGGTATGGATCTTTGGTTGGTGAGTATGGCTATGTTTATTGTAAGTTCATTATTAGGAGGACTTAATTATATCTCTACTATTTTGAACATGCGTACCAAAGGAATGAGTATGACCAGGCTGCCATTAACAATCTGGGCGCTTTTCTTTACTGCGGTATTGGGTGTACTTTCTTTCCCTGTTTTATTATCTGGCGCTATTCTGTTGTTATTTGATAGAAACCTGGGTACAAGTTTCTTTTTAAGTGACATCGTGGTTGCAGGAAAAATATTACCAAATGAAGGTGGTAGTGCCATCTTGTTCCAGCATTTATTCTGGTTCCTGGGTCATCCGGAAGTATACATTATCTTATTACCGGCAATGGGTATGTCGTCTGAAATTCTTTCAGTTAATAGCCGCAAGCCAATCTTTGGTTATATGGCAATGGTGGGTTCATTATTCGCAATCGCAATTCTGGCCTTCCTGGTGTGGGCGCATCATATGTTCGTAACTGGATTGAATCCATTCCTGGGCGCATTCTTTGTATTGCTCACATTGTTGATTGCTGTTCCATCTGCCATTAAAGTTTTCAACTGGTTAACTACTCTGTGGAGAGCAAACATCAGGTTTACGCCCGGTATGTTGTTCGCCATTGGTTTTGTTAGTCTTTTTATTAGTGGTGGATTAACAGGTATTTTCCTGGGTAACTCTGCATTAGATATTCACTTGCATGACACTTATTTTGTAGTTGCGCATTTTCACATTGTAATGGGTGTGGCTTCATTCTTTGGAATGTTTGCAGGTGTATATCATTGGTTCCCTAAAATGTTTGGACGTTTTTTAAATAACACACTGGCTTATATTCATTTTTGGGTAACTATTGTAGGTGCATATTTAATTTTCTGGCCAATGCATTATGAAGGACTTGCTGGTATGCCACGACGTTACTATGATTTTTCTCTGTGGGAATCATTTAAAATGTTTGAAGGTCTGAACGAATTCATCAGCTTTATTGCAATGATTGTTTTTGCTGCACAGCTTTTATTTGTATTCAACTTTTTCTATAGCATATTTAAAGGAAGAAAAGTTACAACAACTAACCCCTGGGGCGCAAATACATTGGAGTGGACAACACCAATTCGTCCGGGACATGGTAACTGGGTTGGAGAAATTCCTGAAGTTCATCGTGGGGCATACGATTACGGTAAAGATGGAAGAGAGTTCATTCTTCAGACTGAACCGGTTGGAGAAAATGAGAGCCACCACTAAATGCATGTAGTTGGCTTGTTGGCAACTATTAAATGTGAACTTGATTTGAAGTGATAATAAATAAAGATTTTTGATAAGAATGTTGCATGAAAAAACTACCATAACCAATTCAACTTCGTTTGCATTGGCTTCAAGGGTCAAGGATTATTTTCAATTAATCAAATTTACCTTGAGTTTTTTGGTAGTATTCAGCACCGTAGTAAGCTATCTTATTGCAACAGAATATCGGAATTTTGTTGATGTGTTTTTACTTTTTCTTGGCGGAATGCTGATCACAGGATCAGCGAATACCATCAATCAGATTGCGGAGAAAGATACAGATGCGATGATGAAAAGAACGGCAGGTCGACCGGTGGCAAGTGGAAGAATGTCAGTAACACATGCTACAGCTTTTGCAGTTATAACCGGGGTAGCCGGTTTGCTCATTATGTTATTGAAGTTTAACTGGCAAAGTTCTTTGATTGGTTTGGCTAGTTTATTTATTTACGGGTTTATATATACGCCTTTAAAGAAAGTAAATTCGGTAGCTGTGTTGGTAGGTGGATTGCCGGGGGCACTACCCTGCCTGATTGGTTGGGTTGCTGCTTATTACGACAGCCCGATTGTTTGGACAGGTGGATGGATACTTTTTGCAATCCAGTTTATTTGGCAATTTCCTCACTTTTGGGCAATAGCATGGGTAGCTCACAAGGACTACAGCAACGCAGGATTTAAATTATTGCCCAGTGATAAAGGGCCTACGAAATTTACTGCAGTACAAACCATTATGTATAGCACTTTAATGTTGCCAATTGGGGTGCTACCATATTATTACAATATCAGTGGAATTGTTAGTTTATACATTCTGATGGTTTGTAACCTGGCAATGATTGCGCTAAGCATCCGTTTGTATATAAAAATGGATGTTGCAAGTGCAAGACGTGTAATGTTCAGTTCTTATTTTTACCTGGCAATTGTATTCATCGCTTTATTGGCAGATAAGGTACATACCGCTCAGTAACAAGATAGAATTTGAAATATTTTATTATTAAAAATAGCCTTTAACCGGGCAGAGGATTATGAGTACAGTGGTGATGCAACAACGAAAAAGAATACATCCGCATAAGTTTACACTTTGGGTAGGCATAGCAAGTATTATTATGATGTTTGCCGGCTTAACGAGTGCATACATCGTAAAGCGAAACCAGGCAAATTGGACCAGTTTTAAGTTGCCGGAAATGTTCTGGTATTCTACGGCGGTCATCATCATAAGCAGTTTAACGTTGTATTTGGCACAAAATGCCTTTAAGCAACGGGAGATGTCGAAGTACCGAAGTTTGGTTGTGGCAACACTTTTGTTAGGTATGTTATTTATTGCCTTGCAAGTGATCGGATTTAACCAATTGTGGGAGAACGGAATTACATTAACAAAAAATGTATCATTCTCTTTTTTGTATGTGATTGTAGGATTACACGCTTTGCATGTAGTTGGTGGTTTGATAGCTTTGATAATTTTATTTCTGAAAGCGTTCAGCAATAAAGTAAGAAATTACAATATAGTACCAATTGAAGTGATCAGTACTTATTGGCATTTTGTGGATGTATTATGGATTTACCTGTTGATTTTTTTAATAATGATCAGGTAATGTAACAGGGTTCAGGCAGTTTTTTACAAATACATCGCTTAAACCAATTTTTAAAACTTATTACTCAAAACTTAGAACTTTATACTTTTATATGTCTACAGCAGCAGTACAGCAGGGAACAAAATGGTGGAGTGGGGGCAGAAGCCCATTCAACGCCAGTTATGGCAAAGTTATGATGTGGTATTTTTTAATGAGTGATGCCTTTACATTTGGAGCTTTTCTCATTAGTTATGGTACCATCCGTTTCAGTGTAAATCATTGGGCAGATCCTAACCATGTGTTTAATTCATTTCCTTTTGCAGGACATGCAAACCTTCCGCTTGCGTTTGTAAGTTTAATGACTTTTATTTTGATTGCCAGTTCAGTTACAATGGTATTGGCTGTTCATGAAGGGCACAATATGAATCGTAAGGGTGTAGAGAAATATATGATATTTACTATTATTGGTGGAATAGCATTCCTTTCTTGTCAGGCATGGGAGTGGACGCATTTATTAACTGGTGAGCACGTGGCGATGCTAAGTGACGGAACACTATCTGTTTTACCCACTACTGTTAAATCAAATCCATGGGGTGCAGACTTGCCGCATGAAGCAATGATTGCAGCTCTACAAAATACACCGCACGATCAATTGGCTTCAATCGCCGCTACATTACATCACGGTGGAGAAGTACATAGCGCAGCAGCTTTATCTGACCCTGAATTGATAAAAATGATTGAATCATCAGAACTGCATGTAACCCAAACAGGCCCAATTGCATTTGGAGGTTATTTCTTTGGCATAACCGGCTTTCATGGTTTCCACGTATTTTCCGGTGTTGTTATAAATGTTATCATGTATATCAAAACAAAAATCGGTCATTTTGATCAGCGTGGCCATTATGAAATGATTGAGAAAGCAGGGTTATACTGGCATTTTGTGGACCTGGTTTGGGTATTTGTATTCCTTTGCTTTTATCTAATATAATCATTGCAGCTAACGAACGTATTAACAGATTTATCAAATAAAAAGAACTATGTCAGCACAAGCTTCTTCTCCGGAAATTACATTTCATGCAGAACATTCCGGAAGTACCAAAGCAATTTGGAGAACATTTTGGTTATTATCAATCTTAACTATCATTGAACTTGCAATTGGTTTGTTAATTTATAATATGCATAAAGGTGAGCATCCAAATGCAACGTTGGTATTAGCCTTTAAAGGAATGGTTTGTATTTTGACCCTTGCAAAAGCATATTATATTGTTTCTGTTTTTATGCATTTGGGAAATGAAATCAGGAATATGATAATGACCATCGTTGTTCCTTTATGCTTATTTATTTGGTTTATTACTGCCTTTTTATGGGATGGTAATAGCTGGAAGGTTTTGCGTAACAGATATAATGGAGTACCTGCACCTATTGAGAAAGTAACACCGGCAGCGACAGAGAAAGGGGCGAAAGATTAATTGATTTTATTAAATTATTTCAAAATAAAACCATCGTTCCTTTTTAAGGTGCGATGGTTTTTTGTTATGAAAAGGTCTGGAGGAATATTATGAACAAAAAAGCAATTTTAGGATTATTACTGGCAATCGTTTTGCCATTGACCGGGTATTACATGGTAAAGTATTACAGTGAGAAAGCGGTACACATGCCGCGGCGTTATTTTTATGACAGTGTAGCCGTAAAAGAAAAAAATGGCAGAACCTCCACCGATACCCTCTGGCATTCTGTAAAAAATATGCACTTTACAAATCAATTAGGTAAGGCGGTAGACCTGGATTCATTGCGTGGTAAAATTCTTGTAATAGATTTCTTTTTTTCGAGGTGCCCATCCGTTTGTCCGGAAATGGCAAAGAGCATGAAGCGTTTACAAAGCTCCTTCACAAATGACAATGATAGTATTGTACAATTTATTTCTATCAGTATTGATCCAGAACATGACTCAGTATCAAGGTTGAGGACATTTGCAAATCGGTATACATCTAACCATGACAGTTGGTGGTTTGTAACCGGCAATAAAAAAGAGATATATGATTTTGCATTGAACGAGTTAAAGGCAAGTATTGCTGATACCAACGTTGACACAGCATTTATTCACACAGAAAATTTCTTTTTGTTAGACAGGGACCGTGTAGTAAGAGGCTGGTACAATGGTTTTGACTCGATTAAACAAGCTCAGTTAGTTGGTGATATTCCGTTATTAATGCTTGAGAAAAGAAAGAAGCGCAGTTTTAAAGAATTCCTGGATGAATTATTTGGAAGAAGTTAACCGGCACATCATATTTAAACAGCATTTATGTTACAACCTTCGATGGTAAAAAATGATTCGAAAGCAAGGATGCTAATTTGGATTGTTTCAATAGTGGTTTTTGCAGCAGTTGCATTTTTGTCAAAATTCAAACTCTCCTTGGACCTTGGATTTAATCCACATGTTTTTGCGCAGTTTAATGCAATCATCAATTCAATGGTTGCCATCTTATTACTTGCCGGACTTTTTATGGCTAAGCAGCGTAAATATGAAACGCATAAAAGGATCATGCTTACTGCTATCGTATTATCTGTTTTATTTCTTGTTTCTTATATCGGGCATCATTTATTGGCTGGCGAAACCAAATATGGCGACGTTAATCACGATGGCATTGTAAGTGAAGCTGAAAAATTACAAGCAGGTGGCATGCGCACTTTTTATTATATTTTGCTAATAACCCATATTCCGCTGGCCGCAATTATTCTTCCCTTTATTTTATTTACAGCCTATCGTGCGTTGATAGGAGAATATGAACAACATAAAAAATTGACCAGGATTACCTGGCCAATCTGGTTTTATGTTGCAATAACTGGTGTAGTTGTGTACCTTATGATTAGTCCTTACTATTCGTAAATAAATTAACCTTTTTAGACCAGGTTAAACAATTCAATTAATTTATTGAACCTTTTGATTGTTCATTATTTACTGTTCTGAAAATTTTCAACGGGTTTAAATTTTTAAGTTCTTCGGGCAGTATTGTATCCGGCCAGTTTTGAAAAGATATTGGCCTTGCAAATCTTTTAATTCCATCAGAACCTACCGACGTAAATCTTGAATCTGTTGTGGATGGATAAGGTCCGCCATGATGCATGCTCTGGCAAACCTCCACTCCCGTAGGCACACCATTCAAAATAAATCTACCACACATATCTTTTACTGCCTCCACCAATTCTTCATTGCTAACAATGTCATTTTCAGTTGCCATCAAAGTGGTTGTTAATTGTCCCTCACAATGTTTGGCAACTGTAATCATTTCCTGCATGTCTTTACAGCGGATAACGATTGAATATGGTCCAAACACTTCTTTGTGAAGTACCGGATTGTTCAAAAAAGCCTCCCCACTTGCAGACGCAATAGTTGGTGTACCCTGGTTTTCAACAGCGTCAATCATAGATACCGAAACTGTTTCAACATCTTTTTGCGCCAATGCATTTGCTCTTTTTTCTACATAACTTTTGTAAATGCCCGGATGAAGCATAGTAGCAGGCGACAATTGTTTTATCTGTGTAGCAAGCGCATCAATAAAATTATCCAGTGCATCACTAACTAAACCTATTATTAATCCCGGATTGGTACAAAATTGACCAGCACTCAACGTTATTGAACCGGCATACATTTTCGCAACTTCAACCGCAGACTCATTTAATTTTTCCGGCAATAAAAATACCGGGTTGATGCTACCCATTTCAGCAAATACCGGAATAGGTTCTTCCCTGGTATTTGCTAAATCATACAATGCCTTTCCTCCAACCAATGAACCTGTAAAGCCAACCGCTTTTGTACGAGGATGCATTACCAATGCCTGGCCGGTTTCAAAAGACGTTCCGTGTATATGGGTAAAAATTCCTTCGGGCAAATTATTTGTTGCTGCTGCTTTTAAAATAGCATCTGCAACTATTTCACTGGTTTGGGCATGGGCCGGATGCGCCTTTACAATAACGGGGCAACCAGCTGCAAAAGCGCAGGCAGTATCGCCACCTGCAGTGGAATATGCAAATGGAAAGTTACTGGCTCCAAACACAACAACGGGTCCTAACGGTAACAGCATTTTCCTGATGTCGGGTCTCGGAGGAGTTCTATCTGGTAACGCTGTATCAATACTGATTTCCAGCCACGCTCCCTTTTCACAGGCGTCCGCGTAACTATTTAGTTGAAAAATGGTTCTTGCTTTTTCATTTTTTAATCTTGGCTCCGGAAGATTGGTTTCCTTCATGGCTACATAAATCAACTCGTTGCCGCAGGCTTCCAATTCAACCGCAATTGATCTCATAAAATCTGCCCGTTTTTTTAAACTCAACTTTCTGTACACATGAAAAGCGTCCCATGCTTTTTGCATTGCTATATCTATTTCATCTTTTGTAGCGTCTTTAAAATTCATAGTTTTTTATTTTTTGAGTTTAGCCGATATGAGGCTCTTTTGAAAAGCAAACTTATTAACATGCTCATTTTTGTACTTTCAAATTTGCAAGTTCAATATTTTTGCTATGTAACGTATTTGTATTTTAAACCCGGGTTACTACAATTTTTGAATCTGACAAGTAAGTAATGATAATGTTGATTCGGTCACCTGGTTTTAAACAGGGAGATACACCTTCTTCGGTACCAGCTTTTTCAATTGGGATACGACCCGTTATTTTACTACCCACCACATTTACAAAAATACCATGTGGCGTAACTTTGTTGATGGCAGCGTCAATAACAGTTTTTTCTTTATAATATTTTTGAGCCGCAAGGAATTCGGGAATGTAGTTACTTCTATAAAGCGATGCGGTAGTTTTATCTGCCTTGGCAGAATGATTTAGTTTAAAAAAAACTGCTTCATTTAAATCATCTTCTGAAGGCCTTCGTTCCCAAGGCGAAAGTTTTAAAGGAAAAAATATATAGCTGCCCGTTTCTTTTACAAAATAATCTTCCTCTACTTTTTTTAAATAACCTACCAACCTGTTTTCAACAAATGATTTATTTATCAGGCTATCCATGGCATTGTTGAATTTAAATTCAATACAATCGGCAATCATTTTATCACCTCGTGGCGACCGTGTTAAAATAAATGTCACTTCATCACCTACATGAAACTGGTGTGCCTTTTTTATGATTTTTTCTTCCTTCAATTTTTGTTGCTCCTGCTCACTCACATTTCCTGTAACACTTTTTCTTTTTCCATTCAATAAATATTCTATGGTTGCAACATTTTTATCGTGATTGATAAAACTAATCTTGCCCATTATTGTATCTGTAGCCATAGTATTTGTGTTAATTAAATCTTCGTTTCTTTAAAATTAGCCGTAAAAAAATAAGTCGCTGTAAAAACATTCAACGATGAGCGACTTGTATATAAATCAACCGGTCGTTTTAAAATCAACTTAAAAATTAAGTTCAATAGTGGGGTCCCAAAAGTGAGTTTTAAAATCAATAATTTTTTCATCTTTCACAATAATTTTTTCTTTTAGCAACAGCTCTTCCATTAATGTAGGTGTTGCAAAATGGTGCTTACCCGAAAGCATTCCATTTCTGTTTACAACCCGGTGAGCAGGCACTTTTGGTTTGGCCGTTTCTGCTGCATTCATGGCCCAGCCTACCATTCGTGCAGATAATTTTGTACCAAGATAATTCGCAATGGCTCCGTATGAGGTGACCCTACATTTCGGAATTTGCCGTACCACATCATATACGTCCTGGAAAAAAGTATACTCTTTTGTAACTGATGGCAATTTTTCTTTCGCAGAATTAGCCTTGTTTGTTTTTATTTCAGCGCTCTTTTTCATGTTACCTTAAAGATAATAATTCGCTGCGTTTGGGCTCCGGTACATTTATAAAATTATATGGACAATGTTTGCAACCATTGCCACAACAGCTTCCTTTTTTTAAATGATATTTTTCAGTTAACACCACGTAACCATCTTCATTAAAATAATAGTCTTCGCCTTCTGTTAATTGGTTCATTGTTGTAATGATTTAAGCAACTCGCCGTTTTCAGTTTCTTTCAAAAATTCATACAAGACATCATCATCGCCGTTGATACTATCCGGTAACTTAAATTGAAGATAGTAAACTGTATTAGTGCCGGCAATGTCCAACGCTTCGTAATGTGTTTTTACTTTTAATATTTCATTGTCTGCCTTTGCATGTACATCATTGCAATCTTCCACCAGTATTAAACCATACATGTCAATTACCTTTTTTGTAAAAGTATAAAGCGCCGGAGAATCGGTTTTTAAATGAATGCATCCTTCACGGGAAAGTACCTGTTGGTAAAGCCGCAAAAACCGGGGATGTGTTAAACGTTTTTTTGCTTTTGAAGTTCTTAGTTGAGGATCAGGGAAAGTGATCCATATCTCGTCGACTTCCTGCTGCGCAAAATAATCAGGCAACATAGCAATTTGAGTGCGCAAAAAGGCAGCATTGGTTTGTTGTTGTTCAAGTGCTTTTTTAGCGCCGATATACATCCGGTTTCCTTTTATATCTACACCAATAAAGTTTTGCTGTGGAAACATGGCGGATAAAGCTACTGTATATTCACCCCTACCACAGGCAAGTTCAAGTACAATAGGATGTTCATTTTTAAAAAAACTGTGCCATTTGCCCTGCATGTCTTTTGGATACTCTAACACATTTGAGAATGTTTTGATATCTGCGAAGCGTTGTAATTTTTTTTGTGCCATTCAATGGCAAAGATAATATCATATTGAATGTACACTGCTGATTGTGTGGAGTAAACTAAGAAGTCATAGTTGACAGGTGTAAAACCGACAGTTGATTATATAATAATTTGAGACCTATTTATTGAATAAATTTAATGCAGAAATCAGGTATTTGTTTTTTCAAATGAATCTTCCCGATAGTGATCGAGTGATAAAAATCCACCACCTTCAATAAGGAAAAATAACAATAGAATTAAAATAATGATGGAGAAAAGCAGGTCAGATTCTCCAGCAAATATGCCTTGCCTGGCGTTGACAAAAAATACTGCACCTAATAAAATAGGGACTTGTATCAACGCAGCCAACCGAGTAAATAACCCAATAACTATTAGTGTGCCGCCCAATAAATGAAGCCAGGGAATAACTGTTACCAGCCAGCCGGCATTGCTGCCGATAGAGGATCTCTCAACAAATGAAACAAGTAACGTACTATTTTGAATAAAAGAAAACCCTTTTACAAAAAGAAGTAGGCCAAGTGCCACTCTTAGAACAACCAGCCACTTTGGACTGTGTTGCCTACTCCACTCTTTAATTTGGTGTAGATAACTCATGATATTTTCATTTGATATATAACAAGCAGTATAAAGTTACATTTTTATAATGGCCATGTCAAGCGAAAACTATCAAAAACGAATAGGGGCTTTTTTCAAATTAAAGCTGTGCATATAATGTTTAATTTGTTGCCGGGTAAATTAAATCAGCTTTAAGGGTTTAGTGAACTTTAAAGAATTATTGTAAGGATTTAGTTAATACTCCGTCATACCTCAAGTCAACCTATTATTTATTGAAAAGGCAAATAAATTATTTCTTATGCTCCACTCTAATTTGAAAAAAATCTGCACATTATTCATTGCAATTCTATTCGTGCCCTTTTTCACTTTTGCGCAACATACCCCGTTGGGTTTACAGGTAAATGACAATGCACCAACTTTTACATCAAAAGATCAGAATGGTAAAACCATCAATCTGAAAAATGCGTTAAAACAAGGCCCCGTTGTAATTGTTTTTTACCGCGGACAATGGTGCCCTTATTGCAATAAGCAATTAATGAGGTTGGAAGATTCACTTAGTTTGATAACCGGCAAAGGGGCAACATTAATTGCTGTAACACCAGAAAAGCCTGCAAATATTTCCAAAACAATTGAAAAGACGAAAGCCACTTACCCGGTACTTTTTGATGATGGATTAAAAATCATGAAAAGCTACGATGTAGCATTTGCCGTAGATACTGCTACCATTGAAAAATATAAAAAATACGGGATCGATTTTAATGAAGCCAATGGCGTTAATGGAGCAAACTTGCCAGTACCGGCGGTGTATATAATCAATCAAAAAGGGGTTATTGTATTCCGGTATTTTGATCCTGACTATAGGAAAAGAGTTACAGTTGCGGAAATATTGACTTATTTATAAACAATACCTCTATTGCCAGCACAGGTTTATAAGGGTGTTATTTTCTATCCTTTTAAAAACAAAAAAGCCTTTAAATAATTGAATTCCAATTATTTAAAGGCTTTTAGCTGTAGGGGGAGGAATATCACCCCCCTTATTTTGCCTAATTTTCTTTTACCTGTTTACGTATAAATTACGTTGAAACCTTTACCCCTACTAATTAAGAGAAATTAGGGGAAAACAAGGGCAATTAAAAAAATCTGCCACCAAATCTGCCACCAACTTTTATTTAGTGTATATTCGTTGTGTTCAATTTTACTACAATGAAAGTTAACTTCAATCTAAAGGCTCCCCAGGCCACAGGCAAAACCCCCCTTTTTGTTACTGTAGTTTACAATACCCAACGGGTGAGGGTACATACTAACAAAAGTATTGACCCCAAACATTGGAATACTGACACCCAAAAGGCAAGGCAAGGTTTAACCGGGTATTCAAGTTTCAATAAATGGCTCAAAGATGTAGATGCATTTATCAGCCAAATAGAAACCGATTGGATAGACCAACACAGTAAACAATCTGTTATCCCACTTTTGCCTATTAGCGTATTAAAGGAAAAATTAAGAAAATATCTTTCAAAAGAAAATAAACAGGAACGGGAGCAAAACTTGCAAACCTCATTTTGGGGTAACTATGATAACTTTTTGTTTCGCATGAAAAACGGCACAAGGGTACATTTAGAAAAAGGTACACCAATGGCACCGAAAACAATCTTTCAATTTGAAAACCTAAAACGCCACCTGCAGAACTTTGAGAAAAAAACAAACTTCAAAATTGAGTTTGAAAATATAGACATGAATTTTTATAAGAAGTTTGTGGATTACCTCACTATCAAATTAAACTTAACTCCCAACACCATTGGCAAATTAATTACTAACCTTAAAGTTTACATGAGGGAGGCTTTAGAGGATGGTTTAACTACAAATAATACTTTCACCCACCGGAAGTTTAAATCAATCAATTCAAAAAGTGACACCGTTTATCTAACCATAGACGAAGTAAAGGCATTGCAAGACCTTGACTTATCCAAACAGCCACGCTATGAGCGGGTGAGGGATATGTTTGTAATTGGCTGCTATACGGCATTGAGGCATAGCGATCTTTCAAAGGTAAAACCCGAAAACATAGCAAACGGCATGATTGACATGGTACAAACCAAAACCGGCAAACAGGTTATAATTCCAATGGCAAAGGTGGTGGTTGATATTTTAGCGAAGTATAGTAACACATTGCCTGGCATATCAAACCAAAAGTACAATGAGTACTTGTATGAGGTTTGCAAAAAATGTGAGGTATTGGCCAAAGAAATAACCATACACGAAATTAAGGGAGGTAAAAAAATTACCAATGTAAAACCAAAGTATGAGTTTGTAAGTAGCCACACAGCACGCAGGACATTTTGTACAAACGAATATAGAGCAGGGGATTTAGAGATTAGCGAAATAATGGCATTGAGCGGCCACACCACCGAAAAAAGTTTTTATAAATACATACGGGAAACACCAAAGGGAACAGCGGAACGCATCAAAGAAAAGTTTGCAGCAAGGGAACTTAAACAGGCTACTATCACAAACCATTTAAGAGCGGTATAATAAAAAGAATCAACCATACACATAATGAGCTTACAGGTAATACACAAAAAAATATTTGAAGTAAGGGAGCAAAAAGTAATGCTGGATTTTGATTTGGCGGAATTGTATCAAACCGAAACCAAATATCTGAAACGGGCAGTTAGGCAAAATATGAAAAAATTCCCGGTAGATTTTATGTTTGAACTTACTAAAAATGAGTTTGAAACTTTGAGGTGCAATTTTAGCACCTCAAAACGTGGCGGCACAAGGTACATGCCATTTGCCTTTACAGAACATGGGGTAACAATGCTGGCAAGTGTGTTAAATTCAGATAAGGCAATTGATATGAACATTGCAATAGTACGGGCATTTACAGCCATGCGACATTTTGCCAACAGCCACAAAGATCTATTTGAACAATTACACGAATTGCGGACAGAGCTGCAAATCCGTATTGGTGAACATGATGTTCAATTGGCCTCCATTTACGATGCCTTAGAAAACTTACTGGATAAAAAAGAAGATGAAAATGAGAAGGCCCGGACTTGGCAGGAGCGGCAAAGAATAGGGTTTAAAAATTAAGAGTTTAAAGGAGTTTAGCGGCTGTTCAATACAAAACGCAACTATAGCAAACAATCATAAAACGAAGAGAGGGGAATACAATTTCAAGATTTATAATCGTTCAATTTTACTAAATGGCATTATTTTCAAACGACCATGAAACTTTAGACCTTCTAAATAATTTACTTGGAGATTTTTGTATTGCAAATTCTGAAACCTATGACACAAAAATTATATTAAACCTCCGATCTACATTCAAGGAAGTTGCAGACTTTTATAATGCATTTAAAAGTTTTGAAAAACAATATAATTATAAAAAGGAAAATTCACCTGATTTTGAAAATGCCCTAAAAATTTGGATTACAGAGATTAAAAACAAAGTTCAAATTGAAAGGGCAGAACATAAACCTTTTAACCCATTAGATCCGGAACGTTCGGAATTTTCATTAGTTTCTAACGTTTATTGGAAAACTGTTACAGTGAAAGGTGATAATATATTTACAATCCATCACAATTTATTTTCTGCCGAATATCCTGATAGACAACGTCGAAGTACACAGGAATATATATATAAACTTTTACAACCTAAACTATTCGAAATAGCAACCGGTTACGTTTACGCCTATAAATTACCCGAATTGGAAAAAGAGTTAATTGAATTAGCAAACGAAAAAAATATTAATAAGTTACTACAAAACAAAAACCATGATGGCAATATGGTTATTAAAAATCGGTTGGATGGCTATTTGAAAAACTACGATATTCTTTTATCAGTATGCAATCATTTAACCAAAATGGATTGGAATCATTTTAATAAAAATGAAACTGCCAACCACTCTTTAAATTTTAGTAAGAATGGATATGACGAGTTAGTTACTTGTATCGAGCAGGATTTTTCAAATAACAATGAACATCAAAATCAAAAGTTATTCAATATCGTTTCATTAAATTTAAATACAGTAAACAAAAAAATTATTGAACTTAATTTTATAAATGCTACTGAGGAACTACGAATTAAAAATATAGACTGTTTGAGGGTAGATAGCGGCCCCTTTGTAATTTTTTATTTAGACTTTTTGGATTTGCCTGTAAAAGTGCACATGAATTTAACACTTGGTTCATTTTATGATTACATTAAAAGAAAGTTTGAACAGGATATGGTTAAACTTAACGGTTTGTTTTCTCTAAAAAGTCTTAATGTCATTGAGGAACCATTACAGGAATCACCGGAAAACTTAATCCACTTTAAAAATGCATCTCAAAAATATTTACTTCTTAATGAATTGGGGATAGTTGATTTTTTAAATCAAAACTATCCCTTAACCAGTAACGCAAAAAAAGGGTTACTACTTGCCTACATTACCGACACAAAAACAGGAAAACCTTTTGAAAATATTCTTTCAGCCGTTTTTAATAAAAATACCGAAAATGAACACTACCCATTTAAGGAAAGGAACGAAATGAAAGTAAACCAGATATTGGCAGAAGTTGGCATTGACAAGAAAACTAAAATATCCGCAATAAAAAAGAAGTAAAAAACGTAACGGAAAAACGGCCGTTACATTTTCGTTACACGTCCATTTACATAAATCAAAATTATGCAAATGGCAAACGAATTAAATTTTACAATCCCGGTTAATGAACTGGCAGCAGCAATAGCTGAAAGATTAGCCCCCCTTTTTCTTGGCCTCCAACCTCAGGCACCACCACCGGCCGAAAAGTACCTAACCCGGAAACAAACAGCGGAACAGCTAAACGTTTCACTCCCCACGTTGAATGTTTACACCAAAAAAAACCTGATAGTAGGTTATCGTTTTGGAGTAAGGGTAATGTACAAAACCACAGATATTGAGGCATCATTAAAAAACATGAGCTATGGGAGGGGTGCAGGCCATGTATAACAGCACCCACCTACCAGCCTACAAGGTTGTATTTTACGCAAACGATCCCCAAACAGGTTACTACACCAAAACGGAACAACAGCCGGAAAAAACGCCTATGATGCGTTTACCCTATCAACTGAAAGTTGAACCTACAATCCTACACCAAATAAAATGCAATGCCCTGCAAATTATAAGGGGGAAGGAAACCTTTAAAAAAAGTGGAGGGTTTAAATTCTTTACCGGGCTGCAGGATACAAATTTCTTTCAATGGTTTGCCGGCAATGACTATGAATTTATCCATGCAGAAAAAAAACTTTCAATAGTTGTTTTCGGTTTTTCAATAGATAACAGCCGGTTAATTGTGATCTATTTTAGTTGGTTTTACATTGATAGCCGGGAGGCAAGGGAGCGATTTATAAATGATGTGATACCCGGCCTATTAAAAAAGTATCCCCTATAAAAACGCCAATGGGGAGTTTTTTCGCTCCCCTTTGGTTGTTCAATTTTACGAAGTGTAAGAATACACCTCACTTAAAAAACAAAGATAACACCATGTTAGATGGGATAACGATAAAATACAGGATAGAAGATTTTGAGGCATGGAAAAAATTGACAAACTTATCTTTCACCAATACGGTTATAACTGACACCGGCGAAATATCTACAAAAAAAAGGTATGATGAAACAATAACCACCCACCGGGCTAAGTGGGAAACGTTTGATTTAATTGTTAAGGAGGTTTTTAATTTCATTACAGGTAAAAAGGTTTTTCATCTTACCATAAAAGGCAGTCTTCATAAAAACCATTACGGAGGTAAAAATTATTTACCCTTCACCTGGCAGCAACTACAACAACAGATTAACCAAATCTGTAAAACCCTACAAATAAACCCCACAGTTGCCCAAATTTCAACTTTAGAAGTAGGGGTAAACATTGTTACTCCCTTTGAGGTTACCCCGTTTATAATGGAAAAAATAATTAACTACAAAGGGGATCCGTTTAACCGATATGAGAAAGATGGCAACGGGTTTTGTTTGGGTATTTATTGCACCCTCACTCAATATGTAATAAAAGTTTATGATAAAGGACTGCAAAACCAGTTGCCACAAAATTTAATGAGATTTGAAAAACGGTTTTTAAGGATGCAGGTATTAAATAAAATGGGAATTAAGTTTTTATCAGACCTACTAAATGAAGACAAGATTAAAAAATTGCTCCCAATGTTATTGGAGGCATGGCAAAACGTTTTGATTTATGATATTGAAGATTTACAAAAACTTACAAAAACGTACAACTTTAAAGGAAATGAAATTGATTTACTTACCAGCGGCCAAAACCCCAAATATTGGGAATGTTTAAAGAAGGAAAACAAGAGGCAATTTAATTACCAGCGTGAAAAGTTTAAACGGTTAGTGGCGAAAAATGGCGCAAATTGGCAACAACTGGTAAACGGATTAATACAAATTGAATGGAAGGAACTATTTAAAAATTGTACAAATTTACAAAGTGGCACAAAGGAACCCAACTCAAAAAATTGTACAAATATTGCAACTGGCGAAAACGGGAAATTGTACGAATTTACCATTAAGGTAAAGGGTAAGAATGTACAAAGTAGATTTTGCCTTTCATGCGGTAAGGATATTAATAACCAAAAGGGAGGGAGTAAGTTTTGCAGCGCAAAGTATGTGGGATATGAGGCAGCCCACCAATGCCGGAACAATTGTAACAATCGAAAATACAAGATTGAAAAAATACAACGCCGGGGAGTATTGTTTGACATTATGCCGTATTTTATACCATTTCAAAAACAGGCATTAAATAAAAAAGATAGCGGCGCTTATTTCTAATCTTCAAAACAAAATTAAATACTCATTGCAAACAACAACGAAAAAACAATAAGATGCCATTCAAAAAAAATATTAGTGGTAACCCAGGGGGCAGAAAAAAAGGTACAGTTAACAAAACTACTATCGATCTTCGCCAATGGATAAATAGTTTCATCGATGAAAACCGGAGTCAAATCAAAAAAGATTGGAAAGGGCTGGAACCTAAGGATCGTATCATACTTTTTGAGAAATTACTCAAATATTCTTTACCAACTTTACAGGCAACCAGTTTAACAACGGATTTTCAAACTTTAAGTGATGAGCAATTAGATATAATTATTAACGAATTAAAAAAGGCAGCTATTGAACCGGGAAAGTAAGATTAGATTATTGCAGGCTATTCGGGAGGCCAAAGGTTGTCTACAAAGTTTACATCCACCACAAGTTTATACCTTTATTGAAAGTGGCCAAGATCCCGGTTTATATGAAATGGGGGGTAAGGAATACAGCGTTAATCAATACATCGACTTTTGCGAAAAGGTAAAAATTTATAATAATTACGATATTATTATTTCGATCACTAAACATTTACCCACACTTCTAAAGACCAATCTTACATTAAAAATTAGTTAGCATTGCCTTATGAAAGTCTTTTTAAATGATGTAATGAGATGAAAGAACCCAGCACCCGGCAACAAAAAATCGACTTTTTGGAGGCATTACAGCAAGGTAGGGCCAATATAAAACAACTATTTTCCCTACCGATTTATGGTATGGTGATTTTGGAAGAAGACGGATATCACTTATCAGATGGACAGGTTATGAGTGAGAATGAGTTTGAAACTTTTCTCTTTCCATACAAGGGAGGCGAACCATTTACCATTTGTGGGATGATAATAAAATGAAACTGTAAAACCGTGGCTATATGGCATACATTTGCCATATAATAATTAAGTTAAAGAACTCATCAAAACAACCAAATTGAAAAAATTTATACTTGCCTTGTTATTATTACCAATAGTGATGCAGGCGCAAAAAAAGGGTGATAATAAAATATTTGCGAAAACCCCAATTTCAATGACTAACTTAAAAAGTATTTTATTTGATAACGGATATTCAGTGATCAATGACGATACAATATTTATCTCAACAACCGCAAAAGAATTAAAAGGACCTACTATTGTTAAAATGATGTTTGTTCGAACTGATTCAGGTGTTTATGTCAAAGGTTTAAAGAAACCCGCCCAATCCGTTGAACTTTGGGGTGTAAAAACTGAAAGTGATTTTGAAATGATTAATTACATACCATCAGTAGGTTTAGGATCAAAGTCAGTAAAGGAACCGTTCAATGAGATTGACCGGATTGCAAAAATAATTTCCGATACGGTCGTTTATTCAAAGAATTAAAAATCTCGAAATTAAATAATTTTATCCTTGCCACACTCTTGCCTTCATCGTATTTAAAAGTGATCCGAAGAACCTAAGTATTAGAAAAAGGGAAAATCATACCTGAAAAAAAATAGAAAACGGGAGCGAATCAAAAAAACTGCCACCAAATCTGCCACCAAACGAAATTAAAAACCCGTACAAGTTAATACCAGTACGGGTTTAATACAATTAAATTGCTGTAGGGGGAGGGGTCGAACCTCCACGGAGCAGTTAGTTGTAGCACAAAGTTGAGTGGTCGACCCTGGTCGGGTAGGTATTGCTACTAACCCGGCTCTATGCTATATTTATCCTGTGATCTCCACCCCCGAGACAAGAGGGCATGTCTGCCAAAGATTTCATCACCCCACAATTTTTAAAGAACTAAAATATAGTGCAAATCTATATAAAATGCCAATACATTGAAAATATTTTATAAAATATTTTGTATTTATAGATATTATGCAACTAAATGTCTATATATTTGAATAAGTACCAAATCTAATTCGTAAAATGGCTACCAAATTAAATCTTGACAAATTGGATCTGCAGATTATTCATGAAATGATGGAAACTGCTGAAATTTCTTACGCCGAACTTGGTAAAAAGCTTTTTGTAAGTGGTGGAACCATTCATGTCCGGATTAAGAAGCTACATGATTTTGGAATCGTCAAAGGTACTAAACTAAATGTAGATTTAAAACAATTAGGCTATGATATTACCGCTTTTGTGGGGATTTATCTCGAAAAAAGCTCTTTATATGACTCTGTTGCTAAAGAATTAATGGCAATTCCTGAAATTGTACGCCTTAATTACATCACGGGTAACTACAGCATGTTCCTGGAAATTGTATGTAAAGACATTTCGCAACTACGTTATGTGTTACATGATGAATTGCAAAAAATTAAAGGGATCGAACGGACAGAAACCTTTATTTCACTCGAAGAAGGATTTACCAGGAATGTACAGGTGGCACCGGTAGAATAACGAGGAGGTATTGGCGATGGTTGGGAATTAGACATTCGTCCACCGCAACTGGCCTGGCTTTTTAATAAAAATAAATGATAAGAACTAATGTTTGGCTTTGTTCGTTGAGCCCCGAATTGAGGCACAATAAAATTACCACTGCTCAGTTCCAATGTCAGGTACAACTACCGATAATACCGGTGTTGTGTGCTGTTTGATCTACCGTTTTTATCTGTCCCGATAAACCAATTTATATTTTCCATTCCAACTATCTGGGTCTAATTTGTTATCGTCATAATTGTCTGCTGATAAATTAATTTCAACTTGATGGTTTTGAATAGTTATTGTTCCAACAGATTTATAATAACCCGGCTCAGTCGGTAATTCCTCGCCTTTAATAATACCTACTTTTCTTGGAATAATATAATTTGCGCTGTCTTTATAGGTCTTCCTAAAAAATAATGAAACAGGGTCGTGAACCATTAGAAGCCGTCTACCTTTTACTGTCAAAACGAAATGGTCTTTTTCTGTCGCAATAAATGCTGTCTTGTAATTTGTGGAAGGTGATGTGAATAAAAAAACATAGGTCGTAATACCTGCAAGCATCAAAGAACCTATTAGAAATATTTTTTTTAAGTTCTTTTTATTCTCAATTGACAAAGTTGGCTTGTTAGTTAGTTTAGTAAAAGCAAAAGTCAAGGTAAATAGTGTCAAATAGATTGCACCTGTCAACAGACCGAAAAGCAATAATAAAATTATGATTATGAACATCGTTCAAAGTTAAAGTAATAGCACACAACCCTTTAATCTATGAAATTTCTGTTAATTTAAAGCGGCGTCTTCACATCTACCGCATCTCTCAGGCCGTTTCCTAATAAATTAAAAGCCAGTACCAATAGCATAATTGCAAACCCTGGTACCAGTGCAAGCATTGGGTTATGTGTAATAATAAAATTATAGTTTTCTTTTATCATTAATCCCCAGCTTGGTTGGGGAGGTTGCACGCCTATTCCTAAAAAACTTAACCCCGCTTCAATAATTATTGCCGTTGCAAAATTACTTGCCGCAATTACCATCACGGGTCCTAAAATATTGGGTAAAATATGCCGGATAATAATCCGGCTATCACTTAAACCAAGTGCTTTTGCCGCTTGTATATATTCCAGTTCTTTAATTGCCATTACCTGTCCACGGATCAGGCGGGCAACGCTCACCCACATAGTAAGGCCAACCGCTATAAAGATTTGCCAGAAACCTTTACCCAAAGCCAATGTAATTGCAAAAACTAATAGCAGTGTAGGAATACTCCAGGTAATATTTACCAACCACATAATTACTTCATCAACCCAACCCCTATAAAATCCGCCAAGTGCACCTAAAAGAATACCCAGGGTAAGCGAAATGATAACTGCAATTAAACCAACAGCTAGGCTAACCCTTGTGCCAATTATTAGCCTGCTCAGGATATCTCTGCCAAATTTATCTGTTCCCAGCCAGTATGTTTTAGTGATAATATTTTTTGCGATTAATTGTTCCGGATGGTTATTGGTCAGTTGGTTAATGGAATAGTATTGCAGTACGGTTGTATCCTCATCTACATATTTATTTACCTTAAGTGAATCTTCATTTATCGAAAGGCCTGCAATTGGCAAATACCTGTATTCATCTGGTTTGCCGCCTATCAGTTGCATAAACCAACCTGTTTCTATTTTTTTCTGATCCGAAATTTTTAGGAATTGTTGCCGGTAGCCCGGCTTTTTTGCCTGTATTTCTACGGTTTGTAAATCTGCGTTGGGAGATGCATCCGGCGCAATCAGGTAACCAAAAAGCGTAATAAAAACTGCAATGAAAATGATGATGAGGCCAAAAACTGCACCCTTGTTTTTCTTAAGCCGTTTCCAGGTTTGTTGGGAGAAAGAATAGGAAGATTGCATTGCCTGATTTGTTTCAATAAAAAGCGCTTCCGGTAAAAGTATTTAATAAATCATCAACAGGTTGAACTTAATTTATTTGGGTGCATTTATAATTGTCGCAAGAGGTGTCATCTTTTAGCCAAAACTTTAAAG
>JBDUEK010000081.1:0-26852 GCA_040002495.1 Ferruginibacter sp.
AAGATTTGCATCCCAAAAATTACCGCTTTGTAGTTTTTAAAGATATGAGTAATGGAACTACTTTTTTAAGTCGTTCTACTGCTAATTCCGGCGAAACAATTGAATTTGAAGATGGTAAAGAATATCCCGTAATTAAGCTAGAGATTTCAAACACCTCTCACCCGTTTTATACAGGTAAAAATGTGTTGGTAGATACAGCGGGTCGTATTGATAAGTTTAAAAGACGTTACGAAAAGAAAGCGAACTAGTAGTAATACTAATTGTTGTTTTTCATGGCTATACTTTAAGTCCCTCCGGTTTACCGGGGGGACTTTTGTTTCTAATTGATAATAAATTAATGGTTTCAATAAAAGAGAATTGGGATAACAATTTTTGGTTTGTAATTTCGAAGCAATGGCAATCAATTTCGATGATAGTTTGGTAAGCGAAAAATTATATCCTTTCACTTCTATTAGGAATGCAGCAGATATAAGGGTGGGTATTTTAACCATTCGTGAAAAATGGGAATTGTTGCAACAGAAGAAAATTGTTGACCTGCTACCAGGGCAAACTTTATTGGCTAATTTAATTCCTACAAAACAAAGTGCCACTATTGTTGCCGGTATAAATAATACAAACGATCTGGTTGCCGGCGACGATTACAAAATCTTAAATTATCCCTGGCAAATATTTCAATTAAATGATTGGGCCATCAGGAAAGATTTTGAACTTATCACCAACGGGCGGCAATCCGAATCAATACCTTCATCTAATCATGTTGTTGCCTCAGGTAATATTTTTGTTGAACCAGGTGCAGTGGTTTCACACAGTATTTTAAATGCATCTACAGGACCTATCTATATAGGTAAAAACGCTGAAATAATGGAGGGCTGCATCATACGTGGCCCTTTTGCTTTATGTGAAGGTTCCGTTTTAAAAATGGGTGCCAAAGTTTACGGTGCAACTACCATCGGTCCATATTCAACCGCCGGTGGCGAAATAAAAAACACGGTAATGTTTGCATACAGCAATAAAGGCCACGATGGATATTTGGGAGATAGTGTTTTGGGCGAATGGTGTAATTTAGGAGCAGGTACATCCAACTCAAATGTATTGAATACTGCAGCCGAAGTAAAAGTGTGGCAGAACGATATAAAAGCATTTACTCCGGTTGGATTGAAATGTGGTTTGCTAATGGGCGATTATAGCAGGGCGGCAATCAATACATCCTTCAATACCGGTACCACGGTTGGTTTGTGCTGCAATATATTTGCTGATGGATTTCCGCCAAAATTAGTAACAGACTTTTCATGGGGAAAGGAAAAGTATATCTTTGAAAAAGCGCTGAAAGATATTGATAACTGGAAAAAATTGAAAGGACAAGGCATTTCTGAAAAGGAAAAGGAAGTCCTGAAACATCTTTATACAAGTCTTTAAATCTTAAAACAAAAAATAGAAATTATCATGAGAAAGCAAATAGCTGCGGCTAACTGGAAAATGAATTTAACGCTTCAACAAGCTGAAAAATTGATCAGCGATATTATGGAGTCTCCACTTGATCTAAAAGAAAACCAGGAAGCTGTCTTTGGCGTTCCTTTTCCCTATATCATGAATGTACAAAAGATCATCGCTGGAAAATCCGGGATGTTTGTTGCCGCACAAAATTGTTACAGTAAAGTATCCGGTGCTTATACTGGTGAAACAAGTGTAGAAATGTTGAAAAGTATTGGAATTCCTTATGTAATAATAGGCCATAGCGAACGTCGGGAATATTTCAATGAATCAAACGACGAACTTGCTGAAAAAGTAAATCTTTGTTTTGATTATGGCTTGAAGCCCATTTTTTGTTGTGGGGAAGCCTTGGATATCAGGGAAGCCGGTACGCAAAATAGCTATGTTGAAAATCAATTAAAAGAAAGTTTATTTCATTTATCTGCGGAAAATCTTACTGGCTTTGTAATAGCATATGAGCCAATCTGGGCAATCGGTACAGGTAAAACTGCGTCCAGCGATCAGGCACAGGAAATGCATGCACACATACGCAGTGTATTTGCAGCTAAATATGGCCAGGAATTAGCAGATAGTATTTCCATCCTATACGGAGGAAGCGTAAAAACAGCTAATGCGAAAGAAATATTTGGTCAACCAGATGTTGACGGAGGATTAGTAGGCGGTGCTTCGTTGGTTGCAACAGATTTTGCAGTTATTATCAGCAGTCTTAAGTAAACAAATTAACTCAGCAAGCAATGGATCACATAAGGTCCATTGCTTTTGCAAAAAAGGTAACGTTGAAAGGTAATACCATTGAACAATAACCGCCACCGATTTTATAAACAAATACAGAAGCGATAATTGATACAAAAAATAATATCCAATATAAACCAGTCGATTTTTTTGTTGTCTCCATGCTGAAAAAATTTTGACAAAAATAGGGCAAATCAAACAATTATAATCCAGGCGTTATTTATTTCTGATTGCACCAATTAAATTCTTTTAAGTTTTAACTTACAGATTAGCCATATTAAGGTTTATTATTGTGCATATATAACAATGTGCAACAAAGTTTTTATATTGCCGCTCCTTAATTTTTCCAATAGATGATACTTAATTTTTTTGTTCGGTTTTCAACCAAATTTGGCCAGTCTTTACACGTCTCCGGAAGTAATGCCGTACTTGGTGGTGATGATATTTCTAAAGCATTACCGCTTCAGTATTTTAATGACCAATTGTGGGAAGGAAGCATAGAAATATCCGACGCTGACTACGTTGCTCATGATATAGAATACCGATATATTTTACGGGACACGGATGGTTCACAGATAATAGAATGGGGCAACGATCGCATTATTGAATCGGGAAAATTAAATGAGAATCAAATTGTGTTGGTAGATACCTGGAACCATGCGGGTGAAATTGCCAATGCATTTTACACGCAGGCTTTCAAAGATGTTTTGCTAAAATCTTCAGTAACCAATACAGTTGCAAAATCAGCCATAACATTTACGCATCATTTCAAAGTGAAGGCGCCCATCTTAAAAAAAGATGAAGTGATTTGCATGTGTGGTATTGGTAAAGAATTAGGAAACTGGAATACAGAAACTCCGATATTATTTTCACAGGATGGTAATTGGTGGACTGCCAAAATTAATCTTGCCAATGTATCTTATCCAATAGCTTACAAATATGGGTTGTACGATACAAGTGAAAACAGGTTTGTTCAATTTGAATCTGGTGTAAACCGAACCTTGCCTTCAATAAATGCAAAGGGACGGCAAACAATTATTCATGATGGATTTGCACATTTGCCTTTTCCACTTTGGAAAGGAGCAGGGGTGGCTATTCCTGTTTTTAGTTTGCGTACTAACAATGGTTTCGGTACAGGCGAATTTGCTGACATAAAATTATTGGTAGATTGGGTAAAAATTACCGGGTTAAAACTAATACAACTGTTACCTATAAACGATACGACAGCAACCCATACGTTTCTCGATTCATATCCATATGCAGCAATTTCTGCGTTTGCATTGCATCCAATTTATTTAAACCTGGAGCAGTTGGCCGGAGATAGTGATATTGAAATTATAAAAGCACTGGCTGATAAAAAAGCAGCACTCAATGAATTGGCTGATATTGATTATGAAGAGGTGATGCGTATAAAATTTGCAACTATCAAAGAATTGTTCGAACTGCAAAAAGAGGAATTTAAAAACGATATAAAGTATTTTGAATTTTTTGAATTAAACCGTCATTGGTTAGTGCCCTATGCAACTTTTTGTTACCTGAGAGATAAATATAACACGGCGGATTATAGTAAATGGGAAAGCCAACGTGTTTTTAATGAAGCGGAAATTCGAAATTTAGCTGCGCCAACACAAAAACATTATGATGAAATAGCACTGCACTATTTTATACAGTATCATTTACATCTGCAGTTACAAAGTGCTACCGCATATGCTCATCGAAATGGGATTGTTGTAAAGGGCGATTTGCCTATCGGTATCTACCGGTATGGCTGCGATGCCTGGATGGAGCCTGAGTTGTATAATATGGATGCACAAGCCGGCGCACCTCCTGATGATTTTGCAATAAAGGGACAAAACTGGGGCTTCCCAACCTACAACTGGAAAAAGATGCAGGAAGATGGGTTTGCGTGGTGGCGTAAACGCTTTGAGCAAATGAGTCATTATTTTGATGCCTTCCGCATTGATCATATACTGGGCTTTTTTAGAATTTGGAGCATTCCAATGGATGCTGTAGAAGGTATACTTGGAAGATTTGTACCAGCTATTCCACTTCATGTTAATGAATTGTATGGGTATAAAATTCCATTTCAACATGAGCGATTTTGCAAGCCTTACATTACAGAACATATTCTTGCCGAAAAATTTGGCTCCGATGCAATCGAAATAAAAGATCAGTTTTTAAACTGGAACAATGGGTTGTATAAATTAAAACCTGCCTTTGATACACAAAGAAAAGTTGAAGCATATTTTAATCAACAACCTGTATCCAACCGCAATCATTTTATAAAATACGCATTGTTTGATCTTATTAGCAATGTATTGTTATTGGAAGATGAGGCCAATCCGGAAGAACAATTTCACTTCAGAATCAATATGGATCATACCTCATCTTTTAGAGATCTGGATGAATTTTCCAAACACCAGCTTCGCCAGCTTTACCTGAATTATTTTTATAATCGCCAGGACGACTTCTGGAAAAAAGAGGCAATGAATAAATTGCCGGAGCTAAAACGTAGTACAGAAATGTTGGTTTGTGGCGAAGATTTGGGAATGGTTCCGGCTTGTGTTCCCGATGTAATGGTTCAATTGGGCATACTAAGTTTAGAAATTCAACGAATGCCCAAAGATTCTGAGAAAGAATTCTTTCACCCTGCAGATGCACCTTATCTTTCAGTTGTTACACCTTCTACGCACGATATGAGTACCATCCGTGGTTGGTGGGAAGAAGATAAGGCAAAAACGGATCGCTTCTATCAAACCATATTGGGACACTTCGGAGAGGCCCCCGTATTTTGCGAGCCATGGTTAAATAAAGAGGTTGTAATCCAGCATTTATTTTCACCTGCCATGTGGAGTATTTTTCAATTACAGGATATACTGGGTTCAGATGAAAAACTTCGTAGAAAGGTTCCAAATGATGAACGCATCAATATACCGGCAGATCCAAAACATTACTGGCGATACCGGATGCACATTGGGTTGGAAGATCTGGTTAACGAAACGGCTTTCAATAACGATTTAAAGAAATGCGTACTAGACAGTGGCAGATAGTAATTAGAAAATAGTTGACATAAAAAAAGGATACAAACTTGAAATTGTATCCTTTTTTTATGAGTTGATAATTGCTTAGTCTTTTATAAACGAAGCAACCGATTCTTCGTTATCAATAATTGTCTTTACAAAATATTTGCCCGCTGGAATTCTTTTTACATCTACAGAAAGCACCGCCTGGTTATTTAGCCTGTACTCTTTTGTGAAAACTGTTTCGCCTCCGGAATTTACAATTGTAACCGTTGCTTTTCCGGAACTGGAAGACTTTACATCAACATTCAAAAAATTGATTGTTGGATTTGGATAAAGCCTGATTGTTCCGGCACCACCTTTTCTGTTATTAACAGAAGCGATGGATCCAACAGAACTTTTGCCACCCTTCTCAGTTATTTTAAGTCTGTAATAGTTGATGCCGCTAATAGGTGCTGCATCAGTAAAACTGTAGGAAGTATTGGCAGATGAATTTTTTGAAATCAACTCAGCTCCGGCAAGCGCATCGAAATTTTTGCCGTCTGTGCTGCGAAGTACCTCGTATTTTTCAATATTAATTTCTTCTGCAGTTGACCATTTAATCAGGTTGCCTGAAGTTTTATTTTTTTCTGCAGTAAATGAAACAAGTTTTACCGGAATGGTGATAACCGGGTTAATGGTAACAGCAAATGATCCGGTAACATTGTTCTTAAATGAAGTGAACACCAGGTAGTAAGTGCCGGCTGAAGTAAACTGGTACGTAAATCCAAAATTGGTTCCGCTTTGGTCATCAACCGCTGTCAATGCATTTGTAAGTGGTGAGTTTGGATCAAAACCTGCGGGGCCATACAGAATACCGAAATTGTCATAAGTGCTGCTACTGGTAATGGTTATAAAACCTGGTGTAGTTACCGTAAATGTAATAACCTGGTAATACACATGCGTGAAATCTGTGGAAAGCATAGTCGGAGGCGTTCCTTCATCTGGCCTGTTAAAAAACGGGTCCGTATTGCTAAGGGTACCACTGTAAGTGATCTGCGAAAAGCCAGGGAAGCTTAAGGCAATGATAAATAATAGGAGTAAAGTTTTTTTCATGCTATCTTTTTAAGGTTAATTGAGTTTTAGAATTGTTAGGTTTTAGTTAAGGTGTAACTTTAAATAATTATGAAATTTAAAACTAAGGAATTTAATTTATTGTTCAATCAACCATTCACTATTTCTAAAGGTACAAAGACACATCAGCCCACATTTGTAGTGGAATTAGATCATTTTGGTGTAAAGGGTTATGGCGAAGCTCCTGCAATCAGTTACTATAATATTCCTGTTGCTAAAATGCAGGAAGACTTGGAACGTAAAAAAGTATTTGTAGAAAAGTTTGCTTTTTCAGATCCGGAAAGATATTGGCATTACCTCCATCACCTTTTTCCGGCCAATCCTTTTTTGGTTTGCGCACTTGACATGGCGGGTTGGGATATCTACGGAAAAATAAAGCAAAAGCAATTGCATGAACTATGGAATTTGGATATTGAAAAAAGCCCGGTTACAGATTACACGATTGGAATTGATACCATTCCAAAAATGGTAGAAAAAATGAAAGCATTGCCATGGCCCATTTATAAAATAAAAGTTGGGGTAGCAGGTGATATTGAAATGGTGGAGGCTTTACGGCAACATACCGACGCCATTTTTAGGGTAGATGCAAATGCAGGTTGGACGTTGGAACAGGCATTGCAAAAAATTCCGGTATTGAAAAATTTAGGAGTAGAAATGATTGAGCAGCCACTTGCAAAAGATAACTGGGAAGGTATGGCCACATTATACAAGGAATCGCCATTGCCATTATTTGCAGATGAAAGTTGTGTAGCAGAAGCGGATGTTGAAAAATGTAATCAGTATTTTCATGGTATTAATATTAAGCTTACAAAATGTGGCGGCATTACTCCAGCCAGGCGAATGATAAAAAGAGCAAAAGAGTTGGATTTAAAAACAATGGTAGGTTGTATGAATGAAAGCAGCATCGGAACAGCCGCCATTGCACAGCTTGCTCCACTCTTGGATTGTGTAGATATGGATGGCCCATTACTACTTGCTGAGGATATTGCTAAAGGTGTCAACTTCAACTTTGGTAAAATACTATACACAGATAAAAAGGGGTTGGGTATAGAAGTAGCGCCTTTTTAAATTTTATTTGGTAAAATAATTTATCAGCCCTTACTTTGCACTTCAAATGAACACATTCAATCACATACATCATCATCATTTTGCCATTGGGTAAGCTATGCTGATGTGTATGTAGTATTAAACATATTTTCAAAAAAGGGCTTACTCAAAAAGTAAGTCCTTTTTTTGTTTAAATCTGTGGCTAAACATGCCGGTTGAGTTTTAAATCAGGGTTTTAAAAAATAACTATGTTAAAAATTGCTATTCAAAAATCAGGTCGGTTGTACGAAGACTCCGTTAAACTTTTAAAGGAATGCGGTATTGAATTAAATAATGGTAACAAACAACTAAAAGCTGCTGCTTTTAATTTTCCGTTGGAAGCATATTTCCTGCGGGACGATGATATTCCCCAATATGTGTATGATGGTGTTGCCGATATCGGTATCGTAGGCGAAAATGTAGTATTGGAAAAAAACAAAGATGTAAACATTGTTTATCGATTGGGTTTTGGCAGATGCAGGCTTAGCATTGCTGTTCCTAAAACCATGGAATATAATTCTATCAGTGATATGGAAGGATTGAAAATTGCGACTTCTTATTCGCACATTCTCCAACAATATCTCACATCAAATAACATCAATGCAGAAATACATGAAATTAGTGGTTCGGTTGAAATAGCGCCTGGCATAGGGCTGGCTGAAGGCATTTGCGATTTGGTTAGCAGCGGCAGTACGCTTTTTACAAATGGGTTAAAGGAAGTAGAAGTGATCCTTAAATCGGAAGCAGTGTTGGCGGCACATAAAGAATTGAGTGAAGAAAATGCGCTCATTCTTGAAAAATTGCTGCTAAGGATCAATGCGGTGAAGACAGCAAAAAACAATAAATATATCCTGTTAAATGCACCCAATAGCCAGTTAAAAAATATATTCTCTTTACTACCGGGAATGAAAAGCCCAACAGTAGTTCCATTGGTGGAAGAAGGGTGGAGTAGTGTGCAGAGTGTTGTAAACGAAAATGATTTTTGGGAAGTGATTGAAAAATTAAAGCAATGCCAGGCTGAAGGAATTATTGTAATGCCTATAGAAAAGATGATAGTTTAACAACAGCATGCTTTCAATATATACTTTGCAACGGAGAAATTAGTGAGTTGGTATTTTGCTCCTCATTGATACAATGTAAAAGAGTGCGACGCCACTGAAGCTAAATTGGAAAACTTCTGCCTGGTTCATAAAAAATTGTACACTAATTTATTTCTTGTTCACTATAGGTTGATTGTTTTGATTTAATTGATATAAGTATTAGAATAAGCCAGTTGTTAGACTTATAAAATTTGACCGCCGATTTAATTATGAAAGAAATATTTATAAACCCACTTAGAGAAGCATGGCAAGATATTTTGAAAAGGCCTGCATTTGACAGCCAGGCCTTGGAAGCAAATGTGTCGGCTATTTTGCAGGACGTAAAAATGAATGGAGATGATGCTGTGAAAAAATACGCACTCCAGTTTGATAAAGTGCAACTAAGTGAGTTGAAGGTTACTGAAGCTGAAATAGCAGCAGCGGCCAATTTGGTTAGCGATGAGCTCAAAGCTGCCATTCAACTGGCAAAGCGTAATATTGAAAAATTTCATGCTGCACAATCCCAGGCTGTCGAAAAAATTGAACCCATTAGCGGCGTAACATGTTGGAGAAAATCGGTTGCCATTCAAAAAGTAGGTCTATATATTCCGGGTGGAACTGCACCTTTATTTTCTACTTTATTGATGCTGGGTATTCCGGCAACCATTGCCCGATGTACTGAAATAGTAGTTTGTACCCCTTGCGATAAAAATGGCCAGGTTAATCCGGTTATTTTATATGTTTCGCAACTGATCGGCCTTAAAAATATTTATAAGATCGGCGGTGTACAGGCAATAGGAGCAATGGCCTATGGTACACAAAGTATTCCACAGGTGTATAAAATATTTGGTCCGGGAAATCAATATGTAACCTGTGCAAAACAATTAGTAAATAAAGAAGGTATCGCCATCGATATGCCTGCAGGTCCCAGCGAAGTAGCAGTTTATGCTGATGCAACCAGTGTGCCTGCATTTGTAGCAGCCGATCTGTTGAGCCAGGCTGAGCATGGAGTAGATAGCCAGGTTTTATTAGTCGCTACTTCTGCCGAAATTGTTGCAACTGTGCAGGCAGAATTGGACCAACAATTATTACGATTGCCACGAAAGGATATTGCTGCAACCGCATTACAAAACAGCCATTTTATTGTAATGCAAAATGTTGAAGAAGCTTTCAGTTTATTGAATGAATATGCTGCGGAGCATTTGATTATTGCTTCAGACAATGCGTCTGATCTTTCAGAAAAAGTGATCAATGCCGGAAGCGTTTTTTTAGGACATTATTCGCCGGAAAGTGTGGGCGATTATGCATCGGGCACCAACCATACCTTGCCAACCAACGGCTATGCAAAGGCCTACAGTGGCGTATCGCTGGATAGTTTTGTAAAAAAAATCACCTTCCAGGAAGTAAATAAAAAAGGTATTGAAGCAATTGGTCCCGCGGTTGAAACAATGGCGGCGGCTGAAGGATTGGACGCACATAAAAATGCAGTGAGCGTAAGGCTGGCAAATCGCTAAAATTGTAACAAATAGCCTGGTGTTATGTTAAGAATAGAAGGAATCAATGTTTAAACGGTGCTATTACCATTGACCATTCACCATTGCCAATTCAAACTTAACATATCGTTTCATATTTCTTTTAAAGTTGTATAAATTTTGTCAAAAATGAATGACACTCAAAATAATGAAGGAGCAGGGAAAGCACCGCTAAGCACAGCCAGGGATATCAATGCTTTGGTACGTGAAAATATAAAAACGCTTAAACCTTATTCATCTGCCCGACACGAGTTTACAGGAAAAGCTTCTGTGTTACTGGATGCAAATGAAAACGCTTATGGATCGCCGCTGGAAGATAATTTTAATCGTTATCCGGATCCGCATCAGTGGCAGTTAAAATTTGAAATTGCCAGGATAAAAGGTGTGCCTACCGAACATATTTTTATAGGAAATGGAAGTGATGAAGTGATAGACCTTGCTTTGAGGATTTTCTGTGAGCCTCAAAAAGATAATGTTATTGTGTGTCCGCCAACTTACGGCATGTATGAGGTTAGCGCCAATATCAATAATGTGCCTATAAAAAAGGTAGTGCTCACACCCAACTTTCAACTGGATGTAGAAGGCATCCTTGAGGCGGTAGATGCTAACACAAAATTATTATTTATCTGTTCGCCTAATAATCCTACAGGTAATAATATGAACAGGGGCGATATTGAAACCCTGTTAAATAATTTTCCGGGTATTGTAATAATTGATGAAGCCTATATCAATTATTCACGTCAAAAAACTTTTATACAGGAACTTACAGAATACCCTAACCTGATTGTTATGCAAACACTCTCCAAAGCCTGGGGGCTGGCGGCACTAAGACTGGGCCTCGGGTTCGCTTCTTTGCCAATCATCGATTTATTTAATAAAGTTAAGCCGCCTTATAATATCAACGAAGCATCGCAGGAGCTTGCATTGGAAGCGCTTGCACACACAGAACAGGTAAATAACTGGATCAAAGAAGTGGTTACTGAAAGGGCTGCACTTAGTTTGGCTTTTTCAAAATTATCTTTTGTGCAAAAAGTTTATAATAGCGATGCCAACTTTTTATTGGTAAAAGTTTTGGATGCTGCTGCTGTTTATAGTTTTTTGACAAAACATGAAGTAGTAGTACGCAGTCGCAGCAATGATACCGGTTGCGAAAATTGTTTGAGAATTACCATCGGAACACCGGAAGAAAATAAGCAACTTTTAAAATTATTAAAAAGCTATGGAAAGTAGTCCAAAAAAAATATTGTTTATAGACCGGGATGGTGTGCTGATAAAAGAAGCGCCCCCCACTTACCAACTGGATAATTTTGACAAGCTCGAATTTTACCCGGGCATGTTTGAATACCTGCGAAAAATGGCGACTGAATTGAATTTCGAATTGGTAATGGTTACCAACCAGGATGGATTGGGTACTGATTCATTTCCTGAAAATACATTTTGGCCGGTCCATAATTTTGTATTGAAAAGCCTGGCAAACGAATCCATACAATTTGCTGAAGTTTGTATTGACAGAACTTTCCCGAAAGACAATGCACCTACACGCAAACCAGGAACGGGAATGCTTACAAAGTATTTAAACAATCCAGCCTATAACATTGCTGAATCATTTGTTATTGGTGATAGGATTACTGATATGCAACTGGCAAAAAATCTTGGTTGTAAAGGGTTTTGGTTAAACAATGATCCCTCACTTGGCGCATCCGAAATCAGCGATACCATTACCGATCTTAAAAAAGAGGTGATCATCCTTGAAACACCTGATTGGAAAGATATCTATACGTATTTAAAATTACCTCCAAGAAAAATTATACATGAGCGTAATACCAATGAAACAAAAATAAAAGTGGAAGTTAACCTGGATGGTGATGGCAAATCATCTATGAAAACAGGGCTTGCATTTTTTGATCACATGTTGGATCAGCTTTCAAGGCATGGTAATATAGATTTGGCAATTACCTGCGATGGAGATTTGCATATTGATGAACACCACAGTATTGAAGACACAGGTATTGCATTGGGAGAAGCCATTGCAAAAGCACTTGGTAATAAAAGAGGGATTGAACGGTATGGTTTTTTATTGCCGATGGATGATTGCCTGGCACAGGTAGCCATCGACTTTGGCGGAAGAAGCTGGATAGTTTGGGACGCTGAATTTAAAAGAGAAAAAATTGGTGAAATGCCAACAGAAATGTTCTATCACTTTTTTAAATCATTCAGCGATGCTGCAAAATGCAATTTGAATATTAAAGCCGAAGGCGAAAATGAGCATCATAAAATAGAGGCCATTTTTAAAGGTTTTGCCAAGGCAATTAAAATGGCAGTAAAAAGAGATATTCATAATAATGCATTGCCAAGCACAAAAGGAATTCTTTAACTACTTTAGGACATTGATATATGATAGCAATAATAAAATACAATGCTGGTAATGTGCAAAGTGTACAATATGCATTGCAAAGATTGGGCGTTGAATCCATTGTTACAGATGATGAATCTTTGATAAGAGGTGCAGACAAAGTGATCTTTCCGGGTGTTGGCCATGCAGCACCGGCAATGGACTATTTACGAAAGCGGGGTTTGGATAAAATAATTACTTCATTGCAACAGCCCGTGTTAGGTATCTGTCTTGGGTTGCAGTTAATGTGCAAACATTCAGAAGAAGGAGACACCACCTGTTTAGGTATCTTTGATGAGAAAGTGAAACTATTTAAATCGCCTGTTTTAAAAGTACCCCAGATAGGATGGAACAATATTTACGATTACAATGCGCCCTTGTTTAACGGGTTGGCAGGCAACGATTTTGTATATGCCGTGCATAGTTATTATGCGGCATTGGGAAATGATACCATTGCCAAAACAAATTATGTGCTTCCTTACAGTGCTGCTATAGGAAAAGGTAATTTTTATGCAGTGCAGTTTCATCCTGAAAAATCAGGGCTAGTTGGAGAAACAATTATTAAAAATTTTATCAGCTTATCATGACAATCATTCCAGCTATCGACATTATTAACGGAAAATGTGTTAGGCTAACACAGGGCAATTATGATCAAAAAATAATTTACAATGATAACCCGCTTGAAGTTGCAAAGCAATTTGAAGCAGCAGGTATTGAGCGTTTGCACATGGTAGACCTTGATGGTGCCAAAGCTGGTAAAATCATCAATATAAAAACATTGGAAGCTGTAGCGGCGGAAACCAATCTTGTAATAGATTTTGGTGGTGGTGTAAAGTCTATCACCGACGTGAGTAATATTTTTGATGCAGGTGCAGAGATGGTTACAATAGGTAGCCTGGCTGTAAAACATCCGGAAATATTGGAAGAATGGTTGATGGAATTTGGAACGCAAAAATTTATGGTTGGCGCAGATGTGCTGGATGGTAAAATAAAAATCAGTGGCTGGTTGGTTGATGGCGGTATCAATATTTTTGCATTTATTGGTAAGATGATTGGCCTGGGAGTTACCAATATATTTTGCACAGATATTTCTAAAGATGGTGCAATGGAAGGCCCTTCTCTTGAATTGTATAAACAAATAATGGCCGAACACCCGGAAGTGAATTTAATCGCAAGTGGCGGTGTGAGTAATTTGAATGATGTGGCACAGTTAAAAGAAATTGGTTGCCAGGGCGCCATCATTGGTAAAGCTATTTACGAAAAAAAGGTACCATTGAATCCTTTTGATACGAAAGAAAATTATGTGTATTTTAATTAATAAATAATTTAAACGGGTGTTTTTCAAATTGCAGCCTTATTGATAAAACTGTGGGCGGTGAGGACACCGCCCACGGCTGACTGCCCTGGCTGGTGTCTCCACCAGCCAGCGACAATTTGAAATGCACCCACCCAAACTGATTTAGTTTTTAATGAAAGATAATTTAAACAATATAGAACCATCGGGTACACCTGCTACAAGTGAAATAGTACATGCACTTACCAAACGAATTATTCCCTGCCTGGATATTCGGGACGGAAGAACAGTGAAGGGAATCAATTTTGAATCGATTCGTGATGCCGGCGATCCGGTTGAACTGGCTGTGTTGTATTCCGAAAAAGGTGCGGATGAATTGGTTTTTCTTGATATTACTGCAACCGTTGAAAAACGGAAAACATTGGTTGAATTAGTAAAAAGAATTGCGGCTCACATAAATATTCCATTTACTGTTGGCGGCGGTATCAGCACGGTGGAAGACGTTTCGCTGCTATTACAAAATGGTGCGGATAAAGTTTCTGTGAATACCGCAGCTTATAAAGATTCAGCCCTGATAAAAAGGTTGAGCAACGAATTTGGAAGCCAATGCGTAGTGTTGGCAATAGATACAAAAAAAGAAGCAGATGGCGAGTGGTATGTTTATTTGAACGGAGGAAGAACAAAAACAGAAACTAAAACGGTTGATTGGGCCAGGCAAGCTGTTGACTTAGGCGTTGGAGAAATACTTCTAACGTCAATGAACAACGATGGAACGAAGAATGGCTTTGCATTGGACATAACTGCAACATTGGCAAACAGTTTGCCCATACCGGTTATTGCATCGGGTGGTGCTGGTACCATGGAACATTTTAAAGATGTGTTTGAAAAAGCAAATGCAGATGCCGCATTGGCTGCAAGCATTTTTCATTACAAAGAAATTGAAATACCCGACTTAAAAGCATATTTACATAACCAACATATCCCTGTTAGAATATAAATAATTATGACAATTGATTTTAAAAAATATAGTGATGGTTTGGTGCCTGCAATTATTCAGGATGCCAGTACCGCCAAAGTGTTGATGCTTGGTTTTATGAATGAAGAAGCTTTGGCAAAAACACAGGAGTTGCAGCAAGTAACTTTTTATAGCAGAACCAAAAAAAGACTCTGGACAAAAGGAGAGGAGAGCGGTAACTTTTTAATTGTAAAAGATATTAAAGCCGATTGCGACAATGATACGCTGCTAATAAAAGTTGTACCGGTTGGCCCTGTTTGTCATACAGGTGCAGATACTTGCTGGGATGAAAAAAATACGGATGCTAATTTTATTTTTAAGTTGGAAGAAATAATTGCTGACAGAAAAAATAATCCAACGGATGTTTCTTACACCAGTTCTTTATTTGAAAAAGGCATTAATAAAATAGCCCAGAAGGTTGGTGAAGAAGCGGTAGAGTTGGTAATAGAAGCAAAAGATAATGATGCCAATTTATTTAAAAATGAAGCTGCTGATTTATTATTTCATTACCTCATTTTGTTACAGGCCAAAGGATATTCATTACAGGATATTACCAGTATCCTGGAACAAAGACATAAAAAATAGTTCGGGAAAGATTTAGGCTTACGTTCCCAATAGATTAAAATAAAAAACACCGCAGCTATTAAACTGCGGTGTTTTTTTGTCGTTGAAAATCGTATTAGTTATTTTAAATTAAAACGAATCGCTCCATTCTTAGTTTCATCTGAGTCAACACGTACTTCATACATTTTACCATCAACATAAACTTTCATCAACGCTGTGTTTGGTGGAATGCTTCCCTGGTTGTCTGCATACATTACCAATTCGTTGGTAGCATTGCGAATTGCCTTTAAATTCATTGTAATGGCTTTTTCGGTAATTTTTTGCTTGCTGCTCACTACGTTGCCATTGAAATAAATGGTTACTTCATCACCATCTACTTCACCATTATCGTACAATTCAACCTTAATATCTGCTGATTTAATATCAATGCGTTTAATCACTACATTCTTCCTGTTAGCAGTGCTGCTTTCTTTCGATGGATCATATTTTTCCGGCATCAACGTAGCAATCATTAAATTTTTTCCACTCAGGTAAAGATTTGCTGCTTTCTTAATGTCTGCAACTGTTAAAGCATTTACGTATTTTTCGTAGTTAGTAAAGCGGTCAATATTTTCACCTTCTACTTTACTACTTAAAATATTACCTGCCCATGCGCCATTGCTTTTAATCGTTTCCTTGTGCGATTCCAGCCACTGTTGCTTCACTTTGTTAAGATAACTTTCTTCAACACCATTGGTACGAATCTTTGTTATTTCCTTTTGCAATGCCTCCGTTAAAGTGTCTGCTTTTTCTGGTCCGCATGGTAATTGAGCAATAAAGGCGTAAGAGCTATAAGGCACTTTTTCAAGTCCGCCAAATATTCCACCGCCATAAATTCCCTGTACTTTTTCTCTTAGTTCTTCTATGATGCGAATGTTTAGCACCTGCGTTAAGGCCTCCGCCTTCAATGCCTCATCTTCGCTGTAAGGCACTTCTCCTGAAAACACAACTAAAATCAGGCTTTTCTCTTCCTTGCCTTTATAAGTGTCCATTTCTATTTTACCTTTTGCATTTCTTACTTTATTATCTGTGTAAGTAAATTTCTTTTTTGAGGCTGGTAAAGAACCAATATACTTTTCAATTAATGGAATAATCTTTTGCTCATCAATGTTACCAACAATGGCAAATTGCATTCCACTCATATCGCCAAAATGTTCTTTGTAAATAGCCATCGACCTGTCCAGGTTTACCTGGTCAAAGTATTCTGCATGAGGAACAGCAACCGGGGCCAAAGGATTGTTATTATACATTGTTTTATAAAACGTATCAACAAAAGCGGCCTGTGGATTGGCGCTCAGCATTGCAAGCTGAGACTTGTTTTTTTGAATAAACGAATTGAAAAGAGACGTATCTTTTCGTGGAGCCGTTACATGCAATTGCAACAACTGCAACATAGTTTCTACATCCTTAACAGAACTGCTTCCACTAAAGCCATCTTTGGTGCCGGAGAATACGTCAGAGATATTGGCAGTTTTACCTGCTAATGCTTTTCTTAAATCAATCGGAGAAAAATCGCCGAATCCCATAGTAGCAGCTATTGAAGTTGAATATTCTGCATTGAATTTATCTGCTAAATTATATTCATTTTTACCTCCATAGCGTGAAGCAGATAAAACAATTTCATCATTTTTAAAATCTGTTTTTTTAAGTGTAACAACAATGCCGTTCGATAATTTTAGTTCTGTTGTACCTAATTTTTGATCAGTAGTTTTCGCAATTACTTTTCCTGCTTTTGGTTCTTTTGCAAGCAGGTTGGTTGCAATAGCTTTTTCTTCGTAAGGTTTTACATCAGCTTTTTCAACAGCCGCAAGGGTTTGTAATACCTGTAAACTGTCCGGCAATACTACTTTGTCATTTGTTTCAGGGCCTGTAATGGATACCAGTTTATTGGTATTGTTTTTAATAACATCCAGCACTTTATTTATATCATCTAATGTAATACCCGGAACCTGTTTTTTTGCAAGGTCATATTCTACTTCTATACCAGGCATTGCTTCATGCTCTAAAAAATTCTGCAATGCTTCCTGTACCAGGTTTCCCGACTCAGTTTTATCGCGGTCATTATAAGCTTTCTCCATTCTGTTCAGATAGCTCTTTTTTGCTCTTTCAAGTTCAGCTTCTGTAAAGCCATAACGTTTGGCTCTTTCTACTTCGGTCATCATTGCAGTAAGCGCCGTTTCGGGGTTGTTGGTACCTGCACCTGCGTTCAATGAGAATGCATCGTATCCTCTTGCATAAGAACCAAAGCCGCCATAGGCATACACAAAAGGAGGGTTTTCTTTTTGCGTAAGTTCCTGCATGCGTTGGTTAAAAATACTGGAGAATAAAGAACGAACGATGCTATTTCTATAATCAACATCTGTAGTAAGGTCTTTTTTTACAAATGCAGGATAATCCACACTCACATTATAGCTGGTAGCTTCTTTATCAGTAACGATAATTGCATCCGAACTTGTGTAAGCCGGAACAGTTGCATATTTTCTTTCTTTTGGAGCATCAGGATTCTTTAATCCGCTAAAATGTTTCTTTATAAGCTCCTCTGCTTTTTCCACGGTAATATCGCCCACAACTATTACAGCCATTAAATTAGGGCGATACCAATCATGATAAAAATTTTTGATGGAGGGGTATGCAAAGTTTTTAATGATGCTGTCTTTACCAATGGGTAAACGATCTGCATAAAGCGAACCTTTAAATAATCTTGGATATATTTTTCTAAATATTCTGTCCTGGGCTCCTTTACCTAGCCTGCTTTCTTCCAAAATGATCGGCCTTTCACCATCGATGTCATCATTATTGTAGGTTACATTATGTGCCCAATCTTCCAATACCTGGAATCCTTTTTCAAGGTTTTCGGGCTTACTGGTTGGGATTGGTAAAATATAAACAGTTTCATCAAAACTGGTATAGGCATTCAGATCATTGCCAAATCCAACACCAATGTCCTGCAAAAAAGAAACAATTTCATTCTTTTTAAAATGAGTGGTTCCGTTAAAAGCCATATGTTCCGACATATGCGCTAACCCTTGCTGGTCATCGGCTTCATTGATGGCACCTGCGTTTACTGCCAGCCGGAGTTCTACTTTATTTTCGGGTTTTTTGTTGGGTAATATGTAATAGGTAAGTCCATTGTCAAGCATTCCCATTTTTACTTTGGGATTCATTGGTAAAGTCGTCTGTGCATTTATGGAAATGCCACTGAAAACTGTACTCACTACTAAAATAATGTACAGGAAGTATTTACGTTTCATATGTATAGTTTAAGTTCAGGTGCAAACCTACTTTAAAGCGAAGTCAAAACCTGACCGTTAATATAATTTTCACAGTAAAAAAGCAATAATGCCTGGTATAGATCAAGATGATAGATTGACCAGCTAATAAAATACCAGGCTTTTTTAATTAATTGAGGGATAAACAAAAGCCCCTTTTGTGAGGGGCTTTTGTTTATAATTTACATGAAGGATAACCTGTTGAAATATATTATTGATTGAGATAAAAATTAAATGGGTGCATTTCAAATTGTCGCTGGCTGGTGGAGACACCAGCCAGGGCAGTTAGCCGTGGGCGGTGTCTCCACCGCCCACAGTCTTAATTGATTAGACTAAAAATTACACAGAGTTTCTACCGGCATTAATAATTCCAAAAGATGAACGTATTACCAGCTTCTCGTAAGTTTCCTTCAACGGCGATTTGATAAGTTCATCTTCAATGCTGCGAATATTCATCAATGCAAATTGTTGTATTGTTAATAAGGGCAATACAATTTTTTCCCTCATCAGGATAGACAACTGGTCAATCGGGTAATCGCTCATTAGTTCTTTTTTATCTGAAATTTTGAGGATATATTTTTCCGTTAAGTTGTATTCATCCCGGATTGTATTCCAGATTTCTCCATATTTTTTATCTTCTGACAAAAACTGGGTTAATGGGAAAAAAGACTTCTTCATCGACATCTCGCAGTTGTCAAGCAAAGTTTTAAAGAATAGCGAATTCTTGTAAAGTTTTTTTACCTGGCTAAATTTGCCTTGCTTATCTAACTCCTGCAACGCAGTTCCTACTCCATAATAACCGGTTACATTTTGTTTTATTTGCGACCATGCACCAACATAAGGAATGGCACGCAGGTCCTTTAAAGAAAGCTTACTGCTTTGGGCACGTTTAGATGGACGGCTGCCAACATTGGTACCTCCATAAAATTTCAACGGGCTTACCTGCGAAAGATAGTCCGCAAAATATGGGTGATGTTTTAACGCATTGTATTTTTCAAAACTTGAGTTGGCTAATTCTTCCAGTAAATCTTCTTCCTTTTTTTCAAGCGTAATTTCACGGCTGTTGAACAGGTCGTTGGAAATACCTGCATGCATTAGTTTTTCAATATTAAATTGAGCTGCATCTACAGTACCAAAATTTGAACTAACAGTTTGTCCCTGAACAGTAAGATGTATTTCATTGTTAGAAATATTTTTACCCATGGAAGCATAAAAATTATGCGTTTTACCACCGCCACGAGATGGAGGGCCGCCTCTGCCATCAAAGAACACCACTTCGATGTTATATTTTAATGAAATTGCAGTTAACTCTTCTTTTGCTTTATAGATACCCCAGTTGGCCATTAGGTAGCCACCATCTTTGGTGCCATCACTAAACCCAAGCATAATGGTTTGTTTTCTATTTCTTCTTGCAAGATGAGCAGCGTAAATTTCATTACTGTAAAGTGTATCCATTACAGCAGCAGCTTGTTTCAGATCATCTACAGTTTCAAACAAGGGCACAATATCTACAGAAATACTTTTTTTACTCCAGCCGCTCATCAAAAACAAACCGTACACTTCCATTACATTCACAGCGCTGTTACATTGGCTGATAATATACCGGTTGCAACCATATTCGCCATTATAATCCTGTATAGTTTTTATGGCCTTAATCGTTGCTATAGTTTCGGTAGCAATATCTTCTCCGCCCAGTGGCTCTTTTAATGTGGAAAGACTAGTTAACAGCGCAATTTTTTCTTCGGCTTTTAATGACTTGTAATTTTTAGGAAGCGCAGCAGTTTTTGATGCAATGGTATACATTACCTGTTCGTGAATTGTACTGTCCTGCCTGATATCAAGGGTTGCAAAATGCAATCCAAAAATCGTTACTTTATTAATCAGGTTATTGATCAGGTGAAGGAAAAGGCCATTGTGTTCATAAACAAGAATGTCTTTTATTTTATTCAGCGATTGTAGAATACTTACTTTGCTTAAGGGTGTTCTTTTACCGGGAATAAATATATTGTCGTAAAATTCTTTTTCAAGATCATTTAAAATTACATCTACGCCATGAAAAGTTAATCGTTGTTTGATGCGCCTCACTTCCAGGTAATAACATTTAATAATACCACCACGAAGCGCCTCAGCAACTTTTAAGGTAGTGTCAACCTTTACAAAGGGGTTACCATCACGATCGCCACCTGGCCAAAAGCCCATAGTAACTATCGGATTATTATCATCAATGGCATCCGGAAGCTGGTTTTTTAAAAACGATATTATGCGGCCAAAGGCTGAATAGAATACGTTTTCAAGATACCATACCAGGTTCATGGCTTCATCATAAGGCGTTGGTTTCACCTTCTTGAAAAAAGGCGTTTTACCAAGTTGCTGCAGGTATGAATTAATTCGTACACCATTGTTTTCGGCAAGTGCAGTAGATAAATCATTGATGATACCTAGTACCGGCCCAGGGTAAAATTGCGTTGGATGTGCTGTTAATACAAGCCTGACAGCAAATTTCTTCAGCTTTTCTTTGAGTTCTACTTCTTTGTTATTCTGTAAAACTTCACTTTCTAGGTGTTTCAACGTACCAACACCGCTGGTATCATGTATTTCTGTAAATGCTGCATCTTCCAGGGCATCAAAAAGTACCACCTGCCTTTCAATATACTGGATAAATCTAAACAGGAGATCCAGTTTTTCTGCAGGTTTAACAAACGTGGTATATTTTGAAAAGAACTCCTCAATAATTTCTGCGGGGCTAAGTTTTTTCTTATAACCTTCTTCACAATTGTTGAGTAAAAGCGACAGTAAAATTCCTGTCTTTTCGATGCGATGAAAGGGGAGGGCGGTAAATAAACTGTTGTACAACTGAAACTTGATTCCAACCAGATTTTTAAAATTTTGCAACCCCCGGGTTGACACGTGATCCATAATTCAATAATTTTTAATAAAAAAGTAATAGTACCGGCGGCAATGCAACTAAGACATGAAAATAGTTCAAAAATTTCAAATACTATGACTGTTTTTCAAATATTTGCTTAATTTCGCCCCATAATAAAAGTACAACTAGTGGCATCCCATCTTATTTCATATCGTACAACTTCCGCTACATCAGCGATTGGCTTTATTGTCACTATTATTACCCGTTAGGGGTATCATTCTTACATATCACCATTGGGCATCTGCCATTATTCGCTGGAATTATAATATCAATATCTACTATTTTTACAAATTCATACAATTATTTAAGTCATGCAGGTTTTAAAGTTTGGAGGAAGTTCAGTAAAAAATGCTGAAAATATAAGTAAGGTCATTGCAATTGTTAAGGAAAAAATTAAAGTTGATAAAACAATCGTTGTTGTATCAGCCCTCGGTGGAATTACTGACCTGTTGATAGCGTGTAGCACACTTGCAGCAGATGGAAATGAAGATTATAAAACAAAGCTTCAGGAATCTGAACTGCGCCACCTGGCAACTGTAAAAGAGTTGGTTCCTATTACCAGGCAGAGTAGTGTGTTGAGCCAGGTAAAAACCCTGTGCAATGAAATTGAAGATATATGTAATGGTATTTTTCTGTTAAGAGAACTATCGCCCCGTACAAAGGACAGGGTAATGAGTTATGGTGAGATATTGTCTTCACAAATTATTGCATCAGCTTTTCAAACAGATACGGAAGGTTGTGAGTGGAAAGATTCCCGTGAGTTAATTATTACCAATGCTGATTTTGGTGCAGCGGCTGTGGACTTTACATTGACCAATCAAAAGGTGAATGACTATTTTTCTTCAGCAGCAAATCATTTATATATTTTACCTGGCTTTATTGCTGCCAATGCAGCGGGCGCCAATACAACGCTTGGTCGTGGCGGTTCCGACTATACTGCGGCAATTTTAGCCGCAGCGCTTAATGCGGATGTATTAGAAATATGGACCGATGTATCCGGTATGATGACTGCTGATCCAAGATTGGTAACTACCGGAAAAATTATACCGCAGATATCTTACCAGGAAGCGATGGAACTTTCACATTTTGGCGCTAAAGTAATTTATCCGCCAACCATACAGCCTGTTAGCAGTAAAGGAATTCCTACCTGGATAAAAAATACATTTTCTCCCGGTGATACAGGAACATTGATTCAAAAGGACGTTGCAAAAAATGGCAGCTCAATCCGTGGAATCTCCAGCATAAACAATATATCATTGCTAAGCCTGGAAGGTAGTGGTATGGTAGGTATTCCGGGTTTCTCTAAAAGGTTATTTGAGGCATTGGCCGACAAAAAAATAAACGTTATTCTTATCACGCAAAGTTCATCTGAACATTCCATTTGTGTAGGTATAGCGGCTGCTAATTCTGTGGAAGCAAAACACGCCATCGACGAAGCTTTTACTTACGAAATTGAAACAAAAAAAGTAGCTCCTATTATTGTTGAGAAAGACCTGGCGATAGTTGCCCTTGTGGGTGATAACATGAAAAGTCATCCGGGTATCAGTGGTAAAATGTTTGGCAACCTTGGCCGCAATGGTGTAAACGTTCGTGCCATTGCTCAAGGTTCATCAGAAAGAAATATTTCTGCCGTAATATCTACCCACGATGTTAAGAAAGCTATCAATGTGTTGCATGAAGAGTTTTTTGAAACGGTTAATAAAGAGCTCAATTTATTTGTAGCCGGAGTTGGAAATGTAGGAAGTAAACTAATGGCGCAAATTCAACAGCAGCAAAAATACCTGCTAAATAACATGAACTTAAAAATCAATGTTGTTGGAATTGCAAATAGCAGGAAGATGTTGTTTGATGACAATGGAATTGATTTAACGAAGTGGAAGGATTTATTGGACGATGGCGAAACAATGGGCATGCAGGATTTCCTGGATCGCATTCAATTGAAAAATTTACGCAATTCTGTATTTGCAGATGTTACCGCAAATGAATTGGTAGCAAGCTGTTACGACCAGTTGTTACAGAAAAGTATTTCTGTAGTGGCATGTAACAAAATTGCTTGTTCTTCCTCATTTGAATATTATACCAAATTAAAGAAGCTGGCAAGAGAGTTCAATGCACATTTTATATTTGAAACCAATGTGGGAGCCAGTTTGCCCATCATCGGTTCATTAAATGATTTGCTGCGTAGCGGAGATAATGTACATAGAATGGAAGCTGTTTTAAGTGGTACACTCAACTTTGTATTTAATAACTATGATGGTAAAAAGAGTTTTGCATCGGTGGTAAAACAAGCCCAGGATGAAGGCTATACAGAACCCGATCCGAGACTTGATTTAAGTGGTAAAGATGTAATGCGTAAAATAATGATATTGGCAAGAGAGGCTGGTGAAATAATTGAAATGGAAGATGTAGACAATAATTCCTTTATGCCACCACCCTGTATGCAGGGAACAGTAGAAGAATTTTATCAATGTATGGAGAAGCATGAGGATCATTTTAAGCAATTGTATGAAGCAGCATCTGCAGATGGAAAGAAATTGAAATTTGTTGCAAAATTTGAAAATGGAAAAGCATCCGTAGGATTGCAACATATTGATCCGGCACACGATTTTTATCATTTATATGGTAAAGACAATATCGTGTTATTTTATACTGACAGGTATAAAGAACAACCATTGGTAATTAAAGGTGCAGGAGCTGGAGCAGATGTAACTGCTTCAGGTGTATTTGCTGATATCATCCGTGCAGCAAGAGGATAAAAGATTAATTATATTTTTGCAAAAAGGGATTATAACAGCGAGTATAAATCACAAATAACAATATGAATCCCGATCAGCAAAAAGAGGCAATAAATACAACCGAAAAGGTTGGTACAACAGCGGAAAGCAAAAAAACAGTGAGTGTGCTTGCACCTGCTACAGTTGCAAACCTTGTGTGTGGTTTTGATGTATTGGGAATGTGCCTGGATAGTCCGAATGATTTGATGGAAGTTAAACTTCTGGACGAAAAGAAAATCATCATACACAGTGCTGATGGTTACCCGTTACCAACCGATCCAATGCAAAATACAGCAGGTGCTCCATTGGTAGAAATGATAAATGAACTGCCGGGAGAGGTTGGCTTTGAAGTGATCATTCATAAAAAAATAAAACCGGGCAGCGGCATTGGTTCCAGCGCAGCAAGCGCCGCTGGTGCTGTGGTTGCGGCAAATCATTTATTGGGTAATATTTTTTCAAAACTGGACCTTGTGCGCTTTGCCATGTTTGGCGAAAAAGTTGCTTCCGGTGTAAAACATGCTGATAATATTGCGCCCTGTATTTATGGCGGCATTACTTTAATCCGCAGCATTCATCCGTTGGACATAGTGCCCATTCCGAGTCCTGATCTTTTTGTAACCATTGTACATCCGCAAATAGAAGTACGCACCAAAGATGCCCGCCAGATTTTAAGAAAAGAAGTGTTGTTAAAAGATGCCATCCGGCAGTGGGGAAACATTGCTGGCCTCGTTGCCGGTTTTATGCAAAACGATTTGTCATTGATTGGCCGTTCCTTAGAAGATGTAATTATTGAGCCGGTTAGAAGCATGCTGATTCCGGGGTTTGATGAAGTAAAAAAGAATTGTAAAGAAGCCGGTGCTTTGGGCGGTGGCATATCAGGTTCCGGCCCTTCTATTTTTATGTTGAGTGAACATGAAAAAACTGCAAAAGTAGTTGAAGGAGTGATGAAAGCTATCTACGATCGCATTGGGCTTGCATACCATACTTATGTTACTACTATCAATAATACAGGGGTTAAAATAATAGGGGAATAGGCACTGGAATATCAGTATATTTTCGATGTTCTTCGGGATGACTTGTACAATACAATTAAAATTAAATCTATAATTATTCAACTGAATGCAATACTACAGTACCAATAACCAGTCACCAAAATGTGATTTTAAAGCAGCTACTATTCAAGGACAGGCGCCGGACAAAGGATTGTATTTTCCTGAAGAGATACCCCAGGTATCAAAACATTTAATTGAAAATATTACCGAATACTCCAACGAAGAAATTGCTTACCAGGTTATGAAGCCCTATGTAGGCGATTGTATCCCTGAAGATGTGTTGAGGCAGATTGTAACTGAAACAATCAATTTCAAAATTCCGCTGGTTCATGTAAATGAAAATATATACTCACTGGAACTGTATCATGGGCCTACACTGGCTTTTAAAGATGTGGGTGCAAGATTCATGAGTCGATGCCTGGGGTATTTTGTAAAAAATGAACACAGGAAAGTAACAGTACTTGTTGCCACTTCCGGTGATACAGGGGGAGCTGTTGCCAATGGTTTTTATGATATTGATGGAGTAGAAGTGGTGATTTTATATCCTTCCGGAAAAGTAAGTTCTGTGCAGGAAAAGCAATTAACTACGTTGGGTAAAAATATTCATGCATTGGAAGTTGACGGTACTTTTGATGATTGCCAGCAAATGGTAAAGCAGGCATTTACCGATGAGGAAATGGCAAATCGTCTTTTTCTTACTTCCGCCAATTCTATCAATGTGGCCCGTTGGTTACCACAACAATTGTATTATTTTATTGCTTATAAAAAATGGGCCGATAAAAATGATCTGCCGGTGATTGCCGTTCCAAGCGGAAATTTCGGAAATATCTGTGCAGGCATACTGGCACATATTTCAGGATTGCCTGTTAAGCATTTTATTGCAGCCTGTAATGCCAACGCAGTGGTACCCGATTTTATGCTTACAGAAAAGTATCAACCACGTAAAGCAGTTGCAACTATTTCAAATGCAATGGATGTAGGTAATCCAAGTAACTTCATCAGGATACTTGAAATATTTCACCACAAGTTTAAAGACCTGCAAAATATTTTCAGCAGCGTTAGTATTTCAGATAGTGAAACAAAAGAAACCTTAAAGCAAGTGTACGAAGAGCATGAATATTTATTGGATCCTCATGGAGCTGTAGGGTTTCTTGCTTTAGAAAGATACCTTGCTAAACATCCCGGGCAAAAAGGCATTGTTTTGGAAACCGCACATCCTGTAAAATTTTATGATGTGGTTGAACCTGTAATAGGAGAACCTGTTCCAATTCCTGTGGCTATTGAACAGCAATTAGTACTCGAAAAAAAGAGTGTAAGAATTGCCGCTGATGCAGATGTTTTGAAGGCTTTCTTAATGAAGTTGTAGGAAATAAAATTCTTTTATACGCCTAATGTTATTGAGGTATCGTTGATACGATACCTTATTTTAGTGTGTCAGGCATGTATATCAGCTATAGGGTGCAAGTCCCGAATA
>JBDUEK010000082.1:0-26824 GCA_040002495.1 Ferruginibacter sp.
CACCGCCCTGAAGGGCAGTGCAATTCAAAAGGCAGTGCAATCAAAAAGGCTAATGTAATTAAGGGGGCTTCAAAACTAAGTGGCAGATATATTATGCTTCCCGCTGTATCAAAATGTGTTATGAATATTGTTGCCTATTACACAATCCCATACAGTGTAAAGTATAATGCATAATTCAAACAGACTTAATTCTACTTTGACATATTTAAAAAAATGTAGCTCACGGTTACGATAGTTTAATTATGGAACGAAAAAGATGCCATGAAAAAATACAGTACAAGTGAGTGACACAACGATGCCGCCATAAAAAACATCTGCTTGTCAACAAAAAAACACAAAGGTTTGACTTGTCAAAGTAGAATTAATTACATTATTCGGCTGAAATATTATTTAAGACCTGGTTCCCACTCACCAAAAATATTTTTTAAATTATATTGTTTTACTTCCTGTTTATTCAATTGTTTTATCCACTCCAATCTGCCGGTAGTACCAGCACCAGGACCATAGTTTTCAAACTCAACATAGCGTGCTGTTTTTTCATTTTCGGGGTTCTTCCAGTTATTCCAACCTGCTGCCAATATATGTGCTCCTATATAACAGCGGATATAGCTAACACTTGCATAAGGCCGCCACGGCCTGCCCAATGAAACATTGTGCAGGCTGGTATCTCCGGTAAGTATACAATCATTAAATACAAAACCGGTTCCATTTTCTTTTGGGGTAGACGCAGCCGTTATATGTGAGTCTTTTTTACTGTGGATATGACATTTTTCGAACCAGGCTGTGGCAGAGCCGAAAATAAAATCGGTAGTGCCTTCTATGTAGCAGTTATTGAAGTATTGCCGGCTTTTATCATTGTTTAAAAACAACACATCCTGAAAGCCAACAAACCTGCAATTATCAAAGGTTGCTTTATCTCCATCGGACTCTACGGCAACCGCCTGCCCCGCCGTAAAACCTGCATCATTTTGAAAACTAATATTCTTTGCTGTGAAGTTATCTGCCTTTATTAAAAAGCTATAAGAAGTTCTTGTATTAACCAAGGTTCCAACATCTGCCATCTTTCCTGTGTGATCGTCGTAGGTAAGTATTGTATTGAATTTATCTTCACCAATAATTGTTACATTTTTCTTTGTTGTTTCCAACGATAATTTTTCTTTGTAAACTCCATTGCGGATATAAATAATCACCTGTTTTTTTCCACCATCCGGTACGGCATTAAACGCTTCCTGAACTGTTGTATAATTCCCACTACCATCTGTTGCAACAGTTATTTTTATTGGTTGTTGTGCATAGGCAGCACTGTCAATAAATAAAAAAAATCCCACGATACACGCAGATAAAAATAAAAATTTACTTTTCATCTTTTCATGATTTTGTATTAATTATTTCGCAATTAAGTATAGAAAAAATGCAGGGAATAGACCAAACAAAGTATTCTTACAAGCCCTTCTAAATTTTAAAGGCTGTTTACGTAAACTTCAATATTTGTGTACTGTTTGTCAATTGAATTTAAAGACGCATCAGCACTGTCTGCCGGGTTTAGATGATGTTGCTTTTCCCAATCATCAGGTATTCCATCTTTATCAGTATCAGTTGGTGCAGGTAATGATTGTAAAGAGGGCCATGCATGTATGGTTAATTCGTAGGCAGTTCCATGAGGGTGGCCGCCCTGAACATCTATCAATCCACCCTGCCTGTTTTTTACATCATTAATTATTCGCTGATCCAGGGTATCTCTTTTGGGAAGAATTGCACCCGCATTTTTCAGGACTGATTCGCAGGCAGCCTTGCCTGGTTCCATGTTAACATCAACTACGTTAAAGGGTACATTTAACTTTGCATTCACCGCATCTTCAGCAGTGCCCTGGTGCATGGTAACACCTAACCAGTTGTTTCCTGATAGTGTTGGTGAACCGTCAATAAAATTACCGGATATATAAAATTTCCCATAAGGAATGGTGGGTTGTTTTTTGTAGGGATTTACAATTTTACTCATCGCATTTTTTGATGTGGAAGGCCCGTATTTGTAATAATTATTAACGATGTTGTACCGGCCTCCCTCCCCTGCATAAACATTGTTTTCGCCCCAGTCATAAATCACATTATTTCTGTAGTCTACATTTTCTTCCGGGGCATTTCTGATACCATCAAACCTGGGTGTGCGATTGTTGCAATGTGCAAATAAATTGTGGTGTGCTGTGAAATGCCTTCCGCCCCAAATGGCGCCATATCCATGATGTTCATAATCGGCATCTCCTGTTTCAAAATGATAAGAATAATTCAATGGCTCCGAAATAATATTCCATTGAACCGTAGTACTATCGCCTGCATAAATTGAAAATACTTCGTCGGTACTCCAGCTCATGCTGCAATGATCGATTATAATATTTTTTCTGCGGTTTCCGCCAAATGCATCATCGCCTCCATTACCATCAACCATACCACCCTTTTGAAATTTATCGCCCATCCTAAACCGTAAGTATCGTATAATAATATTATCGCCGGAAACTGATACCGAATTATCTGCAAGGCAAACACCATCACCCGGAGCAGTTTGACCGGCAATGGTGATATCGCCTTTAATAAACAATTTTGATTCAAGATGAATGGTGCCGGAAACATTGAACACCACTATGCGTTTACCCTTTGCTATTACTGCTTTTCGAAAACTACCTTCGCCATCATCATTCAAATTGGATACAATGATTACTTTACCTCCACGTCCCCCGGTGGTATATTTTCCAAATCCTTCTGCACCGGGAAAAGCTATTGGTATAGCTTCATTTGCTGATGGTATGTCGATGGACTGCGCAAAACTGCAAATACTAAAACAGCAGCAATAAAATGTATTGAGTACTTTATTTTTCATCTGGATTGGTTGTGGATGCTTTGGAGCGATTGATGGCAATAAGTTTTGCCTGAATGGTAGATATTTGATTTTAAAACGGGCCAATAAACCAGGAAATTATCATCACCCGGACTGCAAGTAAAAACAATCCGGGCAATGAATTTAACCAATCATAAAACTGGTTGTTATTACACCATCTAACTAACTAAGGTCTCCAACGTGGATCTCCTGTAGTATTTCTACCAGGAAACAAGTTGTCAATTATTTTAAAATTACCATTCAGCGGATCCTGCCAGATATCTGTAGATGATCTTGCGTATGGAATTACATTCGGCAAAGGCCCGGTTGCATTTGTTGAAATATAATCTGAGGTAACGTACACAGACGATACATCCATGACAGAATTAGCGCCAAGCCGGTACCCTCTTATATCTGTATTACCCGAATTACTTTTTCCCGAACCTATAATATTGAATTTAAAACTAACGGGCAATGTAACTTCGTTGCTACTGGAAGTACTATAATCAATGAAATAATTTCCTCCCCTGGGGGCTTCATTAAAAGTACAATTCTCAATAATTACCGAGTTAGAATTATTTTTGCTTGTAAGAATTTTCTCTGCTTTATAAATGGTGCTGTTGGTGATTTTTATATTATCAACTTTACTGGAGGTAACATCAACCGTAAGTACGCCGTATCCTGAAATACTATCGATGATACAATTGTTTATTATAAAATTGGTGATCAATACCGGCTTGCTTTGTGTACGTACCAGTCCCCTCATAATTTCTGCCAGGCAGGATTCAAATTTCAACGTTCCGATAGAACAAGCCTGGTTGATATTAAAACAATATTTCGATGCGTAATCGCTTCCACGAATCGTTACATCTTTAAAAACAATCGAATCAATTATACTGCCAGCAGCAACATTAAAATTTGCAGGCATGTAAATGATTGGTTGAGCCGGCTCCAGTAAATCTGTTCCTCCAATAAACGTAATACTTTTATCAAGATTTATGCTTGTTGCTATTTCATACATTTCGCCACGCTTTAAAACAACCGTACTTCCTGAGGCTATCAATGGAATGGTATCAGACAAAATTGAAGGACGGCCAGATATATTCCTGAGGTCAATCAAATTACCTGACAGCGGGATTTTTGTTGTAAAATCCGCCCAGCCCCTAACCGTGGATCCACTGTACAAATAAATGATATAACCGGTTGATCCGTTCAGCCCCGCAACTATTTTATATTCATTGGCAACATCCAACGGAGTTAGTGTTACAGACTTAACAACCGAACTATCTGTAGCCAATAAAATTTTAATATCGGTTACAACAGCACCTCCCGTTATCCAGCTTACTTTTACTGCTTCGTCATTTACCTCTGCACTGGTGGGCACATTTAAGATAGTTGGAAACCTCGCTGTTTTTATTTCACCTAAAAATGAAATGTTAGAATTGTGTGTAGGGTCAGTTGCATTAGCAGTTACCTGCACCTGGTACAATTTATCATACGCCAGGTTTTCAAACAGTACATAGTTGGTATCAGCCGTTATGGTTGCTGCAATAGTTTTAAAAGAATCGCGGCTTACCTGCGCCGTATAAGATGCAGAACCTTTGATGGCTTGCCAGGAGGCTTTGATCCAATTGCCATTTGATTCCAATGGATCTTTTAAAACCGGCCTGAATAACCTTGGTGCTTCACCCAGATCATCGGTTTTCTTACAAGCCATCATTACCGTTGACAAAATAATGACTGTGAAGAAGATATTTTTGAGCGTTATTTTATTAATATATTTCATTGTTAGTTTTTTGGGTGATTAATAGCCATACTGATTTTGAAGTACGCCCTGACTGCTGGATACAACAGAATTATGCAACGGCAGAATATAACGCAAAGTAGATCCATCCTGGTAACCCCTCCACTGCTGCAATACATAAGCTGACGGGGTATTAGTGGTAGTATTCCACAATGATGTTAACCAACTTGCTCTCGTGTAGCCATCCAGGTTATCACCAACATTAGGTGAGTTAATAATAGGTGGTGCTACAGCCGGTTTTACATATTTGCTGTAATAAGTGATGGTTCCATCGGCATTTCTTTTGTAATACTGGTAATCAGGCAGGTTTGAATAAGTTCCTGTACCCGCAACTGCATCCTGCCCCATTGCACTCAACGTATTTCTCGTTTCAGTAATTTTTGTACCATAAAGGTTCCAGCGTTCCAGGTCGTATTTACGTAAACATTCACCACCAAATTCCCAGGCTCTTTCATTTACAATGGCATCAAAAAAAGATTGCTTGCCGGCAGATACGGTGCCAATATAATTATCAACTTTATCAGTCCACACTGAAGAAGGGAATGCTCTTTGTCTTACTTTTCTTAATGCATCCTGCGCAACTGCGGTTGGACCGGAAATTTCATTTTCAGTTTCAGCAAGCATCAGCAATACATCTGAATAACGCATCACCGGCCAGTTGATGCCTGTGCCTTTTGCAGAAGCCGAACCCAATGGATTTGGCACCAATAAACGGTTCCATTTACCGGGAGCAATTGCAGTAACGCCGGTTGGTTGCTGTAACAAATTTTTGTCGTAATAATAAATTACACAGGTTACGGGAAGCCTTAAATCGGTAGTATCAAATGAATGGTAATAATTAGCCGGAAAAGACAGATAGTTAGATCCGGTACCATAAGGATGGGTGCCTGCATCTACTCTTACACCATTGTTCCAGGCTACATCCCCTGAACCAGGGTAGAATGCAATCTCATATAATACATCGCTGTTTTTTGCAACGATGTATTTATTCTCATTCATAAATACGCTTCCAAAATCGGGCAAGGGCCGGGGTTTTAAATCAACTAATTTCTTGCAATATTGATTGGCAATTTTATAATAATCCAGGTAGTCACTATTACGTTTCATACTAACATCAGGTTGCAGATAATATCCTCCACGCATTAAAGAGAGGCGTGCAATCATACCTATGATAAATTCGCGGTTGATTCTTTCTATACCATAATCCAATTCATCGGCCCAACCCATTTTTGGTTCCACTTCAATCAAATCATTGATAAGAAAAGTAAGTACAGAATCCCTTGAAGCTCTTGGTAAATAAAAATCATCTCCTGCACGGGAAGGTGTTGTTTTAAATGGTACATCGCCCCAATGATTCATCAGCAAATAATACCAAATGGCACGTAAGCCTCTTACCTCACCCAATAAATTATTGAGTACTTTATTGTTGGGTTCATTCACTAACGATACTTCCAACAATCCTTTTTCACATTCATTTGCCCGGTTAATTGCATTGTATGCGTTGTTCCATACCGTTAGTAGGTCTGCATTGGCAGGCGTTGTTTCAAACGACCAGATATCACGACGTGAATTATCGGGCGAAGCACCTACACTTCCTACTTCTACATCTGTATTTCCTGTAAAATTGTTAGACACCCTTGATGTAAAAGCATCCTGGTTAAACAAGGCATACACACTGTTTACAGCTTTTTTTGCATCGGATTCATTACCAAAAACATATTCCGGATCGAAGTTAGACGGTGAATCTGCTACCAGGTATTTTTTGCATCCACCCATCAACAGAGCAGCAGCAATGAACCCGAATATTATTATTAATCTTTTCATATAAAGCTTTTTAATTTTTTAGCATTTAATTAAAATGTAACGTTTACGCCCACGGTATAATTCCGGCTTTTAGGGTAAGCCGAGTAATCAACACCAGGTGTTAATTGAGAATAACCGCTACTTCTTGTAGCGCTAACCTCAGGATCGTAACCGGTATATTTAGTCCATACAAATGCGTTATAAATGGTTGCATAAATTCTAAACCTTGTCATGGCTGCCTTTGATGCAATTTTTAATGGAAGTGAGTAACCAATGGTTACATTATTTAACCGTAAAAACGAACCATCTTCAACTGCATAAGAATGAAAAACGGGCGCTGCAGTACCTGATGAAAAAGGAGACCACATGGTTGCGTTTTTATTCAAATCGGCCAATGCATCCAGTTCCCTTACCAGGTTGCCATCTGCATCTACATATTTAAACCGGGTATCTGAATTAACAGTATTGAGCATGTTGCCATAAGAAGTGCGGTACAACATATTGAACGATATTTTACCCGTGTTATAAATATCGTTGCCATACACATAATTAAAGAAGGCAGAAAAATCAAAATTCCTGTATCGTGAACTTACACCAAACCCGCCGGTATATTTTGGAAGTGCATTTCCAATTACCTGGCGATCTGCAGCTGTAATGATTCCGTCTCCATCAAGATCTTTTAGTTTTAAAACACCGGGCCTTAATGAAATTCCGCCAAGGAAAGAACCAACATTGGTAACACCCGGGTTAAGTGAATAAACACCGGTAGAAGCATTGAATGATTTAAAATCGGCAGTGGTATACATGCCATCGGTTACGTACCCATACATAAGCCCGATTGTTCTGCCAACATATAAACGATAATCGTCCTGCGTTTTTAAATCAGTACCGGCCCAGTTGGACGAGAATGGCTTTTCGTTTACACCATCCAGTTTATCAATATTGCTGTGATTAATACCGATATTGAAGTTTACAGATACCTGGAAGTTTGCCTTATCAACCAGTATTGCGTTTAACGCAAGCTCAACACCTTTGTTAGATGTTTGCCCGATATTTCTTTGTTGTAAAGAGAACCCGGTGATCTGAGGTATATCAGAAGCTACCAACAGGTCTTTTGTTGTATTCCAATATGCATCAAATGTTCCTGAAATCCGATTCTGGAACATTGAAAAGTCAAACCCTGCATTTCTTGTAATGGTGGTTTCCCATTTAATATCGGGATTAGGTAATAACGAGGAAGCATAACCGTAGTAAGGTTGGGAAACATCGCCAAAACCAATCGGCCTGTTATCTGTTGGCGCAAACTGTACTCTCCATAAATCGTTTGCCAACCTGTTATTACCTGCCTGTCCATAACTAAGGCGAAACTTGAGGTCATTTACGAAGCTGACATGTTCCATAAATTTCTCGTTAGACATGCGCCATGCAAATGCCGCCGCCGGAAAAAATCCCCATTGATTACCCGGAGCAAATTTGGTGGAACCATCTGCACGGGCCGTTAGTGTTAACAGAAACCTTGAATCGTATTGATAGTTTATACGGCCAAAAAAAGAAGCAATTTTATCTCCTGCAAAAATGGTGGTGGTATGCCTGTCCGGAGTTCCCAGCGTCATATTGGCAAATAATTTTTCGGGCAAAATATTTTCAGAAAAATACTTTGAACGATTAAACTCCGAAAATCCTGCACCTGTTGAAATAATCTCTTGCCCGGCTAAAATATTAATATCATGTTTGCCGGCATTTCTTACCGTATAATTCAATGTATTGGTGAAGCGATAACCATGTGCATTGGAATTGGTAATTTCTCCCAAAGGCAGGTTACCACCAACGTTTCTTGATTCACCTGTCAATGGGCCATAGTAGCGTTTACTTTGTCCATCTCCTAAATCCAGTCCAAACTCCGACCTGTAAGTAAGATTACTAAGTAGGTTCCAGGATAAACCAACATTCATATTGAGGGTTTTATTAACCCGCTTGCGGTAATCCTGTTTTACCAGTTCATTCGGGTTAATCAGGCTTTTTAGAAATTGCTCGTAATCATCATCAGGGCCGGTAGGATCCAATTGAATGGCATCTGCAAGTCCATTTACAGGGCGGCTGGTAATTGCATCTCCAATGCGGAAACTGGATGAACCCGAAGAACCGGCACCATCAATAACTGTATGTACAAAACGTGTTGTAAAATCCAGTTTTATGTTTTTAAAAATTTCGTGATTCAATTTAAAGTTGAGGTAATTTCTTTGATAGCCCGACCCTTGTAATAAACCATCATCTGAATTATTCGTAACGCTTAAGCTTATCTTGGTTTTAGCAGTTCCACCTGTCAGGCTCACATTATGTTGTTGAGAATATGCAGGGTCGCCGAATAATTCATCCTGCCAATTGGTACCCTTTTGGTATTTATATAACTCCAGGTCATCGTGATTGCCAAAGTATTTTGTAAAGTTATCTACGTCTGTCTGGCTCCTTAACCTGGCATATTCATATTGTGCCGTTACAAATTCGTAGGGTGATAATACTTCCAGCTTTTTAGGCAAATTGCGTGATTGTCCATAACCATTATAGCTTACAACTGATTTGCCGGCTTTGGCGGCTTTTGTAGTAATGATAACTACACCGTTGGCTCCACGTGCACCATAAATGGCAGCGGTTGCTGCATCTTTCAATATATCGATGCTGGCGATATCGGTAGGCGCAATGTCGTTGATACTTCCGACCGGAAACCCATCAACAATATATAGTGGCGAATTATCCTGCGTTACAGAACCCCCGCCCCTTATGCGGATAACAATTTCGGCTCCGGGTGCACCATCGGTTGTAGTAACCTGTACACCTGGCAAGCGGCCTGTAATAGCTTCAGCAGCACTTGACACAGGAATTTTCTCCAATTGAGAAGCCCCGATTGAAGATACTGTACCTGTCAGGTCCTTTCGTTTGGCAGTTCCGTAGCCAATTACAACTACTTCATCTTGTGTATCAATTTTACGATCGAGTTGTACACTTAGCGGGCCTTCACCATCTGTAACTACAGATTTTGTATTGAAACCTACATAAGTAAGAACCAACTCTGAATTACCATTAGCTGGTATATCCACTTTAAAACTACCATCCACTCCGGTGGTGGTGCCTTTCTTTGTTTTCTTTACCAACACATTTACTCCTTGTAAAGGATTACCGGAATCATCCAGTACTTTTCCTTTAACAGACTTCGTTTGAGCCAGTAAAAAAAACGGAGAAATAATGCAAATACTTAAAATCAGGAGGATTTTCTTCATAAAGCAATTTTTTAGTTTAAAAGCCTGAAAAACTTGCCAACAGTTGGGGCAAATTTTAGGTTATCAGGTTGCAATCAGTTTTCAATTTTAGCCAGATTTCCTTACAAAATCCTACTTCCAACAACATAATTCTACGCAATCGTTCCCGATAACGTTATCATTTTATTTTAGAAGATTTCAAAAACTTGAATCTGAAGAAAATTATAATTGCGATCTTTGAATATCATGAAATATGAGAGCATCACTATTAAAGATATTGGGAAGGCATTGGGCATTTCGACGTCCACCGTTTCACGAGCGTTGAGAGGCAGTTATGAGATTAGTTCCGAAACTAAAAAACAGGTGCTGGAATATGCTGAAAAGATGAACTACAGGCCCAACCCTATAGCGCTTAGCTTAAAGGAAAGAAAGAGCAGTTCCATTGGGGTAATTGTGTGTGAAATAGCTAACAATTTTTTTTCGCAGGCTATCAATGGCATTGAGTCTATTGCGTATAATAAGGGCTATCATGTAATTATTTCTCAAAGCCATGAATCTTACGAACGGGAAGTGGTAAATGTAAATCACCTGGCATCGAGATCGGTTGATGGGTTGCTGGTTTCATTATCAAGTGAAACAAAAGATTTGTCGCATTTTGCCAGCTTATACGAGAAAGGATTGCCCATTGTTTTTTTTGACCGTATCAGTAATGAAATACTTACTCACACTGTAATTGCCGACAACTATAAAGCTGCATACGATGCCACTGTGCATTTGATTAAAAATGGATATAATAAGATCGCCCACATTACATCTGCACCATTTTTATCTATTACAATAGAGAGGTTGGAAGGTTATAAAGCCGCACTGAAGGAATATGGAATTCCCTTTAATGAGCAGTATGTAAAATATTGCAGCCATGGTGGAATGATAGTTGAAGAAGTAGAGGCTGCACTTAATAATTTATTAAAAATAAAACAGAAGCCCGATGCATTTATTACCGCAGGGGACCGCATTACCACCGGCTCATTATCAGCCATAAAAAACCTTGGATTATCTGTGCCTGATGACATAGCCGTAGTTGGTTTTACCAATAGTAATATACCTGAATTAATAAATCCAACCCTTACAACCATACGCTTACCTGCATTTGCTATGGGGCAAACTGCTATCGAATTACTCATTCAAATGATAGAAAGTAAAAGGCCCGTAACTGAGTTTCAAAACAAAGTATTGCAAACAGAATTTACCATTCGGGAATCTTCAAGACCAAAATTATAAATCCATTTTTTTAACCGAATTTTGAAAAAATTATCTTTACACCCTATAAACAAACTTCCCAACAGGAGATTAATAAAAAAATTATGCAGATTCAAATTTTAAAATCGAAAGTACACCGTGCAGTTATTACAGAAGCTAATCTTAATTATGTAGGAAGCCTTACATTGGATGAAGACCTGATGGATGCAGCCAACATGATTGAACATGAAAAAGTGCAAATAGTAAATGTAAATAACGGCGAAAGAATTGAGACGTACCTGATAACAGGACCAAGAGGATCTGGCGTATGTTGCCTGAACGGACCGGCGGCACGAAGGGGTGCAGAAGGTGATATTGTGATTGTAATATCTTACGCTTTGATGGATTTTGAAGATGCTAAAAAATATAAACCAACTGTTATTTTTCCGACAGCAGGCAATAAGCTGGGTTAAGTTAAGTGTGAATTAGCAATGGTGAATGGTAAATGGTAAATGGTGAATGATCATTATCATAAATAAACCTGCGGCAGGTAAGTAGAATGACTGTTAGAATAAACTCAATTGTCGAGGTATAAATACTTCAATTTTTGCAGGTCGAATATTAGCATTTAATCTATCTACATTTTTTATAAGGTAAACCGGTGTTTGTTCATAGCGGGAGGCTATTATTATTTCGGTGCCATTTGATTTGTTTTGAAATAACTGTTTTGCAAGCTCAGGTGAATTATTGTCTTTTGATAAATGAGCCAATAAAAGATGACTCATAAATGAAGGTTTATGTTTTACAAATACATCCAATGCCTGCTTGTTTGAAAGGTGGCCGTGCCCTCCTCTTATCCTGTTTTTTAAAAATACCGGATACCTGCCATTTTCCAATAAGTTATCATCATAGTTGGCTTCCAGGAAGGCAGCATGGCACTGGCTAAAATATTTAATCAACCGATCGCAGGGGCTTCCAATATCAGTAAACACACCAACGGTAATTCCGTTGCTGCTTATAACAAAACTATGTGGGTCGGCAGCATCATGAAATTTTGAAAAAGCTGTAACAGCAAGGGCTCCAATATTAATTGGCAGGTTGGCAGTAAATTCATTTACTAATTCCTGCCTTAATTGTATGCGGCCACTGGTGCAGGTTGCGTTGGTAATGTAAACTGGCAAAGAATATTTTTCTGCAATAACTGTAAGCCCTTTTATATGATCGCCATGTTCGTGAGAAATAAAAATGGCTTTTACTTTTTGCATGCTCAATCCCAGTATGCGCATTCGCTTTTCAGTTTCACGACAGGTAAGGCCTACATCTACCAACACTGCTTCGGTATCGTTTCCTACATAATAACAATTGCCGTTACTACCTGAATTTAAAGATGTAATTGATAAAGCCATGCTGTACAAAGAAAACCATTTTTTGCTGGTTTGATGAGTAACTACACACTTTAATCACATGATGTGCAGAATTATTTTTAATGAAATTTTATTCGTTTTTCGTTATTAATTTTTCAACTAAATGATTGGCCCACCAGGGCCCCTGTATAATGCCTTTTGTTCCCAGGCCATTTAACATAAACATATTTTTATAAACAGTATGTTGTTTTACAATGACCGCCCTGGTATGTGTTGTTGGCCTGATGCCTGACAAATGACTCTTTACCTTATACCCGTTTTTCAGTAAGCTATTCAACTTTATTTCAATTTCGTTTTTACTGTTTTCATCCGGTTGGGTTGAACTGTTGTGCCATTGATAAGTAGCACCAGCCTTAAAAGTATTTTCCCCTATTCTTACCAGGTAGATGCCGGATTTTTTGATGATGTGTGTATCGGCAAGTCCTTCGCAGGTAAGTGTTAACACATCGCCTTTACAAGGTACAATGGCTGCATCTTTAAAGAAAGGATTGTCCATGCCGCGGTATCCTTCACAAAAAATAATAGTATCAACCTGCTGATCATATTCAACAACTCCATTGTTCAAGGATAGTTTATCGTAATCAAATGTTCCTGTAATCCACGCATTATTACCTTTCAACCAATCCCTTGTTGAGTTAATAAAAGTGGTACAATCTACCCAGCCGGAATTGGTAATTTCTACCGCTCCAAAAGATGGTTGAATGCCAGATAATTGTTGTGGATCGGCGATAATATAATTTTTGAATTCAGGTTTCGTGGCCTTCATCAACAACTCCTTTCGCTCTGTTTCACTATCAAAAACCTGGTAAATATTATTCAGGTGCAATATTGATTTACCCAACTGCATTTCAATGGACCTATAACATTCAATGGCAAAGGGAATTTGTTGTAATGTAAGTTGATCAATTGTTTTTCTCTTGCCGGTAATTGGCGTAAACATACCCGCAGCTACCAGGCTGGAGCTATTGTTCAGCGCAGGATCCATCACTACAAAGGGGATATTGTTTTGATAAAGCTTAAACGCCACCAGTGAACCCGCAATCCCTTGTCCAACCACCAGTGTTTTCTTTTTTTTCATAGCCGTCTGCGTCAATATTTATTGAATATTGGTAAAGGTCATTTAAAAATAGTAAGAGACTGAAACTTTCATTCCGATAAAATCATTTAATACATCAACGATTATTTGGGCTAATTGATATTTTGATGTGCTCTGTGAAATCAAGAGCAAAATTTAAACTGTAATAGTGAAATGCTATTATACTGATGACTTTTATTTTAAAAATCCCCACGGGATTTAATGTGTATAATATACTTCGCACGGTATGGGATTGTATAGTATTCAATACTATTCAAAACCCAGAAATAATGTAAGTTCCCAGCCCCTTAATTGCATTGTCTTTTGAATTGCACTGCCTTTTTGGGGCGGTGATAAATGAATCAACTATCCTTGATGGCTTTAGCCAAATTTGTTTTGGCTAAAGCCAGTTATTATTACAATTAATCCCCGCCCTAAAGGACGGGGCAATGCAAATTGGCGAACCAACAAATTCTGTAGCACATCAAAATATTAATTAGCCATTATTGTTTATACAATTAACGGCGTCCAATAGAACGCCGTTGTTATATAAAAGCTGCAATTTCATTGATTGAATTCTAATCAATTTTATTTAATCTTACTGCAAATTTTTCACAGCCGGTTTATCAACAAACCACTCAGGAGGTATGCCATTAAAGGGATGGATGAGTTGGGCCGGATAGTTTTGTGTATCTGTATCCTCTTCCAACACATTGTGTACTGCCAAAGCCTTTGATTCGCCATAAACCAGGAATGCAATGTGATGCGCCTTATTGATCAGTGATGCTGTAAATGTAATTCTGTATACCTGTTGATCTTTGAGAAATACCGGTTTCACAGTTGCATCCACTTCATGCAATACACTTGTATAAGGGAACAAAGAGGCAGTATGGGAGTTGTCGCCAAGCCCTAATAAAACAAGGTCAAAACGAGGATCATTTCCTTTGAAAAAAGTACGGATCGTATGCATATATTGTTCGGCCGCTTCCTGTGGAGAAAGTAACGTATTGACTGCAAAAACATGATCCGGGTTAATTGCAAGTGGATCAAAAAGCACCTTCTTCGCCATCTGGTAATTACTTGCAGGATTTGCATGCGGCACATATCTTTCATCGCCAAAGAAAAAATAAATTTTCGTCCAGTCCAACTGATTCTTATAGGTTTCGGAAGCCAATAAGCTGTACAATTTTTTTGGAGATGAGCCACCGGATAGCGCTACTGAAAAATGTCCGTGGGCTGCAATTGCTTCATTGGCAGTTTTAATAAAATACGTAGCCAGACCTGCAAGCACCTCTTCAACTGTATCAAAAATATTTAATTTCAAAATTGCTATTTTTTAAGATTAGAAGGAAGAGTAAACCAATGATAGCCATCCTGTGCCACCAGCGCTTCTGCCAGTTCAGGCCCCCATGTATCAGCCGAATAATTCGGAAAACTGAGGCTTTGCTTGCTTTGCCAGTTGTTTAAAATTGGCATAATTAATTCCCAGGCCGCTTCTACCTGGTCGCCACGCATAAAGAGGGTTTGATCGCCCTGCATTACATCAAGCAAAAGTGTTTCGTAAGCTTCCGGCGTTTCGCTTGGATAGGTTCCTTTGTAATCGAACACCATATCTACATTGTTAAGCACCATGTTTAATCCAGGTCTTTTTGATTGCACCTGTAGCCGGATACTCATTTCAGGCTGAATGCTGATGATGAGCCTGTTTTGTTCCCAGTTTTCTGACGCTTCTGAAGGGAAAATAGAATGAGGAACATTTTTATATTGTATCGTTATTACAGAAGATGATTGTTGCATGCGTTTGCCGGTGCGAACGTAAAATGGCACACCTTGCCATCTCCAGTTGTCAATAAAAAACTTTACGGCTGCAAAGGTCTCTGTGTTGGATTCGGGATTCACTTTAGTTTCCTCTCTATATCCAGGCACCTTTTTTCCTTCTATCCATCCGGCACTGTATTGGCCTCGTACTACTCTTTTTTTAATATCACCCGGCCCAAAACTACGCATTGCTTTAAGCACATCTACTTTACGATCTCTTATTTCATCTGCATTAAAATTTACCGGCACCTCCATGGCCACGATACACAATAACTGAAGAATATGATTCTGCACCATATCCCGCAATGCACCGGAACCTTCATAGTAGTCGCCCCTATCTCCTACGCCTAACTGTTCGGTAACAGAAATTTGTACATGGTCAATAAAATTCCTGTTCCATTGTGGTTCAAATAATGCGTTGGCAAACCGGAACGCCATAATGTTTTGAACGGTTTCTTTACCCAGGTAATGATCAATGCGATAAATCTGCTTTTCATCAAAAATTCCCTTCAATAATTTATTCAATTCTTTGGCAGATTCAAGATCGTGTCCAAAAGGTTTTTCAATTACGATCCTTGTTTTTGCGATGTTCTCACATAAGGATTTTTTAGAAATGTTTTCAGCAATTACAGGGAAGAATTGTGGGGCAACTGCCAGGTAATAAATAATATTTGCGCTCGCTTTCCATTCTTCTTCTTTCTTTTTAATACTATCAGCAAATGCACTGTATGATTCAGCATTTTTAACATCACAAACAATGTATGATAGATGTTCAGCAAACTCGGCCCACTTCTTTTTATCTGCCTTGCCTGATCTTGAAAACTGGTTAATACCATCCAGTAAAATATCCCTGAATGCATCGTCCGTTAATTTGGTTCGCCCGGTTCCAATAATGGAAAATTGATCTGGTAGCCAATCATCTAAAAATAAATTGTAAAGTGCCGGGGTTATTTTCCGGGAATTAAGATCGCCGGTACCTCCAAAAATTACAAATATGGAGGGAGCTATTATTATTTCTTTCATAACGTTTAATATAATCTATTGCGCTCAACCCCTTGTAAGCGCATTAAAACTAGTACCACATCTTTACCCCGGGGTACGGGCAGCGTGTAAAAATTTATAAGCAGGCAATCAGAAAAATTAAGTGTAGTCAATATAAATTATTTAACTACTGGCAGCATCGGCACCATGTTCCGTCCATTCTGTATGAAACACGCCTTCTTTACCAATTAACTGGTAGGTGTGCGCACCAAAATAGTCACGCTGTGCCTGGATAAGATTTGAGGGCATGTGCTTGCTACGAAGCGTATCAAAATATGTTAACGCAGCAGCAAATGACGGAATGCCAATTCCTGCTGTTACCGAAGCTGCAACAACCGTACGCAAACCACCTACATTGTCATCAACCAATTGCTTTACATCCGCATCCAACATTAGATGGGACAACTTATCATTCTTTCGGTATGCCTGGTAAATATTCTCTAAAAATACAGAGCGGATAATACAACCACCACGCCAGATTTTTGCAATGCCTGCAAGATCAAGCTCATATTTATATTCTTCCGAAGCCTTTGAAAGCATATGCATTCCCTGTGCGTAAGAAGTAATCATAGCAATATAAAATGCCTGCTCAAGTGCTACTAAAAAAGCGGCTTTATCCTCCACTACAAGATTGGCTATGTCGTTGCCATAGGCTTCGGACATACTTGTGCGTAAAGCTTTATATTTCGACAAATCCCTCATTGAAACTGCAGTGTCTATAATAGTAATAGGTACTTCAAGATCCATCGCTCCCTGTGAGGTCCATTTACCAGTGCCTTTTGCCCTTGCTTCATCTTTAATATCATCCAGCAATAAATGATCGGTACCTGGTGCTTTATAAGCAAAAATATCTTTAGTGATTTCAACCAAAAATGATTGCAACCTACCTTCGTTCCACTCATTGAAAATCGCTTCAATTGCGGCATTGTCCAATTTTAATCCCTTCTTTAATATTTCGTAGGTTTCAGCCAGCAACTGCATTTGTCCATACTCGATACCGTTATGTACCATTTTTACAAAGTGACCGGAAGCACCCGGGCCAATATATGTTACACAAGGTTCCCCGTTTACTTTTGCTGCGATGGCTTCAAAAATATGTTGTACATGACGGTACGCTTCCTTATTGCCACCCGGCATCATACTGGGGCCACGACGGGCACCTTCTTCACCACCGGAAACACCCATACCAAAGAAATTCAATCCTTTTTCTTCCAGGTAAGTTACCCTTCTGTTGGTATCTGTAAAATGTGAATTTCCACCATCTATAATCAGGTCTCCTTTATCCAATAAAGGCAATAAATCTTCTATTACGCTATCCACTATTTTTCCGGCAGGCACCAACATCATCACAGAGCGTGGCTGTTGCAGGCTTTGTACAAATTCGGGTAAAGTTGAAAACGCTTTTACCTGTTTGCCACCACTTTCGCTTTCCAGTACTTTTCCCTTTTCAACATCTTTATCAAAACCGGCCACTTTAAAATCATGGTCGGCCATGTTCAACAAAAGACTGCGGCCCATTGTGCCCAATCCTATCATACCAAATGAATAGTTATTATCCTGCATTGTATATTTTTAATAAGTTAACCAATTATAATTTTTCGATAATACTTTTAGACGATTCAAACCCCTGGTGGTGAAATGCATTGATTCCTAAAAGCGCCGCAGCATCTACCAACATCTTTCGATCATCAAAATAGTAACAGTCTTGTGGTTGTGCCAAAGCCACGCCCATAGCCAATTTAAAGATGCCAGGGTCGGGTTTTCTCATGCCTACTTCGCAGGATGAAATAAAGCCATCAAAGCATTGATGCAATTTAAATTTCTTTACGCGGTAGTCATTTAACTCCTTTGGTTCGTTATTGATAGAAATAATCCTGAAACCACAACCCGACTTTTTCCATTCGATGATCCACTGCAACATACCCGGTAATTCTACTGATTGGGCATACATAAAAGATTTAAAATCTTCTTTGGTAAAATCTCTTGACTGGTTGAAAATAACGGTGTCGAGGTATTGCTCCAGGGTGATACTTCCAATTTCGTACACATTAAAAATGAACTCATGGAGCCTGTTCATTTCTACATAATCGATGTTAAATTCCTGTGCTGCTTTTTCTCTCGATTCGTGTCCCCATCCATTGGATAATAATACACCACCAACGTCTAAAAACAAGACTTTTAAATCATTTGAATTCATCTATAAATGTTCTTTAATTATATAATATTTTCTCCATTAAATTTCCAGGTCTTTTACCTTTTGTAACCGGCGCATGTGCCGCTCAGCTTCAGTAAATGTTGCATTTAAAAAGCTGTTTATATATTCCTTTGCAGTCATAACCCCCGTTACTCTTTCTCCTAAACACATTACATTCAAATCATCATCTTCCACTCCCTGGTGTGCAGAAAAATAGTCGTTGATGAGGGCTGCTCTCACTCCTGCAACCTTATTAGCTGCAATAGCTGCTCCAACGCCGCTGCCGCAAACTGCAATTCCCCTGCTCACTTCTTTTGCAGCAACAGCACGGGCAAGCGGAACAATAAAATCCGGGTAGTCATCACCTTTATCAAACGTAAATGCACCAAAATCTTTTACCTCATGCCCCATGGATGCGACATAATTTTTCAGTATCTCTTTTAATTCAAAGCCCCCATGATCTGCTGCCAATCCTATTTTCATACATTATTGTTAAGTTATGATTGAATAACTGCTTTTGCTTTTTTCACTACGTTTTCAACGGTAAATCCAAACAGCTTAAACAACTCTTCTGCAGGTGCGGATTCGCCAAATGTTGTCATGCCAATAATACCTCCTTCGTCGGTTGCATATTTCTCCCATCCCATTGCTGAGGCTGCTTCCACAACCAACCTTTTCTTCATGTTTTTGGGTAATATTTTTTCTTTATAATCTTTGTCCTGTTTTTCAAACAATTCACGTGAAGGCATACTTACAACCGAAGCGTCAACGCCATCTTCTTTTAATTTTGCCTGCGCTTCTATCAGCAATGAAATTTCTGAACCAGTGCCTATCAAAATGATGTCTGCAGCTTTTTCAGCAGGCGATAAAATGTAAGCGCCTTTTTCTAACTCCGTTGCTTTGGTATATTTATCCTGGTCAATGATGGGCAGGTTTTGCCGGGTAAGCACAATCACAACCGGGCCACCTTTATGTTCAATAGCAACACGCCATGCCTGGGCAGTTTCATTGGCATCAGCGGGCCTTATCAAAGTAATATTTGGTATAGAACGTAATGACAATAATTGTTCAATTGGCTGATGGGTGGTGCCGTCTTCTCCAAGACCAATGCTATCGTGCGTAAAAATAAATATTGGTCTAATCTTCATGATAGCCGCCAGGCGGATGGCTGGCTTGCAATAATCTGAAAAAATTAAGAAGGTAGCACCGTATGGTATAATCCCCTTTGTTAGTGCCATACCATTTAAAGCAGCGCACATTGCATGTTCTCTTACACCAAAATGAAAATTTCTACCTTCCCGGTGTTCAATTGAAAAGGCTTCATACCCTTCCAGATCCGTATCTGTTGAAGGTGATAAATCGGCCGAACCACCAATCATCTGAGGTAAATTTGCGGCGATAGCATTCAGCACTTTACCAGATGCTTTACGGGTAGCCATTCCTTTGGGTTCCGGTTTAAAAACGGGCAGTGGATTGCTCCAGCCTTCAGGTAATTGGCCGCTGTTGACTTTTTCAAATTCTTTGGCGAGTTCAGGAAATATTTCTTTATATGCATTAAATAATTCTATCCAGCTTTGTTCGGCTTCATTACCTTTTTGAGCAATATCCCTGTAATAACTTAATACTTCATCCGGCACATAAAATGATTTTTCCGGGTCAAAGCCAAAGTTTTTCTTAACCAGTTTTATTTCGTCTGCTCCCAAGGGTGAACCATGTGCGGCTGCTGTATCCACTTTATTAGGACTACCATAACCAATATGTGTGCGAACTTTTATCAGAGAAGGCCTTTTGGTCTCTTCCCTTGCCAATTGAACAGCTTTGGATATTGCTGCTATATCATTTCCATCAGGCAACACTTGCACGTGCCAGTTATAAGCTTCAAAACGTTTTGCAACATCTTCATCAAATGTAATAGACGTATCCCCTTCTATCGAAATATGGTTATCATCATACAAATAAATCATATTGCCAAGGCCAAGGTGACCAGCCAGTGAAGCAGCTTCTGAGGTAATACCTTCCATCATATCACCATCACTACAAATGGCATAAATATGATAGTTGAAAATTTCAAATTCGGGTTTATTAAAACGTGCGGCCATGTATTGCTGTGCTATTGCAAATCCAACACCATTGGCAAATCCTTGCCCCAACGGACCGGTAGAAACTTCAATTCCGTCCGTTAATCCATATTCAGGATGGCCAGGCGTTTTACTATGTAGCTGACGAAAATTTTTAAGATCATCCAGGGTTACATCATAACCGGTAAGATATAGATAACTGTACTGCAGCATACATCCATGCCCTGCAGAAAGAATAAAACGATCACGGTTTGGCCAGTTTGGATTGGCTGAACTGTAGTGCATGTGATGTGCCCATAAAACATGCGCCATGGGAGCAGCTCCTAATGGTAAACCCGGATGCCCCGAAGTGGCTTTCTGAACTCCATCTATCGATAATAACCTTGCGGTATTTATTCCTAATTCTTCAATATTATTCAAGTCGGTTTGCATACATTTCAAATTGATTAAATATAATAGTTTTTCAAACGAATGGCTGTCTTCATGCGAATACTGAGTAAAAACTATCTTACTATCGGGGATTTAATTAATAATAATATTCAAAACTAATAAAACCAACTTAATCAACATTTCATTTAAAATTATATTTCCTTATTGCGACAATAATCATTTATCTATTTCTATAAAAAAGGGACCGGGCTTTTTATGATTTGACACATTTTATTTCAAAAAAATTTAAACGGCTAATCTTACACAAAAACTTTCAGGTAAGTACCTGGCCATCTAAAAAGATAGAGTAAATAATTATGCCGACAGAAAATGGATGCAAAAGTATGCAAGTAATGGGGCTATACAAGTATATATATTGAGGCAAAAATTGTATAAAATCTCCCTTTCCGAGATAATATGTCGATTAACATAGACTTGAAGAACTTTATAGGAAAAGAAAAGTCTATTAAATAGCTATTGATAATTAGTAACGCCTGCTAATTTTTATCATAACTAAAAATCAAGTCTGATAAATTGGGCTGAATATTTTTCTTACGTGTTAACTCGTATTCATACAATGCTTCTCCAAGATGTTTCATAAAAGGCAGGCCCACCTGGTCGTAGTCATATTTATCATCATTTAACACCCCATCATTATTACAATAAATGGTTGCTGATAAAAAGAATTCAATTTTTTTATCATAGTCAGCAATGTAAGCCACATCGGTTAATTGCCCATAAGCATCTCCCACTTTGTTAAAGACCCGGATGTTTTTAGGGAGGTCGCCTTTTTCGGATCCAAATAATAAAAACTTACAATATGCCGGCCAATATGAAGCAGTATCCGCAGCGTAAGGCGGATAAATACTTTCTGTAGGTAATTGACTCATGTATTTAAATAAAAAATCACGATCAGCTTCAGTTATATTAAATCGCTGAGTCGCTGGCATTTTGTAGGGGAAAAACAGGCTTACCAAAATGTTATGCAAATCTTCCAGGCTTATGCGGTTCTTACCGGAAAAATCCATAGGCTCGTCAATCAACTGGCCTCCTTTATAAAAAGCTTTCCCCAACGAATCTGTTCGGCTCAGATATTGGGTTGTATTAAACTGACCAGGCTGATCCAATATTACCTGATTATTATTATCTAAAAACTTAACAGGATTGGTATGCCTGTTTTCGTCGGGAGAAAGATAAATATTTAGCCGATGTAAAATCTGTACATCACTATAACCCAGCTTATGCAATTGATCATTTATATATTGCTGCCCCAAAAATTCATATAATCTATTGAATGCATCATTGTCGCTTACCATCAATATTTTTTTAATATACTGGGCTATTGAAGGCTGCCCCGTTGCTGTAGACGGATCATTGTAAACGGTACTTTGCCCGGAATAATCCTGTTCTGTGATCATCGTAGTGTTTTTATCGAGCCCGTTCAGTTTTAATTCATTGAGTTTTTGAAGCGCCAATATGCACACGGGCAATTTTACTGTTGATGCCGGATAAAAATAATTTTCTGCGTTGAGGTTAAAATGATAATCCTTTAAAGCTGCCAATCCATTGGCCCCACGGTCAATTTTTGTATAAATAAACTGAACGTTCCAATCTTTTTTATGGGCTAATATCAAATCAAAATATTGTGGGTATTGTTTTAATATGTTTTCGAGGAAGGCATCCGTTTGCGTACTATCTATCGGTGCAGGTTGTTCAACAACGGCTGCAATGGCTACTGGCGCAGGATCTGGTAACTTTTTAACAGTAGAACAAGAACATAAAAAAACAACGACAATAAATAACAAAGCAACAACTGAATTCTTAATGAACATATTATGCGTTTTACGATGCAAAATGAGCAAAAACTAAAATAAAACGGCTACAATCTTCAAAGAGTTTTTCCCCTATCTTTGCAAACTTCTAAAAAATTAACTAGTAGCTACTAAAAGTAACCAATTATGAAATTGAAAGGCTTAGTTTGGTTTTTCGCGATTGCTTTGATTTTTATATCCCTGTGGGAGTTGTCGTACACATGGGTGATTCGTAATTATGAGGCAAAAGTAAAAGTTCAGGCTGAAAAATATGTAAGAACTCAGAATCCCGAAGTGAAGGGTGAGGAAAAAGATTTGATGGTAAAAGGCAGAATGCAGCGTTTACTTGACAGCACGAGAGACAAAAGTATTTACCCGGTTATCGGCACAACTTACCAGAAATGTAAAGAAAATGAGTTAAAACTTGGCCTGGATTTACAAGGTGGTATGAGCGTAACGATGGATGTAAGCCTGGAAGGTTTGCTTAAATCAATGAGCAATAATCCGAAAGACCCGGCTTTATTGAAAGCCATTCAAACTGCAAATGCCCAAAAAATTAGCAGCAATACTGACTACATTACTTTATTCACTAAAGCTTACCAGGAACAAAATCCCGGGATAAAAATGTCGGGATTATTTGCAGGGCCAAATAAAACTATTAAAAGCACTGATGGAGATGATAAAGTAATTGATGATATCCGTACCACTGCTAAAGGAGCAATTAAAGAAACATACAAGATTTTATTAAAGCGTATTGATAAATTTGGCTTGGCCAGTCCAACCATCAACCTGGATGAAAATCGTGGTGTTATCAACGTAGAGCTTGCAGGTATTACAGACAGAGAAAGGGTACGTAAGCTATTACAGGCAAGTGCTCATCTTCAGTTTTGGGAAGTGTATAATATCAGTGAATTAGGTGCTTCTTTACAAAATGCAGATCATGCATTGAGCGAGTACCTGAGTGGAATTTCATCAACTGATTCATCTAAGATGAGTGCAAGCGATTCTTTAAAAATTGCTTCTAATCAGAATGCATTCTTTAAAGTAATTAATCCAATTGACGGACAGCAGGATCCGAAAACGGGTAAAATGTATTACCCTGCTGCTATAGGAAGTATCCCTTTAAAAGATACCGGTGTTTACGCCAGCTACATGAATCTTGATGTAGTAAAAAATAGTTTCCCTACAGATGTTAAGTTTTTATTGGGCATAGAAGAAAAGGTTGAAAAAACAGGTCAGCGTTACTATCCTTTGTATGCGATTAAAACCGTTCCTGGTAGCGATAAAGCTAAACTGGAAGGTGAAGGTGTTGAAGAGTCAAGTCAAAGTTTTGACGAGCGTGGCCGCCCTGCCATTAAGATGCAAATGACCAATGTTGGATCAAAAATCTGGGCTCGTTTAACAACAGATAATACGAACAGGCCTATTGCCATTGTATTGGATGATATTGTTTACTCCGCTCCAAATGTAAACGGACCGATCGAAGGAGGAAACTCTGAGATTTCAGGAAACTTTACAACAGAAGAAGCACAGGATCTTGCCAACATATTAAAATCAGGTAAAACAAATGCGCCTGCTAAAATTGTAGCTGAGCAAATTGTTGGGCCAACACTTGGTAAAGCTGCGGTTGATGGCGGTATGATGGCTTTTGGAATTGCCTTCCTGGTAATTTTTGCCTTAATGCTGGTTTACTATAATACAGGTGGTTGGGTTGCCAACATTTCACTAATATTAAACTTACTATTTACAATTGGTGTACTAAGCGCCATGGGCTTTACGCTTACTGCTGCAGGTATTGCCGGTTTGGTACTTACCATTGGTATGGCGGTAGATACCAACGTAATTATTTTTGAAAGAATTAAGGAAGAGATCACAAAAGGTAAAGCATACCCGCTGGCGGTTAAAGATGGATACAGACGCTCACTTGCCCCGGTAATTGATGCACACGTTACTACTTTATTAACGGCTATTATCCTTGCTTATTTTGGTCTTGGACCGGTACTTGGATTTGCAACCACGCAGATCATTGGTATTTTACTTTCCTTGTTTTGTGGTATTCTTGTATCAAGGCTTATTACTGATTTTTATACCAATAAAAACCGTCACTTCAATTACTTCACCGGTATATCCAAGCGCATTTTTAAACATGCACGGTATGAGTTTATCAAGTATCGTAAGGTAGCCTATGGTATTTCAGTAGTTGTATTGTTGTTAGGTGTAGGTTCTTATTTTAATGGTTTCCACCTGGGTGTTGAATTTAAAGGAGGCCGTAGTTATACTGTTGCTTTCCCTCAGGCAGTATCTAACGAAGCAGTGCAGGATGATTTGAGAAAATCTTTGGAAGGAGATTTCCCGATCATTAAAACGGTGGGTGATGCCAAGCATTTGAATATTACCACTTCTTATAAAGTGGGTGTTGATAATGCTGATGAAGAAGTGCAGACTAAGGTATTTGAGGGATTGAAAAAATTCCTGCCGGCTGATCTTACTTACAAAGAGTTTGCCGCAAACAATGTACAAAGTTCACAAACTATCCAACCAACCATATCGGAAGATCTGAAAGCAGGCGCTATCAAGGCTACCGTCTTCGCCATCTTTGCTATTTTCCTTTACATCTTTATTCGTTTCCGCGACTGGAGATATTCATTGGGAACCATTGTGGCATTGCTGCATGACGTGTTAGTTACATTAGCGGTTTTTTCGTTTCTGAAAAACGTTGTACCTTTTCCGTTAGAAATTGATCAGCACTTTATTGCGGCAGTATTAACAGTGATTGGTTTTAGTATGAATGATACGGTAATTGTATTTGACCGTATCCGTGAGTATAGCAAAGGTTCAAAAGCCAGCGATAAGGGAACGATCATTAACAGTGCTATCAATGATACATTGAGTCGTACGATTATGACATCATTGACAGTATTCTTAACCTTGTTAATCCTCTTTATATTTGGTGGAGAGGTTACAAAAGGTTTTGCATTCGCCATGTTGATAGGTGTTATTACCGGAACCTATTCATCTATATTTGTGGCTGCTCCAATACTGGTAGATTTTGCAAAAGACAAGCCACTGGGAGAAGCTGAAATAATGGGCAGCAGTGAAAAACCGGCAGTTGTAAAAACTAATAAAGTTGTAGCTAAATAAGCAAAAGAAATTTGCTGTATGAATATAGAAACGAAAAACCCGTCCTGATGTTGGACGGGTTTTTCGTTCTTATTGCTTCTGATTGTTCTAATGTTCAGCCCAACTATAGGCAATACCTATCTTAGTGGTTCGGCATTATTATCCTACGTCAAATTTCCGTTTTGTCTATTAATGCTCTCTGTGTCAAACTTGTAGCAATATCTTCTAATGACAATTGATTTTGTATCTCTGCAAGTCTTGTCTTTGAACCGATTTCAAAGGGAGTGCCAGTATTTTTCCTTAAGTCTGCAATTTCAGGAATTGTCAAGCCCAATATATTTCTAAATGCCGATGTCTTAATAGTGTCTGTGAAAATATCGCATGTCAAAGTAAGACGCCATATTTTATGGTCTTTTTCATATTCGTCAATCATGCCTTCAACACTCAATACTGTTCGATACTTTGTAATTTGTCCATCAAGCTTGGAAATGAAAAGAGGTCCATTACCTGCAATAGCATACTTGACGTCGTTTGTCTCCCAAAATTTTTTTGAAGTGTAAGGAAAAATCCAAGCGTAATTTTTTTCAATAATTTGGTCATCAACAATAACAAGTAAATCATCACCCAATATTTGATATTTATTTATTTCAGTTTCTGCAATTTGTCTTGCTTCCTGGAATGTTATCATTGTGAGTTAAGATAAGGTTCGTTTGACATGACCGCTATCGTTTTGCATTGCCGAAGGGCAGGGATTCAATGCTGGTCCCGCCCGGTGGAAATGATTAAAAGAAAAAAGAACATTGTTTAAACGAAATTATCAAAAGAAAGATGTCACACCAAACAAATGATAGTGAGCGATAAAATG
>JBDUEK010000083.1:0-26719 GCA_040002495.1 Ferruginibacter sp.
AGATATGTGCAGGGTTGTTATTGGGGATTTATGCCCTTTCTTATTTATTTTTCACTGCTTCCTTGATCGTCTGATTTTGATATCCGTTTATTTATTAGGAGGCTCCCATGGAGCCGGGATACCCTTAATTTGAAGGCCTATAAACGGGTTGCTCCTATGGAGCTTTTTTGGGATGCAACAAACAGATTTACAGTGTTACATTTTAAATTAATAGTTTTTATTTGATGTTTTAGTCCATTGGTTTATTTATTTTCTTATTTACCCTAAGGAACTATTAAAACAATTGGTAGCCATGTTTTTTTAATTTAGACTGAGAAAAATTCAATCAAATAAATTATTTGCCAATCAATAATCTGTCGGTTTTTGCTCCATAGGAGCAACCTGTTTATAATACCACCAACACCTTTAACCTGGCTCCGTAGGAGCCTCCTAAAAAGTTCGCCTACAGTTACCTTAAACTCGATAATTAAGTACCTAATGAATAATTCATACAATCCCTCGCCTACAATTGCCTGATTTTAATATTACGAAATGCTACCTCATGGCCATGATCCTGGAAAGCGATTTTACCCATTGGTGAAGTCATAAAGTCGCTCCATGTTTTAAACTTGCTTTTGCTAATCAGGTCTTTCCATTCATCACTGCCAAATTGTATGTCCAACGTTTTTACATCATTAAAATAGAATGTGAGGTGTCCTTTGTTTTGAATAATCCTGGCATGGTTCCATTCTCCTGCCGGTTTAGGTTTTGATAGTGCAGCAGTTCCTGATAGGTCGTATAGCAATCCCGCAAGGTGATTTTCTTTCTTATTGTCAGATGCTTTTATATTGTCGAGCACCTGCATTTCGGCACCTGTGTTATAAGTATCACTATATTTTGCATCTTCTTTAATGTCGAATATAATTCCGCTGTTACCTGCTTCGGAAATTCTCCAGTCTGTAGCAAATTCATAATTTTCATATTGATTATCTGTTACAAGATCGCCGAAATTTTCTTTGTCCTTTAGCGCAGGATCCAGTTCCAATGAGCCATCAACAACTTTCCAGCATTTGCTGACCGAATTTTGATTATAGGAATGCCAACCCCTGGTTGTTGCTCCATCAAATAACAATACCCAGCCATTGGCTTTTTCTTTTGCAGTTAATGTATTGGTACCATGTTCTCCCGATGATTGAACTTTGGATGAGGAACATGCAGATAAAAGACAACCTGCAAATAATAAAATTGAACATGAAATTCTGATCATTGTTGAGATGGTTTTGTTTTTATAAGATGTTTGTTTTTCGTTTTAACCCATTTCAATATTTCGCATCTGCCTGCTAAAGCGAAATTATATTTTTAAAAATGTATTTTTTAAAGGCTTTGTTTTAATTGAATCGAATGAACTTGTAATTGTAATGTTTACCGGCCAGGTAGACAATTGCACATTATAATTTGAAAAAAATCCAATAGTTTAGTTGAAGACCATCTCTAAAAAAAAGGCTGCTTTAATTTAGAAAGCAGCCTTTTTTCATCTATATATTAAAAGTATAACCATCCCTGTATTGCCTTCTCACAAATTGATTGGCTTCATCAAAATTAGTTATCTTCATATTGTCTGCATCCCAAAGTAATTTTTTTCTTCCGGGGAAATTGCCAGTGCTATCTTTTAAATTCCAGCTACGCAATGCAAGGTTTGCAAACAGTACCGTTTCTGTAAGCGGTCCTGCATAATCAAAATTAGAACTTGTTTGTGCTTTGCCATATCCTGCAATACAAGCATTCACCCATTGTGCATAGTGCCCTTCCTGTCCGCCTATAACCCGCTCAACAGTTTTAGGAATATCCTTCAAATCTTTCATTTTTGAAGTTGGCAGCAACGTCGGATTGGCTCCATAACATCCACACATCATTTTCCCTTTGGTTCCTTCTATGATTGCCCCTCCATCTGAGTTACCCATTTGTTCGTCTGCTCCCAACTCATCCGGGCGCTCCGGCCTTATGTTACCATCCATCCAGGTAAGTTTTACAGTTGGTTTACCCTTGTGCCCAGGAAATTTCATTTTAATAGAAGATGCAGGCGGACAGCTTTCCGGATGATAAACCGGGTTCCACATTTTTTCATAAACATCGGCTACACTACATTCCACTTCTGAAGGATATCCAAGACCAACAACTTTAAAGGCCGGATCAATAATATGGCATCCCATATCACCTAATGCACCTGTACCAAAATCCCAATATCCACGCCAGTTAAAAGGTACATAGCCTTCATGGTATTCATGAAAGGCTGTTGGCCCAAGCCATAAATTCCAATCCAGTTCGGCTGGTATTGCGTCTTTCTTGGTAGGATAACCGCCACCCTGTGGCCATACCGGCCTGTTTGTCCAGCAACGAACGGTATGTGCATCTCCAATCAAACCGGCTTTGTACCAATCCTGCATAGTACGTACGCCATCGCCGGATGATCCCTGGTTTCCCATTTGTGTTACTACCTTATATTTCCTGGCGGCTTCGGTTAATATCCTGGCTTCGTAAATATCGTGTGTCAATGGCTTTTGAACATACACATGTTTTCCCATTTTCATAGCCATCAGTGCAGGTACGGCATGCGCATGATCGGGAACAGAAACAGAAACCGCATCTATATTTTTGCCTTCTTTATCCAACATTTCCCTGAAGTCTTTATAATAGCTTGCTTTAGGAAAATCGGCTTTTGATTTAGCTGCGGCACGGTCATCAACATCACATAAGGAAATAATATTTGCATTGCCTGAATTAAAGAAATTAGCAATATCGCTTTGCCCTTTTCCTCCGGCTCCTACTGATGCAATATTTAATTTATCACTTGGAGCAACAAACCCCCATCCCAATACATGACGTGGTACAATCATAAAACCAGCAGCAGCCATGGCACCGGTTTTAATAAAGTTTCTGCGGGACGAATCGTTAATTTTCTTTTCATTCATAAAATAGTAGTTTATTAATTTATGTTGTTATAATGAATCAATGAGCTTTAAAGTTAAGCACTTGTACAGATTTTTGCTTACTGTTATTTTTTGCGGTGATAACAAACTCTTGATGATCTTAGATTAAGCATACCACATCATATTAATTTCCACTTCCCGATGGAACTTTTAATACTTCACCTGCCTTAACCGGAATTCCAAAATTGGGTGAGCCATCTTTGTTCCAGGTAAAGCGTTGGGCCCTAGGTGAACGAAAGCCACCGCAGCCCTGGCCTGGTTTTGAATTGGCATGATAAAGTATCCAGTCTTCTTTACCATCAGGTGATTTAAAAAATGAATTGTGACCTGGGGCAAATACCTTGTTTTCTTTTGATTGTTTAAATACAGGCTGCGGTGATTTTTTCCAGGAAGCCGGATCCATCAAATCACTTTTCGCTGAAGCTGTTAACATACCCAATGCATAGTAATCTGTCCAGCATCCACTGGCCGAATAAATTAAGAAGAGTTTGTCTCTATGTATCAAAACTTCCGGGCCTTCATTTACATTGATGTGGGGCAGATCGTTGGGGTTATTCAGGTCGCCATGAATTTCCCACTCCAGTTCAGGGCTCGAAATTTTTGTCCGCTCACCCTCAACTGTCCATGGATTTTTCATTTTAGCAATGTAAATATTTTGCTGGCCATTGGTATCGCCTTCCCAGCCAGACCAAATAAAATACAATTGTTTTTTATGTTCAAATAAGGATCCGTCAATGGCCCATTTATCGCCACCCGGTGTTTTAAGGTGCCCCTTCATCACCCATTTACCAGCCATTAGATCAGTTGAATTGTTTTCCAGTACCCACATACGGTGATTGATATTGTTACCACTATCTGCGGCAAAATAGATATACCATTTGCCTTGTAAAAAATGAATTTCAGGCGCCCATAATTCTTTTGAATACGCCACTGTTTTAGGTGGCGTATATACGACTTTCTTTTCGGCTGTTTTTAAATTCGCAAGACTGCTTGTTTTCCAGATAGTAATATTTCTCCCGGTAGTATTGGTGTAATAGTAGTATCCATCCTTATAAATACTCCAGGGATCAGCACCCGATGGAAGTAACGGATTTGTGAAGGTTGTTGCTTCCTGGGCTATCAAATTACAACAGCAAAAAAGGAGTAAATAAAATATTGCTTTCTTTATTTTCATGATTGTTAATTTGTCTGAACCCAATGCTAAAAACAGATTGAACTTACTCACATGCTTTTTGTAATTCGTTTGTATGTAGTTCGTACCAAAACGTGCTAAATTTTAAATCCGTTTTATTTTGCATTTAAGTATCATTTCACTACCGGAAAAGCCGATATCCTTAACCTCGCCGCACCCATTGGTACCAATTCAATATTTTGCGCTTGTGTACTTACAACAACCGGGCTTTGGGGCAGCACATCACACAATCCAAATTTATCCAATGTCCATTCGGGAATAATTTTTCCCTTCGCTTTTAGCATCAATGGCACTGAATTTAATGTGAATGGAAAATCATCTTTAGGCCATGGTTTTTTAATGATTTCAAACTGGCTTTCCAATGATTGATTGTTTAATAACAACCCATAATTCCACATGCTGGCAGGATAAATTTCATAAGATGGCCACAATGCCTGATCTACATTTGCCTGCCATTTTGAATCGCCGATGGCAGATTTTTTACTGTCCATCAATTTGTAAGATTCATCTATTTTTAAAGAGAACGTAAGTGGTCCGTAATTGATACTTACACTGTTCTTATTTTTTTGCCAGGTTTCTTTTGTCAAGTGCATTGGCAACATCAGTTCAACAACATCACCCTGCTGCCATTTTCTTTCTATCCTTGCATAAGAACCGGGTTCAAACATCACTTCAGTAGCTATACCATTTATAGTAATTTTTGCACCTATGCACCAATTTGGAATGCGGAGGTATAACGGAAAGCTTGTAATCTTTTTGGTACTTACAGCAATGTGTATCCGATCTTCGAAGGGATAATTAGTTGTTTGCTGAAGCGTTACCTCACTACCTTTACCACTGCCTGCTTTTACAGTTACTTCGCTGCTGCTGTAAAGAATTGCTGCAATACCATTATCAGGCGTAGCCATCCACAAATGTTCTGCATAATAGGGCCAGCCTTGTGCATGGTTGTGTTGGCAACAACGGCTGCTAAATGGGTTCATCATTAAAAACGGGCCTTCGTTTTGTATGCCTGGTGCATGGTTTCGACTATCACTCATTACCATATTGGGAGATGTGATATAACGCAATCCCTTAAAGTCGGGCATTACCGCTGCGGGATATGTGTTGAAGGCAACATTCTCGCAATTGTCGGCCCACATTGGATCTCCGGTGATGCCGGTTAAAATTTCATCCGAAGCCATTTGCTCTACCATGCCACAAGTTTCTACGCCCTGCCGTGGATCATCAAAACCTTTACGGGCATTTTCATCTGCACCAAACATGCCACCCGGCACTTGTCCGTACAGGTTGTGGATTAAATAGAAATCATTGTAAGTGTCCTTTAAAAAATTGCTGTCCTTTGCCTGCATGTAATAAGTTGCAGGTTCACGAAAACATTGTGCAATATTTACATTGTGCCAGTTGGGTAAATTATTTTTTTGCGACCAGTTGGCGGTGTTACGATGAATCTTATCAGCAAGATCAAGTAACCATTTATCACCCGTACGATTAAACAGCCAATAGATGCTATACAGGTTGTCACCACCCCTGCTGTTTTCCCAATAAATTTCTAATAGCTGATCATCCGGAATGGTTGATTGCCATTTGAAATATTTTGTCATAAAGGGAATGACACGGGCATCGCTGCCATATTCGTAAAAAGATTGCATGCACCACAGCATGATCATGTTCGGCCATAAATCCGGTGTTTTTCCCTTATTGTCCTGGTGTTGATTTTCAATAATTCTTGGCCCGAAATATCCATTGGGTTGCTGGCTTTCAAAAACCTTATTCAGCCATAGTTTTGTTTCGGTAATTATTTTATCATCCTTTAAAATGTAACCCAGGTTGCCATATCCTTTCAACCAATAAGGCACTTCTTCCCAGCCATGGTCGCCCTGGCCATTTCCGCTGAACCAGGCGTTGTTATCCTTTTCAAGCCAAGCGCTGATTTCTCCCAGTTTTCCTGTTAAGCCTTCTTTCTGTAATTCGAGATATTTTAATATCCACCCACCAGGTTTGATGGTGCCAACAGGCAACTTAATCAATGCCAACGGGGTCAATGGCTTTTTGTTACTAACATAAAATTTATTGGATGTGGTTGTTAAGGGGCGCTTTACATTTGTTACACCGTTTGCTGATTGTTGTGCTTGTGTTTGAGAAATTGACAGAGCTAACCAGAAACAGGCGAATGCGAAAATATTTTTATATAATATCATGGTGAATAAGCTCAATAGTGATTTGATTTTTAGATAAAGTTTTGTAAAATATAGAAAATCGATTTTTATATTGGGTTAAATTTTAAACTTGATTGGCGGCATATAAGCGCTGGTTCCAACACCATTTGGCGGGGTTGCATATTTGCCCTGTCAGGATTTCTAAAAGTTTCAAAGAAAAGTTTAGCAGCCTCTTCACCCATGCGGACTGTTTGCTGATTTACTGTTGACAGTGATGGCGTAATATATTCACCGAACGGCTCATTTGCAAATCCAATAATGGCAATTTGACCAGGTATTTTTATGCCTGCTTCTTTTATTGCCTGCATGGCGCCCAATGCTGTAAAATCTTCCACGGCAAAAACAGCATCCGGTTGTTTTGAGCCCGATAATAATTTTTGCATGCATCCCCTGCCCGATTCAATACTTACTTTACCGTACACAATCAGGTCATCATCTACCGGGATATTATGAACATTTAATGCATCAATATATCCTTTTAAACGTTGGTTAAAGATCCTTACGTGCTGCTGTCCTCCAATATGAGCTATGCGTTTACAACCCTGATCCAGTAAGTGTTTGGTGGCTTCAAAAGCGCCGGCATAATCATCTACTACAACAGACGAAACACCCAACATATCTACCGCCCTGTCAAACAATACCAGGGGCACACCCCGTTTTTTTATTTCAGCATAATGATCCAGGTTAATGGTTTCCTTTGAGATAGATGCCAACACACCATCTACCTGTGATTGTAAAAACGTTTGTACACCTCTTTTCTCATATTCAAACAATTCATTGGATTGATAAATAAGTACGTTGTAATTATTTTCGTTGGCAATTTTTTCAATGCCATGCACAACTGATCCAAAGAAGTTTATTTCTGCACTTGGAATGAGTACACCAATAATATTTGATTTGCCAAGGCGAAGTGAAGACGCTATTTTGTTAGGCTGGTATTTTAGTTTTTGTGCAGCATCCCGAACTGATTTTTTTGTAGATTCTTTAATAGCGGGATGGTTGTTGAGTGCACGTGAAACAGTAGCCGCCGTGATGTTTAACTCACGGGCAATGTCCATTAGCGTTATTTTCAAAATAGCGTCACTCATAGTGGTAATTATTATACAGTAAAAACCTTTACAGGCTTTAGCTGCACTTGAGTAATTATGCGTATTGTCTAATAAAAAAGCATTCGTTAAAAATCTACGGGGCAGACTCGATTTTTTTGCCGGGCCTAAAAAGGTAAACCCTGTGTAGAAACACCTGGTTTAAAAACTGCTATATGTAAAAAACTTAAAATCATTTTCAATTACCCAAGATTCAACCAGTTATTTAAGCGTTGATTGATAGGCAGCCTGTCTTATTTCAATTCGTTTAATTTTTTAATCAGGTTCACTTCGTCTTCACGGTATGGGGTACCATCTTTTTTAAAAATATCATGAAACCATTCTATCGGCTGACTACCATCTGCCAGTGGTGTATCCCATGCATAGATGGTATTGGTTTTGCCGTCTACAAAACCCCAGTTGATGGCACCAACATTTTCATTTTTTAATAAAGGCAATATGGTAGCAAAACGACTGTTACGGGTACGAGCCATGTACTCTGTGCAAATCAATGGTTTGTCATGTGTTTTTAATAATTGTATTACCAGTTTATGTTGCGGTGTTTCGTCATAGTCATGGTAGGTAATGATGTCGGAATGAAGTACCTGGAATGCATTTAGTTTTTCAAAATTCCAGGACCAAAGGCCGGCACTTATTGGCTGATCTGGATTAATTTCCCTGGCCCATTTAAAGATGTTGGTTAATAACGGTAAGGTAGAATCGCCTTTGCCGCTGTTGCCCGGTTCATTGTACAAATCCCATAACAGAATTCTTTTATCATGCTTAAAATTTGTAAGTACATCTTTTACATAAAGTTCCAGGCCGGGAAAGGTGGTTGAATCGCTGGAGCCAGGTTTACCCGGATCCTGAACCCAGCCGGAATTGTGCATACCGGTTTTAGGTGCAGGCTGAAGGCCAGCGGCTGGCGTAGCATTCCAGCAATCATCAAAGAATACCAACATGGGTTGTATATGATGTTTGTCTGCAATTGAAAGAAATTGATCCACTCTCTTTTTAAATCCTTCCGGATCTTGCTTCCAGGCAATTGAATGCAGAAAAACCCGCATTGTGTTGAACCCAATACTTTGCGCCCAACCCAGTTCTTTATCAATTGTAGCTGGATCAAAAGTTGTTGCCTGCCACATTTCCAATTGGTTAATTGCATTGGCCGGTATATAGTTTGCACCTGTGAGCCATTGATGTTCCGCATACCAGGCATTGGCTTTCTCAGCCGTCCATACTGTTCCAATTACAGGCACTTCAGCTTGATGTCTCTTGTTTTTTTGAGCATGTATGGTAGTTGCTATTAGCAACAAAACCACCAGGCTTGCGAGCCTCATTTTTGTATTCATTTTTTATTGGTTTAGGGTTGTGCTTAATTTTATCTATTATTTTTCTACGGCCTGAACCAGTTTAATAATATCTTCTCTTTTTGAAAAACTGGTATTATTTTCTTTTACAAATGCTTTTATGAAATCTTTTTTGTCTGAAAATATTTTCCCCAGTTGTTGCGAACTGTTTGCTTTTTGAAACTTGCCCGATTTGAAAATCCAATAGGTATAAACCGGCGTAATTTTAAAATCTGATGGCAGTTTTAATTCATATGATCTTGCATTTCCATTCAGGTTTCTCACTGTTCCGTAATTGGTGCCCGGTGTAGAATTTCCGTACCCGATCGATACAGATGGATCTTCTACCGTACAGGTAAATTCCAGCATAAGTGGTGTGGATGAAGTGGTAAGCATTTCGTAAAACTTATTATTGACCGGTACAAACTTTCTGCCATCAATGTAAACTGTATCAACGTCTGCAGGATTGCCGATTGCCAACAACTGTCCCCCGTTATCAAAAATCATTTCGCCGGTAACGCTGTTGTAGTTAAGCAATTGATCCGACACGGCACCAGACTTCACCAGTACTTTTCCTTTCATAAATGAATCAAATACGTAGTGAGAAATTTGCACCGGTTTGTTTACTTCCTGGGCAATAACTGCGTTACCAAATAATAAGTTTAATATGATGAAATACTTTTTCATACTAATGTTATTTAACCATGATTTTATCTTCCAGTACTTTCATGAAATAGCCACCCACTACGCTTCTTGCCTGGAAACCAACCATTACGCCGGTAGTTGTTTCGTGCCAGTCACTAATAGGAACACGTGAACTTGTTTGTGTGGCATACTTATACATAGGCTCCGACAAGGCTTTAAAATCGGCGGGATCATTTGCCAATACTGAAGTCCATATTACCCAATCAGATTTTGTGTATGTTTTGCGGCTATCCAATGGCAGCCCAAAATCATTTTGTTTTGTGAGATAATATTTTACCTCCTTATCGTAAACAGATTCTGGAAACAGGTTCATGTTTAAAACTTTATCCCATACCAGGTTATATTTTTGGCTCCAGGTATTTTTATTATTAAATGTTAATGAATAATGATCGCCGGCATCAGCCATCTCCATCCATTTTGTTGCCATGCCTTCTGCTATGGCCCTGTATTTTTTTGCGGTTGCATCCTGGCCAAGTTGTTTCGCCATTTGTGCATAGCCGCCAACTGCAACAATTGCTTTCATGGAAAGATTGGCATTCCGTGCAAGGTGCCCTGCAAAATCATCTGTACACAACTGCAATGCAGGATCAAGTCCTTCCTTACTTAAATAATCCGCCCATATAGATAATGATTTCCAATGTTTTTTTGCATACAATGCATTGCCTTCAAGTTTGGAAATGGCCGCAGCAAGTGCAACCATATTTCCACTTTCTTCTACCGGCATATCTTCTCCATAAGTTTGTCCGTTGGCAAGTGGATATGTACCCAAATCGTGCGCTGGAAATGGCTTCGCCCACTTACCACTTTCACTATAATAGAAAATGCCGTTCATCATACCTTTTAATAACTCAGGGTTGTAAGCCAGGTACAATGGCGCCGACGGATAAGTAATATCAACTGTGTTGATCGAGCCGTTGCTGTAATTTTCTTTTGAAAGAAAAAGTAATTCACCTTTCGGGCTTTTAACCAGCTTATGTGCGGCTAAGCTCTGGCGATAGGCCAATTCACATAATTTTGCATAATCTTCTCCACCAGCCTTTAAAGCATCTTGATAAATCATTTTATTTACAGCTTCACATTTTTTTATAGTCACTTTGTAATCGGCAGCTGCCTGTGATAAAACCGTTTCAAATTTAGTGGTGCCGGTTTGATTCCACCATGGCCTTAAATTGGTTTTGAAATATTGAATAGCATACAAATCATCGTACCCCATCAAAATAACCTGCTCTTTGGATGTTGTACCAATTTTTCCCATATTTATAACCGTGTTCAATAACAAATGCTTTCCGTTTGTTGTACCGGTTTTGCCCGTTGTAAATGCTTTTGATAAATCACCATCGGCAGATATAGATTGCTTTACCGAAGTACCAGCAGGCACAGCTACATACATATACCCCCAATCAATACGGAGATCATCACCCTTCTTTTGCAGCACGGGTTGTGCCACCGTTCCGGCTTTTAAAATAGTCAGGTTATTGGCAATGTATTGTTGTGCTTTCATTGGCTGAACTGCTGTGTTTGCTGCTATATCCGTTGATGCACCAAAATATAACTGCACATTGTGCGAAGCGGCACCGTTCGATTTTATTTTAGCGCTGATATATGATACCGGCCTTGCTAAAATATCAAGATTGTTGATTAGTAAAGGAGATGTAAAAGTAAGTGACAGGTCTACATTTCCGCAGGTGAAACTGTAAGCTGTTTGAGTAGCATTTAAGTGAACCGAATTTTGCACAGCCGTTTGAATGGGATGTGCATTTGTTTCTTTTGGTTCTTCTACAATACCCGCATCCAACATGGCGCCACCAACATTGTTGATCACATGAATTGCCAAAATATTTTCACTCTTTGTAAGCTTGCTTTTTGTTTGTTCTGATATGGGTAAGTAAATGTATTTGTTTGTCCAACCTTTGGTTTTATAAATTGATTCACCATTCAGGTAAACTTCTACATCATCATCATGACTTAATTTTAAAAAGAGGTTGTTTAAATTAAGATCTTTGATGGCAAATTTTCTACGCATCCAAATGTTTTTTGTTTCCCACATAGTTTTAACCACACCTTTATTGTTACCAAAAGGCGCCAGTCCTTTTTCCCATTGGCTATCGTCAAAACTGCTGTTCATCCAATCATTACCGGGTTCTGATTCTGTGTACTGCGCTTCAAAATTTACTTCGTCGCCTGCAGGTAACACTGTGTTAAATGTCTTACCAACATTACCCAAAAAGCGATAGGTTTCTCCATCTACTTTTAGCATTCCAATTAAAGATTGTTCCGAGCCAGTCCAGTGTTTGGTGGGAGACGCAGCCAATTCATCAGTTGAGGACCAGATGCTAAAATAAGGATCATGTGTAATGAGCGGAAAGGAAGGTGCCTTGGTGTCTTGAGCCGGTAGAATTACCCACTTCAATAATACAATAGATATCAAAATAATTCTCTTCATTGTCAAAATATTTAATAGTTGGTTCTTGTTTTATATAGGCTTGTGTTGAATAAATCCAGACACAAAATGATCTTTGTTAAGACTGTGGGCGGTGAGGACATCGCCCACGGCTGACTGCCCTGGCCGGTGTCTCCACCGGCCAGCGACATCCGATAACTATCGGATTTGAATTGCACCCAACAGGAATGAACGACTGCCCTAATATTTTTTACTCAATCCATACCTGTTGTGTAAATGCTCCATTGGCTGCAATGTCCCATAACTCTAAACGCACCCATTTTCTGTTTTTAAGATCCACATTAAATGTGAAATTGTTTTTGCCAAAAGCAGTTGTATGATTTAGGTTTATTTTTTCACGATATACGTTTTTTCCATCTCCACTAATGATCTCTGCAAAATTTAACGGGAAAGTCCAGTCGGCTTCCAGTTCAATGGTTGCTTCATTATTTTGCATTGCAGGAATTGTTTCACCAGCACCTTTGCCATTTACCTTAAACACCGGAAGTAACACTTCGCCTGTTGATACAAAAAATTTTCCTTGTTCCATAACATCCAAAACCGGTTGCCATCCTTTACTATAATCCGGCAGTTTATCCATTTGCAGATAGTTTATATTCAGGTGGGCATACATTTCATTTTCCGGCTCAATGGAAAAAAGGTCGGCCTCGGCAATTACATGTTTTTTATAACCCCAGTTTGCCATGTCGTCCATCAGGTCAAGTACCCTTTTACTTAATCGTGGCTGTGAAAGGTCGGCCGGTATTGATTTCCAGGCTGCGCCAAAAAAGCGATCCGATTTGTAAAACGCTTCATCTTTATATTTATCCGGGTAACCGGTAGAACCTTTTGTTCTTGCATGAGCTGTCCAGGCCAATCCGTTTTCTGCTTCCAGTAAATGCAACATATCTTCTTTGCTGCCTATGCGATATACTTTTCCATAGGTGCTGTCATTGGTAACAAAGGGCATCCCTTCTTTCCTTGACATAATCCAGTACACCGGGTTGGGAAAAAAGTCTAACCAATGCCCGCCAAAAAATTCGTTGGGTTCTTCGCCCGGTAATAATAAAAAATGATCGTCCGAAAATTGTTTGCATACATCAAACAAAGCCTTCAGCTCAATTAATCTTTGGTCGTCCGGCCCCTTTGGATGCGCTGTATAATGGAACTCTGCCAGGTGAACAATGTCAATGCCGGTCTTTTTAAAAACATTTACAAAATTGGGAATACCCGGTAATACTTTTCCTGCCAGCACAACCTTCATTACATACTCATTGTGAAAATGGCTCGACATTGTTTTGTAACCCGGCAAAGGTTTGTAAACATCTCCATGTGTAAAGCGTTTTACAGCCTCTAATGCTACTGTTGGTTTGCCATTGCTCAACAGGCAAAAAAAGTTAAGCCGTTGTTTGGTAGAAGGCGGCGCATTAAACCACGGTACCCAGCGGTGATCTCCATCAGGATCCTGGCGTATACCTAATGCAAAACCCGGAACCATGTTTCGGTAATTATTTCCATACCAGGTAAAATCTAAATTAAACGCTTCATCCAGCGGATAAAAATATTGGTGTGGTGCAGGAAATATAGCAAGGCTTCCCTGCTTAATTTCGCCGATAATGGTGCGATATTTTACGGCAATATTCCTGGCAGTATCCTGTTGACCGGCCGGTGAACTTTGTGGATGATCTTCCATATCTGACCAGGCTATATTTTGCCAGGCAGTTGAACTGCTTACCAGTCCTGCATCATATAATATAGCGGTAGAATCCATGTCTGTTGACATCACTGCTGCAATATTAAACAATGGGCTTCCGTTATAAAGCGTTACTTCCAGTTCGCCTGAAAATGATGCAGCATTTAAGTTGCCTATTTTTATTACCGTACGGTTGCCATCAGTAACTACGCTTGCCGATTTTTTGTTGAGCGTTACTTTATAGGTTTCGTGAGGAAGCTTATTGGGCTTGTCGAAAAATATATTCCAGCCATTTTGTGAAATAAGATCCCGTTTGCCAATCGTCAAAAGAAAGACGGGATCAAGGCTGATCCCGATTTCTTTCATTGTACCAAAACTACTGAGTTGAAAACGCTGGAAAAGCGGCCTTTCATTAAGCAGATCCAATATGATTTTTCCGTGCCCGTTGTTTCCTGTTGGCCAGTCAACAGAAAGCAGGTTATTGTTGATTTGAGCCTTTACTTCATTGTTACTTTTTACTCCTGACAGATCTACTGCCACCTGCGCCTTTGAAAGACTGCAAAGCATGATAAGTGTAAAAAAAAGTATATTATTTTTCATGGTGTTACCGGCAGCAATTATTCGATCATTCAAGGCAACTAATAATATTGCTCCTGTAGGTTTATTTATTTAACCGCCAGTTTTATCTGTAGGTTATTGTATAATTTCTGATGCACTGCATTCAATTTTTCTACAGGTATTTTCATTTCTTTTCGGTCGTATGTCATCAATCCATTTGTTTCTACTTCTACATCGGTTGTTTGGGTATATACCGCAGCCGATAGTCCGTTTTCTATCAACCCTGGTATCCTGTCGATTAATTCCGAATATCTTTTAAACAGCTCATCGGTGTTTTTAAAGCTTTGATATCCCCAATTATTTTTTATTTGCCAGGTATGATCTTCTACCGGTAAGCCAAGTCCGCCAAATTCTCCCAGTACCAGTATTCTGTCTGCTCCATAAAGTGTGGGATCAGGCATTAACGGTTCAGGATAATTGTGCAGGTCAATGATTTGCCCCACATTTACAAAGTTGCCACCACTGGCTGTATTAACCAGGCGGGACGGGTCTTTTGCCATTGTCCATTCTACAATTTCTTTTGTTTTGAATTGTCCCCAGGCCTCGTTAAAAGGAACCCATACAACGATTGAAGGGAAGTTGTGAAAGTCCTCCATTATCTGGTTCCATTCTGTGCGATATATATTTTCGGAAGCTTCCGTTCGGTGCTGGTCTGTGGCACGGCCGAAGATGCCTGGCCTGCTTTCCCATCGGTTTCCAAGGTCGCCACTTGGCATATCCTGCCAAACCAGTATGCCCATTTTATCGCAGTAATTGTACCAGCGTGCAGGCTCGGTTTTTACATGTTTGCGTATCATGTTAAAACCCATTTCTTTTGTTTTTTCGATGTCAAATTTCAGCGCTTCGTCTGTAGGTGCGGTATACAATCCATCAGGCCACCAACCCTGGTCGAGCGGTCCATATTGAAAAACAAATTGATCGTTCAGCAACATTCTTTGAATGCCATTTTCATCTGCCTTCATGGATATTTTACGCATGCCAAAATAACTTTTAACCTCGTCTATCACTTTTCCCTTGCGCATTACAGCAATATTCAAGTCGTATAGGAAAGGGTCTTTTGGCGACCATAATCTTGCATTTGGAACAGGTAAAACGGTTTCCTTATCGGACGATAAAATTTGACTTGATATTTTTTCTGTTCCTTTCCAGGCAGATACAATTACTTCATCTCCTTCTTTAAGATCCATCACTTTGGCGGATACACGAACTGATTTATTATCAACGTCAGGCATTTGCTGCATGGCACTGATATAAGTTTGTGGCACGGCTTCCAGCCATACGGTTTGCCAGATACCGGTTACAGGCGTGTACCAGATACCGTTTGGATTTTTAACCTGTTTGCCTCTCGGCTGAGGGCCATCATCTGAAGGATCCCAAACACGGATGGTGATTTTTTGATTTCCTTTTTTATTTAACCCGGCAGTGATATCAAAAGAAAACGGATCGTAGCCTCCTTTATGTACACCTGCCATTTTTCCATTTACATATACCTCGCATAACCAATCCACTGCGCCAAATTGTAGCAATATCTTTTTATTCTTAAAGCTGGAAGGAAGCATAAAATTTTGTTCGTACCAGAGTGCGCTATCTTTTCCAACTGTTTTGCCCACACCGGATAAGGCAGATTCTACTGCAAATGGAACAAGTATTTTTCCTGCGTATGTAAGTGGCAAATTTTCCTGGCTGGCGGGCAAAATATTGTATTGCCAAAGCCCGTTCAGATTCATCCAGCTATCTCTTACCATTTGAGGACGCGGATAGTCAGGTAATGGATGTGCAGGGTCAACTTTTTCTGCCCAGGGGGTGGTGATTTTTGTACCGGCAATTTTCCAGTCAGTTTGCCCGATTGCATTCAGTGCCAGGGATGAAATAAGAAATATAAAACTGATTTTTTTCATTGCAAGTAATTTTATTAACAAGGTATAAAAATGAAAGGTAACTACACCTCTATTTATAATTAATAAAAAGAAGGCCATTCAGCCAGAGCTAAATGGCCTTCTAATAAATTGATATGGGATGGGGCTTTTGCCTAAAAGGCACTGGATTTTTATAAGCCCTTAGAAAGTAAGTTTTTGGACAGGTGAAAATATTCTGTCTTCTACTCCTACTATTTTTAATCCTATTCTTGCAAACACATAATTCTGGGTAGGGCTTATTGATGGGATCGTTACATTTAAACTGATGTTACTTGGATCTATAATGGCGCTGCCATTCATGCCAGCGGTTCCAATATTTGTTCCCCCGGAAACGAACTGGGTTTTATTAATATACAACGTTACACTTTCTATATCTTTTGCATCCACACCAGTAATGATTTTTTCAGCTTTAAAAGTAGCAGTTACCTTTCCACCAGCCGATGCCATTTGTGGCGTTCTTATCATGTAATAGGGAGTAACATCGAGGTCAAGTGTTTTACTTCCAGTTAAATTAATTACCACTGTATCAGGATTACCTGCGGCGGTTTGTTTCCATTTAAAGGGTCCCTGACCGTTAGGTATAATCAGTTTATACTCGCCATCAAACAACAGGGAAGAGTAGCTTCCTTCCTGTGTAAATGAAGAACCGATTGCTCCTACTTTTCCAAACCCATATTGATATAGTTCGTATGGAACCTGGTATTGCTCAACTCCTATTGCTTCTCCATTGTAAACAAGTTTGCCGGAAAGTGTAGATTGAGGAGCGTCGTAGTTATCTTTTTTGCATGAGGCTACTGCGGTGCAGATGGCGATCAATACAATATAGTTAAATATGATTTTCATAATAAAAAATTATCGTTTAGTGAATGTGCTATTGATTGGGTTGTTTTACAATTTTAGGATTTGCAGACCTTATATCATCCCCGATAAAACTGTAATAATTTCCGAATTGAAAACGATTAGAACCTGTAACAACAGGTGGTAAAATTTCTCTGAAAAGGTACTTGCCATTGTTAGGGCTTGTAGGGTTATAATATTTGTAAGGATACAAGGCCCATGGTTGTGTATTTCTCTTGGTTGCTTTACCAATGTTTGATGTTAGGTCGCTTAATGTTTCAGGGTTTCCGTCCCAAACAATGTGTGCCAGTCTCCAACGTTTTTGATCATATAAAGTATGCCCTTCAAAAGACAACTCTACCCTACGCTCATGCACAATACGGTCGAACGTAATTTCAGCAGGTGTTAAAGGAATAATTAAGCCTGCTCTTGATCTTACCTGGTTCATATAATCTGCAGCAACTACAGGCTGACCTAATTCGAAAGCAGCTTCTGCAGCATTTAATAAAACTTCTCCTAAGCGGTAACGGATAAACGCAACATCACTTCCTCTACCTCTTCTTCCTGATCCAACTGTTGGGTCTAAATATTTACGTACATAGAAACCACTTTGTGCCCTGAATTCGATATTAACAGGGCCATCCTTGCCTACAACCTGTATTGGAGTAGCAGTGCCTGGAAGTGCTTTTAACTGAGCCGCTTCATCACTTGTAAATACGCTACCATCTGCCAATACATAACCTGCCCAGATGTCAACTCTTTTGCCTTTAAAGAAACCCTGTGGCAACATTACAGTACCCGCTAAACGGCCATCTCTCCCGGCAAAAATATCCTGTGGATCTGCATAGTAAATTGGATTGCCTGAACCATCTTTTGTTGCAAGTGATGCATAGGTATTATCCAGTTTCTCAAAAGATTCTACCAGGTTTAATGATGGATTTAAACGTCCAGCATCGCCCCCTTCATCAGATATAGAATAAGGTTGATCATTGGTTGTATAACCATGCGTTCTACCGGCACCGGATGCTTTAAAATCTTCGATGAAAATTGCTTCCTGGTTTAATCCACTTTTATCTAAGAAAAGATTTGCAAAGTTTTCTCCTTTATCAGGCAATGAATTATATAACTGGTAAGTTCCTGCACCGCCATTAATGATTGACTGAGCCGCTGTTAGTGCTTTTGTATAATAACCTACAGCCATACTTGCCGGAATACCAACCTCGCCACCTGGTAAAGCAACAGCCGGTGTAGTTGCACCATATTTGGCAATGGATCCTGCATATAAAGCAGCCCTTGATTCCATTGCTAACACAGCCGCTTTGGTAGCTCTTGATTTTTGATTCACATCCGCTGGTAAGTCATTCTTAATTGCTTCAGCTTCGCTAATAACGAAATCATATACTTCTGATTCTTTAGACCGGGCTATCTGTACCGATGATGGATCATTTTTTACCGGATCATACTGTAATGAAGTTGTAATTAATGGCACCCCGCCCATTCTTTTTACCAGTTCAAAATAGAAGTTAGCTCTAATGAATCTTCCTTCGGCAGTGAATCTCGCCTTGTCAGCATTATTTAATGCTGTAGAAGCTCCGATGCGTTCAATAAATAAATTCATTTCCCGAATGTATTTGTAACTGTCACCCCAGTTTACACCCCATTCGCCATAACCCCAGCCCGTTCTTTGCACTATAAAGTAACTTCCGTTTTCTGATGGAAATGTTTCACTAAAGTCGGCAAAACTTCTCCATCCGTTATCCAGGCTTGAGAAATCAACTGAACGGTTATAAAGATCCCCGAGGATTGACAATACCAACGCCGGATCAGAAAAGGCTACATCATTCGGAATGATTTGTATCGGCGGTATATCGAGAAAGTCACTGTCTTTTTTGCAACCTGCCATCCCTATCAGAAGAGCAAGTATTGTTATAGATAATATCTTTTTCATTGAAATAATTTGTAGTTGAACGATTAATTTTTATAGAGAAATGTTTACACCCACGTTGATCACTTTATTTTGAGGGAACTGAAGACCATTGTCATCAACTACCTCCGGATCAACACCGTATTCTTTCAGGTTGTCGAAAGAGAACAGGTTGTAAGCATTTACATAAAGCCTCAGTTTTTGAATTTTTACTCTTTGTAAAAGTGATTGGGGAAGTGTATATCCAAGCTGTATTGTTCTGGCCCTTACTTGTGTTACATTGTGTAACCAGAAAGTAGAGTTAGCATTGTAATTGCTATGTCCAAACTGTACATTGTACCTGTTGGCCGGATATTTTCCAGCAACCCACGGACTATTTACATCGTAGATATCTGTACGGTGCCAGCGGTCAGTAAAGATGGTGTTAAGGTTTCCGTTGTTTTGGAAAGCCCATCTTGTTTCCCAGTTTTGAAACCATGTATACCCGGTAGCTCCTGAGAAGTCTGCATTAAAATCGAAGTTTTTGTAAACAGCCCCGATGCTGAAACCGAAGTTGATGTTTGGTTGCTGGCCATATCCAAATCCAATCGGACGTTGATCGTACCCATCAATTTTGCCATCCCCATTCTGATCTTTGTATTTTAAATCGCCTGGTAATAATGTTCTGTTTCCCTGGCCATCAATGTTCACATTGTAATTGTTGATTTCGTCGAAAGAACCAAACTGTCCATCAACCTGGTAGCCCCACTCAATTCTTGAAAACCTGTTTTCAGATGAGTTACGATATTGATCCCATGAGTTAAAGAATAACGGTTTATAAGAATTCAGATTTTTTGATCTTGTGTAAGCAACGTTACCGCCGATATTAAATTTAAGTCCGTTGCGTAATGATCCGGAATAATTAATTGACATTTCCTCTCCGTATTGTGCATCACTGTTGATGTTGGTTGGAGGAAGGCTGTAACCAATTTCCTGTGGTACAATTACATCATATTTGGTACCTACCAAACCAGAGCGTTTTCTGTAGAAATAATCAACAGTACCGGTAATTTTTCCTTGTAATAAATTGAAGTCTAATCCAACATCGGTGATCTTACTGGTAGTCCATGAAATACTTGTAATTGGAATTCCTTTATCTCTTGATACAGTAACTGCGTTACCATCAATAATTGCAGTACCCTGGTTATAGTTATAACCTTCCAGGTATGAGTAAGCACCAACAATTGGGTTACCGTTTCCATCTCTATCATCACCCAACTGGCCGTAAGAAGCTCTTAATTTTAAATCGCTGATCACCCTGCTTTTGCCAAGGCTGTTTGCCAGAAATGGTTCTTGCGTAATTCTCCAACCAGCAGATACACCAGGGAAATAACCAACACGTTGACCAGGAGCAAAAAGATACGATGCATCCCGTCGTGCAGACGCTTCTAAGAAATACCGGTTGGCATAGCTATAAGTAACCCGGCCAATATAACCGATACGGGCTTCTTCATTGTCATTGTCATCATAGCGATCAATTGTTGGGAAGTAAACCAGCGGAAGGTTATTTGAAATTGGAGAAGCATGTATCCAGTTTCTGCGATAATGGTTGTTGATTCTTTCAGCAACAAAGGTTGCCCCCACTGAATGATCGCCGAATTTATTATTGTAATTTAATTGGCCTTGAACGTTCGTATTAACTTGTTTAATCTGCTCCCTGTCTCTCCATGGGTTTGTACTTCCACCAGTAGCTTTATATTCTTCCGGAGTGGAGCCTGCAGCAGGAATATAAGTATACGCTTTGTAGGTGTACTCCTGGTTGTTTTCAATAAGATCGGCTACATAGTAAGAATAAACTCCTTTAAGGCTTAAACCTTTAATGCCGGGTATTTGCCACTCTGCATTGAGGTTGGTTTGCATTACCCTCCATTCGGATTTGTATTTTCCTGAAAGTTTCTCACTAAGAAAAGCATAGTTAGATTCTAAATGCTCACCAAGATCATTTAGGTATAACGGATTATCGTTAGCGTACGGCCTCTCTCTTGGCGTATTTCTTAAGATGGCCAAACGAGATAAGAAGTAATCATCACCTCCAGGTACACCGGGGTTTCTTCTTGTTTCAACACGGCCATTCATTTCAACACCTACTTTAAGTCCGGTTGCCAGTTTTGCCTGCACATTCGATTGAATGTTGCTACGGTTAAAACGATATTCCTTACCAAGATTTGATTTTTGATCAAGGTTGGTTGCAGACACATAATAATTTACTTTGTCTGACCCACCACTAATATTGATATTCACCTGGTTTTGCGGAGCTGGTGAAGCAAGGATATAATCTCTCCAGTCGAAGCTTCTGTAAGCGTTTCCTGCACTTGCTCCTTCTTTGTATTTATCTAACTCAGCTTGTGTAATACCAGTAGAGCCAAACCTGTTCAATTCAGCGTCTGCACGATAGTACATATAGTCATACGAATTTCTTAAAACGTCTGCAAAGCGAAACCAGGATTGCCATCCTGCATAGGCATCTACGTTGATACTGTTTCTGCCGGTTGCGCCTCTTTTTGTGGTAACCACCACTACACCATTGGCAGCACGTACACCGTAGATAGCAGCAGATGCATCTTTTAAAACGGTTATACTTTCAATGTCATTTGGTGCAATATTATTGAACTGACCTTCGTCTTGTTGTATACCATCAATTACATATAAAGGCCGACCCATGTTACGAATCTGAATGTTTGCAGATGCACCGGGGCGGCCATCCGGCATACGAAAAGTAACACCAGGAATTTTGCCAGCAAGCCCCGTACTTACTGTAGATCCGGCATGTACCCGATCCAGGTCTTTTGCTGTAACTGTTGATACAGCACCGGTAATGGATTGTTTTGTTTTAGTGCCATAGCCAACCACAACCACTTCATCGAGACTGTTACTCATACGATCAAGTGTTACCATTAGGTTGGCATTGTTACCCACCCTTACCTCTTTGTTTGCATTGCCAACGGAAGAAAAAACAAGCACTGATTTTGCACCTGCTACAGTTAATATAAACTTACCGTTTGCATCCGTGGCAGTTGCATTTTTTGTACCTTTTTCCATAACAGTTGTGTTAGGTAATGGATCACCTATGCTGTCTTTTACAACGCCTGAAACTGTTACTGCTGCATTGGTTTGAGCAAATACAGGCGACATTGCGGTGGTGATAAAAAAGAGCGTAAATAACAGGAGTTTTCTTTTTTGCCATAAGCTAATTGCTGCGTATGCAATTGCCGGCGCAATAGGCATTCTAGAAGATTTCATGTAGCGAATAATTAAGAAGTTAATGATGGTGTAATCGTTTACATAATTTAATTGGTTCGTTATTCCGGTTTTAAATTATGTTGTAAAATAATGCCATATTTTTGTGGAAGATCATTCCTTGCGTATCAGAACCTTTTCAAAATATTACATTTTTACATTTTGCAGTTTTAATAAATTCACACGATTTATATAGCTTCGTTAAAACATTTTTCAGTTAAAATTTTAATTGTTTATCCTGTTTGAAAAAACATTTGCCTTCCATATTATACCTGCAATTAGTGTTTGTGTTAACGATTACTTTAATTAATAAAGTAACTGCACAATCGTATTATTTCAGGCACTACCAGGTAGAAAACGGCCTTTCGAATAATTCCGTTTTTAGCAACGTGCAAGACAAGGCTGGCTTTTTATGGTTTGGAACCAAAGACGGTTTAAATCGTTTTGACGGGTATCATTTTAAAACCTTTACATTAAATGATTCTGGTCATAACATGATGCCGGACATCGTTTCATGTTTATTGGTAAATGAGCAGGATGTATTATTTGTGGGTTGTCAGAAAGGCTTGTACACTTTTAATAAAGAAAAGGAATGCCTTGAAAAACTGATTGATTCACTGTCATGGATAAACGCAATGCATTTTGATAAAAGCGGTCAGCTTTGGTTTATTTCTGCAATAACATTGTGTAGATATAATTTTAAAACAAAGACGTTAAAAAAATTTCCACCAGGAAAATATTTTTCTGCAACAACCATTTGCACTTCGGATGACGGCCAGGTGTGGGTAGGTACAGCAGATGGTTTTTTAGAAAAATTTGATGCGGAAACAGAAACCTTCAGCAGGTATAATATGTTTGCACATTCACCACAACCTGCCTCCTACTGGATTCAAAAAATTCATTCAGCAGGCGCCACTGCGTTATATGTGGGTACATCCAACCAGGGCTTAAAAAAGTTTGATATTGTTTCCTCAGGTTACCAGGATGTGTTAACCTATAACCCGGATAAGACCACTGTGTACGTTCGGGATATTGCACAGTATTCTGCCAATGAATATTGGTTTGCTACAGAGTCGGGCATCTTTATTTTAAATACAATCACCGGAAAGTTTGATAACCTTAAAAAGAAATTTCTTGACCCTTATTCGCTTACAGATAATGCCGTGTACACACTTTGTAAAGACAATGAAGGAGGCATTTGGGCAGGTACTTATTTTGGTGGAATTAATTACTATTCAAAACAATATTCAACCTTTCAAAAATATTTCCCAGATAATTCAACCAGTTCAATTAGTGGTAATGCAGTACGTGAAATTTGTGAGGACAATGATGGTAATTTATGGATAGGAACAGAAGATGCCGGGTTGAATAAATTAAATCCGGTAACCGGTGAAATTACACAGTTTAAACCCTCAGGAGAGCGCAATCAAATCGCCTATACCAATATACATGGTTTAATGGTTTCGGACAATGATTTGTGGATAGGTACTTTTGAACATGGACTTGACATAATGGATATAAAAACAGGAGAGGTAAAGCAGCACTACATTGCAGGGCCCGGTAAAAAAGAATTGAAAAGTAATTTTGCTGTCAGCCTGCTTAAAACCAGGGCTGGAGAAATATATGTTGGCTCTGGAAATTCCTTGTTCAGGTATGATAAGAAATCAAAAGGATTTGATGAAGTAACCGAAGTAGCGCAACACATCTTCGTAGCCTGTTTAACAGAAGCACATGACAATACCATTTGGGTAGGCACACATGGAAATGGCGTGTTTTATTTTAATCCTGTTACAAAAGAATCTGGTCATTTTGATAGTGATGCCAAAGACCAGAACAGCCTAACAAATAATGTAATTAATGCTATTTACGAAGACAGTAAAAATAATATATGGGTATCAACAGAAGGTGGCGGGTTATGTAAGCTAAACCCCAATAGAAAGACATTTTCTGCTATTACAACTAAAGAAGGTTTGCCCAGTAATTTTACTTTTAAAGTACTGGAAGATGATAAACAACACTTATGGATAACAACATCAAGGGGCCTGGTAAATTTTAATCCTGCAACAAAAAATGTAATTGTTTATACTAAGGATAATGGCTTATTGAATGACCAGTTTAACTATAATTCCGGCTTCAAAGATGCAGCAGGAAAAATGTATTTTGGAAGTGTAAGAGGCATGATAACGTTTAACCCGGAAGACTTATCAAAAGCAATCATTACACCGCCGGTTTACATTACCGGTTTCCAGGTACAAAACAAAGAACTTAAGATTGATAAAGACAGTTCGTACCTAAAAAAATCGATCATTTATACAGATCATATTACGCTCCCTTACGACCGGTCTTCCTTTAGTATTGATTTTGCCGCACTTAGTTATATAGCTCCTGAAATGACGGAATACAGTTATATCATGAAAGGCATCGATAAAGAATGGACGGTGATAAAACCTAACAGGAAAATCTATTTTACCAATCTTTCGCCGGGTACTTATGTGTTTAAATTAAAGGCCGCCATTAACGGCAAACAAACTACAAAAGAAAGGCAACTGCTTATAAAAATTCTACCGCCATTTTGGGCTACCTGGTGGGCATATATGATTTACGCATTGCTTACAATTGCACTTACTTATTATCTCCTTCGCAGTTATAATATTATTTTGGAAGACAAAAAAGAAAAAGAAATATATGAAGCAAAAATTGAGTTTTTTACCAATGTAGCTCATGAAATAAGAACACCTTTAACCCTTATAAAAGGACCGGTTGAAAACCTGCAGGAAATAGCGGATGAGTTGCCACAAATAAAGGAAGACGTGATAACGATGGAACGAAATACCAACAGGCTGATTGCATTAATTACACAGATCCTTGATTTCAGGCAAACAGAAACAAAAGGCTTCAGTATCGATTTTGAAAAAGTAAATATTAGTGTGCTGCTGAACGATTCATTTGTAAATTTTTCATCGCTGGCAAAAAAGAAAAATCTTTCCTACCGCATCAACCTGCCAGCGACAGATGTATTTGCACATGCAGACGAAGAAGCACTGAATAAAATTTTTAGTAACCTGATTAGCAATGCCGTAAAATATGCAAATACAATAGTGAATGTGAGGCTGGCATTGCCACCAAACAATTTAGCGGAGCTTGTTATAGAATTTGAAAATGATGGCACACTCATTCCGGAAGAATTAAAAGAAAAAGTATTTGAACCTTTTTACCGCATAAAAGAATCGGCAAAGCAACAAGGAACCGGCATAGGCTTAACACTTGCAAGATCATTAACAGAATTACATAAAGGAAAACTATATGTGAAGGACTCACCAACAGGTTTAAATATCTTTGTGCTATGCCTGCCGTTGCACCCTGCCGGTGATTTGTTAGTGAATAAGAAGAAATACAAACGATTGCTTAAACTTAAATAACCAATATCATGCTGCCAATAATTTTGCTTGTAGATGACAATGAAGAAATCCTGGAATTCCTGGAGAGAATGCTTAATAAAAAGTACACGATACTTAAGGCCGAAGATGGGCAAAAAGCTTTGGAGGTACTTAATACAGAAGCCGTGCAACTGGTGATAAGTGATGTAATGATGCCAGTGTTGGATGGATTTGAGTTGTGTAAAATCATCAAAGCAAATTTTGAATATTCACATATTCCGGTAATATTGCTGACTGCAAAAAACACCATTCAATCTAAAGTGGATGGGCTGGAATTAGGTGCAGATGCCTATATTGAAAAGCCTTTTTCAAAAGAACATTTGCAGGCGCAGATTGCAAGCCTGTTGGCAAATAGAAATACCATCCGTGAATTTTATGCAAGCTCTCCCCTGGTTCACATCAAAAGCATGGCGCATTCAAAATCGGATGAGCGTTTTCTCGAAACACTGAATGATACCATCTGTACAAATATTGAAGATGTAGACCTGGATGTAGAAAAACTGGCTAAGATTATGAACATGAGCCGCATAACGCTTTACCGGAAAATAAAGGCCATTTCTGTTTTAACACCGATTGAAGTAATCAACTTAACCCGGTTAAAAAAGGCCGCCGAATTATTAGCTGAAGGCGATCATAAAATATATGAGATATCGTACATGGTTGGATTTAGTTCACAAAGTAATTTTGCCCGGAATTTTCAAAAGCAATTTAACATCACGCCAACTGAGTATATGCATTCAAAGCAACTGGATAAAAAGAAACTCGGTGACCCGCTTTGAAGTTAGTGTTAAGCTAACTGTGAATGGTAAAGGATCATTAGCTCCGTTCACAATTCATAAATCGATACGTCCTTTTATTCTTATACTTTACACTGTATGGGATTGTGTAATAGGCAACAATATTCATAACACATTTTGATACAGCGGGAAGCATAATATATCTGCCACTTAGTTTTGAAGCCCCCTTAATTGCATTAGCCTTTTTGATTGTATTGCCTTTTGAATTACACTACCTTTTGAATTGCACTGCCCTTTGAATTGCACTGCCCTTCAGGGCGGTGAA
>JBDUEK010000084.1:0-26500 GCA_040002495.1 Ferruginibacter sp.
GCTGACTGCCCTGGCTGGTGTCTCCACCAGCCAGCGACAATTTGAAATGCACCCGACTGCAACAATGGCGATAAAATATTTAATACTAACTTTCCTTATCACATCCTCTTTAATTTATTCATTCATCTATACCATTAAGTTCAGGAAAACCAAATTATTTACCGGCAATGTAAAAACCTTTCACCTGTTAATGATTTGGCTGGTTCCATTCATTTGGATATTTATGCTTAAAAGTGTAACCAAATCGACACCAGGTTCTCATGAATTTCCTGATAAAAAGAACCCGTCAACTTTTACAGAAAGTGGGCTGGGCATGTGGGCTGATCCACCTTCAAATGATTGAGCATACAAATTAGAAAACGAAGTACGAATGTATAATTCTGCAAGCAGTTGCTTTCTGGCGAAGGGCCTTTAAGTGATTTTTTTGTTGGATAATTACTCCGGAAAAATTACTGATTAATTACTTTCGTATATCCAACTATATTTGGTGTATTGCCGCTAGAGAAAATATTGTTTATGTGACAATATAAACGTTAGCAGCAGCCCGTTGACGACCGCGTAAACTTGAACCGACAGTCCGAAAAACTTAAAAGAAAAATAATGACAGACAAAAAAAAATCTAATAAAAGTTTCTTAGGGATAATATCCCTAATAGTTGCGTTGGTTGGAGCAGTCGGCTCACTCTATTTTATGTTCAGTGCAAGTCGTAAACAAAATTCTATTATTCTGCTTGCACTTTTTACAGCCTGGGTTCTTTCCCCATTCGTTGGACTTTTTATTTCAAATAAAATTTCCAGTCGCTGGACAGTTCCTGCCCGTGCATCACTTTACTGGTTAATGATAATTCTGACAATTGGTTCTTTGGTTGCTTACAGTGGTGCATTTAATACACCTGAGACAAAAAATGCGTTTATATTTCTTATTTTTCCGCTGATTTCATGGTTTCTTATTGTGATTGTTTTCTTAATAGCGAGAAAAATTTCCAACAAGAACTTAAACTCATAACAAAATGGAAAAAGAAAATTCACCAATCATTGAATTGCTTTCTTGGCTTGCCATTGCAGGCAACATTTTATTTGTTTTATGGATTTTGTATAACGGCATCAACGAAAGTTTCCAGGGAACTACGATTGAAAAAATTTCTTACATCACACTCATGGGGCTTTTAGTTGTCAATACACTTTTACTTATTCGTAAAAACAGACAACATAGCAAAAATGATTGACACAAAACATTCACATAGGCAAATATGTACAGATTTCATTAAGAAAATCGGGTATGCTGCTAACAGCAGTATTTGCAATAGCAGTGGGCGACGTGCAAGTCCTCGTCTGCAATGCACTATCAGCAGTAGTTCCAGCGTGACGTTAGTAATTTAGCTTTTGTACTTAGCTTCGGCTATAGTTTTTCAATCAGCGGTAGTTCGGGCTGACGTTTTTCAAATACCCTGCCATCGCCAGGCCCTGAACGTTAGCCGTCACTTTAAACGGTGACAATAATTTAAGTCTCCATAAAAAAGTAGTTTTTAAACTTTGCTCTAAAACAACAGTCCGATAGAAAAAATATGAGAAAAACTTTCCCCCTACTATTCATTTTACTTACCCATTACAATTTTCTTTCTGCACAGCCTACAGGAATTTACGTATTAGACAACAATCAAGGGGCTTACCGTGATGCAAACATAAGAAGCTATTCATTTGTTGATGGTTTTGTTTGGCGTACAAGCTGGCCGGATATAGAAACAGCACAGGGTGTTTATAACTATGCTGGAATAGACCACATCATTCATAGACTGGATTCCATAAATAAAAAACTTACCATTCTGTTTGGGGCATACGCTGTAGAACCTCCTTACATAGCTTTACAAGCAGGTGTTACGACCTATTCCTTCACAGACCCAATCAGCAATGTAACAACAACCAGGGCCGTACCTTATGACGCATATTTATTACAACGTTTCCGGATTTTTTTATCTGCACTGGCAAATCATCAGGTTTATAGTTTAACAACAGGCACTATGGTTGCCCTTAAAAACCATCCGGTACTTTCAAACATTGCAACGAATATTCCTGGCCTTGGTGCAATTAGAAATGTGAACGGTCTAAATACCGGGGTTAATGTAACCTTGCCTAATTATAGCAGAAGTAAATTTGTTGACTCCCTGGTGGCAGGTATGAAAATACAGACCGACAATTTCCCTGCTAAAAATGTTTTTATCCCATCTTATAAAAACATTAACGACAACATTAATTCTCCATCTTTAGCAAGTTTTATCAGAACTCAATTATTATTAAACTTCAATAATATACAGAACCCTAGAATTAGTTTTTGGCAAGAAAACCTGGCTGGATTTACCGACACCGTTACGCATATATTTACAGGGTTACCAACAACAATTTTTGCAACACCACTTTATCAACTTGGTGATTCAGCACACACTATGTTTCAAATGTTGCAAGGCTGGACAACCCCGTTTTCAGACCCTGCAAAAACGGCCAATTCAACTCCTTTTGACGCTATGTGCTATGCGTATAATACTTATGGGACTTCCTACTATGAAATATATGTTAGCGATATTGACAACTTAACCTACCGGCCAATGTTCAATACCTGGAATCCGGTTTCAAGCTGTACTGTAACTTTATCAGTAAACTTCGTTAGGATAAACGCCAGCCGCACAAGCAATGGTGCAAAAGTTGAATGGGAAGTAAGTGGCGAAAATGGCATTCGTAATTATGAAGTAGAACGCTCTTTAGATGGCAGCAGCTTTAGTACTATTGGTTCAGTAGCAGCCATAAATAATAATACGACAAATTTAAATTACAACCTGATAGATACCGTGGCTCCAGCGGCTGAAGTGTTCTACAGGATTAAGTGCAATAATATAAGTGGTCAAATAAAATACAGTAGTATAGTAAAATTATACCCCGACAATGGGAAAGCAGGCTATGCAATATCTCCAAATCCTGTACAAGACGGAATAATAAACTTACAGTTTAAGAATTTACCAGGTGGCATGTACAATATAACAATACTGAGTAACCTTGGGCAAGCTATATTAAGCCATTCCATCACCCATGCCGGTGGCAGCAGTACCCAATCTTTCATCTTACCAAAAGGCATAGCAAGTGGATTTTATTTGCTTGCAATTATTGCACCTGATAAAACAAGAACTACAGAGAAATTAATTGTTCATAGCAATTAATAAAAAACTGCTGAAAATAAATTTTATGTACAACGAAATCCTTGCAGAAAATGTTCTTTTTAAAAGCCTTGATATTTAATTAATCTCTCCCTCATAAACCTGCAGCCAGTCGAGTAAGCAAGGGCGATTGTCCTGCTTCCGCGGTTGGTATCGGCGAACCAATATACTCTCCTGTAGCGAAATGAGTTATCTTGTTAAAAAAACGCAGGCAAAGATTTCAAATACAAAACTCATCGTAAATGATATACGAACCTCAGCAAAAATTACATGCATTTGAATCAATTGCATGGCTTTAATACAAACAGCCAGCAGAAGATAGGTATTCATCTGCCCCACGAAAAAAGTATTTATGTGTTTGAATTGCTTTTGACGAAGTATTTTAGTGTAAGTAGTGGTCGGTGATAGACGTCTACAGGGGCGGGAATTTTAATTAGGTACACCAGCCACGGAGGCACATACTTTCCAAACAGTAATATACTTTCACAAATAGGGCTTATTTTAGCTGTATTGCCGCAGGTTTTAAATTGAGCTTGCGGAAATACTAACGTTAGCAACAATTTCTATGACAAAAATTAAACTATTTTTCAGCTATTCCAATTTGGATAAAAATAAAATGAAGGCGTTCAAAGAATGTGCGGATGAGTATAAAATATTCGAGATACTAATCCAATCAGGAGACAATTTTAAAAACTTGAGTCAAAAAGTAATCGAAGGTATAGATGAATGCGATTATTTTATACCTCTGCTTACACAAAATTCAAAAAAAGAACAATGGATTAATCAGGAAATTGGGTACGCATTTGCAAAAAAACAAGATAAAATTCTTCCTATTGTTGATAAAAATTTAGTGGTAGAATTGAAAGGATTTATTAACAACCAACTTGATTTACCGTTTTGTTATCAAGGGGATACAAAGTATAAATCACAGGAAGCAAAATCATTCAAAGAGAACGCACAAAAATTGCTGGAAAATATTAAAAAGAAAATCACCTTAAAGAAAAAATGAAAGACCGCAATGACAGAGTTTCTAATTGAAGATGGATAACTGAAACTGTTGCTAACAAAAGTACCATGCCGTGGTTCGTGGCACACGAAACGAAAAGGTAGTGTTTCGTGGGCCACGAACCACGGCGTTGGCCGGAGTCCCCCACCGGCCTGTAAAGAAATGAGTTATCTTATTAAAAAAAAGCAGGCAAAGATTTCAAATACAAAACTCATCGTAAATCATACACCAACCTCAGCAAAAATTACATGCATTTGAATCAACTTCATGGCTTTAATACAAACGACCAGCAGACTATGGGTATTCATCTGCTTTACGAACGAAGTATGGATGAGTTTGAATTGCTTTTGACAAAGTATTCTTATCGTAAGCAGTGGCCGGTGATAGACGTCTACAGGGGAGAGAATTTTAATTAGGTACACTAACCAGGAGGCATATACTTTTCGAACAGTAATATACTTTCACAAATTGGACTTATTTTAGCTGTATTGCCGCAGGTTTTAAATTAGACTTGTGGAAATACAAACGTTACCTGCTATGCTATTCAACATCGTATGCTAATTAAAATTGACAGACAAGAAGCAATTAATAATTTTCAAATTCTTCCTTTGCGACATTATGACAAAAAGAAAGACGAGGAAATTTTTAACGGACCAAAGGTTTTTGCTAACTATGTTTTGACACTTCCCTCAAAATCTTACAGAGGACATCAAAAGTTACTCGGGACACAACTAACTTTACTTGCAAAAAACTTAGGCTACGACCATTTAATATTTCTTGGCGACATAGACATTGCTTGGCTTAGACGGCTAAACACTTACGAGAATTTTCAAGAAGCGTTACAGTATTTAGTTGACAATAAAATTGGTAAACGATTTAACGGAGCATTGCAAGTTAACACGGACGAACTTCCAATTTTTATTAAAAACCTAATGTGGCTGGTACGGACAAATGGAGTTGTGCAATATGTTCACTTCACCGACCCTGGACAAAATATCGTGGCAGACATTTGTCAATATGGAAATCTTCATATTTCGACAAAGCACAAATCCGCAGACAAGAATTTTAAAGATGCAGTCGCCAAAAGTACCTTTACATATTTAACTGACACGAACTGCTATAATAAATTTTCTAAAAGCGGTGCAATTAAAGGCAGGACAATAACGGTGTGACCGAGAAGCACAGCAGGTAACAATGCATTGCCAAAAGTCAGGGCTAGACATTGGAACATGAACATCAAATCACTGTCAGCAGTTGTTCGGGCAAGAGTTTGTCACGAGAAACAATCGGTTTTATATTGTTTCGCAATTGTATAAATGATGGCAGCAGTTCTGTCGCATACGCTTTACAGCAGGAGTATGCAAACCGCCCCAAAGTGCTTTGTTCAAAAGGCAAGGTATTGAGCGATGGAGTTAAAAGGTATCGTAAGGTATCAGGTAAGTGTAATGGAGTTGAATGAAAATGCTCCAAATTTAATCCACGGGAAGCCATGAATGTTTTCGTGTATACCAATGAATTAATCAGAAGATGGTTTGAAGAAAAGTACCGGCTAAGAAGTAAACACGCAGTACAAAAACTCTATGACAGTTATGTGCTTGCAAATACAGACTTATTCGTTCACTGGCAAAAAGGAATTAAACGTTGACTGAATAACAAGAGCTGTATGAAGGGAGACTTTCACGTACGGATCTGTGAGCGGCTAAAGTTGCAATACTTTGGTCTACTCGGCCATTCAATGAATACAATAAAATATCAACGAAATATTTTAGATAAAGAAGAGAAGTTAATCATTATATCAGCTTCAACTTTTGGCATGATGTTGAGCCCACGTAATTAATTCCCCCGTTCTTTAGAGAAAGATTCTTTCCTGGTATTTTGCCCAAGTCATCTGAAGCAATTATTTGGCAAATAGCATTCACCAGAAATTAACCACTGGTTGTCTGTTTTTACAAACCCTAAAACAGCGATAGCAACAGTAACATCTTTTCCACTTTGTATCTCCTTATATTTCACATTTGTCTTTATTATAACACCAGCTGCCTTTTCGTAAAGAGTAATCTTTACATCTTCATTTTTAAAAGTGCCGAACTTAATTTGTCCAGACCTTATGCTTTCGAGGCGTTGTACCTTGTTTAAACGAGGCGACCCCTGTACAAAAAACATGTAGTCTTTGGAAAAGAAACGCTCTATTTCGTCGGCTTTATTATCTCTTATAGCCGCCTGGAATATCTCCAGTATTTGTCTCACGGCTTGTTCATCGTTAGACTGGCTGAACAGAGTTGCCGAAGTGGCGACCAGCATCACCAATGAAAAAAATAGGTATTTCATACGAGCCTCCTTTTTAGTGTGAAGTTATAATATTTTAAATAGTTGAAAAAAAACAGCTAAGCGGAATAGTTAAACATCGGGTTTATTAATTTAAGTGCGTTGACAATAGTTTGCAAGGCTTGACCTTAGAGTAACAGATTATTTCACAAATAAAAAAGGGCTACTGGAAGTTGCAAGATTCTTTTTTTAATTCTACTTTGACAAGTCAAACCTTTGTGTTTTTTTGTTGACCAGCAGAAGTTTTTTATGGCGGCATCGTTGTGTCACTCACTTGTACTGTATTTTTTCATGGCATCTTTTTCGTTCCATAATTAAACTATCGTAACCGTGAGCTACATTTTTATAAATATGTCAAAGTAGAATTAATACTTGAACAACAATAGCCCGGCAATTCGGCCCACACAGGAAGACCATCGTTCATACTCACATTTCATTCCTGCGCCTGTGGGGGCAGGGTTAGTAAAACAATTCCATACTTAACTACCACTATTTGTGTTTTGTCAGAGATTTTTCTAAATCGTTATCAGTTTGATTTTGGTCTTATAAATAAGCTTTAAATTGCCATACATGAAAAGAAGTTGCTTCATTTTTTACATTATATTTTGTTATTCTGTTGCACATGCACAGATCATCAATGATAACCTGTTAAGTAATTCTTCCCGAATTTCAATGCCAATACTTACAGCCGAGTCTGAGTGCGGTGATGATCGTGGCGTTATAGCATCCTGCAATATCTCAAATTCTACTCAATATGCATTGATTGCCGGCGGTAGCAGGGGAATTGGATTTGCAATTGCAGATGCCCTCGCTAAGCGTGGGTATAATATCATTTTAATAGCCCGCCATATTGAAGGGTTTGTAAACCCGGAGGGCAGATATATTGACGGACTTGTTGATGCAAAGAAACAAATTGAGGAAGCATATCCTGTTCACGTTGAAGTATTGGCTTTTGACCTGAGCAAAGACGAAACGGCAAATGAAATAGCTGCCTGGTGTACCAGTAAAAATATTCAACTGAAAATGCTTTGCAATGTTGCGGGCCTGGGCGGAGATGAGGATTATCTTTCATTATCGCTCGACAGCCTTCGGTATATGGTAAGATTAAATATAGAGAGTGCCATGGCGATGAGCCTTACGTTATTACCGTTGCTTGAAAAAAATACACCATCCTATATTCTGAATGTGGCCAGTATGGCGGGATTAGCACCCATACCTTCAAAAAATATGTACGCTGCAACCAAAGCTGCAGTTATTTCGTTCAGTTACGCTTTGCGTTACCAGCTAAAAGAAAAAAATATCAGTGTAAGCTGCCTGGCCCCAGGCCCGGTTTACACTAAACCTTCGATTGTAAAAGAAACCAAAAAGCAATTGGGATGGCTGGGAAACGCCATGGCAATGAAACCCGCAAGAGTGGGAGAGGTGGCAGTACGAAAAACATTAAAAGGGAGACCCCTGATAGTACCCGGCACAATTGCTAAAATACTTTCGGGAGTAATAAGAATATTACCCAAAAGATTTGTCACCTATATCTATGGAAAAGCCGGCGACAGAAGTAAGAATAAAAGTTGAATAGACATGAATTAACAATTCATTGCCGATTTGAAATTAAGGAATTTATCAGGGCATCAATTAACAGAATGGAAGTACCAGCGATATATGCGTGATTATTTAAGCACTGCTGCATCGCTGGATCGTAATATAAACCGCACATTAAATTACCTAGATGAACATCAATTGACTAATAATACATTGGTTATTTATGCATCTGACCAGGAATTTTATTTAGGCGAGCATGGTTGGTTTGATAAACGTTGGATGTATGAGGAATCTTTCCGCACACCCATGCTGATGCGGTATCCAGGTGTTGTAAAGGCCGGGAGTATAAACAGTAACCTGGTAATGAATCTTGATATCGGCCCCACAGTCTTAGAAGCCGCAGGCATAACCGTACCAGCCGATATGCAGGGGCGATCATTTTTGCCATTATTAAAAAATAATCATGCAAAGGGCCGTGATGCGCTGTATTATCATTATTACGAAAACGGGGAACACTCTGTATCGCCGCATTTTGGTATTAAAACCAACCGGTATAAGCTGATTCGATTTTATAAAAGAGTCAATAGCTGGGAATTCTATGATCTTAAAAAAGATCCATCCGAAATGAATAATTTAATCAACAATAAAAAGTACCAGGCGTTAATTTCAATACATAAAAATAAATTGCTGGAAGTAATAAAGCAATACGATGATAAAGAGGCGGAAGTTATTTTTAATGAGCCGATAACCAACAATTAATTTAATGTTGGCTTTTGTCTTACTTCCTTAGCCTGGCAATTCGGCCGGCATAGTAAGGCCATCGCTCATTCCACGCCTCATTCCATCATCTAGAGGGAAGTTTACCAACAGCAATAAATGCGACAGATGATTATTTATTGAATACTTAACATTAATATAGTAATATTGACCCAACCATTTTTCTTAAAAGGGCGTCTTATTGATACGATCACATAATACCGGCTTTGGATTGTCGTTGTTCACACTCAACTTATGCGAAAATTTTATTTCAGTTTTTTATTCCTTACTATTTTATTTTTTATTAACCACCAGGTAGCCCAAAGTCAAAATGTATATGTTATTTCAGGCATAGTTACAGATACGGCAAACCAACCTGTGGCTGGTGCTACTATTCATTTATCGGGGCTGCGGGGTGGAACCATTACAAAAAATGATGGTGCTTTTATATTTACAACCCACAAGTGGAGCGATACGCTACAAGTAACACATACCGGATTTGAAAAGTTAAGCATTGTTCTAAACAAAGGATATACCACAGCGCTTTCGCTACAAATGACTCATCACGAATCATTGTTGAATGATGTGGTGATAAAAGTGTCTATGTTGGATAAAGAACCGGGGAAGCGTTTTATGAAGAAAGTGATTGCCAATAAATCACTGAACGATCCAGACAGGTTTAGCAGCTATAGCTATAAACAATATAAGCGGCACGAACTGGATGTAAAGAATTTGGATACGGCGCAAACCAATGGTAAGGGATTAAAAAACCTGGCAGTTAACATTTATCGCAGCACCAGCTCCGATAATGCAAATAGTTCTATACTGCCCATTTATTTTTCAGAAACTATTTCAAATAAATACCATAATATTTCACCCGCCATAGAAAAAGAAAATATATTGGCTAAAAAGAAATTAGGCTTGCAAACCGATGATGTACTGCGGAAGCTGGATAAGTTCAATTTCAATTTTAATATTTATGATAACTGGTTGTCAATTTTTACCCAAACTTATGCCAGCCCTTTAAGTACAAGTGCATTCGATTATTACAATTTTTATTTCAGTGATAGTAGTGTAGTAAATGGCAAGAAGCAATACCAAATTCATTTTGCACCAAGGGGTAAATATGAGCGGGCTTTTACCGGTTCATTGTGGATCAATGACAGTACTTATTCAATCAGTAAAATTGATATGCGCCTTAGTTCAACTACTAATCTTAATTTTGTGCACGACATTCATTATATCCAGGAATACGAGCTTAGCCTGGATAGCACTACCAATAAAATGGAGTACATGCCTGCCCGCTATTCCTCTATTGTAGATTTTGAAACAGGGCTTGCATTGCTTGGTATACCGGTAAAAAATAATGCTAAATCAGTCAGGCTTATTATTGATAATACGGTTGTAATAGATCATATAAAGTTTAACGAAAAACTTCCCGACGATAGCGCCATTTACAAAATGAATGAAGAAGTTACTGCCGAATTTGAAAAGGATAACAGTTACTGGAAACAAAACCGATCCGATAGTTTATCTCAACATGAAAAAGATATTTACCGGATGGTAGATTCTTTAAACAACAATAAGAAATATAAGTTTAAAACCAGGATTATCGCCGCACTTGGTATTGACTTTTTGGATATTGACAATAAAATAAGAATAGGGCCGCTTACCTCAATCATCAGCTCCGGTATCACCGAAGGTGTGAGATCAAGAATTGGCTTTTGGACAATGCCCGGCATTAGTAAAAAGCTAAACGTAAATGCTTATGTAGCTTATGGTACAAAGGATAAACTGTTTAAAGGGCATGTTGGCTTACAGTATATATACAACGCTGCAAAATGGACTAAAACGTCGTTATCTGTTGGCAGTGATTATAATTATCCTGTTGAAAAAAATGATGAGCTGGATGAAGATAATTTATTAACTTCTATGCTCAGGAAAAATATTCCCGTTACCGATATTTTTGTAAGAAATATTGTATTAAAGCACGAGCAGTATATAACCGGTAACCTGCGACTGAAAGCATCACTGGAATATAAAGAGCTATTGCCAATTTTTCAATTTAGTTATCACCCGATTGATAACGCAACGAACTTGCCAATTGATAGCCTTAACAGGAATAAACTCCCCGTTGCAGAAGGCGGAATCGGTCTGCGTTTTACAAAAGATGAGCGAATTACTATATTCAATTACAGCATAATAAGGCTCGATAATTTTAACCCAATTTTTACGGCCAATTTCACCTATGGATTTGAAGTTGGTAAGGCACAGTTTTCTTACAAAAAAATAAATGCTGGTATTGAACAAAAACTAAGGCTGCCACCAAAAATAATTTTTTATTATAAATTAAATGTGGGTAAAACAATTGGAACCGCACCTTATTTATTATTGGATGTTCCGGCGGGCAATGCATCGCATGTGGATAGTAAGTATCTTTTTAACACCATGCTTCCATACGAGTTTGCAGCAGATGAATACCTGGAACTGCACACAAGGTTAGACGCCGGTGGAATGTTGTTTGATAAAATACCGCTGTTAAATAAAATGGGTTTAAGAGAAACCCTCTCATTTAATATGTACGAGGGCTCTATGACAACCGCCAATAAATCATACAATGGCAATTCGCAATTTTTGGTAACAGGCAACAAGCCATTTGCTGAAGCCGGCGTAGGGGTGGAGAATATATTTCACCTGTTATCGATCAATTATTTTTGGCGTCTTACGCCGGGCCTTCTCAGCACTGCAAAGCAGAACGGTTTATTTTTCGGTTTAAAAGTAGTTTTTTAAATGGTGCGTTTTACTGCAGCCCGCTTGCGATCAACAGATATATTGTAAGCGGTTTAAACTTCTATAAACCCTGTATCACAATCATTTTTGTTTTAGCAGTTCTTTGCCTGATTACTTTTGCCGCAGTGTATATATCTGAGTTCCACCATTCCTTTGCACGTTCTACAGAAGGGAATTCCAGCACTACTATTCGTTCAGGATTCCAATCGCCTTCCAGTGTTTCTGCCAGAGCACCACGAACAACAAATTTACCATCGTAGGCCGCAATAGTTGCCGGCGTTAATTGCTTATATTCCTCGTATTCTACCGGATCAGTGATTGACACTTCTACAATAATATAGGCTGGCATAATTATTTTTTTTAAGTGAATGTTTAAGTGAAATTAACTTGCATGCAAAAATAGAATTCAACATTGAGAAAGATTAAATTTTGCAGGCAAGTATGCTAATTTTTATAACTGAATTTTAGTAGCTATCCCGGCACCCAAAAAACTTCGGTCTGCATTAATAATGGGATTCAATCGCAGTTCCGGCTCTAGATAAATCCTTCGGTTCAGTTTGATAGATTTACTCAATTTCACTAACACACCGTAATATAATTTGGGATCAACGGTATATGAATTTACTGTTGAATTCCCATTTTTTTGCGACCAGGCTATATAATAGTCAAAGGTTGGCCCCAGTGAAATGTTTGCGATGTTGGAATAAAACTTATAAAGCAACGGTATGGATAAATATTTTTCCGAAACTTTAAAATTGATAAAAACGGATCCATTCATAATAAAAAGGGATCTGTTTAACGATCTGAAATATACTCCACTTTCTATGCCACTGTGTTTTGTAAATCGATGCTCTGCTACCAGTCCTGCTCCCGGCTTTAGTGTGTTTCCCGATATGGCTTCAGCAGTGATATTCACGCCCAGGTAAGTAGCTTTATTTTGTGAAAATAAACAACCGGGAAATAATAACATAATAATAATTGTGCAGGTTGCGGGACTAATTGATTTCATAATTTGGGTGGATTAATTTTGTAAGTATCAACTTATTAAGAAGGGTTCAAATTTATTGAAGTTATTGAATGTGCCTGGTAATAAAGTTAACCGGGTTAACGACTTGCTAAAATTAAGACAGGTTATAATTAACGGTATTTTTGAGCAGCATTTTTCCTAACTACCTGCTATTTATTAAAACGCCGGTTGAAAAAATATCCACCCAAAACAGATACCGGTGCAAATATAAAAATTGCCATTAATTGAGTCCAGTGGCTGCCACTGGATTTAATCAGCGAAAATATAGCGAAACCTGCAATGATAAAGGCCAGTACATAATTTAAGGATAGGTTTTTTGTTTTGGCAATTAGTTGTAGCACAAGCCCGCTTATAAAAGAAAAAATTGCGCCATATAGTACAGTCAATAATTGAAAAATAACGGTTGCTTCCGCATGAGGTTTTTGTCCCGATAATTTAAAAAGCAAAAGGGATGAAACTACGAAGATGGCATAGCCTGCAATAACACCTAAAATTTTCCTGATCATAATTAGTGGGTGGTTAATATCATTAATTTATTGTTCGAAAGTAAAGACAATCTATTGTTTTTTTTCAAGGATTTAATCATTTATAAGCGGCGGTTATGGCAGGGTTAACGATTAAGAAAATAGTCTTTAAACTCAGCTAATTCTTTGCGCTCAATTTCAATGTATTTTGAAAAGAGTAGATTGCCAACCTTTGACTGCATGGCCGAAATACCTACATCAATAAGCCTGATACCAGTGTTGGTGAGTAGCACGTTATCAAAAGGCTGTCCACTAATATCCGATGGGCGCCTGATATCTCTGTGTACAAAACCTGCCTGGTGTAATTGGGTAATTTCACTTGTAAAAACATCCATCCACAGGGCTCTTTTCTCCACCTCGTGTGCCCTGAAATCGATGGGGTAAATCCTTTCCATTACCAGCATATCGGCTTGTAATGTTTCATCATAATCAAGTCGAAGAAACTTAACCACCAGGTCGTTTGTTGTGTTGGCAAATTGCATCTTTTCAGCTTCTGATCCTATGTCAGACCTGGTATCACCTACAAATAATTTAGCTACCTCATTTTCAGTAAGTGCAATTACCCGGTTATTGGTGCCAGATGAAAGCAGACGAGGGCATTTCATAATGATTATTTAATTTTTCAGTGTACACCAATAGATTTATTAGTTGCTAAAATTAGTATGTTTAATTTTTAAAGCATATTAAAACGGCAATTCATTTGAAGATAAATCAATATCGCCCATGTCATCGTTAATATCCTCATTCCAATATTCAAGGCAAGGACAATACTCTTTTAACATACAATCCGGAGCATAGCCGGTGCAAAAATCAAAGGTCATCATTCCGCTGTTTACAATATCCGTTTTGGTATTCAATGTATCTACCGTCAGGTTATAAGCCATTGGCAAAGGCAATAATTCCGGCAAGCTGATCCCATGGTTCCAGGTAAACATCATCTTTCCAAAAGCCTTCAATACCTCTTTTATTTCATCCTCAGTAAATTGCTCAGGTGGAGGAAAATTAAATGCTTCTAATCCACAGTAATAACCAAAGCTGTGATCTGGCCCATTTCCTTCCACCCAGTTTTCAATTTCTTCCATCTCTTCTTCAAAAGATAAGGGCGGCTTATCTTCTGCAGGAATTTCAGTGCGATGTGCGGCAGCAATGTCTGATAGTAAATGAGGAAGATATGGGTGCATGAGATTGAAAAGTTTATGCATTAAAATTAGTGAAAATTAAAATCTTTATTAGCTAAGATTTTAGTTTAAACTAGTGTTATGTTAAGACTAAAATAACGTATCAATTTGTGAATTGTGAACGATGCTAATGACCATTGACCATTCACTATTACCAATTCACACTTAACTCAAACCAGCCATAGATTTCAAACTGATTTATGCCGAAAAGTTATTCAGTATTTCCATAGCTTTCATCACATCTTTTTTATCAACAAAAATATGATCATGATAAAATGCTGCCACCACATTGCAACTGATTCCTTCATTTGCAAGTACAGTAGAAAAAGCAGCAGTTAAACCCACGGCTTCCAGTGATGAGTGAACCGATAAAGTAATCCAGCGGGCAACAAAAGAATACGGTAAGCCTAAACTGTCTGCCAGCTCCTTTGCGATGATGACGGTGATGCCTTCCTGTTCTTTAAATATTAATACGGTGTCTTCAACCTTGATGCCATCCAAATTATCAACTACACAAAAAACATAGTCGCCAAAGTTATGGGTGGGCCGCATTGTTTTTAAAAGTTTGTCAAGATTTTTTTCGCCATTCATTGGTCATCTGTTTTCAATTTATATTGCTTTCTGCTGAAATGATTGCAGGGTTTCATCAATTAAAAATTCGATTGCTAAAAAATTGTTGGCGAGGTGCATAATTGTTTCTTCTAATTTTTCTACGTCAAAAATTTGCCAGCCTTCCATTAATGTTAGGGGCCCAAAATTAACTGAAACATTTTCCCAATTGTGGTGATATTGTTTAAATCGTTTTCTGAATTCATCGGCAAACGCCCTGCTTGCAATACTATAATTTTTTAATTCCCTTAGTTTTAATGCATGGATATTGTAAAATATTTTTTGTTCCTGAATTGTTTTTTCATTTATCCAGATTGAAAAAAATATCCTGCTTTTCGCATTCAGCGGATCGGCAGAATTATTGCTCCATTCTTTTTTACATAGCTTTAAATAAACAGATTCCAATACAACGCCCACACTAGCTTCCAGTTTCTTTTTACTGAGCGTTTGTTTATTGAGTTTTGCAGCAGCATTTGTAAATTTTGCTAAATAGAAGTCATAGTTCATGTGTAAAAATTGAACGGTGAGTAGTAGGTTGATTTAGATGTACACGATTTGTTACAGGTAATTCAATTTGATATTAGCCACCAAATCTTTTGTCAGGCACAAACCAGATGATGGCTACCAAAACATAAATCGAACATCCAAAAAGGGGATGAACAAAAGAGAGTGCAATTCCTGCAGTATACAAAAAGACGGAAAGTTTTTCCTTACGGTAATTGCCAAGTGATTTTTTAAAGGAAGAGTTTTCACCATGTGCATTCTTTAAACTCATGGCCAATAAATAATATGCAAAACCCGCCATCCATAGTACAAAACCATACAATGCAACCGGCAGAGTAGTAAAATGATTTTCTCCCATCCAGGCTGTTACAAATGGAACCAATGAAAGCCAAAAAAGCAAATGAGCATTCGCCCATAATACCCGCCCGTTAATTTTTTGTGTAGCCTGTAGCATCTGGTGATGATTGTTCCAGTAAATGCCGATGTAAATGAAGCTTAGTATATAACTCAAAAATGTTGGCCACAATTTTTGCAATGCATGAAAGCTGTCATCGTGTGGCGGCTTTAGTTCCAATACCATGATGGTAATGATGATGGCTAATACGCCATCGCTAAATGCTTCCAGTCTTCCTTTGGTCATAATAAAATTTTAAACAAACTAATCCAAAAATGTCTTTCAGAAAAATTAAAATATCATTATTCTATCTTGAATGTTTCGCCTTCACGGCCGATATTTATTTATCAACCATAATTGTTTCCTTTTCTATTCGATGTATCTGTTGAAATTTTTGTACAGGGAGCCTGATTAGAAGCTGCATATAAATTTACGCGGCTATTTCTGAGTAGTAGTGACTCCTGAGTGCCAACGCACATTGCTATGGCAGCGAGATCCTGCAAGCCAGCGCACATTGCCATTGCAGAGACTCGCCTTGGAAGTGTTATATTTTGGGGGAGGCCTGCTCCGCAATAAACCTTAATTCATTAGGCATGAACCAGTGCAATAATTCAAAAAAGCTGTATTATCAGGTAGAAATTCGCTAAATTCGTTTCATGAACTGGAAAGATTATATAGTTTCTGATAGAGAAGTTTTGCTAGGGAAACCAACGATAAAAGGCACAAGAATATCTGTAGAACATATCATTGGTTTACTTGCACAAGGATGGAGTGAAGCACTGATCCTTGAAAACTATCCCCGGCTTTCAAAAGAATCACTTCAGGCAGTATTTACATACATTCAAGAATGCATTCATGATGGACTTCTATTTTCTCCGGTGCAAAAGTCCGCATAATTAATTCCATGAAATTATTAGCCAATGAGAATTTTCCTTATGCAAGTATTCGTTACTTAAGAGGAAAAGGATATGATGTTTTATCCATTGGTATGGATAATCCGAGTATAACGGATTCAGAAATTATGACAATTGCAATCAATGAAGAAAGGACAATTGTTACATTTGACAGAGATTATGGGGAATTAATATTTCGCCATAATTATAGACCCGAAAGAGGAGTAATTTATTTAAGGCTTGAAGCGTATGAACCTGATCAACCTGGATTTATTATTGAAGAGTTAATAGCGAATAATGAAATAAACTTCACTCGTGCATTAACCGTTGTTGATAAAAATGGTCTACGTCAAAGAAAATATTGATTGCAAGAGCCACCAACAAACCCATTTTTAAATCTGTGATTGATGTCGGTTTTCTTTACTCCATCGTGAGTAAGCCATGCGTCATCATTGATCTTTCTTTCCAAATTACAAACGCCCACTTTTCCCTGCCGATGTCTCCTCCTCATAGGTTTTGTGCAAAGCGAGGGACTCGGGAGCTGTATTCCGTGACTTAAAAAAACACCCGTCAAATAATAATCTTAGCGTAATGCCCAACAAAAAGGATACCTCATACGAATGCGTTTATTTTTTTATAACATTTAGATGTTACAGATGGCTATCATAACCAACCAAATTTTAAGGAGCTAAAGAATATAAATTTAAGCCGCTATTCCTAAATTGCGGCGAGTCCTGCATGCCAACGCACATAGCTATTGCAGAGACTCGCCTCGGAAGTGTTATATTTGTGGGAGACTTGCTCCGGAATAAAAATATGTGACAAAAAAATAGGCTGGTTGATTTAAACCTGGAAGCAAAAGCAGGTAAACTGGTTGTGTATAACGGAAAGGAGCAAATGATTCAATTAAAATAAATTGTTGGAGTTACAGAGCCTGGAAATTTAACGAAACGGGCTTTTTATTACCCACGATGAAACTATGCAGGGGGTACAATACATTTTTATATGAGCAGCAAGTAATAATAATGCATGTTGAATTCATAATTGAAAATGTTTAATTCAACATGCACCGTTAAATAATATTAGTTATTGCTGCAGGGTGTATCCCAAATTGTCGCAAAGGTTGCCAACCTTTAATCTTTAATTTCAATTGAATGAATACTTTTCATAAGGTTGACAACCTTATGAAAATGGCAACAAATTAGGATGCACCCATTGCTGTACTAAGGTTTCATTATCAGGTCCAGCATTTCCTGCATAGTATACAATGTATGCACAGTCATTGAAGTTCCGCCACTGTTGATATGTATTTTTACTGAGCTGCTTTGAATAGTAAGGTTGGTGATATACCTGGTAAAGATTACATGACTGGCGCCTTTTGCATCCTGGATGCTGATAAAATCATTCATAATTATTTTTATTTAAAATGCTGGATGCGATGATGTTTTGATCGTCGCAATTTTTATGTGTACAATTGGTATGATATTAAAATCATGCCGGAATGTAAGAAAATCCCGGGACTTCACAGGTTACAATCAATTTTTAAATGCCGCAACCTTAATGGATGTTGACTAAATTTGTGACTACAAAAAGTACAATGGCCAATCTACTATTAAAGCATATTGCAAAGCATGTTACCCTTACTGGTGAAGAAGAGGAGTTGATTGCATCAAAGCTGAAATATAAAAAAATTAAAAAGAAACAGTTTTTGTACCAGGAAGGTGACGTACATAAAAATGCCGTGTTTGTTGTAAAAGGATGTTTGCGTAGTTACTCATTGGATAAAAATGGTTTTGAACATATTCTGCAATTTGCACCTCCGGGTTGGTGGATCAATGATATGTACAGTTTTAAAACACAGCAACCCGGCACCCTGTATATTGATGCAGTAGATGACAGCGAATTTGCATTGCTTGCCAAAACAGATATTGATAACTTATTTGAAACCGTTCCAAAACTGGAACGGTTTTTCAGACTACTTGCAGAAAATGCATTGGCCACTTACCAGCATCGGCTAATAGATAACCTGGCACTTTCCGCCATGGAGCGGTACCAAATTTTCTGCGAATTCTATCCCTCTTTAATTCAATGTTTGCCACAAAAGCAGGTGGCAGCCTATATTGGTGTTACCCCTGAATTTTTAAGTAAGATGCTGCACCAGGTGGCTGTTAAAGGTTGATACCTGTGCTGGCTGCTATTGTATGGAAACACTCAGCTTTAGTATCTCTTTATAAAGTTTTATGAAATATTTACTCCTTTCCTTTTTTATTGCTTCATTGCTGACATCTTGCAACTATAACGGACACAAAGAAATTCAATATGAAGTTTACTCAAGTGTGTTAGACAAAGAATTTCGACACCTTTTGCCGGACATTCCCTATGTAATTGGCATCAACGATACAATCAAAGCTTTTAAAGACGAATTAGGAACATTGATTTATAGCGTTCAAAATAATGACCTGTTTTTTAAAGAATACTGTCAGGGAGATTCTTCTTTTAAAACTTTTATTTTATCTATCAAAACGATTAACACCAATAACGAGGTAATGAACTTAGAAAAGTTGAAAGCCAAGACTAAAATAAATATCGACTTAGACAAACTGATAAAACCTGAACCATGGCATCATACAATAAAATTTTCAAAAATTGTATTTAATAAGGACAAGACAAAAGCAATTTTATTTATTACTGAAAGTTCTTCCGGCTCTTGGGTTTTCGTTGAATTAACCAATAACGGGTGGTCAGTTAGACATGAAATCCTATCATGGATCACTTAACAACAGCAGACAAAAGGCCTGGGATGACAATTTTTAAATTCCACCACATTTCCAACCCGTGTCCATTGTAAATCATGGCTTCCAATCTTAATCTACATTATTTTTTATGGCAACCGTCTGTTGTAATTTTGAGTTCTAAAAAAGGAGTTTAAAATGAACAAAACAGCCATATTGGTAATTGGAACAAACGAGGATCAATTAACCAGGCACACAAATGAAATTAATCAACAACCATTGTGGAATGCTGAAATAGCAACAGGTGATGAATTGGCAATTGAAAAAATGCTGCAATCATCGTATGATTTGATTGTATTTGCAGATGGAATTACAAGCGAAGCAACTGCAAAATTGCAAAAAATAGTTGCGCTTCAACACCCCGGTTTATTAATTTTGCAACATTATACAAATGCAAATGTTTCATTGACTGTTGCGATTGATGCCTTGTTGGAAGAACAAGTCAATGCAGCCAAACCAACTTTTTCATTTGTAGATGATGCATTAAAAAATGCAGGTCTCAATATTGTTATTCAATAACAATTATAAACAGCACAAATAATCAGCAGTTCAGGATGGGGTAACTGCTTCATTTTAAAAAATACCATCATAATAAATTATTTATAGCAGCAATATTGCTGATTAAAAAAGATTATAAAAGGAACATTAAATGAAAAAATCAATAGAAAAAATAACACCCCGACCTGCTCGTCCGGGGATGGTGGGAGACGGTTTCAGGGTATTTAATTTTATACCGGGGGCAAATATTTCGCAACGTAGAATGAGCCCGTTTCTGATGCTCGACTTTGGTGCAGCATTCGATTTTGGCCCTTCCGATAAAGTACGTGGAGTAGACGTACATCCTCACAAAGGATTTGAAACAGTCACCATTGCCTATAAAGGAAGCGTGGCGCATCATGATAGTACCGGCAACAGCGGCATCATCAATCCCGGTGATGTACAATGGATGACCGCCGGTGCAGGAATTTTACATAAAGAATATCACGAAGAAGAATTTTCTAAAAAAGGTGGCTTGTTCGAAATGGTACAGCTTTGGGTAAACCTGCCAAAAAAAGACAAGTCAACACCGGCACACTACCAGCCAATTACTGCAGGCCAAATGGGTAAAGTTATTTTGCCGGATAATGCAGGACAGGTAAATGTTATTGCAGGTGAATTCAACAATGTTAAAGGGCCTGCAACAACTTACTCACCTGTAAATTTGTTGAATCTAGAATTGAACAAAGGTGGAACTGTAAGTGGCTCCATACCCACAACGCACAATGCTGCCGCATTGGTAATAAATGGTGCTGTTGAAATAAATGGTGAGGCTGCTCCGGAGCACAGCTTTGTGTTGTTTGGCAATGATGGTGAAGACATTGAAGTTACAGCAACCTCCGACGCTGTTGTATTGATATTAAGTGGCGAACCTATCAACGAACCCATTGCAAGTTATGGCCCTTTTGTAATGAATACCGAAGAAGAAATTCACGAAGCCATCGCAGAGTTTCAGTCCGGGAAATACGGGGTGTTGGAGTAAATATGAGTTATGAAATGTGTACGTTCTACTTCCTTAGCGGTGATACAATGAAAGCGATTAATAATTCATTGTACGCAATTAATACAAACAGGTAAAATAGCTAATTACTTCATACAGAATAACGGGCAGCAATTTAATTGCTGCCCGTTGTTTTATACCTGCTTAAGCCTGGGATATTTATACTGTGGCTTCGCTGCTTACCTTGAATGCGACGTAAACCTGTTGCAGATAGTCTTTCACAGTAGTCGGTGTTAAACCGGTCAGTTCTTTTATGGTGTGATTTGTTTCATCCATTTCTCCTTGTTTAAATGCTTCTGCAAAACCGGCGAACATATGCACATATCCTTTTGGCACACCTGCATTGGTCAATGTTTCAATATATTCTTCATTGGTTGGCGACTCATAACTGATAAGCTTACCCGTAATTTCGGAAATATCATTTGCTATATCCTGCAAGGTTACAGCTTGTTCATTTGTAATGTCGTACACTTTGTTTTCATGCCCGTGTGTTGTAAGGATAGCGGCACCCACTGCTGCCATATCACTGCGAAGCGTAAATGCAACCTTACCGTCTCCTGCTGGTAAATAGGCTACGCCTGTTTCCAGTAATTTTTCACCCAAAAAAATTGGCAGCATATCCATGTAAATGGTGTGTTTCAGAATGGTGTATTGCAGTCCCGAATCTCTCAATTTTTTTTCCGTGTTAATATGAGACGCTGCGATCATTGCAATGGGCGAAGAGGCGCTATCATTTTTACGCATAAAACTTGTGTAAATAACATGTTGAACACCTGCTTCTTTTGCTGCAGCTATCACATTTTCATGTTGTTGGGCCCTGTTACTTATTTCGCTTCCTGAAATAAAATACAGTTTGTCAATTCCTTTAAATGCTGATACCAGGGTATTGTAATCGTCATAACTTCCTATACGGATGTCAACACCCTTTGCCTTTAAATCGGCCACTTTAGAAGCATCCCGTACCAACACTGAAATATTTGCCGCAGTTGTTTTGTTGAGCAATAAATTAACCACTTCTTTTCCTAATTGTCCGGTTGCGCCGGTTACTAAAATTGTATTCATTTTGATTATTATTTATTTATTTTATCTTTACTAACTAAAAGTAAGTTAGTTGCTTTTGGTATGTAAAGGTGGATTAGTTTGTGCGATTATACAAGAAGGCACCCAAAGGTTTCAAACTTACCTGGAGGGAACTATTATTGAAAACCATATTATTATGAAAGAAAATATTTTGCAAAAAAATGTGTGGGATGAAAAAGATTGCCCGGTCAGGCAGGTACTTGACCGTTTTGGAGATAAATGGTCGATCCTTGTGTTGCTTGTTTTAGGCGAAAGAGGCACATTGCGATTCAATGAATTGAATAAAGAAATTAGGGATGTTTCGCAAAAAATGCTGACAGTTACTTTAAGAACATTGGAAGCAGATGGACTGGTAAAGCGCACCATTTACCCGGAAGTTCCACCAAGGGTTGAGTACGAAATTACCTCAATGGGTAAAAGCCTGGTGCCACATATTAATATGCTGGCAGGCTGGGCCAATGACAATATGAAGGCCATCAAAAAATCGAGAAAGCTTTTTGGTGTTTAATTTCTTTTGTAAAAAAACTGATTAATTAAACCTGCCGAATTTTTCTATTTTACGATAAGGTTTGCTGAAAAAATCTCCAACCGTTTCATTGAATTGGTTCTTGTAAAATATAGGAGTAGAATGGCCCGAATTCGGTAATATCCACAAATAAGATTTCGGGATAGATTCTGCAATCAGCAAAGTATGTTTTGGAAGTAAAATATCATGATCTCCCCCAATCACCAATGTAGGGCAGCTAATGCCGTTTAGTTGTTGGATGCTGATATGCGGTTCGTAAGATAACAGGTGGAATAATTTCAATTGATTTTTAAGTGCAGGTGTTGGTTTCAATTTTTGCATACTGTCGTTAAATTTCATTGCCCAATCATGTACATAGGGATCAACAGCACTGGTGTCGGGTACAAGGTTTGCCCCTGTTACCGCCAGTTTCTTAACTTTTTCAGGATGGCGAATAGCAAGTAATAATCCATTGATACCGCCATCACTCCAGCCAATTACATAGCAGGAATCAAGGCCCAGGTGATCCAGCAAAGCGCTCAAATCATCCGTCATCATTTCATAGCTCAATGAGTCGCCTGTATCAATTGATTTTCCCTGCGACCTGCTATCGGCAAGAATTACTTTATAATTTTTTGCAAAAAACGGAATCTGGTACACGAAGTTGTTGATAGATCCGCCATTACCATGTATAATTAGTAACGGTTGTCCGGCCCCGTAAGTTTCATAATACATCTTGAAGCCCCTGTTGTTGAAGTATTTTCCAACCTTTTCATTTTTGCCATACATGGTTGTGTCCATAGCAGACTGTGTAAATGCTTGATGTGTAAGCACAATTGTTGCGACAATACAGCAGTATAGTTTTATATGTTTCATGTTGAATATATTGATGTGAAAAGGAAAATGTATTTCCAAAGATATGTATATGATAGATTTGTTTTCTCAATGACGTTATTTTTGGGTGCATTTAAAATTGTCGTTGCCTAAAAATAGAGGTGTCATCTTTTTTAATTCACTTCAAACTTTAAAGTTTTGGCTAAAAGATGACACCTCTTGCGACAATTATAAATGCACCCTTATTTTTCACAGATGATTTTTTTGCTTCAATTTATTCTGTACTCATCTGCGTTTTTCTGCGAGACAAATTAAATTCCTATATTCAACTTTATTCTTTCATCAATCCAACACGATCCACATGAATTTTAAACTAAGCCTTTTCTCCATTTTATGCCTGTCAAATTATGGTGTGTTCGCTCAATCAAATACGATACTTGGTTTCAGCAATAGCTCCGCCGCTACACAACTGGCAACTGAAAAAAAGTTTGATGCAAACCTAAAAGCAGAAAATGTTGGTAAGCTCATTAAAGATTTGTCTGCTGTTCCCCATCATGTTGGCTCGGCAGGTGATAAAGCCAATGCCGAATACATTTTGCAGAAATTTAAAAGCTGGGGTTATGATGCGGCTATCGAAAATTTTTACGTGTTATTTCCTACCCCAAAAACAAGGGTACTTGAAATGATGGGCAATGCGAATTATAAAGCTGCATTGATGGAGCCAACATTAAAAGAAGATGCTACATCCGGCCAGTACAGTTTGCAATTACCTGTTTACAATTGCTACAGTGCCGATGGGGATGTTACCGGCGAACTGATCTATGTTAATTATGGCATACCCGAAGATTACGAAATGCTTGCAAGGATGGGAATTGATGTAAAAGGTAAAATTGTAATTGCAAAATATGGACATAGCTGGAGAGGTATCAAACCAAAAGTTGCACAGGAGCATGGTGCTATTGGTTGCATCATTTACAGCGATCCAAAAGAAGATGGATACTTCCGGGGAGATGTGTATCCCAAAGGTCCATACAAGCCCGAATTTGGTGCACAAAGAGGGTCGGTAGAAGATATGCCTGTTTATCCCGGCGATCCGCTTACACCCGGCACTCCGGCAACCAAAGACGCTAAAAGAATTGAACGATCCGAGGCTACCAACTTATTAAAAATTCCGGTTATCCCCATCGGCTATGCTGATGCAAAACCTTTGTTGGAATCGCTGGAAGGCCAGGTAGTTCCTGATAGCTGGAAAGGGGCATTGCCAATAACTTATCATGTGGGTCCGGGTAAAAATAAAATACACCTCAAACTTGAATTTAATTGGGATATTAAACCACTTTATAATGTAATTGCAAAAATTAAAGGAAGTCAATTTCCGGATGAATGGGTAATACGGGGCAATCATCATGATGCATGGGTAAATGGCGCTGCTGATCCAATAAGCGGACAAGCGGCTATGATGGAAGAAGCCAGGTCGATCGGTGAACTGGTTAAAGCTGGCTTGAAGCCAAAACGCACCATTGTATTTTGTGCCTGGGATGGAGAAGAGGAAGGTTTGCTGGGTTCAACAGAATGGGTTGAAATGCATGAAAAAGAATTGCAGGCTAAAGCCGTTTTGTACATCAACTCAGATGGCAATGGCCGTGGGTTTTTATCTGCCGGCGGTTCGCAGGCACTGGAACCTGCTTTTACAGAAATTGTTAAAGAAATCAACGATCCGCAAAAAAATATATCGGTGTACGAAAGGAAGCGTGCAGCCGATGTGTTGAATGCTGCCAGCGTTAAAGCAAAAAAAGACCTCATTGCTAATAAAACGTTTACACTTGCTCCGCTGGGATCGGGATCCGATTTTTCTTCTTTTTTACAACACAGTGGAATACCCTCTTTAGATCTTAGTTTTGGTGGCGAGGATGGTGGGGGGGAGTATCATTCAATTTATGACTCATACGATTTATACAAACGTTTTAAAGATCCGGGTTTTGAATATGGTGTAGTACTTGCAAAAACCGCTGGACATACTACGCTACGTTTTGCCAATGCAGAAGCGCTTCCTTTTGATTTTCGCAATCTTCAAAAAACAATTGCTAAATATGTAACCGAGGTAATGAAACTGGCAGATGATATGCGTGAAAATACACAGATGGAAAATCAACTGATCAAAGAAAAATATTACAGCATTGCGGATAAGATAAACGAGCCGTTATTACCGCCTGTATCAAAGGACGAAGTGCCTTATCTTAGTTTTGCTTCGCTACAAAATGCAAGTGCCGTTTTTGAAAAAAGCGCCGATGCATTACAAACCGCCATTACGGGAAATACTATTACGGATGCAAAGCGAGATGAGCTTAATATAAAATTATACCGTGCCGAACAGCAGTTGCTTTCCAAAGATGGCCTGCCACGCAGAGGCTGGTACAAGCACGCCATTTATGCACCCGGCTTCTACACCGGCTATGGCGTAAAAACCTTGCCGGGTATAAGGGAAGCTATTGAAGAAAGAAACTGGCCCGAAGTAAAATCACAGGTTGAAATTGCAGCAAATGTATTGAGTGATTTTTCAGCTTACCTGGATGCGGCGGCTGCTGATTTAAAATAGAACATTCAAAATAATATGCACCCGGTTGGGTGTACAGGAAAGTTAAAAGCCATCTGCTATACTTTACGCCTGATAAATTTGTGCATTGTTGAATAATGAAAAAATTGTACAAGAGTGCGACGCAACGATGTTTCATAGCAGCAATCTTGCCGGGGTCAAAAAAATTATAACACATTTTGATGCGGAGGGGAGTATAATTTAGTAAAACCGGGGCAGATGGTTTTTTCATTTTATCATTTTATTCAATGAAAAGCGGTATTGAATTAACACTATACCTCTTAGCGGATAAAACAGTGATCCGATAGCCATCGGATTACATCTTCTGTCATTCTTGAGACAAACCTTAGTAGAATCCTAGTGTCATGTCAAGTTGATATTGTCGGATAGAGTCTTTTTAATTTAATTCTGG